>CAJMMN010000020.1 GCA_905214525.1 uncultured bacterium
GGTGGTTTCTGATGCGGCGCGCTGCGCGCCCCGCACAGGCTAAAGCCTTTAACAAAAAAGCTCGCCGGCTAAGCCGACGAGCTGCAAGTTCTTGGTCGCGGGGGCAGGATTTGAACCTACGACCTCCGGGTTATGAGCCCGGCGAGCTACCAGACTGCTCCACCCCGCAATGTCTGGGCGCCTCATGTGCGCAAGAAAGAATATTACGCGGGAGTTCGGTAAACGGCAAGGAAAATCTCGTAGAGCATAATTCCTTCATATTTAAACCCCTCAGCCCCTATCACCGTAAACGAATCGCAGCCGAGCGCCGTCGACGGCACGTATACAATGGTGCGCGTCCTTTTATGCCGACACCGGGAGTAGACATGCTGCTCGCTATCGATATGGGAAATACGCAGACGGCCATGGGCCTGTTTGACGGAAACGAGCTGGTGCAGTCGTGGCGTATGCCCACCGACCGCTCCTATACCGCCGACGAGATCCACGTGCGCCTGATGGGTTTCTTTAAGATGTACGGCCTCTCGCTCGATGCGGTTGACGCGATCGCCTTTGCGGGCGTGGTGCCGCAGCTCTCGCGCGAGTGGCACGCCGTGGCCGACCGCATTGCCGCGGACGCCATCGTCATCGGGCCGCAGACGGCCGCCGTGACCAAGCTGCGCGCGGCGCGCCCCCAGGCCGTGGGCGCCGACCGCGTCGCCAACGCCGTCGCAGCCGAGACTTTCTACGGCGCGCCGGCAATCGTGGTGGACTTTGGCACCGCGACCAATATCGACGTCATCGATGAGGACGGTTATTACATTGGCGGGGCGATTGCGCCGGGCATCCGCATCTCCATGGACGCGCTTGCCGCCCGTGCCGCCAAGCTCGCCAGCGTGCCGCTCGAGGCGCCCGAGCACGCCATCGGTCGCGACACCGAAGAGTGCATCAAGGTCGGCGCCGTGGTGGGCGCTGCCGCCATGGCCGAGGGCCTGGTCGCGCGCATGAAGCGCGAGCTGGACCGCGAGGATGCCACCGTTATCGCCACGGGCGGTCTCGCCGGCATCGTCGCCGATTCGACCGATGCCTTCGACGTGGTGGACGGCCAACTCACCATCAAGGGCATCTGCGAAATCTACCGCCGCATGCAGAAGCTGGGATAGAGCAGGGGCTTAAGTCGAGCACGCCCGATGTCACAGCCCCGCAAACGTTCGCCAAGCCTATTCCTCAAAACTGAAAAATTTTCAATTTTGAGGAATAGGGCGCTGGCAACCCATTCCCCAGATAGGCGAAACCCTCCCCGGCACAGGCCGAAGAGGGCTTCGTTGTCATCGTTATCTTTGAGCGCGGGCGCCTCGCGTTACAGTCCGCGAATCCGTACGGCCTCGGGCGGAAACTCCTGCTCGCCGACATCGGTCTTGATGGTCGCGCGACCCCAGATGTCCAGGCCCGCAAACACACCGACCGCAAGCGGCAAACCGTTGGGCGACACCGCCGCGACCTGACGACCCAGCAGTGGCACCATGTCAAAGTACTCGCCCAGCACCGGAGCCAGCGGGCCGGCAGCGCCCTGCGGCGTGTTGGCGGCAACCGCCCAGGCGTCAACGCGGGTCAGCACAGCGGCGGCCAATGCCTCGATCAGCGCCTCATCTGCCATATCCACGCCAAGCTCACCCAGCGCCGCACGCTCAATATCAACCGTCACCGCGGCAAACATGCCCGCAGCACCGGCACCGCCGTTCACGGCAACACGCGCGAGCGACGTCTCAAACGCAGGCGCACCGCACACGATATCGCTCGGCCACTGGATACCCACTTTACCGGCAAGGCCCAACCCCGGCGTCGAAGCCGTGCCCACGAGCGCGTCCATCATGCCCATCGCGGCCACAAACGGCAGGCCGTGGAAGGCGTGCATGTTCACATCGGGGCGCACAACCAGCGAAAACGTCAGCGAAGCATCGCCCACGCTCCACGCGCACCAGCCCGCGGACACGCCCTCGCGGCCCGCATCACGCGCCGCGTCGAGCTCGGTACCGGCGGCAACAGCATTCATCTCGATCATCTACATACGCCCCAATTCGCCCACGATATGGCCCACGCGGTCCTCGGGCTCCTTGACCTCGACGCCGTTGTAGCGGAAGAACCGAGCCGGGTCGTGCATCAGGTCCTCGAGCGGCACCAGCACAAAGTCACGCTCGCCGATCAGCGGATGCGGCAGGCGCAGCTTTTTGCCGCCGTGGGTCTCGCCGTCCATCCACAGCAGGTCCAAGTCGATGGTGCGCGGACCGTTGGCCTTGGCCTTTTTGGAGCGGTCGCGACCCAGCTCGGCCTCGATCTTCATGAGCTCGTCGAGCAGCACCAACGGCGCCAGCTCGGTCTTAATCTCGATGACGGCGTTGGCAAACGCGTCCTGGCGCGTCTCGTAGGCCGGCTCGCTCTCGTAGATCTTGGAGGAGTTGGACACGCAGGTGAGTGGAATCTCGGCGATCATGTCGCGTGCGGCGCGGATGTTGTCACAGCGATGCCCCAGGTTGGAGCCCACGGCCACAAACGCGCGGCGCGGCTGCGGCTTGGCAACCGCCCAGTAGCCGTTCAGGAACTGCGCAAAGCCCGCGGCGTCGTGCACGCGCACGATGTTGGCACCGGCCTGGATGGCGCCCAGGCACACGCCAAACGTAGCGGCATCGCGCTCGGCGGCCTCGGTCACGCCCGAGACGGCGCCCACAAAGCGCTTGCGCGATACGGCGCACATGAGCGGATAGCCCAGTGACGCCATCTTGGCAGTCTCGCGCTGGATGACGATGTCCTCGTTGGCCGTCTTGCCAAAGCCCGGACCGGGATCGATGCAGATGCGGTCGCGCGACACGCCGGCGTGGATGAGCGCGCGGGCCTGGTCGGACAGAAAGCCCATGACGCGGCGCATGATGGGCGCCGAATCGGGCAGGGTGAAGCGGCGGAGCTGCGAGGTGGGCACGTAGGCTTCCTCGCGGCGGGCGCTGCGGCGCATCATGGCGGCCAGGCGGTCATTGGGCTCCGATGCGGCCTCGGTGGCCTCGGGCGCGGGCGCGACGGTCTCGGCGGCAGCAGCCTGCTCGGCGGCCGGCGTCTCTTGCTCGCTTGCAGGCTCGGTCGCGGGCTCAGGTTCGCCAAACGGCAACGAGGGCTGCACCACGCCACCCGGAAGCTTGGTCTCCGGCTTAGGCTCACCCAGCAACTTGCCGCGACGGCGGCGAGCCGGCTTCTCAGCCTCACGCGCGGCCTCGGCAGCCGCTTCGCGCGCCTTCTCGGCAACAAACGCCGCAGCCGAGGTATCGAGCTGCACCGTTGCGTGCGTGCGTGCGGGCGCGGCGACCTCGCCGGCATGCATCACGATGACGCCGCAGGTGCTCGTCTTAACAAACTCGACCATCTTGGGGTCGGTGAAGCCCGTCACGTCGTTGACGATCGAGGCGCCGCAGCGCACGGCCGCCTTGGCAACCGCCACGTGGCGCGTATCGATCGAGACGATGGCGCCCTCTTTGGCCAGCGCGCGCACCACGGGCAGCACGCGGCGAGCCTCCTCGTCGGGGTTGACCGGGGTAAAGCCAGGGCGCGTGGACTCGCCGCCTACGTCGATGATGTCGGCGCCGGCGTCGAGCATCGCCAGGCCATACTCGATGGCGGCATCCGGGTCGAAGTGCTCCCCGCCGTCGCTAAACGAATCGGGCGTCACGTTGAGGACGCCCATGATGCGCGGACGGTCAAAGCTGAGCTCATACTTTCCGCACCGCCATGTCTTGCTGTCGTTCGCCATGAACATCCTCCTAAAATGCCCACGCCGCCGAGCTTGGGGAGCTGGCGGCGGGGTCGCTTTGCACTCAGTCTTTCTATTGTATCCGCGCACACGGGCTAGAACGCAAACGCGGCCGCGATGTCGCAAGAAATCAGCAGGTCGGCATTTGCATCCTGATCGGTAGGCGCCAAATTGCAAATGGCCAGCGTATCGCCAGTAAAGTAACGCGTAAGGCCTGCCGCCGGATACACCACGAGCGAGGTCCCGCCCACAATGAGGGCATCGGCCGCGGCGATGGCGGCAACGGCACCGGTCAACACACGCTCGTCGAGCGGCTCTTCGTAGAGCACCACATCGGGCTTGATGCGACCACCGCACGCGGGGCACACAGGCACGCCCGCGGCGTCCTCGTGCTCGCGCGAGCAAATCCACTCGGCGCTATAGACCGCGCCGCACGACTGGCAAATGTTGCGATGGACCGATCCGTGCAACTCAAACACGCGCTGCGAGCCCGCCATCTGATGCAAGCCGTCGATGTTTTGCGTCACCACGGCATCGAGCTTGCCGGCTCGCTCCAGTTCGGCCAGCTTGGTGTGGCAGCGGTTGGGCTTGGCGTTAAGCGCGATCATCTTGGTGCGGTAAAAGTCGAAGAACTCCGCCGGACGTGTCTCGTAAAAGCCGTGCGAGAGCATGGTCTCGGGCGGATAGGCAAACTGTTGGTGATACAGGCCGTCAACGCTGCGAAAATCGGGAATGCTGCTTGCCGTGGAAACACCAGCGCCGCCAAAGAACACCACGCGCTCGTGGGTATTGAACAGCTCCGCCAGCGTGGCGGAGGCCTGCTTTGGGTCCGATATTGCCTGCGTCATATGAGCCCTCCGTCCTTGTTGATCGGGCGGCGTCGGGCGATGTCCCAGCATGCGACCTTTAAGTCAGCATGCGCGGAGCCCACCCCGCCCCTGTTGCGCTAATCTTAAGCCTGCCAACCCCGTCGAAAGGACACCATGCCTCAGACTTACACTTTCGCCTCGTGGAACGTCAACGGCCTGCGCGCCGTGCTCAAAAAGGACCCGAGCTTTATCCAGATCGCGCAAGAACTCGACGTCGATATCCTGGCGCTGCAAGAGACCAAGCTGCAAGAAGGCCAGGTTGATATTGACCTGCCCGGCTATCGCCAAACCTGGAGCTACGCCGAGCGTAAAGGCTATTCAGGCACTGCGGTCTTTAGCCGCCAGGAACCGCTGCGCGTGCTGCACGCCGATGCGCTGCTGCCCTACGCCGGCGAAGGCGAGGCTGCCGAGCTCGTTGCCCAAGCCGCGACCGAGGGCCGCGTCTGCGCGCTGGAGTTCGACAAGTTCTGGTTTGTCGACGTCTATACGCCCAACGCCCAAAATGAGCTCGCGCGCATCAATGTGCGCATGGCCTGGGACGATGCCTATCGCGGCTTTTTGAGCGCGCTTGAACGCGAGACCGGCAAGCCCGTCGTAACTTGCGGCGACTTTAACGTGGCGCATGAGGAGATCGACCTTAAGAACCCCAAGTCCAACCGCGGCAACGCTGGCTTTTCGGACGAGGAACGCGGCAAGTTTACCGAGCTGCTCAACGCCGGCTTTACCGATACCTGGCGCACGGCAAACCCCGACGTCGAGGGCGTCTACAGCTGGTGGAGCTATCGCTTTAATGCCCGCAAGAACAACGCAGGCTGGCGCATCGACTACTTCCTGGTAAGCGACGCAATCGCCGACAACGTACGCGACACCGGCATCCGCGGCGACATCTTCGGCAGCGACCACTGCCCCGTCACCCTTACGTTGGAGCTCTAACTCCAGCTGCCCCCGGAGACGAAGGAAAACGGATCATTTTGGGCCTCGTGGGGGTATCCGCGTGACCCATCCGCCACGAAACACGCCCATCTACTACGTTTAAGCCACTACCATCGACCACAGTGAACAACGCAAAAAGAAAACCGCAGGTAGAAAGCCTACGGTTTTTCATAAAACACGGTTGTGGTTGGGGGTGTCGGGCCAAACGTAGTAGATAGACCGATTTCGTGGCGGGCGGGTTCAGCTGATTCCCTGGGAACGTCTGGAGGCGAAAGAAAACGGATCAATTTGGCTCTCCGAGGGCCACGATGCCCGTCGTATCAGCCGGCTATTTCAAAACTACGCCGGTTTACGGGGCTAAATCGCAAACCCCCAACCATACGCAATTCCGAAATAATAAAACCGCAGGTAAACGGCTTGCTCTATTTCGAAAAAAGCCGGTATGGTCTGCCTGTGCCAATCTAGCCCCGTAAACCGGCATAGTTTTGAAATGGCACTTCGGCAGCATTGATTCCCGCCCCGGCGCAACCAGCCCTACAGTCCGTACTTCACGACGACGCGGTTGATGCGACGGCACCAAGGCCTGTACAAGGCGGCCAAAAACACGCAGGTCGCAAGGCCGTGCGTGATATCGAACGGTACGGCGGTGGCAAGACGCGCCATGGCACCCGCCCACGTGAGCGGTTGAACAAAACCGATAATGTCGTAGGCGTTGATCACGACGCCATACAGCAGGCCCGACGCAAAGCCATACGCCAACAGCGCCGGCATGCGCACGGTTCCATCGGCGCGGTCAAACGCGCCCGCATGCGCCAGCGCACCACCGATATAGCCCACCAAACCCCAGGCATACATCTGCCACGGCGTCCACATGCCCTGTCCAAAAAAGAAATTACTGGTCAGCGCTGCCAGCGCGCCAACCATAAAACCATTGCGGCGACCAAGCGTCGCCCCCGCGATAATGGCGATGGCGCTCACCGGTTTAAAGTCGGGAATGGGACCAAACAAGATGCGCCCCGCCGCGGCCAACGCCGCCAGAACCAGCGTTGGCATAATCTGGCGCAGGCCCGGTCGCGACGCCTCGTAGCCTGCAAAGAACAGCGCAAGCACCAGCGCCACCACGACAAGCATGGCGAGCGCCGCCTGCTCAACGCCCGCCAGCAACGCCGCAGCCATCACGGCTGGCACCGCCAGCAGCAGCGGTATCTCCAGTTTTGCGAGTAGGCGCACGATGCGATAATCCGTCATCCCATCACGCCCTATAAAACACGTTGTCGGCAAAGAAGTCGGCCGGGGGCTCCATGCAGGCAATCTCGCCATCGAACATCATGGCGATGTCGTCGGCGACCTGCTCGGCAAAGTCCAAATCGTGCGTAGCCATGATGACGGTGCCGCCAGCCTTCGCATGGTCACGCAGGGCTCGAGCGATGATGCGGCGGCTCTCCAGGTCCAAGCCCTTCGTGGGCTCGTCAAGCAGCAGCAGCTCGGGGCCAATCAGCAGCAGCTTTGCCAGCGCGAGCAGCTGGCGCTGTCCGCCCGAGAGGTCGTAGGGGTGACGCGTCTCCAGGCCGTCCAATCCCAGTTGCGCCGCACGCTCCCGCGCCAAGTTCTCGTCATATCCGCAGGTCGAGGCCCATTCCATCAGCTCATCGCGAACCGTCTCGGCAACCAGCAATGCTTTGGGATTCTGAGGCAACAGCGCCGCCGAGGCCGCTCCGCGCACCATGCGGCCGCGCTGCAGCTTGGCGGTCTTGGCCAGCACCGAAAGCATCGTCGACTTGCCGCAGCCGTTTCCGCCCACGACTGCATGCACCGCGCCAGCCGAAAACGACGCATCGAGCCCGCGCAGCACCCAACCGCCCGCGCGATCGTAGCGAAACCAGCCTTCCGACAGGGTGGTAGCCGACCCAGCGTGCATTTTTTGGAGTATTCTGCTTCCATTCGTGCGCGGGAAGGCTTCCGAGCCGTTCTCGAGCGACGTTTGCGCCACAAATTCGGACGATTTGTCCAATTCCGAACTTTTTTTCGCGCTCGATACGTCCCCGGGCGGCTCCAGAGAGCCCAAATTGTCCTCACGCCTGCTGAATACTCCGTTTTTTGCACATCGGACGGCACCCCACCCCAACATGTCGTCGGAAAACAACGATTCTCGGCGTCCCAAAGAAGCCATATCCGCCACCTCGCGCACGCGACCGTCCTCAATCCGGTACGCACACGTCGCATACTCGAGCATTGGGCGCGGTTGATGCGTAGCCACAACAACCGTGCAGCCCAACTCACGGTTCACACGAAACAGCGCGTGCAGAAAATTCTTCTCGGCAACGGGATCGAGCTGAGACGTGGGCTCGTCGAGTAGCAGCACACGCGGACGCAGCGCCAGGACGGCGGCAAGCGACAGCAGCTGCTTGCGGCCGCCCGAAAGCGTATCGGTATCGCGATGAAGCCAGTCCTCCAGACCAAAGAAATAGCTGGTCTCAGCTACGCGACGCCGCATCTCGTCGCGCGACACACCCAGATTCTCTAGGCCAAACGCCATCTCGTGCCACACGGTTTCGCACACGATCTGGTTCTCGGGATCCTGGAACACATAACCCACGCGCTCCGCCGATGCCCGCACGTCCATGTCGGCGACGGGCTCGCCCAGCACGAGCAGCTCGCCGGAGCGCGTACCCGCCGGCGCGATCTCGGGCTTGAGCAGCGACAGCAGCGTCGACTTGCCCGAACCGGTACCGCCAACAAGCAGCGCAAATGCACCTTGGAGAACACGCCAATCAAGTCCCTCGAGCACCGGTGCCTCGGCCCCGGGATAGGCAAAACTAAGGCCCTGCACCTCAATCGCCGGAATATCCGGGCCGCACGCCGCGCCCGACACCGGGCCCCTATCCAACCGAGCCATCAGCCAAACCTCTTCTCATCAATCGCGTGCGACGCGCAAGGCAGCATCATCCAGGCAGCGTACACGACATAGCCCAGCCACGACGCCGGCACCGAGAGCTGCGGATAAAACGAATACTGCGTTGTCGCGGTCCATGCCACCGCCACCGCGGCGGCACCAAACAGCGCAAGCCCAACCAGCGCGGCAACGTCGCTGCGCCCCAGCCGATACCGCGCATACGTCGTACGACGCGTCGCGGCACCCCACCCGCGCGAGCGCATCGCGTCCGCGCGCTCCAGCGAATCTTCCATGCCCCAGCCCATCAACACGCTCGACGCCCGCAGGCGCGAGCGTACGGGGTCGGCCGGCGCGCGGCCCGGCACGTCAATCGCATCTTGCACCGCCAGCACCGTACGACCGCGGCGCAAAAACTGCGGGATAAGCCTCATGCACATCGAGATCATGAGCGCAATCACCGGCGCGGCATTGCCCAGCAGCGCGAGTACCTTGTCGTATTCGAGCATCGATGCCGCCGCCTCAAACCACAGTATGCTCGCCACAAACAGCCCGCCCATGCACAGGCCGTATACCATGCTCTCCAGATACACCGCGCGCATGCCAATACGGAACAGCTCCGTCGAGCCCGAGGCGCTAAACAGCGGATTGAGCACCGCGACGATCAAAATCACCGGCAGCTGCCAGCGGAGCGCGCCCAGCGTGCGGGCAGCCCCACGCGTCGCAAATCCATTCGCCAGCCCGCCCGCAAGTGACAGCGCAATCAGTACCGGCTGCATCGAGAACATAGTGAGCCCCAGCGTCAGCGCTATATAGAGTGCCGGCACAGCCGGATGCGACATCGAGAATGCCGCGACGGGCTCGCCGCCAAACTTCTCTCGTATGTTGTCCACGGGCACCCCCGTCCCCTCGCTCAAACAACAGCTCCGCAGCACCGCCAACGCCGCACGCACGCAGTGCAAACGCCACGCCGGCGGTGCAAGCCTCAACCGCCGCAAACCAATCGTTACGCGCTCGTCATATGCCTGCGGTATCATATTGCGCCGTGTATCGTTTCCAAACACACGTCTCTATAACGTAACAGGAGATCACATGGACGCAACCGCAATTATCCTCGCTGCCGGCGAGGGCACCCGCATGAAGTCGAACCACTGCAAGGTTTCGCACAAGATCCTGGGTAAGCCCATGGTCCAGTGGATCGTCGACGCTACCATCAAGGCCGGCTGCAGCCGCGTCGTGGTTGTCATCGGCAGCCACGCCGACGAGATGCGCGCCCTCATCGACGGCGCCTACGCCAACAGCGCCACCAAGGTCGAGTGCGTCGAGCAGACCGAGCGTCTGGGCACCGGTCACGCCGTGAAGGTCGCGCTCGAGGCCTGTGGCATCACGCAAGGCCCCGTCGTGGTGCTCAACGGCGACCTGCCGCTCATCACCGCCGACACCGTCGCCAAGTTCGCGCAAACCGTCGCCACCGGCGAGCTCGCCTGCACCGTCATGACCATGACCCCGCCCGATCCCTTTGGCTACGGTCGCATCAAGCTGGGTGCCGACGGCCAGATCGAGCGCATCATCGAGCAGAAGGACTGCACGCCCGAGCAGGACGCCACGCTGCTCGAGTGCAACGCCGGCTGCTACGCCTTCGACGGCGCGCAGCTCGCCGCCCACATCGACGAGATCGGCAACGACAACGCGCAGTCCGAGTACTACCTGCCCGACATGCTCGAAATCCTCAAAGGCCATGGCCAGGCGGTCTCCATCTTCCACTGCGACGACTACCGTGATGGCCTGGGCGTCAACAGCCGCATCCAGCTCGCGCAGCTCACTGCCATCGCTCGCGACCGCATCAACGAGCACTGGATGGCCGAGGGCGTCACGTTCATCGACCCCACGCAGGCCTGGATCGGCCCCGACGCCACCATCGGCCGCGACACCATCGTGTGGCCGCAGACGCACCTGATCGGCCACGTCACCGTGGGCGAGGAATGCCAGCTCGGCCCCAACAGCCGTCTCACCGACACCACCGTCGGCAGCGGCTGCGCCATCGATGAGACCATCGCCATCGAGGCCGTCATCGAGAACGGCGTCGACTGCGGCCCGCGCGCCTACCTGCGCCCGGGCACCCACATGCTCGACGGCTCCAAGGCCGGCACGCACGTGGAGATCAAGAAGTCCACGATCGGCGAGGGCTCCAAGGTGCCGCACCTGTCCTACATCGGCGACACCACCATGGGCTCCGGCGTCAACGTGGGCGCGGGCTCCATCACCTGCAACTACGATGGCGTGCACAAGCACAAGACCGTCATCGGCAAGGACGCCTTCATTGGCTCCGACACCATGATGGTCGCGCCCGCCCAGATCGGCGACGGTGCACTCGTGGCCGCCGGCTCCGTCATCACCGAGCCGGTCCCGGCCGACGCACTTGGTCTGGGCCGCGCCCGTCAGGTAAATATTGAGGGCTGGGCCGCCGATTACCGCCGCCGCCTGCACGAGGACGACGAGGTATAACGTTTTACCAAGCACAAAAGGAGCTGCTCCATGGGGGCGGCTCCTTTTTCTATCGTGACCTGCGCAACCGGATGAGTGGTCGGTTCGTGTCCGTTGACGGTAAAGACGTTATCAAGACCCGATAAGCCCCGTCGCGCGGTTACAATGCAACAAGGCATCTATATGGCATTCGATATAAAGGAGAAGGGTAATGCCGATTAATGATCCCGAGAAGTCGGAGAATATGCGCAAGTCCATCCGCGTGTATTCCGGTTCCTCCAACCGTCCCCTCGCTCAGAAGATTGCTGAGTACCTTGGGGTCGAGCTTTCGGGCCTTACGCTAAAGCAGTTCGCCAATGGTGAGATTTACGCCCGCTACGACGAGACCGTCCGCGGCGCCGACGTCTTCCTGATTCAGTCCGTGGCCGGCGGCAACGTCAACGACATGCTCATGGAGCTGCTCATCGCCACCGACGCTGCCAAGCGCGCATCCGCCCGCTCCATCACCGCCGTTATCACCCACTACGGCTATGCCCGCCAGGACCGCAAGGCCGGCCCGCGCGAGCCCATCACCGCCCGCCTCGTCGCCAACCTGCTCGAGCGTGCCGGCGTCAACCGCATCATCACCCTCGACCTGCACCAGGGCCAGATCCAGGGCTTCTTCGATATCCCGGTTAACCACCTGTCCGCACTGCCGCTGTTTGGCCAGTACTACAACGCCATGAACTTCGACACCGACAACCTGGTTGTCGTCTCCCCCGACGTGGGTCGCGCCAAGGCCGCCAAGAAGCTGTCCGATATGCTCGGCTGCGACCTGGCCATTGCCCACAAGGGTCGTCCGCGCCACAACGCCGCCGAGGTCATGGGCATCATCGGTGACATCAAGGGCAAGACCTGCATCATCAACGACGACATGATCGACACCGCTGGCACCCTGTGCGCCAACGTCAAGGAGCTCAAGGCTATGGGCGCTGGCGACATCTACGTCTGCGCCACCCACGGCATCTTCTCCGGTCCGGCCATCGAGCGCCTGAACGATGCCCCCATCGTCGAGTGCGTCGTCACCGACGCCATCCCCGTCGAGGTCGGCGGCAAGATCAAGACCATCTCGGTCGCCGAGGAGTTCGCTCAGGCCATCTCCGCCGTTTACCACGAGGAGCCCGTCTCCACGCTCGTCGGCGGCGACTTCGCGCTGTAGCCTGCCACGCATCGCATCATCTTTGATGCTTTTAAAGGGTCGGAAGCTCGCTTCCGACCCTTTTTCTATCCCTCGCCAACCTTCCCTGGACATTTAGTTCAAATTTGTATTTTCTTGGGCGCCCACATGGACCACTTGATGCGCCAAAGGTTCACCTGCCGGCATAATCTCGGCCAATCTCTCCTCTTATGGACGTCTTCACTATGCCATTCACTCTATTTTGCCCACCGAACCCTTCGACAATGGCGGAACGCTTCAGTCGTCTTATACAAATCTGAACTAACTGTCCAACACCTATCTCGATCCATGCCTCCAAGGTCAAACAAGCGCCCTGAGCCCCGCTTTTCAAGGCCCCTCGCACGATCTGCTACCGTCTGCGGCGCACGACGCCCCTTTGAGCGAAAAGAACGCCACGGCTGCATCATTTCGCCGACGGCTTAGTACTTTATAGCTATGACCACTGTGATCTCACATTTCTCCGCCCTTCGCGCAATTCGCCGCGCTCGACGGGCGTACTCTGCGCTTCCTTGGAGCATCATCGATGACAGGCAACAGGCCCAAGCCCTTGCAAGTTGTGTTCCCAACAAGGACGCCATAGACTTTGTAGCTCTTGCGATGCTTGACGCCTGGAGTGAAGACGACTCCGAGCGCCTAGATCTCCTTGTTGCCGGCGGCAACAACAGACGGCCCGACGGACGTCTTCTCCAGCACAGCATCACCGCCCCGCTTCCCGCGGAAGCAATCATGCACATCGAAGCTGACATCTACGCAACGTCTCCCGCCATGACAGCCATGTTGTGCTCTAGGAATGAGCCTGTAGCCAAAGTCCTAATGCTTCTCATGGAGCTGTTGGGGTCCTACTCCCTTCCGCCCGAGATAACCTACCCCATCGCCCACGACGACACGTGGCCCAAGGCCGGTAGCTCCGAAGCGATGGAAGATCTTGATTGTCATGGCGGCCAGCCGGCACCCGGAAAGCAAGACGAAACCCGCTACGAACAGGCGCACTACAAATGCGAGCCTGCCACAACCATAAATGAGCTCGAGGCAGTCGCACAGTTTGCCAAAAGTAGCTCCTACGCCTCGTTTCGCACGGCCGTCAGACTCGCCCGAGCAGGATCCGCATCCCCAGCGGAGTCCTTAATGTTCGCCGTCCTGGGCGCGCCCATGCGCTTTGGCGGATTCGGATGCTGCAGCCTGCCCATGGGAGGCCTGCTACTCAACCATCGAATCGACTTCGACACTCTTGCGGTCAACATGTCCTCAGGCATCCCCTATGCCATCTGCGACCTATATTGCCCGGCAGCCGGAGTCGACAACGAATACAACGGAATTGGGCATGAGCTTCAAAATGCTCGCATCCACGATGGCAATCGAAATAATGGACTCAAGGCAATGGGCATCCACGTCCTGGTTATCAATCGCGACCAAATGAAAGACCTTGTTGCGCTCGAAGCCTTCGCACAAATGATGCATCGACTCGCTGGGGTTCGGTTCCGCTATCGCATCAAGGGTTATCGCAAACGTCAAGCCGCATGGCTCAACGCCCTTCGGGCCGGAATCGGCCTCGCGCCGGTCTAGAAAGCGTATCTCGACAACATAGCCGAGCAAGGCTGGACAGTTAGTTCAGATTTGTATAAACAGACGGCTTATTTCAAGGCGCTTTGCTGCCATCTCGGGGCCAATCACCTCATTTAAAGGCTCGAATGGCTTCGAAATAGCGCAAAACGTGCGCCCCAAAGCACCGAAACGGCTCTATGTCTCCGATTTTGGCAGCCGAGAGCCTCTTGCTTTATACAAATCTGAACTAACTGTCCACCCCGGTTTCCTGCAACCGCTCAAACGCCCTCAACTCACCTCAATCGCCCTCCATTTGACAGCGGCAACGGGGTCGCTCACCATAGCAGACGATAAATCGACGAAAGGAAGCACATGGCAGCTGCACAGCCGCTTAAGATTCGCATGGTTGCCGGGCTTGGCAACCCGGGCGAGGAATATGCCGAGACCCGCCACAACGCCGGCTTTAAGGCGATCGATGAGCTGGCCCGTCAGGCCGGTGTCACGTACTGGAAAAACCAGGCCGGCGCCGAGGTCGCACTCATCAACATCAACGATCCCGAGGAAGAGGGTGGCAAGCGCCAGATCGTGCTGGTCAAGCCGCAGTCGTACATGAACACCTCGGGCGGACCCATCTCCAAGCTCTGCCGCGAGTACAAGATCAAGGCCGAGGAGCTGCTCGTGATTCACGACGAGCTCGACATTCCCGCCGGCGACGTACGTGTCAAGGTGGGCGGCGGCCACGCCGGCCACAACGGCCTGCGCTCCATCATCGACAAGATGGGCAGCCGCGACTTTAGCCGTATCCGCACCGGCATCGGCAACCCTCCCGGCAAGATGGCCGTGGCAGACTATGTGCTCAAACAGCTGCGCGCCCGCGAGGCCGATGACTTCCAGGACACCTGCGCCCGCGCCGCAGATGCCGCCGGTCTCGCCATCGTGCACGGCGTGATCTATGCCCGCGACCACGTCAACGGCGCCGCCTCCGCCAACGGCAAGCACTAAAACCTACCGTTTAGGGACAGGTTTATTTTGGCAGGTTCTATCTACAGAAACGCCCCGGTGGCCGCATCGCAATAAACCCCGCGCCGCCATACACGCATAACACCCCAAAGGGGGCCGGCCTCATCACAACCCGAGGCCGGCCCCCTTTGCCGTTTTGCCTGATAAAACCGACCAAAATAAACCTATCCCTATTTGGTAGGTCGAAGTGGATAAACCCTTTTCCCAACCGCCGAAGACACACGTAAACAGCATGTCCATGAGGGTATAATTTGTACCGTATGTCTGCACAACGCCTGTGCGCGTACGGTTTTATTCGGGCTACCGTCCATTTCCGTGGAGGCACGGTTCGGCGGCCCTAACAAGAGAGGGGTTCTATGTATAAGATCCTGGAGAAGACGCAGTTCTCGGAGAAGGTGTTCAAGTTCCGCATCGAGGCGCCCGCAATCGCCAAGCATGCGCACGCTGGACAGTTCCTCATGGTTCGCGCCAACGAGACGGGCGAGCGCGTCCCGTTTACCCTGGCCGGCTGGAACGGTGACGAGGGCTGGGTCGAGTTCATCTTCATGGTGATCGGCAAGACCACCGAGATGCTGTCCACCTACGAGGCCGGCGAGTCACTGCGCGACGTCGTGGGCCCGCTGGGCGTTCCCACCGAGATGGCCGAGGGCCCCTGCGCCGTCATTGGCGGCGGCGTCGGCCTGGCAATTGCCTTCCCGGTCGCCAAGCACCTGGTCGAGACCGGCCACGAGGTCCACGCCATCATGGGCGCCCGCACCAAGGACCTCCTGCTCATGGAGGACCAGTTCCGCGAGCTCCTCGACGAGGACCACATCCACATCACCACCGATGACGGCTCCTACGGCGAGCAGGGCGTTGTCACCGCTCCGCTGGAGCGCCTGCTGCAGGACAAGGCCGTGAGCCAGGTCTTCTGCGTCGGCCCCGTTCCGATGATGAAGTTCTCGACCCTCACCGCCCAGAAGTACGACACCCCCATCACCGCGTCGCTCAACCCCATCATGGTTGACGGCACCGGCATGTGCGGCTGCTGCCGCGTCGAGGTGGGCGGCGTGACCAAGTTCGCTTGCGTCGACGGCCCCGACTTCGATGCCACCCTGGTCGACTGGGATGACCTTCGTGCCCGCCAGGCCGCTTACCGTTCCGAAGAGGGCGCGTCCCTCAAGGCCTATGAGGAAAAGAGCTGCGCATGCCACTAGTTAACGGTCGTTTCGTTGCCGATATGAAGTCGCCCCGCACCCCCGATAACGAGGAGCCGGCTGCCGAGCGCGCCTGCGACTTCCGCCCCGTCGACAAGGGCTTCACCGAGGAGATGGCGCTGGCCGAGGCCGAGCGCTGCCTCAACTGCAAGAAGCCGTTCTGCGTTGAGGGCTGCCCCGTCAACATCAACATCCCCCGCTTTATCGAGCAGATCCGCGAGAAGGACTTCGGCGGCGCTCTCGATACCATCCGCGAGGACTCCATGCTTCCCGCCGTCTGCGGCCGCGTCTGCCCGCAGGAGAACCAGTGCGAGGGCAAGTGCATCCGTGGCAAGAAGTCCGAGCCCGTGGCCATCGGCCAGCTCGAGCGCTTCCTGGGTGATCGCCCCGAGCTCGCTTCCACGCCCAAGATGGCTCCCAAGAACGGCAAGAAGGTCGCCGTCGTCGGCTCTGGCCCGTCCGGCATCACCTGCGCCGGCGAGCTCGCCCGCAACGGCTTTGACGTCACCGTCTTCGAGGCATTCTTTACCGGCGGCGGCGTGCTGGTCTACGGCATCCCCGAGTTCCGTCTGCCCAAGGCAGTCGTCAAGCGCGAGATTGACGGCCTGGAGGACATGGGCGTCAAGTTTGAGTACAACTCCGTCGTGGGCAACATGGCCACGGCCGAGGAGCTGTTCGAGCAGGGCTTCGACGCCATCTACGTGGCGACCGGCGCTGGCCTGCCCAAGTTCCTCAACGTCCCCGGCGAGAACCTGCCCAACGTCTTCTTCGCCAACGAGTACCTCACCCGCGTGAACCTGATGAAGGCCAACAAGTTCCCCGAGTACGACACCCCCACCAAGCACGGCAAGAACGTCGTCGTCTTTGGTGGCGGCAACGTGGCTATGGACGCCGTCCGTACCGCCAAGCGCCTGGGCGCCGAGCACGCCATCATCGCCTACCGCCGTACCGAGGACGAGATGCCCTGCCGTCGCGCCGAGCTGCACCATGCTAAGGCCGAGGGCGTCGAGGTTCTGCCGCTCGTCTCCCCGCTCGAGTTTGTCGCTGGCGAGGACGGCTCCGTGTGCGCCGTCAAGGTCCAGAAGATGGAACTCGGCGAGCCCGACGAGTCCGGCCGTCGTCGCCCGGTGCCCATCGAGGGCGCCATAGAGGAGATCCCCTGCGACGTCGCGATTTCGGCTATCGGCACCAACGCCAACCCCTTCGCAAAGAAGATCGGCGGCAAGATGGAGCTCAACAAGTGGGGCTACATCGTCGCCGACGAGGAGACCGGCCAGACCACCGATCCCCGCATCTGGGCCGGCGGCGACATCGTCACCGGTGCCGCTACGGTCATTCTGGCGATGGGCGCCGGCAAGAAGGCCGCCGCTTCCATTACCAAGAGTCTGCTGGGCGAGTAATCACCTACAGCGCTCGCCATCAAACGGCAAAGTCCCCGTCGAGCACACGTCCGGCGGGGACTTTTTCTATGCCGACCGCCCCAACCACCACAAAGGGGACAGGCACCTTTGTGGTGGTTTTGGACTTGCCTGATCGTTTTGTCTCAATCTGTAACAGCTGGAGTCCGTTGAGCCCTGCAGTTGTTACAGATCGAGATATTGTGCCGGCCGCCCACGCCGCATCTCAATCTGTAACAGTAAGAGACCAAATATGCCGCCTGGTGTTACAGATCAAGACGTTGGGCTGACGGCCGAACGGTTCATCTAAATCTGTAACAGTTAGAGCCTTTTTCGCTGGCTTGGTGTTACAGATCGAGATTTTGCAAAAGCCGAGGATAGGCACTGCCGCCAAGGCCTTTCCCTCGGCCTAAAACAAAAACCACCACAAAGGTGCCTGTCCCCTTTGTGGTGGTTTTGGTCGGTTAGTCTTCGAGCTGCGCTACTTTGTAGCGGTAGGCAGCGGCGATAACGTCTTTGCAGCCCTCGCGTCCCAGCTTAGCGCGGTTGACGACGATATCCTTACCGCTCGTCATCTTCCACTTTCCGGCGCTGTAACGCTTGTAGAATGCCTCACGCGCCTTCTGCTGCTGCTTGACCAGCTTGGCACCCTTCTTTTTGTTAAGTCCGCGCTTCTTGCGCACAATCTCGACGCGGTCCTCAAAGGGTGCGGTCACCAACACGGCAATGTGGTTGGGGTTGTTACGCAGCAGGTAATCGGACAGGCGACCCTCGATAATGCAGCTCTCGGTCTCACCCAGGTCCAAAATCACCTGGCTCATCTTCTGGAACAACTTGTCCGAGTACGAACGCGCATCGTAGCGGTCGGGCAGAAACGCCATGTTCTCCACGGCCAGACGCTCGTCATAGGCGGCCATCTTATCGAGCGACTCGCCCGCGCGCAGCGACGCACGCACCAGCAGCTCGTTGTCATACAGCGGAATCCCCAACTCGTCGGCAAGCATGCGACCAATCTCGTGGCCCTCGGCGCCAAAGTCGCGCGCGATGGTAATGACCACAGGATTCTTCTTATTCTCCAGATCGCTCATCGCGATTCCTTTCTCTATGTGACAAAGGGGCTGTCCCTTTGCCACATTCTACGCTGCCACCATTCGCCTCTGATATGCGCGAACCAGCAGCGAGATACCAAAGTTGAGCACAAAGTACATCGCAAACACCAGACCGTAGAGCATAAGCACCTGCGACAGATCGATCGCGTGGGCCATCACGACGTTTGCCGTGTACATGAGTTCGGCCACGTTAATGCCCGAAAGATACGAGCTGTCCTTGATGACGGTCGTGCACTGGCTAAACAGCGCCGGAATGATCGTCTTAAACGTCTGCGGCAGAATGATGTAGCGCATGGTGGCAAAGAAGCCAAAGCCCTGGCTCTGCGCTGCCTCAAACTGGCCGCGCGGAATCGAGTTGAGGCCGCCGCGCACAATCTCGGCCATAACAGCGCTGGTAAACAGCGTAAAGGCGATGGTCGAAATCACAATGTCCAGACCCTGCACCGTAAAGTAGATAAACAGGATCCACAGCAGGTTCGGCGTGCAGCGGAACAGCTCGATATAGGCGCTCACCAGAATACGGAATGGGCGGGGCGCATAGCTCTTAACGAGCGCCAGCACCGTACCAAAGATGAGCGAGAAAAAGATCGACAGCGCCGAGATCTCGATGGTCTTAACAAAGCCGCCCCAAATGTAGAGCAGGTTGGTCGCGTTGAAGATTTCCATGCGCTAGGCCTCCTCTACGTTGTCGAGCCCCAGCTCGGCCAGGCTCACGCCGCGCGGACGCTCCTTGGAGCGGCGCTCGAGCCACTGCACCAGCATGGCGAGCGGAAAGCAGATGATGAAGTACATAAGGCAGCAGACGATGTATCCCTGCAGGTAACCGTACAGACTCACAAAGTTGTCGGAACGGTACATAAGGTCGCCGCCGGCCACAAGCGCCAGCACCGACGTGTTCTTGACCAGGTTGAGCGCCTGGTTACACAGCGGCGGCAGAATGATCTTGAACGTCTGGGGCAGCACGATGTACCAGTAAGCCTGCGCACGGGTGAAGCCCTGGCTCTGGGCCGCCTCCATCTGACCGCGCGGAACCGCCTCGATACCGGTGCGGATGACCTCCGAGATATAGGCCGCGTGATACAGGCCCACGCCCAAGAAGCCCAACACGAACGGCGCAATGCGCACCGGCTGGTCGGCACCGGTTATGGCCTGCAAAAACTGCGGGCCGGCCATGTACATAAAGAGCACCTGCACGGGCAGCGGGGTGTTCTGGTAAAACTCCACGTACACGCGGCTGATGCCACGCAGCACCCGCGAACGGGTGGTAGAAAACACGCCCAGCAGCGTGCCCAGCACCAGCGACAGCAGCAGACCGGCAACGACCACCTGCAGCGTCACGCCAAAGCCCTCCCAGAAGGGCCCCATGTTTTGAAATGTCGTCGACCAACGGTCGGCGTCAAATAATCCTTCGAGCATTTGATTCCTTCCTTGGACGATGTGCCTATACAAGGCCCCAGGTCTTGACCTCTTGGTCGAGCCAGCCATCGGCCAGGCGATCGCAAATCACCTGATCGACCACGGCCGAAAGGTCGCAGCCCTTCTTGGTCGCCACGCCGTAGCCCTGCTCGCCAAACTTGACCTCGGGCTGCAGCAGCTCAACGGTCTCGTTCATGTAACCGGCCAGCGTGGAGCGATCCATGGCAAAGACGTCGATATTGCCGGCGTCGAGCGAGCTCTTGATGATGGGGTAGCCGCTAAAGGCCCTAAACTCGGGCTTGCAGCTAAAGCCGTTGTCCTTGATCATCTGCTCGATCAGGCCCTGCGTGGTGGCACCCTGGCTCACACCAATGACCTTGCCGTCCAAGTTCTCAATCGAGGTAAAGCCCGAACGCTTCTTGACCATGAGTCCAACGTAGTCGGTGCGGTACGGCGTCGAGAAATCCCAGCTCTTCTTGCGCTCGTCGGTGATGGTGTAGGTCGCCGCGACCACGTCGAGTTGGCCGTTATCGATCAGCGGGCCGCGCGTCTTGGGCGTTACGTCGGTAAACTCGACAAGCTCCTGGGCGCGGGCCTCTTTGTAGCTCACGCCAAAGACGGCAGCGGCGATCTGGTAGCACAAATCGACTTCCATGCCCTCAAAGCGACCCTTGGCGGTGTCGTAATAGCCGTAGCCGGGAACGTCTTTCTTAACGCCGGCATTCAGATGGCCACGCGACTTAATGGCCGCAAGCTTGGATCCCTTGTCGGAACCCTCGCCGCTGGTGGAGTTGCCGCAACCGGCAAGCGCGGTCCCCGTCAGCGCAAGCATGCCGGCGCCAGCCAGCTGCAAAAAGTGACGGCGCGATACAGCCGCCCTCGTCATATCCGTCATGTCCATCACCGCGCCTAGTGCAGAATCTTGGACAGGAACTCGCGGCAGCGCGGGTTCTCGGGGTTATCGAAGAAGTGCTCGGGCGTGCCCTCCTCCAGGATGCGGCCGTCCTCCATAAAGATGACGCGGTCGGCCACCTGGCGCGCAAAGCCCATCTCGTGCGTCACGCAGATCATGGTGATGTCCTCCTGCGCGAGCTCGATCATAACGTCGAGCACCTCCTGCACCATCTCGGGGTCGAGCGCCGAGGTCGGTTCATCAAACAGGATGATGGGCTGCTTGGTGCACAGGGCGCGGGCGATGGCGATGCGCTGCTGCTGACCACCCGAGAGATTCTGCGGATACTCGCCGGCCTTATGCGCCATGCCGACGCGCTTGAGCGCGGCGATGGCGATCTCGGTCGCCTCCTCCTTGCTCTTCTTTTGCAGCTTGATGGGCGCGAGCGTCAGGTTACCGAGCACCGTCATGTTGGGATACAGGTTGAACTGCTGAAACACCATGGAGCTATACTTGCGGGCCATCTCCAGGTGATTCTTTTTGGTGAGCGGCGTACCGTCGATGATGACCTCGCCCGACGTGGGCTCCTCAAGATAATCGACGCAGCGGATGAGCGTCGACTTGCCCGAGCCGGAAGGCCCGATCATTACGAGCTTCTCGCCGCGCTTGACGGTGAGGTTGATATCTTTGAGCACATGCAGGTCGCCAAAGTACTTGTTGAGATGCTTGATCTCGATCATGTCTGCCATGGATGTCCCTTCCCTGCGTTTACACGAGTTGAACTATTGTACGGAAAGAACCACGTTTCCGCAGCCCACACTACATCCCCGTAAAGAACCCGCAACCTTCCACCCACTCATTGGGGACAGACTTAAATGAGTACCCCCCGTGGGTACTCATTTAAGTCTGTCCCCAATGAGCACCGAAAATAATACAACCGCCCTTGTTGAGCATAAGTCAGCGAAAACCCGTACACGCGAGCAAGGTGACGTGAAATGAAAGGGCGCAGACCTTATGGTCGCGCCCTTGAAATTGAACGTCAGATTGCCGCGTGTACGGGTTTGCAGCGTCGAGCCGTTACGCGGTTTGGTAAAACCGCGTAACAAATTACGCCAGCTTTGCGCCGACGATCTTTGCCGCGGCAGGCTTGTCGAAGTTGCCGCCGGTGGCCTTGCCGAGCGCGCCCATGACCTGGCCCATCTGCTTCTTGGACGTGGCACCCAGCTCGGCGATAACCTGCTCGATCAGGGCCTCGAGCTCCTCGCCCGAAACCTGCGCGGGCAGCAGGCTCTCCAGAATCTTGACCTGCTCGGTCAGGTTGTCGGTACGCTCCTGGTCGGTGCCGGCCTTGATGGACATCTCCAGCGTCTCGCTCGTCTGCTTAATCAGACGCTTGATCATGCTGTTGACGTCTTCCTCGGTCACATCGCGACGCTCGTTGACCTCGATGTTCTTCACTTCGGCCTTAACCTGGCGAATGATAGACAGGCGAACCTTGTCCTTAGCCTTCATGGCTGCGATCATTTCCTTCTGCAGCTCTTCGTTGGTCATCTGCAAATCCTCCTCAATAGTGCGGGCGGCACTCACACGAGCGCCGCCCCATGATTACTCAGTCGTCGACGAATTGTCGGTCGAACTCTTGGTGACGCCCTTCAGGCTGACGTTGTACGGCACGTCCTTGGGCATGGGGTTAACGGTGATGTCGGCGTCCTTCTTGTACTGCTCCAGCCACTCGCTGTACGCAGTGCTCTCTGCCTGCGTCTTCACCACGTTGGAGACATACTTCTTGATGTCCTTGGGCACCTGTTTAATGTCATCGACCTGGCTATCGACATGGAAGTAGTCGGTGCACTTGATGATGTGGTAACCATACGTCGACTCGACGACGTCGCTCACGTCGCCCTTGTTAAGGCCTTCGAGCGCCGCCTGATAGCTGTCGACGAAGGTGGTGAGCTTGTCCCAGCCCACGTCGCCCTTCTTCTCCTTGGAACCGGTGTCGTCGGAATACTGCTTCACGGCGTCTTCAAAGCTCAGCTCGCCGGAGTTAATCTTGTCCAGGCACTCCTGCGCCTTGGCCTTGGCGGCAGCCTTGTCCTCGTCGGATGCGTCGGAATCGACCTTGATCAGGATGTTCGACGAGCGGCGGGCATCGTTGTACTTCGACAGGTTCTCGTTGATGTAATCGACGATCTCGCTGTCCTTGGGCTTGCTGGTGGGCGCCACGGCTTCCTTGAGCTTTTGCTGCGCCAGGCTCTCCTTGAGCGAGCTCTTATAGGTGTCCTCGGTGTAGCCGTAAGTCTTAAGGGTCTTCTTAAAGGTCTTGGCGCCGCCCGCGCTCTTGCACGCGTCCTTCCAAGCCTTCTCGACTTCCTCATCCGACACCGTCACGCCGTTTTCCTTCTGCGCCTGCTGAAGCAGAATCTGCTGCGTGTAGGAGTCGATGAGCTGCTTGCGGTACTTCTTGGGCGTGAGGTCGTTGTCGACCAGGTACTGTGCCCAGTCCTTGTCCTTGGTGTAGCCATAGGACGTGCGCATGCTCATGATCTGCTTGGTCACGGTGTCCTCGGTGAGGTTGGTGCCATTGATGGTAGCAGCCACGCCGCCGGTCAGCTTGTAGCCCGAGGTGTCCTCGGCCTGCGACATAAGGCCGGAGCACGCCATCGCCGAGACGGAAAGCAGCATCGCCAGCACGCCGATGACCACCAGGACGATCTTGACGGTCTTGGACACGTACGTCTTGCGCTGCTTCTTGCGAGAGCTGGAGGCAGCGTGGGCCTGCTGCTCGGGCGTCGGCGCGGCCTCGGAGTTCTTTTTCTTATTTGCCATAGTTGGCCTTTCGCATAACGAATCGAACAAACGCCATTGTGTCACAACGCAGCCCCCGCGGCACGCTTGGTGCATTGGGGATAGGTTAATCTGCACCATTTTGGTGCAAAGGGGACAGCTCTGGCAGCCGGCACCTTAGAAGTGACGGCGGATGGCGTCGACCATGCCCTGGGACGTGGTCTGGCCGAGCACATCGGCCGCGACATCCGCGTCCATAAAGATATTCATAAGTGCTTGCAGGGCCTCGACCTGGCCGCCCGGCTCGGCGATGCCCAGATTGATGACGATCTGCGCCGGCACCGGAGCGCCCATGCCAGCCATAGCGTTAAATGTCACGGGCGCGGCGGGCTTCACCACCGCGATATAGGGCTTGGCCACAAACCCCGGATCGGTATGCGGAATGGCAATGTTTGCCGCCGGCATGGCAAGACCCGTGGGATAGGCATCCTCGCGCGTGCGAACGGCGTCGAGCCAACCGTCGGCAATGTAGCCGCGCGGAGCGAGCTCGTCCTCGAGCTGCGCAAACACCTCATCCGGCGTCGCACACTCCCAATCAAAAAACACCAGCTCAGGCGTAAACAGCGCTTCGTTATCCGCCATGCGCTCACCTCTCTCACCTAGTCATTCAAGAACGTCCCCGATGACTACCCAAAACAAAAGGTGGCCACGCGCGCCTTGGCGCCAATGACCACCCTGACCACTCAACTAAATTGTACTGTGCACCGCTAGCCGCGAGGCGTGTCAATTGCGACCTTGCCGCTCTTCAGCACGTGGACGCGGCCGTCGGCGAGCATTTGCACGACCTCGGGATACAGCACGTGCTCAATCGCGTGGATGTGTTCCTCGAGCGTATCGACATCCCAGCCCTCCTCAACAGCCAGCGCACGCTGAGCGATGATGGGACCGTTGTCGTAGACCTCGTTGGCAAAATGCACGGTCACGCCAGTTACCTTGACGCCGCGCGCAAAGGCATCGTCAATCGCATGCGCACCGGTAAAGCTCGGCAGCAGCGCCGGATGCAAGTTGACCACGCGGTTGGGAAACGCCGCCAGCAGAGGCGTGTGCACCATGCGCATGTAGCCGGCCATGACCACATACTCGCAGCCGCGCTCGAGCAGCTCGTGCGCGATGATCTCGTCGGCGGCGATGGGGTCGGCATAGACATCCTTGGACAGCGTGAGCGTCTGGATGCCCGCGCGCTCAGCGCGCTGCAAACCCTTAGCCGAAGGACGGCTCGACACCACAAGCTCAATCGAAGCGTTGAGCTTGCCGGCGGCGATTAGGTCGATCAGCGCTTGCAGATTGGTGCCGGAGCCGCTGATGAGCACACCGATCTTAAGCGGCTCGGCCGTATCGGTGCCGGTCGGACGGGTGTAGGGCACAAAGCCCAGGCCCTCGGCGGCAGTCATCTGCTCGTTAGCGCTCATCGGAGTACACGACCTTACCGGAACCCTCGACGCACTCGCCCACGCGGAACGGCTTCTCGCCCAGCGCGACCAGTGCCTCGGTAACCGCGGCCTCGTCCTCGGGGGCGACGATCAGACACAGGCCGACGCCCATGTTGAAGGTCTTGCATGCCTCGCTGGGCGCAAGCTCGGCCTGGCGCGACACGTAGGTGATGACGGGCGGAACGTCCCAGCCCATCTCGGCACCGTTGCGGGTGACCACGGCGTCGACGTCATCGGCGAGCGCACGGTTGAGGTTCTCGGTAATACCGCCGCCAGTGATGTGGGCGATGGCGTGCACGTTGGCGCCGCCGCGCAGCAGCTCCAGGATCGGCTTGACGTAGATGCGCGTGGGGGCCAACAGAGCGTCTGCCAGCGATGCACCGCCGAGCTCCTCGAGCGGACGGCTCAGCTCCTCGGCCTTAGCGACGGCCTCGGGCGTGCCCGGCTTAACGCCGTCGACGCCAATGACTTTACGCACGAGCGAGTAGCCGTTGGAGTGCACGCCGGTGGAAGGCAGGCCCAGGATCACATCGCCCGGGCGGACGTTTGCGGGGTCGAGCATCTTGGGACGGTCGACGACGCCCACGGTAAATCCGGCAAGGTCGTAGTCGGCAGGAGCCATGACGCCCGGGTGCTCGGCCATCTCACCGCCCACGAGCGCGCAGCCCGCAAGCTTGCAGCCGTCGGCCACACCCTTGATAATCTTTGCCATGTGCTCGGCCTCGATGTGACCGATGGCAACGTAGTCCAGGAAGAACAGCGGCTCGGCGCCCGAAGCCAGAATATCGTTGACGCACATAGCGACCAGGTCCTGGCCAACCGTCTCGTGACGGTCCATGATCTGGGCGAGCACGAGCTTGGTGCCCACGCCGTCGGTACCGCTAATCAGGATCGGGTCTTCCATATCCTTGAGCGCGGCGGCCGAGAACAGGCCGCCAAAGCCGCCGATGCCACCGATAACCTCGGAACGGTTAGTGTCCTTGACCATCTGCTTAATCGCGTCGACGGCGCGGCCGCCCTCGGCGGTGTCGACGCCGGCGTCCTCGTACGTCACATGCTTGCTGTCGCTCATCTGAGCCTTCCTCTCCCACTACCGTGGCGCCGCACGGGCGCCAAACGGTGCTCATAGTTGCGTTCATTTCGGCGCGCGCCATAACAGCACGCGCCGTCATATCAACAAAACAGCAGGTAAAACCTACCAAAATAAACCTGTCCCCATATGGCAGGTTTTATGCCTCGCCGTGCTCCTCTTCCCAGCTGCGGTCGTCGTATTTCTCGATCACGGCGTCGTCGTCAAAGTGCAGCGGCTTGTCCAGGTTGCGGGGCTTAAAGCCCTCCATAAACTTGTCGCGGCCAAAGCTCTCGGGAATCGCCACGGGGTAGCGGCCGGTAAAGCACGCATCGCAGTAACCGCCCTTGGGCATGACCTTCAGCAGGCCCTCGACCGAAAGGAAGGCCAGCGAATCGGCGCCGATATACTCGCAAATCTCGTCGACCGTCTTGTTGGCGCTGATAAGCTGCGACTGCACGTCGGTATCGATACCGTAGAAGCACGGCCAGATGACCTCGGGCGAGTTGATGCGGATATGAATCTCCTTGGCGCCGGCGTTGCGCAGCATCTTGACGAGCTGCACCATGGTGGTGCCGCGCACGATGGAGTCGTCGATGACGACCAGGCGCTTGCCCTCGATGTTGTCGCGCAGCGGGTTGAGTTTCATACGCACGCCCATGGCGCGCAACTCCTGCGTAGGCTCGATAAACGTACGGCCCACGTAGCGGTTCTTGATAAGGCCCTCGCCAAAGGGAATACCGCTCTCGTGCGAATACCCCTCCGCAGGCGGCAGGCCGGAGTCGGGCACGCCGATGACCAGGTCGGCCTCGACAGGCTCCTCATGTGCCAGCTGACGACCCATGTCGTAACGGCAGGCATAGACGCTCTTGCCGTTCATGATGGAGTCGGGGCGGGCAAAGTAGACCTGCTCAAAGATGCAGTTGGCGGGCTCTTCGGCTGCAGGCACGCCCTGCTCGGATACCAGGCCCTCGGCGCTGATGCGCAAGATCTCGCCGGGACGGACGTCACGGACGTACTCGGCACCCACGATGTCGAGTGCGCAGGTCTCGGAAGCAACGACCCAGCCGCCGGCGCGCGTGACACGGACGGCGGAGTCGACCGTCGCGGCGCCGTCCTGCGACGGCAGCTGCGAAACGGCTGCGGCATCGGCCTGGTCCAGACCCTCGTCCACCAGCTTGCCCAGCACGAGCGGGCGAATGCCGTGTGGATCGCGGAATGCGTAGAGCGCCTGCTCGTTGATGAGCGTCATGGCGTAGCCGCCGCGCACGAGCTCCATGGTCTTGCGAATACCCTCGCGTAGGTGGCCCGTACGCTGGGTAAAGTAGCCGATAAGCTTGGTCGCGACCTCGGAATCCGAATTGGAGAGGAACGGCACGCCCAGCTCGATCAGCTGACGGCGCAGCTCGTCGGTGTTGACGAGGGTGCCGTTGTGCGCGAGCGCGATAATGACGCTATTGATGGTAGAGAGGTGCGGCTGAGAGGCTTCCCAGCTCTTGGCGCCGGCAGTGCCGTAGCGCACATGACCCACGGCCAGCTGGCCGGAGAGCGTCGACAGGTCGGCGTTGGAGAACACGCGGTCGAGCAGGCCCAGATCTTTGCGGACCATAACCGTGCCGCCGTCACCCACGGCGATTCCAGCCGATTCCTGGCCACGGTGCTGCAGCGCACGCAGGCCAAAGTACGTCAGTCGAGCCACGTCGCGATCGGGTGCCCATACGCCGAAAATGCCACATTCCTCATGCAGCTGGTCGGAGTCCGGATCATACGTCGACATGGTGTTCACCTGTCCCGCGGCACGCTCGGCCGCGCGGATGGTTTCTTGAGACATGGTATCCCCTCAGAGCCTCGTATTTTTGGCGTTTCCCGCCTTATTATACGCACGGCAAGACAAGCACTCCCGCGCGTGAACAGCGCTTTTTAAAAGCCCACCGAGCTAATAATCAGTTTTGTTGCCAAACATTTTATCGGTCTGTCCAGTGTAAGTGCCCGCGCCCCCAGATGGCCGCCGCGTCCGCCGTTGGGGATTACAAAGTTGCAATTGGGACGTTCGTCCTGTCTTTTGGCAGGTCGGCGGCGTATCCTTATAACCTACAACAAAGCGAGAAAGGTTCTGTATGGATCGAAACGAACTCGACCCCAGCGTCCCCAGCGCCACGGAGGTCAAGAAGATCCCCCTCATCATTAAGGTGTACGCCGTCCTGTGCATCCTTTCCGGCGTGGGCACGCTCCCGTCAGTCGCTGCCTTTATGTGGCAGGTCATCACGGCACTTGTTAACGGCAACGCCACCGAAAAGCTCGGCGATAACACGCTCGTCGCAGTCGGCCTTATCGTCGCCGGCATCATGCTCTCTGCGGCAAGTGCCGTCATCCTAATCATCTTTGGCCTGGACCTTATCAAAAACCAGCGCCGTAACGCCGCCCGCCTGTCCTACATCCTTATTGCATTCACCGTCGTCGAGCTTTTGGTCGACGTGATGCTCCAGGGCATCGGGCCCTTCCTACTGCGTCCCGCGATCCAGCTCGGCATCCTTGTTGCACTTTCGGCAACCGTCGACCCCACGCTGCGTCAGGAGCGCGAACTGCAGCGCCGCCTGCAGGAGATGCTCGACCGCGACGCCGCCGCCGAGGGCATGCTCGGCCGCGATGAAACCGGCGAGGGCTACATCAAGCTCAACTACTTCAACCTGTTCTGGGTGTTCTTTGTCTGCTGCATACTCGGCCTGATCGCCGAGGACATCTGGCACATGACGGTCGACGACCCGGGCGTCTATCAGAACCGCGCCGGCATGCTGTTTGGCCCCTTCAGCCCCATCTACGGATTTGGCGCCGTGCTCATGACCATGGTGCTTAACCGCTTCTACAAAAAGAACCCCATCATCATTTTCCTGGTGAGCGCCCTGCTCGGCGCCAGCTTTGAGGTGTTCGTGGGCTGGTTTATGCAGACCGCGTTTGGCGTGGTCTCGTGGAGCTACTCGCACATAACGCTGTTCGGTTTGCCCGATCCGCTCGTGGTCCTCACGGGCGGACGCACCTGCACGGGCTTCGCCTGCCTGTGGGGCCTGGGCGGCCTCATCTGGATCAAGCTGCTGCTGCCGAGGCTGCTTAAGCTTATCAACAAGATCCCCTGGAAGAGCCGCTACTCGGCCACCGTCATCTTTACCGTTATCATGCTGGTCGACGGCGTCATGACGCTGCAGTCGCTCGACTACTGGTACCAGCGCGTTAACGGCACGGAGCCGGACATTCCCGTCGCACAGTTCTACGGAGAGCACTTCGATAACGAGTACATGGAAAACCGCTTCCAGAGCATGACCATGAGCCCCAAGGATGCGACGCGCGTGTAGCGCCCACCGCGCCAAAACGCAAAATGCCCGCCGGTATCACACGTACCGGTGGGCATTTTTATAAACGATCCTTCTATCGACGCAAGCCTCTACGCCTCGCGCTCGACCTCACTCACGCATTCGTTCTTAATGGTGCCAACGAGCGCCTGCAGCGCATCGACCACGTGCGGGCGAATGTCCCCGCCGATGAGCACGAGCATGATGTCGTCACCTACGGCAAGCTCGCCGCTTGCCAGCCACACACGCACATAGCCGATACCCGGCATCGCACGCGTCGCCTCGATAGCAGCCTGCACCTTCTGAGCATCGAAGCCAAACACCATGCCGCCCACCTTATGCCCAGGCGCCACGCCATCGGTCTCGACTCCGCGCACCTCAGCCTTGGGCGTCGCGCGCACCACACCGTTATGCGTCAGATACATCCCACAGCCTGCCGCCGAAGCATCGGCCTTGGCCTCGCGCAGCCAAGCATCAATCGAAGGCATCAATTTGCCACTCTCGAGCATCATTTCTCCCTTACCGTCGTCGAGTAGCCAATTTGGGACGGGGCCTTTTTAGCTACTCTCGAACAACTTATTCCTCGACCGGCGTGAGTACCATGACGGCGCGTGTGTTGCTCAGCGACAGCGAACGACAGGTCACAAGCGTTACAACCTTAGTTGCCGAAGCGGCACGATCGGTGGCATCACTCGCCACGGCAGAAGCGCCGTCGAGCATCTCGGACAGGTAGTTCTTGAGTCCGTCGTCGCCCTCAAAATTGGTCGTGCGCGCCTTGGCATACGTGTCCTCGACCACCTTGGTCGCCAGCGGACGCAACTTATACGTCGCATCGCGCGTGATGTAGTACACATATTCAACGCTATCGAACGTTGCCTGGTCAGTCGTATCCGAAATCACGTTGAACATCGACCCATCGTTCATATGGTGGCCGTAGATCGTGGTCTGCTGGTCGACCATTCCCGGCGCGGTGTCATCGCTATCCAAGAAGATGGCACCCGAGGCGTTAGACGTGCCATCGAACAGCGTGTTGAGGTATTTGGAGTTGTTGTTGGTCTGCACCACGGGATAGTTGATGTTGGTTCCCGGCACGTAAATCCAACCCACAATCTCGGGGTTCGTCTGAGCAAGTGCATCAAAGTCGATAATCGGCACGCCGCTGGCGTCCTTATCGCTTACATATTGCTTCTCGATTTTCTGATACGAATCGCTCGCCTGCTTATAGCCAATCTGGGCATTGATAAAGATGGCAGCGGCGGCAACAATCAGACCGATGCCCACGATGATGAGCAGAATAGGAATGATGGAGCGGCGCTTTTTACGCGGCGACTCGGTGTAATCCGACGGCGTGGCATGCGATGAAGACCGGGGCGGCTTCTTAGCGGTGCTATAAGATGAAGGTCGATATGCGGCCGGCGCGTCCTGTCGACGATGCGTCGCCGGTGTCACGGGGCGCGGCGCGCGCGGCTGCTGAGGAGAGGATGTCCGACCCTGCTGTGCCGCATGGGCAGCACCCGGCTTCGACGGATCGGGAATCTGAGAAGCCTTGAATCGTTTTCCCTGATAATCGGACATGGCTCTCCTTATACTGCGGTGAAACGGCGGAACGCCTAGGCGTCGGCCATCTCCTGCTTCATCTTCTCGATAACCTTGCGGTACTCGGGGTCGCATGCGCCCAGAATCTGCGTGGCGTAAATGGCGGCGTTCTTGGCGCCGTTGATGGCAACGCAGGCCACGGGCACGCCCGAAGGCATCTGCACCATCGACAGCAGCGAATCCATACCGCCCAGGTCACTCGTCTTCATAGGTACGCCGATAACCGGCAGCGGCGTAAAGGCGGCCACGACACCACCCAGGTGAGCGGCCTTGCCGGCGGCGGCGATAATCACTTTGATACCGCGATCGGCAGCAGTCGAAGCCCACTCGTGGACCTTCGCCGGTGTGCGGTGTGCGCTCGCAATGACGAGCTCATAGGGCACACCGAGCGCCTCGAGCTCGGCGGTGCAGCCTTCCATAACACCCAGATCGGACTTGGAGCCCATGATGATCCCGACAACCGGCTTTTGATCTGCCATAAACAAAGACCTCCTGTTGAGAGCGGTGACGCGGCCAATCCGCGACCCTTAACTGCAAATAATTCAAGTATAGCCGCCGATGCTGATGTGTTCGGCGGGAGACGGAACGCTTTGCGAGATTAAGGCCGAAGGGTCGGAGCTTTCTGCCTACATTCAAAAAGCGTGCCCACCGTCCTTGGGTGGGACGGCGGGCACGCTTGCTTAGCTGTTGCTGGGGCTACTTAGCCTTGCTGCGACGATGGAAGAAAGCGCCGATCGCGGCGATGATGGCGCCAAGACCACCGACGGTCGCGACGGTCGCCGCCGTCTGGTCTCCGGTATTGGGAATCGCCGAACCGTTCTTCTTGCTGCCCTGGGCCTTGTCGCCTGCGGGCTTGCCCGCCTGGTTGCCGCCGTTCGAGCCATTGCCGGAACCCTGGTTGCCCGAGCCGCCCTGGTTGCCGGAATCGGCATCCTTGAGGCTCTCAATGGCCAGCTTGAGCTGGCTATAGGCCGCCTGGATCTGGGTGTCGGAAGCATTCTCATCACCCAAGACGTCCTCGGCGTAGGTAATGGCATCCGTCAGGGCCTTGACAGACTCGGCCGTCTTGCCCCTGGTGTCAGTCTCCTTCGCCTGCTTGACCAGGGCCTTGAGCTGCTTCTTAGTCGGATTCTCGACCGGGACCACCGGGGTCTTCTCGAGCGCGTCGCGGGCGCTCTCGAGCGCCCTGAGCGCCTGGTCGACCTCGTCCTGCGTGGCATCCTCGTCGCTCAAGATGGCGCGGGCGCTCGCCAGGGCGTTCTCGAGCGCCGTCCAGGAGGCCTCGGTGTAGTCGCCGGCCTTGAGGTCGCCGGCGGCAAGCTCGGCATCAACCTTTTCGATCGCGGCAGTGAGATCATCCTTCGCCACCGGATCGGGGACGGCCGTACCGTAGAACTTGAGCTCCGCCATGCTGCAGTAGGCATCAACGTCGCCCCCGCCGGCGTGAATCACCTTGACGGTCACGTAGCGACCGCGCGCGGCGCCAAAGCTCATCTGTTTCCAGTCGCCACGGTCGGTGAGCACGCGGCCATCGTTGTCGAAGGCGAACGTACCCATCGACGCGGCGGTGCCCTTCTCATAACCGTCGGCAGTGTCGGAGACCAGTATCTCGGCCTCGAAGATATCGCCGTTAGTGCCGCCGTCCTGGCGCGGCAGGAATGTAACGTCGGTGAGATCGTAGTCGCGGCCCAGGTCGACACTCAGATACTGGGGCATACCGGTCCCATGGGCCCAGTCGCTGTGCCAAAGCGTCCGCTCGTCGCCGTCGAGAGCGTTGACGGCGTTGCTGCCCTCGTAGTCGGCCTCACTCGAGAAGCCGGCCACCTTGACGTTCTTGCGGTTCTCGGGCGTGTTGATGAGAATCTTCTCATCAACAGGGCGCATCTTGAGGCCGTCGATTGCCTTCTCGATCTTGGCTGTGGCGTCTGCGACATCCTTCTTGCTATAGCTGCCCTGGCCGCTGTCGAGGAGCTTCTGAGCCGCCTCGACCGCAGTGGTGAGAGCTGCATAGGAATCCTTGGTGTAGACGGACTCGCTGTAGCCCGCGGCCTTGGAAAGCGCTGCTACGAGCGCAGAGGTATCGACACCAGCCTTGACCTCGACCTCATAGGATGCGGTCTTGGAGGGGTCGAGTACCGACGCCACCGTGATCTTTGCCTTGCCGGCCTTGTTGGCACGCAGGTAGTAGCTCACGCTATCGCCAGCCTGAACAGCGGAGACGCTTACCACAGAGGGGTCGGAGCTCTCGACCGTCACATAGGGGTAGCCAGCGCTCTCAGGCGTAGCCTTGGCGTCGACGGGCGTAATGTCGCCTTCAAAGAACTCGGTCTGGTTCTTGCCTAGCTCGACACCCTCGATGGCCTCGACACCCTGCGTGTAGTTGAAGTTGACCTCACGCAGTGTGAGCATCTGGTCACCCGATGCCTCAAGCGGCGTGACCTCGACCTTGGTCGCCTTCTTGCCCTTGTTCTCGGCAGAGAGGTCAAAGGCGTAGCGAGCCAGGAAGGAATCGTACTCCCCGCCCGCGAACTCTTGGGTCGAGCCATCCTCGAACGTCACGACAGCCTTGATCTTCTGCACGGTTCCGTTGCCACCGTTGCGGTTAACGACCTCGACACTATCGAGTTTCGACGGCGTCTTAAATGCGAATGTCATCGTGGTGGGAAGCTTCACGTAACTCGGAAGCTTACCCTCGCTGTCCCAGTTGCCGCTCCAGTTCCATAGGAACTCAAAGCCGTTGTCGCCCTCGTTATTATCGAACAGCGCGTTATAGCTCTTCTGCTGGATAAGTTTCTCGACGTTGGTCCCGTCGTCGGTCGTGAGCTCATCGTTGGTCATCGTGATGTTGAAGGCGTCCTGACCGTACTCGGCGACCGTTGGCTGAGGAACATCCGGCATCGTCACCGTGCCGTCGCTCGCAAACTCAAGTGCGTCGCATGCCGGACCGATGAGCCAAGATGTCGAGGGCAGTTCGACCTTGCCGGCGGTCTTGGCCTTGAGCTTGAAACTCGCCACCGCGCCGGTACCGTTGTAGAGCTTGCCATCGCCGCGGTTGGCAAAGGCGAGATTGATAGTCTGCGTTCTGTCCGCGAACTGGACCTTCTCGCGAGACAGGTTCTCCATGCCGGCAGTCGAGCCGTCCTGCGCGATGCTCTCGGACACAAACTCGAACTGGTCGCTCTTGAAGTTGACGAGAGCGCCCAGGGCGTTGACGTTCTTGGCGTCGGCCGCATAGACATCAACGGTGATCTCATCACCGGCCTCGACCTCGGTCTTGCTCGGAATCACCGCGAGCGAACCTGCGACCTTGCCCTTTTGTTTAGTGCCGCCGTCAAGACCCGCCATGGTGAACGAGTAATCGTAGACGTCGTAAACGCCGTTATCGTTGAGGTCGGCGAAGTGGTCGCGGATCTGCGAACCGAACGTCGGGGTATCGGGCTCGCGATTCTCGAGGCCCAGATAGTTCTTCATGTTGGAGTAGTCTCCGTCGGAGATCGTGGCCTTGTTGAGGTTGGAGCCCACGGCGAAGCCATCCGTGCCGTCGGTCTTGTAGATGGCAATCTCGGACGCGGAGAAGAAATTGCCGACCGAGGCGAGCGGTGTCATGCGCACGTAACGGGCGGCCACGGTGCCGTCAAACGCTACCGTCTTACAATCAGCGGAACGTGCCCAATCGACCTCCTGGCTCGTCCAGTGGACGCCATCGAGACTCGTCTCAACACGCATCTTGGTCACAGTGCCGTTGCCGGCGTCATCGCGCGGATAGTACTCGAGCTTATCGAGCTTGTAAGCGCGTCCATAGTCAACGGTAAGCGCCTTGCCCAGATCGTTGCCACCGGAGTGGAAACCGCCGTCGCCCGACTGGAACTCATGGTCGAAGGCGAGCTCGGCCTTATGGCTGCCGTAAAGTGAGCCCTCCCAGGTGATTTGCTCGGCGTCGGGGACGTTCCGCCACGGATCGAGTGCGGAGTTCGCCTCGAGCACATCGCTCCAGGCGGAGTAGCCCTCGGCGTTGCGCGAACGAATCTGGTAGGTGTGCTTGCTATTGTAGGCGAGGTCGGTGTGCGTGAACTCGGCCGCATCACCCACGGCGAACACGGTGCCGTCGACCTTAAGGTCGTAGGAGGTAGCACCATCGACCTTTCCCCAGGTGAGCTTGATGCTCGTTGGGGTCGTGACGTCCTCGGGGGCAGCAAGGTTCGTGGGTGCGGAGAGGCTCTCGTTGAGGCGATCGGCTGTGAGCGTGGCGTCGGCGTTCACGAAACCGCCCAGCTCGAGCGTCTGCGCCGCCGCAGCAACATCGGTCTTCGCGAACTTGACGTAGACCTTGGGGTTCGTGGTGATCTTGGTGTTGTTAAAGCTCTCGCCCCGCTCGGCCTCGGTGCCGTCCACATCGCTGCCGTAGTGGTTGAGGTTAGGGGTCTCGCTGTAGAAGTAGACCGCCTGGCCGGCCTCGGGGGTCGCGGTGTCAAAGGTCTCCTGCGAGTCGACCTCAACCACGTTGAGCGCGGATCCGCCGTTCTTGGCGACGACGCTCATGGGCTTGGCGGACACGTTGGCCACGAAGGTCGTGGTGCGATTGGAGTCGTAGCCGTTGTAGCCACCCTGCGAGGCTTCGGCGGTAAAGGTCGCGGTGCCGCCTGCGGCCTTGGATCTGTAGACGGTGCTCACATGCTCACCGTAGGAGATATTGTCGATCGTACCGTAGGAATCGTCCTCAGTCGTGTTGTTCTCGATGGAGGAGCCGTCGTCCTCGTACTGCGTAAAGGTGCCGTCGCCCTCGGTGGCGAAGAACTCGACGATACGCTGGCTGCGGTCGGTACCCTTGGTGTTGGTGTCGCTCACGGCCTCGGGGTTGTTGTTCTCGGCGTACATCGGCACGATAGCGTTGGCCTTCACAAACAGCGGCAGCTTCCAAAGCGGAGCCTCGTAGTTGTTGAGAACCTGGCCGCCGCGATACTGCTTACCCGAGAAGTAATCGATCCAGATGGTGGGATTCTCGTCGGTGCCGTAGTTGGGGAGGTAAATCCCATTGCGAATGTCGTTGCCGTTCTCGTCTGCCTGGGTATCCTGATACACCGGTGCCACTAGGAAGTTCTCACCGAACATATACTGGTACTGCGTCGAGGTGCTTGCGGCGTACTCGGAGTTATCGGAAAGCAGCATGGCGCGGATCATGGGCAGGCCGGCATCGCCGTTACCCGTGTCGATGTTGGCCGCCGAGGCCGCGCTCGTGTAGATATAGGGCATGAGCTGCGCCTTGAGCTTGAGGTAGAAGCGCGAGATGCCTGTGTAGGGATCGCCGTGCGTCATGGGCGATTTACGGTAGGTGCCCCAACCGTCCATGTCGAGCATAGAGGGCGTGAACGTCTTCCACTGGTAGTCACGCGCAGAGATGATGGGGTCGCCGCCAAAAATGCCATCCATGTCGGAGCCGATGTTGGGGTTGCCCGAAAGACTCTGACCGATATACGTGGGGATATGGAAGCGAATGTACTCCCAGTTACCGCCATACTGGTCGCCGGTCCAAATGCCACCAAAGCGCTGCGTGCCGGCCCAACCATCGAGCGTGATGATGTTGGGGCGCTTGTTAGCGCCGGTCGTCACCGTGTCATAAGCTGTCTTGATGCCATTAAGACCAAAGGAGTAGCCAGATCCAACCCAGGCAACGTCGGTCTTAAGGGTAGTGATGCCTCCCGTCTTGACCTCGGCGTCGAAGTCGCGAAGCAGATGCCACGGGGTCTCAGGGTTGCTGTCGGGCTCAAGGTTGGACTGGGTCCACAAGCCCGTGCTCACACCCTTTGAGTTGGCATACTCGGTGAACTTCTTAAGGTTGTCGACGTTGGCACGCACAGCGTTAAGACGGCCGGCCGAGCTCGCTCCGTCGGAGTTGACGCCGCCGGTCTTGTAGTAACCGTTCTGGCCATAGCCGGCGCCGTAGCCGTCGTTCGGCAGGAACCAGCCGAGCGGCATGTCGCTGTCCTCGTAGTCATCGATAACCTGCCGAGCAGAGAACTGGCGGTCGAAATCGGTCGCTTTCATGTTCTCGGTATCAACCGTAGGGCCCTCACCGTTGAGCGTCTCGGCCGCAAGTGTGCCGTCGAGCTTGTAGCCCGTCGACATGCCAGACTCGTACTTAACGTCGCCCTTCTCGCTCGAGGACTTGCTGCCCTTGGTCTCCCACTTCTTTTGACCCGAGGTCGTTGACCAGCCATCACGGTTATAGGCATTAAGATGACCAAGGTAGAACCCGTACTCGGGCAGCAGTACCGGGTTACCGGTCACCTTGTAGTAGTCCTGCAGCATCTCAGTTGCCACGTTCGAAGCTCCCTCGTTGGTCGCCACGAAGTAGTAGGCATCAAACTCATTCTCGCTGTGCAAAGTCGTGACCGTCGATGAGTCCGTGGAACCGAAGTCGTAGGAACCCTCTGCAAACGTGTTTCGGAGCACGCCGTAGCCGTCACTCGTCCAATAAAACGGGTTGGGCGAGGCAACGCCGCCATCGGTCCAGTTGTTCGTGTTGGAGATGGCGATGGTCTGGTTGGTGTGCAGGAAGCGTCCGTTCTGGGTGCCGCCGCCAAAGAAGTTCTCGGACTTCTCCTTGGCGAGCGTCTGGACGGTACCCTTCTTATCAAGGTCGAGGGACGCGGACTCGGAAACCACGACACGGTCGCCTGACTTGATACTCATCTTGCCAGTCGCCTTGTCCAGGATCACGGTCGCCTTTCCGCCGGTGATCTCGATAGTGTCGCCCTTGTCGGCAACCGTCGCACTCGGCTTGCTGTAGGTGTCCGAGGTATCGGGCTGAGCCTGGATCTTAGCCGTGTGGGACTTACTGCGCGGCGTGGCGTACTCGGAAAACTCACCCTTGGGGTCGACGTTATAACGGAAAATACCGTCCTCGAGGAACGTAATACGGCCCTTGATGCCGTCAGCGAAATCGATGTCGACGACATTCGAGGCAGACTGGGACACGGTCGCCGAGTCGACGCCCTTGAGTGGCGTGGCAATCGCCTGCTGGGGATTGGCAAACACGAGCGTCGCTGCAGTGGCAACGAGGACCGCGCTTCCCTTCACCCACCGTTTCGTAAAAATGGAATTCCTGCGCATCTGGTCTCCTTTCTTCCGACATGCTGAGGTGCCGAGGACGCCCCCCCCGGCAGCATGGGAAAACGTATCAAACGGAGATGTTCGGTACATTCCGCACAATGGGGGCCACCCGTTACCAAGGGGCCAACTGGTAGTAACCAGATAGCCACCTACTAGGTCATATTAACATATGGGAGCACTTGCGCACCCAAGTTCGGAATTCTCCCAGCGGCAGCAAAATAAGCGTCAACGGCAAGGTGGGCTTAATAAGCCATACCAATTGGTTCTTCAGTCAAATACCAATCTAGCAAAAATGTACTGTTTATCTGGTATTACACAGACCATACCTTTCCCTCGGGAACTGGGCTTCGCGAAGTTTCCCGAGGGAAAGGCTCAGCCGCCATCCTGCAACCTACCGGGGATTGCCATGACGTACGTTGGCTGATTTGGTTTGGAATGAGATGTTGACGGTGGCTGATGGGCACAACTGTCCCGGGTGCATTTCAAGATGCACCTAAATGTCTGTCTTTATCCTTATAGATTGTCCAGGTAGTCGTCGGCATCATAGGTAAGGCTGTAAGCTTTATTCAGGATGCGCACGAGCTCCTGGGCATCGTGCTCGCCGAGCGCTGAGAGTTGTTTCGAGAGCGATGCCACACTCTCGGCATTTTTTTTCGCCGCGAAATCACGGCCTTCCTCGGTAATGCTCACCAGCACACGCCGACGATCGTTTGGATCAGTCCTGCGCTGAACGTAACCCTTACTCTCGAGTGAATCCAAGATATGCGACATGCGCGCACGGGAGAATTTCAGCTTCTTGGCAATCTCGGAGGGAATGACATCACCGTCAATACCCGATAGATACTGTAAAACCGGTGCCTCGCCCACACTGGCGCCGCCGGCAGCACTCAAGGATCCCTTGGCAAGGGAACGTGAGTACACAATCAGTTTTCGAGCGACGTCATCGTAATCCACTGGGGATATTGTCCTTTGCAACTCTAGAAGGGCCATAAAACCGTCATTTGCCGTACATTAGTTAACATTCGCAACAATTATTTATGATACCCCAACGCGGAAGTCTATTGCTCGTCCTTCTTGCGTCGCATAAGCTCCTCAACGTCGACACCAGCGGCCTCGAGCATGCGCTCGACATTCTTTTTGGCGTTGGTCGTGCCGACCTTAAGCACGATCGAAAGCGGAGTGCCCACCACCAGGCACACGATGCCCACGGGGACACCCCAGCCGGGGCCGCCCTGCATACCCCACATCCCCATCAAAAAGCCAATCGCCACGAGCGAATAGCCCAGGCGCAGCCAAACATTGAGCCGCTGAATAGCATCGGTCTGCATCTTTGCCTCGCGAATCAAGTCGTCGCGCGAAAGGTCGTGTCCATGTTTCTCGTGCATATGGTCCTCCTCGTGCAAAGTGTGCATCATGCGCAAGTGCATCGTTTGTCGAATACGTCATCTTTCAAGAGCAATATAGCGGGTGTCGTGTAGGCGATGGAGGTCGCTGGCCATATTGCCCTTGAAGGGCGGCGCAAAATCAAAACCACCCCTAAAAGGGGTGGTTTGCTCTTAGGGTATAACCCTTGGA
>CAJMMN010000021.1 GCA_905214525.1 uncultured bacterium
TCCCGCAAAAAATGAACTTCCATTTCGGCATACGGTCGATTTTTTGGGGTATTCGGTCGGCATTTCGTTATAATCATCTCGGTTTTATTTCTTATGGTTTATCTATCAGCGCAAGACGATGTCAGATGGAGGTCTGAATGTACAAGCGCACTAAGATTGTATGCACCATGGGTCCCGCCTGCGATAGCGACGAGACCATCCGCGAGATGATCAAGGCGGGCATGAACGTCGCCCGTTTTAACTTCTCGCACGGCTCCTACGACGAGCACCACGGTCGCATCGAGCGCGTCCGCCGTATTTCCAAGGAGCTCGGTCTGCCTGTCGGCATCCTGCTCGACACCAAGGGCCCCGAGGTCCGCACCGGCCTTCTGGTCGACGGCAAGAAGGTTGCCGTCAAGACCGGCGATAAGATCGTCGTCACCGCTCAGCCCACGTCCGAGGATTTCCACGGCACCGCTGAGCACATCTCCCTCGACTACCTGGCTCTGCCTTCCGAGGTCGAGAAGGGCTCCCTCATCCTGATCGATGACGGCCTAGTTGCCCTCGAGGTCGAGTCCGTCAGTGGCCAGGACATGACCTGCGTCGTTAAGAACGACGGCCTGATCGGCGAGCGCAAGGGCGTCAACATGCCCAACGTCAACATCTCGCTGCCCGCCATCACCGAGCGCGATCGTCAGGACATCCTCTTTGGCCTGACCGAGAACATCGACTACATCGCCGCTTCCTTCATCCGTGACGGCGAGTCCGTCCGCGGCATCCGCGAGCTTTGCCGCGAGAACGGCGGCGAGCACGTGACGATCTTCCCGAAGATCGAGTGCGCCTTGGGCGTCGAGAACTTCGACGAGATTCTCGAGGCTTCCGACGGCATCATGGTCGCCCGTGGCGACCTGGGCATCGAGATCAAGCCCGAGCTCGTTCCGCACATCCAGAAGGAGATCATCGCCAAGTGCAACGCGGCCTACAAGCCCGTTATCACCGCTACGCAGATGCTCGACTCCATGCAGCAGAACCCGCGCCCGACGCGCGCCGAGGTTGCCGACGTTGCTAACGCCATCTACGACGGCACCGACGCCGTTATGCTCTCTGGCGAGTCCGCTGCCGGTAAGTACCCGGTCGAGGCCGTTAAGATGCAGGCCAGCATTGCTCTCGAGACCGAGAAGTACCTCCCGGCTCACGCTCCGCTCGAGGTTCCGGCCGATGCTCACGGCACCCGCGTCGTCAACAACGTTGTGGGTATGTCCGCTGTGAACATGGCCACCACCGTTGGCGCCAAGTGCATCACCGTGCCGACGACCACCGGTCGTACTGCTCGCCTGATCTCGCACTTCCGTCCCAACATGCCGATCTGCGCGTTCTCCCGCCACGAGTGGGCCGTCCAGCAGATGATTATGTACTGGGGCGTTATCCCGCACCAGGCCGAGATTACCCAGGGCACCGTCAACGGCACGATCGTCAAGGCAATCGAGACCGCTAAGGAGCTCGGCTACGTCGAGGCCGGCGATCTGACCGTCGCCACCGCCGGCGATCCCCGCATGAGCGTCCAGCTCGAGGACAAGGTCTCCTCGACCAACGTCGCTTACGTCGCTCAGGTGCGCTAAATCGCACTTGCAAGCACACTTGCATTGCAAAGGGCCCGGAAGGCTTCGCCTTCCGGGCCCTTTTTTGTACCAATGCCAGCACACAGCAAAACACGCACTCATTTCTTTACCAAAAGCGCAAAATCCACCCTTCGAGGCCAAAAAATAAAGCCTCAGGCGCTAAAAGTGTTCACCCGGTGGCAAACCCACACCTTATCCGATGCTGCTGAATCGTTTTAGCAAGAGCCGGATCGACCGCGTTTTCGGAAGTGCGGGGAAAAATTGCTTACCCCCGAGCACAAGCCCTTTTATTTCAACAAAACCCCTGATAAAGTTGGCTTAAATACCGCTTGTGTCTGACCTATTTGTCTTTTTCCCCGCACTTCCGAAACGAATAGCTTTTCTAGCCCAATCAACGCTCAAACGATCGGATCGCCATGTCATTTCTTGCCTGCGGACCCACGGCTTTTCAGTACTATCGCATCCCGCCCCAGATACTCGGACTCTATCCGGCAATCCTGCCGCCCGACCATGACCATCGCTTGGTGCATTACTCAAAACAGCCAGTATTTAAAGACTTGCTCGGCACACCAGTTTGGAGATTCGTGGGCGAAAGAAAACAACGCGCGAACGGAAAGCTATTTCACAGCCGTCTGCTAACCCAAGAGCCGCCTCCCGGGTCGTTTAGGCAAACTGAACATGGATTTGATGTCACGTCGCCCGAGTTTACGCTGCTCAGCCTTGCTACGCAGGTCTCACGCAACCAGCTACTCATGGCTTGCTACGAGATGTGCGGCTCCTTTGCAGTGTTTAAGCCCTGCGAGCGAACGCAACAACAACTTGATGAAGCTATTTCGCTTAAGCTCATTCCACCCAACTGCTGCTGGGAGCGTGTTGTCGACACCAAGGGCAATGACACCAATTTGTGGAAGCGCCCGCCGCTCCTCAGCGCGGCGGATATCGCCGCGTTCGCCAAGCAGGCTGCAGGCCTGCGCGGCGTTAAACAACTGCGCTGGGCGGCCGAGCACATGACGGGGCAGACCGCCTCGCCCTTCGAAGTACAGGCCTCTATGCTTGTCTCGCTCCCCCGCAACGAGGGCGGCATGGGCATCAACATCGCAAACAACGTGCGCATCCCACTCAGCGACGCCGCGCGCTCACTGTATGACAAAACCTGCTGCTACGCCGATATCCTCATCGAGAGCAACAACGACAGCATGGGCGTCATCTTGGAATGCCAAGGCCGCTCCGCCCACGATGGCGAAGCCGCAAGTCTCTCCGATGCCGAGCGCACCACCGCCCTCACAAGCATGGGCTATGACGTTATCCAGATAACCTATGAGCAAATCAAAGACACGAAGAGCTTTAACAACATCGCCGAACTCATCCATAAAAAGGCAGGGCTCCCCTACATCCCAAAGACCGATCAGGAACGCACCACCGAAGATGCCCTGCGACGGGAGCCGTTGGTCAATTGGAATGAACTGTTCACCGTTAAGCCGGCCAGCTAGCAGCTAGCGATCAGGGGGACTGCGGGAACGTCAGAAGCAGCAACGCGAGTCGCAAAGCCCACCTCGGTCAGCTCGATGACCTCGGTAAACGTTGCATCGAAAAACTCCTCAGTTAGCAGGCGGTATGGCGGATGATCGGGCTCACCGGGGTTTTCGCGCACAATCTCGTGCATAACGCCGATGGTCTTGAGCACATACTCCTTATGGATGGGATACTGCCCAAAACGCGTCGCCGCAGTATACAGACGATCGGTCGCACGCGGGATGGAAACAATGCCGAGCGTCTTACCAAACCAGTCAAAGTCACCTTGCTTTTTAATGCGGAATTCCTCGCACGGCTTGCCGCCGTGCGCCTCCAGGTACTGATTCACGCGCGTATTCCATACGGTATCGGCCACCAGATGCGACCAGACGCCCAGCGTTAAATCGAGCAGCGACTGCGCCACATCTTCGGACGCAAGCGAGAACTCACAGGCGCCGGGACCGGCAACCGGCTCGGCATCCTTGTAGCGCTGGGGATAGTGCACGCGGTTCAGTCGCTCGCGCTCCTCGATAATCGAGGTCGCCGCGGCTGGCGCACCGGTGGGCGAACTTTTAAGCAGCGGCGTCACATAGGTATCCCAGAACTCGTGCTCGCGTGGTTTGGGGATAGGCTCGGGCTTAGCAAAGTGCGTGATGCGGTACGGGATGGGATCGGCAATGCCGGGAACCATGTAGCCCACAAAGATATCCGAAACCACGCAGCCAAACAAAAAGGCATTGCGGTCGCGCACGCTATCGGCAAGCACGCTAGCACGTGTCAGCAAGCGCTCCGTTTGAGCGATATGAATGTTCCAGCTTGGCATAGCCACCCCCATAAAAAACCTGGATAACTATACCATCACGGCAAAGCCGCGCGGGCGGCTACGCATCCTCTACGCAGCAACTATTCCGCAGCACCGCTCTCGGTTCCATACGACGGCGAAGGCGCCTCGACCACATGGTGATATCGATCGATATAGATGGCACGGGCCCCCAAGCGGCGCACCAAATCTTGATGGTGCGTACTCATCAAAACCGTCTTACCGGCAGCAACGTAGGCCAGCAAAAAGTTGACTACGATGTCGCACGAGTCCTCATCGAGCCCGTTGGTGGGCTCATCGAGCACTAGGATATCGGGGTTCATCGATACGACTGCCGCCAGCGCAACGCGCTTCTTTTGCCCGCCCGAAAGCTGATAGGGCGAGGCATCGACCAGATCGGCAACCTGGAACAGCTCCATGGCATCGCGGACGCGGCGCTCGAGCTCGTCTGTCGGCAGCCCCATCTGCGCGGGACCAAAAGCAACTTCCTCGCCCACCGTGGCACAGAACAGCTGGGCGTCGGCATTCTGGAACACAAAGCCCACGCGCTGATGAAAACGCTGAGCGGCTGCGGAATCCTTGAGATATGCCGCATCGACCACGCGCCCATCGAACAGGTACGCACCCGCGTCCGTGAGCTCAAGGCCGTTAATAAGGCGCATGATCGTCGTCTTGCCACAACCGTTAGGACCAAGCAGGGCAACGAGTTCACCACGATCGACCTGCAGCGAAACGCCGTCGACCACCGTATGCCCCGTATATGAGAACACCACGTTGCGCAGCTCGATGAGCGGCGCGGCCTCGCCGCCCGCACCGTTCGTGCCCGCCGCACTATTCATATCGATCGTCAAAACGTCGCCCTTCCCTATTTGCATCCCCAGCAAGAACCAGCAGCGCCTACAGCACGGCGCACAACACTGCCAGCAGTGCCACGCCGGCCGCATAGACCGCATCGCGCCAGCCAAACCCGGCGCGCGCGGGCGCCGGATACGCACCGGCAAAGCCGCGGCAAAGCATAGCCTCGTCCATCGCGTGGCTACATTCCATCGCCTTGATAAACGTCATGCCCATGATACCCGCCAGCGAGTCGGTGCGCGAAAAACCCGCAGGCGCACGACCCACGCTGCGCAGCATGACCGATTCGCACAGATCGTGCGCCGTGCGTCCCAGCACCTCGATATGCTTGAGCGCCATATCGAAAGTAAAGATGACCTCGTCGGGCAGGTGCAACATTTTGAGCGCCGCCGACATGCGGCTCCAGGTAAGCGTCCATGAAACGCCCAGCACCAGCGACACATTAATGAAGGTCTTGAGCGCGATCTTGAGCATGGCGCCCGTGGCAGACGCGCCCAGCAGCAGGGCAGGCAGTGCCAAAACCACCGCGAGCCCCGCAGCGCCAAGCGCCGGCACAAAGGTTGCCCGCAGCCCGCGTACGGGGCGCACGGCAACGAGCACCAGCGCGATAGCCGCCATCAACATGAGGTAAAGCGGGCTCTGTGTCAGGCACACGCACAGAACGCAGACGAACATCCCCACCAGGCGCACCGGAGCCGAAACGCAAGAAAGGGCGCGGTCGACCATCGACCCGCCCTCGTGCGCGCCTCCACCCAGGCGAACCCGCTCAAGCAGGCTCGCCAGGTGTAGGACATTCTTTTGCATCACACGATGCCGAGCCCCCGCGGGCTCGTATCGCTGCTCGACCGCAAGCCAGCTAGGCAGCTCGGCTATTGCCATGAGCACCGCTTTCCTTGACCGTCAGCGAGACCAGGCGAAATGCGATGGTCAGCACCGCCACGCCAATCACGCCCGAAAGAATATACATCGCAGCCTGGCCGGCAAAGCCAAGACCCTGCTCCTCGGAATAGGCCTGCAGATAATCGACCGTGGGCAGGGCATCGGCAAAGGTCGGGGTATCGAGGCCGACCGAAGCCTGCAGGCTGTCGTCGCCAGCCTCCTGAACGGCAGTCGCGGCGCCCTCGGCGTCCCACTCGCCCCATGCGTCACCCGTGGCCAGCAGGCCCAGCGGCGTGGCCACAACAAGCACGGCGACCAGGATGAGCGTGGGGACCAGCGAGGTCTTCTTAGCGGCAGCGCTCTCGGCAGCAAGCTGGCCATCGACGGCCTCGGGCCCGACGATAACGCTCGGCGCCGTCTTCTTAATGAAACCATAGATGGCGGCCGTCGCCACGCCCTCGATCACGCCGGCAACCAGCATATGCGGGATCAACATGGCCGGAATAGCCACGGACAGCGGGAAGGGGCAGTACAGAGGGGCGCCCGAAGCGTTGGTGAAGAGCATCGGCTGAATACCAAACTCGATTGCCGCGCACAGGGCCGCCAGGCACAGGCCGACCCAACCGCTCACGATGGCAGAAACCGAGGTGCCCCAGCTCTTGTCGTGCAGACGGCTGTTGAGCGCACGGAACACGATAGCAGCGACAAACGGCAGCACAAAGGCCATGTTAAAGCAGTTGGCGCCAAACGACAGAACGCCGCCGTCGCCAAACAGCAGCGCCTGCAGCGCCAGCGCGACCGAGACAGCGATAGCCGCGGCCTCGGGGCCCAGCAGCAGCGCGATGAGTGCGCCGCCGACGGCGTGACCAGTGGTGCCGCCGGGCAGCGGCACGTTGAACATCATGAGCAAAAAGGAGAACGCAGCGCAAATACCCAGAAAGGCCATATGCTCGCGATCGAGCGTGGCGCGCACTTTCTTGATGCAGTGAACCCATACGGGCACCATCGCCACCGCCATAACGGCATCGGTCTGCGGGGACAGGTAGTTATCTGGAATGTGCATATACGCCTCCCGGTTGCCGGCACATGGGATTGCAGCGCCGCTTGAACCATTTCATCAGTGTTACGAGCTAGATGATTCGTAACACGCCGCAGGCTATGATAGCAAAACGGCGCGCCGCCACAAAAGCAGCACGCCGTTTTGTAATGCGCGTGTCATATATGCAGGGTCAGCGATGCCTTATTCCGAACACCGCGGTCGCGCAGAGCTCCGCAGCAACCGCCATCAGGCCCTACGCCCCCCATCGCAAGCCCTAGCCGCGGACCTCGCCGTTTACGCCTTTGCATACCTTGGTGACAATCTTCTGGTGCGCTTTCTCGACCTCTTCGCTGGTAAGCGTGTGGTCGTCGGAGCGATACGTAAGCGCAAAGGCCATGGACTTTTTGCCCGCTCCGATGCGGATGGGATCGCGGTAGACGTCGAACAGGCGCACGCCCTCGAGCAACTTACCGCCGGCGCTCGTAATGCGGCGCTCAAGATCCTCACAGGTCACGGAGTTGTCAACCACAATGGCAAGGTCGTGCTCAACGGCCGGGTACTGCGAGAACTCACGGTAGTTCTCCTGGTTGCGGGCGCCCTTGATCAGCTTGTCCAAGTCGAGCTCAAAGGCAACGACGACCTCATCGATGCCCATCGCCTCGCGCGCCTCGGGGTGAATCTCGCCGACCCAGCCCAGCACGGTTCCGCCGGACAGAACCTCGGCCGCACGACCCGGCTGCAAGAAAGCGTAGCCCTCGCCCTCGACAGGACGGAAGCGAACCTTCTCGATGCGCAGCTGGGCGAGCAGCTCCTCGACAATGCCCTTGCCAAAGAAGAAGCGCAGCTTACGGTACTTCATGTTCCAGGACTGCTCGCTCCACTGGCCCGAGAGCACACCCGCCACGGACTTGGTCTCCTTGGGCAGGCTGGCGTTCTCGCGACCGTGGAACAGGCTGCCGACCTCGTACAGGTGCACGTTGGGCGTGCCGTGGGCCTCGTTGTAGGCCACGGACTGCAGCAGGCCCGGCAGCAGCGAACGACGCATCTCGGTCTGCTCGGCCACCAGCGGGTTCATGAGCACCACGGGGCAGCCGCGGCCTTCGGTGGACATGCCAATCTTCTCCAGGTCGCCCGGGGCGGCAAAGCCAAAGGTCGTGGTCTCGTTGAGGCCGCAGGCGCGCAGGATCTCGCCGACCTTGCGGGTGAGCTTCTGCTCGCGGGTCAGGCCGCCGATGTGGTTCTTGGCAGCCGGGATGGTCGCCGTCACACGGCCCATGCCCCATAGGCGCAGGACCTCCTCGATCAGGTCAATCTCGCGCGGCAGGTCGGGACGGAAGCTCGGCGGGGTAACCATAAAGTCCTCGCCGTCGCGCTCGACGGTGCAGCCCAGACGGGTAAGCGAACGCTCGATAAAGTCGGGCTCGATGTCGGCACCGCAGATGGCATGCACGCGGGCCAGGCGCAGCTTGATGCTGTCGATAGTCTTGGGCGCGGGGAAAACATCGACATGGCCGGGGGCGACCTCGCCGCCGGCGATCTCCTCGATGAGCGCGCAGGTAACGTTGGCGACATCCACGCAGCCAGTCTCGTCAACCTGGCGCTCAAAGCGGATGGAGGCGTCGGAGATCAGCGACAGGTCACGGCTGGTGTGCGAGGTGCGACCGGCGTTGAAGCAAGCGCTCTCGACCATCACGTCGACGGTATCGTCCTCGATCTCGGAATCCATGCCGCCCATGACACCGGCCAGCGCCACGGGACGCTCGCCGTCGGTGATGAGGCCCATGCCGGCGTCGAGCACACGCTCCTCGCCATCGAGCGTCGTGAACTTCTCGTCCTGCTGGGCGGCGCGAACCACCACGCGACGGTGGCCATCGCGCTCGGCAAAGGTGTCGAGGTCAAAGGCGTGCAGCGGCTGGCCGGTGAGCATCATCACGTAGTTGGTGATGTCGACGATGTTGTTGTGCGGGCGCACGCCCAGGGCGTTGAGGCGCTTGACCATCCAGTCGGGCGACGGGCCGACCTTGACGTTGCGCACGATGCGGGCAACGTAGCGGTCGCACAGGCCCTCGTCGGCGATCTCGACCGAAAGCTCGTCGTCGGTCGCGCGGCCGGTCTCGACCTTGATGGCGGGCAGCTCAACGTGGAAATCGCGGTCGAAGATGGCACCGGTCTCGCGGGCCATGCCGATCATGGACAGGCAGTCGGGGCGGTTGGGCGTGATCTCGCAGTCGAGCACGGTATCGCTCGAGCCCACATACTCGGCAAACGGCATGCCGCAGGGCGTGTCCTCGGGCAGGATCATGATGCCGGAGTGGTCGCCGCCCAGGCCGAGCTCGCGCGCGGAGCAGTTCATGCCCATGGACACGACGCCGCGAAGCTTGCTCTTCTTGATCTTGACGTCGCCGGGCAGGACAGCGCCGATCATGGCCGTGACGATGTGATCGCCGGCCTCGAAGTTCTGCGCGCCGCAGACGATCTGCAGCGGAGCGGGGTTGCCGTCAGCGTCGAGGTTCTTGTCGCCCACGTCGACCGAGCACACATACATGTGGTCGCTATCGGGGTGCGGGGTCTTGGTGAGCACCTGGGCGGTCACCACGTGGTCGAAGGACTCGCCCACGGTATCGATCGCCTCGACCTCGGTGCCGGTACGGACATATTCGTCCGAAAGAGTCTTGGGATCCTCCGGAATATCGATCATGGTCTTGAGCCAGTCGTAAGAAACGCGCATCTAACTGGTCTCCTTTCATAAATGCGGCTTTGAGCCAAAAACTGCAACGGAGACGGGTTTTCCAAGTGCCGCAGATTGCCTTGAAAGAGGAGGGCCGCGTACTTAGGTACGCAACCGACGATTGAAAGGCAAGGTGCGGTGCTTGGGAAAGCCGCCGGGCCTAGAACTGATTTAAGAAGCGCATATCGCCCGTCATGAGCGTTCGCAGGTCGGGCAGGTCGTAGCGCAGGGCCGCGACGCGCTCGGCGCCAATGCCAAAGGCGAAGCCGGTGTACTTCTCGGGGTCGATGCCGCAGTTGATGAGGACGTTGGGGTCGACCATGCCGCAGCCCAGGATTTCGATCCAGCCGCTGTGCTTGCAGAAGTTGCAACCCTTGCCGCCGCACACGTGGCAGCTCACGTCCACCTCGCAGCTGGGCTCGGTGAAGGGGAAGAAGTGCGGGCGGTAGCGCGTCTTGCGGTCCTCGCCAAACATGCACTTAACAAAGTAGTCGAGCGTGCCCTTAAGATCGCCAAAGGTGATGCCCTCGTCGACGACCAGGCCCTCGATCTGGTTGAACTGCGGCAGGTGGCAGGCGTCGGCCGTGTCGGGACGGTAGACGGTGCCCGGGCAGATCATGTAGATGGGCGGCTTCTGCGACTCCATGGTGTGGATCTGCACGCCCGAGGTCTGGGTGCGCAGCAGCACGTCGGACTCGCCGTGGGCGTGAGCCTCGGGGTGCGTGACGCTGCCGGGGTTGTTGTCGACCACGTAGAACGTGTCGCGGGCCGAGCGGCTCGGGTGATCCATGGGCGCATTGAGCGCGGTGAAGTTGTAGTAGGAGGTGTCGACCATGGGGCCGGACTCGACGGTGTAGCCGATGCCGCAGAAGATGTCCTCGGCCTCCTCGATGATCTGCTTGATCAGGTGCTGATGGCCGATCTGCGGACGGATGCCCGGCAACGTGATGTCGACGGCATCGTGCTCGAGCGCATGCTTGAGGGCGGCGGCCTTCATCTCGGTGGAGCGCTCGTCGAGCATGCCCTCGATCAGCTGGCGCATCTCGTTGGCGCGCTTGCCCATGACGGGACGATCCTCGGGGGCGAGCTTGCCCATCATGCGCATCAGGCCGGTGATGCGGCCCTTGCGGCCGAGCAGCGCGACGCGCGCGGCCTCGAGCTTCTCGGCGTCGTCGGCGCCTGCGACGAGCTCCTTGGCCTCTTCCTCGAGTTTGACCAGATCATCAATCAGACTCATGTCTTCCCTTTCGTCTCTCGCGCACCCACTTGCCGCGGCGGCTGGAGCCACCCGGCGCTGCGGATGTGCGGCCCGGTTCGGTAACAAAAAACCGTCCTCGGGCATGTGCATTGCCCAAGGACGGTTGAATTCCGCGGTACCACCTTGTTTGACCCGGCGGCTGTCTGGCCCGCCGTGCCCACTCTGTGCCCCTTGTCGCGAGGCTCACGGCTTCCCTACTGGGGCTTCGCCGCCGCTGGCCGCGTGCCCGTTGAGGTCGCTGCTCGGGAGTGAACGTTTGGCCCTTGTCACCGCAGGAAGGCTTGCAGCCCATGACCTTCCCTCTCTTGCCGGCGACGCGGCGGGCAAAACCCTCTCCGTCAACGCATTGGGATATAGGATAACACATTCTGCGAGCATATCGCCGCGTTCCGTTTTGTTCGCACTGGGTACAAGGCAGGTAGCTGTGCAAACTGGCCGTACGCCCACCCGTGGCGTCCGGTCTGCGAGATCAAGGATATAGGTATGGGAAAGAACAAGGATAAGATGGCCAAGCCCGCAGCGGATAAGACGCCCAAAGGCATGAATGTCGATAAGGCTGTCAAAAAATTCCGTAAGCTCGAGGGCAAGCTGTGGACTCGTGAGTACCTGCTCAAGATTGCCGAGTTTGACGGCGCGACCATTGCCCCCGCCAACGGCGCCGCAGCGCGCGCCGATGCCATGGGCACCCTTGCCGGTGAACATCACAAGCTCCTGACCAGCAAAAAGTCTGTCGAGCTTGTGCGCTCGATGGCACGCGAGACCGTCGCGGGCGGACATGTAGACGACCCGCAGCTGCTCGACGAGATCCGTGTGCTCGGCCGCGATCAACGTGAAGCCAGCGCCATCCCCACCGAAGAAGCCGAGGCCTGGACCAGGCTCACCTGCGAGGCGGACGCCGTGTGGCACAAGGCCAAGGCAGCCAACGACTGGGCAAGCTTTGAGCCCTATGTGGATAGAATCGTCGCCCAACTTAAGCATCAGGCCGAGCTCATGGACCCCAAGCGCGACCCATACGACGTTTGGCTCGACCAGTACGAGCGCGGCCTTTCCGTCAAGAGCTTCGATGCGTTTTGCGATGAGGTCAAGGCCACGGTCGTGCCGCTCGTGCACGCCATCGGCGAGCGCGGCCAGCAGCCGGCTGCCGACTTTTTGCACGCCCGCGTGCCCGAGGCCGCCCAGCGTGCCATGAGCTTTGACCTTATGAAGCTCGTCGGCCTGGACCTGGACGACACCACGCTCGCCTTTACCGAGCATCCGTTTAGCGAGGGCTTCTCGGTGGGCGACGCACGCATCGCAACGCACATCTACGAGGACGACTGCATCTCCAACGTCTACAGCATCATCCACGAGGCAGGACACGCCGCCTACGAGCTAGGCGTCAATCCCGCCTATGCGCGCACGTGCCTGGAGGGCGGCACCTCCATGGGCATCCACGAGAGCCAGAGCCGCTTCTTTGAGAACACCGTGGGCCGCAGCCGCGCCTTTATGGGACCGCTGCTGCAGGTGCTGCGCCGTCACGCGCCCGAGGCCTACGGCGACGTGGACGAGGACACGCTCTACCGCGCCGTGAACATTGCGCAGCCGTCGCTGATCCGCACCGAGGCCGACGAGCTCACCTATCCGCTGCATATTATGGTGCGCTACGAGATTGAACGCATGCTGTTTGCCGGCGAGGCCACGGCCAAGGACATCCCCGCGCTTTGGAACCGCTTTATGAACGAGTACCTGGGCATTCCCGTTCCCGACGACACGCACGGCTGCCTGCAGGATACGCACTGGAGCGGCGGCTCGTTTGGCTACTTCCCCACCTATGCGCTGGGTAGCGCCTACGACGCCATGTTTGTGCCGGCCATGTGCCGCGACGGTGTCGACCTTAACGGCGCCTGTGCGAGCGGCGACCTGGCGCCCGTCCGCGCCTGGCTGGGTGAGCGCATTTGGCAGTGGGGCCGCGCCAAGGACGCGCCGGAGCTCATCAAGGGCGCCTGCGGCATGGCGTTCGATGCCCGCTACTACTGCAGCTACCTGCAGGACAAGTTCACCACGCTCTACCAGCTGTAAGGCCTTGAAGGCCGGCAGTTAGGGACGTTCCTTTTCTGCCGGCAGTTGGGGACAGTCCTTGCCCATCCGGCCAGCAAACCGGCCAATCGGTAAAGACTGTCCCCAATGAGTAGCTCGTTGACGCTAATGTCTTGGCAACGTCAGAGAAAACGACCCCAAGCGAGCAAGATAACGTGAAATGAAAGGGCGCTGACCTTCTGGTCGCGCCCTTGAAATTGAACGCCAGATTGCCGCTTAGGGGCGTTTGCAGCGTCGAGCAGCTACGCGGTTTGGTAAAACCGCGTAGCTATAAAGCCTCGAGCGCGCTGGCGATGCGCTTCATGGCAGCATCGGCGGATGCTTGGTCGGGCGCTTCGGCCAAAACGCGAATCACCGACTCGGTTCCACTTTTGCGCACGAGCACGCGGCCCTCGCCTGCCAGCGCAGTCTCGGCCTCGGCGATGGCGTTCTGCACGCCCATGTTCTCGAGCGCGGCGTCCTTATCCGCCACGCGCACGGCAACCTGCGCCTGCGGCAGCAGCTTGCACGGAGCCGTGAGCTGCGAGAGCGTCTCGCGCTCGGCACGAATCACTTCCATCACGCGCAGCGAGGTCATAATGCCGTCGCCCGTGCGCTCGATATCGCCAAAGATCGTATGGCCCGTCTGCTCGCCGCCCAGGCTGTAGCCGCCCTCGCGCATCTTGGCATACACGTGACGGTCGCCCACGCCGCTGGTCACGGCGCTCAGTCCGGCAAGCTCCAGCGACTTGACCAGACCAAAGTTGCTGGCGATCGTCGGCACCACGGTACCGCCCGAAAGGCGACCGTGCTTGTTCAGATACACGCCGCACACGTACAGGATCTGGTCGCCGTCGACCACGCGACCGCGCTCGTCCACGGCTAGGCAGCGGTCGGCATCGCCGTCATAGGCAAAGCCCACGTCCAGGCCCTGCTCCACCACATGGCGCTGCAGGCGCTCCATATGCGTGGAGCCGCAGTCCACATTGATGTTAAAGCCATCGGGCGCGGCATTGATCACGCGCACGTCGGCACCCAGCGCGTCGAACACCGGCTTGGCCACCGAGGACGCCGAGCCGTTGGCGCAGTCGAGACCGATCTTGACGCCCTGTAGCGAAAAATTCGAACTCGCAATGAGCGAGGCGATATAGCGGTTGCGCCCCTGCATGTAGTCCACCGTGGCGCCGATGTGGTTGCCCGTGGCCAGCGGCACCTCGCTCTTGCCATCGATGTAGTCTTCGATGAGCTCCAGTACGTCCTCGTCCATCTTAAAACCGTCGCTGTTGACGAGCTTAATGCCGTTATCGCAAAACGGGTTGTGGCTCGCACTGATCATGATGCCGCAATCGAAGCAGCCTTCCACGGTCTGATGTGCTACGCCCGGCGTGGGGATCACGTGCAGCATATAGGCGTCCGCACCGCTCGCGACCAGGCCGCTCACTAGCGCCGCCTCGAACATATAACTCGAGCGACGTGTGTCCTTGCCCACGATGACGCGCGCCTTGCGCTCGCGGTTGGCGCCGTAATACCAGCCCACAAAACGGCCAATCTTATAAGCGTGCTCTACCGTCAGCCCAACGTTGGCCTCACCGCGAAAGCCGTCGGTGCCAAAGTACTTCATGCGCTCTCCTTACAAAATAGGGGCGAACAGATTGCCTGTCCGCCCCAAAATGGTACTCGATTATCTGCGCTACCAGAAAAATCCTACGCCGACGCGCTGTCGCGAGCCGCCTGGCATGTAGGAGTCTGACGCAGCGTAAGCGGCTTGTCCCCCGCCTCGGCCGACGTGGTCAGCGTATATGTGATCGTCGTCGTCTCGCCAGCATGCAGGTCAACGGTGCCCGAATAGAAGGGGATTCCATGCCACGTAGCGGCGCCAAGACCAAACTGGGTGCCCTCGACGGTCAGATCAGTAATGTTGCCGCCCGTCGGTGCAAACAACGAGACATTCAGACGCTCGTCGTCGCGCGCTGCATCGGGTGCGCTCGCCGCGACGTAGTCGGGCAGCTTGCCGGCCTCCTCCTGCGTCATGATGTTCGTCAGGGTAACGGTGATGCGATACGAGCATGTGCCGTCACCGTTCTTGATGCCCTGGCCAATCTGCGTATCGGCATTCAGGTACCAGTCGAGCTTGGAGAAGCTCAGGTTGTTAAAGTAGACACCAGCAACGGGATCTTCACTCGGGTCATCCGGATCGGGCAGCGAGGCGTCGATGTTCATCTGCTTGATAGCGTTCTGCTCGTCATCGTTTTTCATCCACGCGATCAGGCGGCCCTCTTCGGCACCGCGCTCAACGGCGCTGACAAGCTTCGTAACATCGACATCGCCGATACCGCCAAGGATCTTGTCGAAGGCAGCGCTGGCGACGGATGCAAAGATGCCGTCAGACTCCTCGACCGGATAGTTCCAGTACACATCGTGCATGAGGACCTTTGCGGCGTTGGTGCCGTCGACAACCGTTCCGTCGGGCAGCGAGACATTACCGACGAGGCCCAGCAGATACTGCAGGAACACCGGGTCGATACCCACGACGCCGTCAACGTCCTGCCCATACTGGGACTTCCACAGCGCGGCGACACGCTGCGAGTTGCGGGGCCAATCGGGCGAATACGCGTTACCAGAGTTGTACAGGTTACTGTGGTCGCCAAACAGTGCCTCGTCCTCTTCGTCGACGCTCTCAACCGCCTCCTCTTTGCCAAGCGCAATACATGGAACAAACTCGCCAATCGACATCTGGCCGTCGGTGACCGAAATCAGGCCCTGCGAACCGCCAAAGCCGCCGCAGGCACGAATCTCGACGTTGTTCATGGCGTACACAAGGTAGTTGCGCGTCTGGCCGTTGGCACCGAGCATCTGGGGAAGGACGGGGGCGACCTTCTCCGCCGCGTCAACCGCGCCGTTGAGGGTGGCAAAGCCGTCCTTGGCCTTATCGACCAGCTCGGTCACTTGGGAAATATGAGTATCGCCAATACCCTGGATCTTCTCGTTGGCGCTCTTGAACACCTTGGAGCTATCGGAAAGCGAATCGGCAACGGCCTGCAGCGCGGACACGTTAATCATGCCGTCCTGGAACAGCTTGCCTGGCGTGGCCTGCGAAAGGTTGTCGGCCATGGGAACCAGCGCGTTGCTCGAGACATCGGACAGGGCATCAATCATGGTGCGGGCCGCATTGATGTCGCTGCCATACACCGGGATAAACGAAGCCACCGTCCACAGCGGGCTCGAGGTCTCCGCCTTCATGCTATCGCAGAGCTCATCGATCTTCTTCGCGTCGTCAGGCAGCGTCGAAAAATCGCCCGACGTGACCTTGTCCTTAAGGCCACCGACGATCTCGACAGCCTCCTTCGCTTCGCTCTTTACGGTCTTTGCCGAGTTAAGCAGCATAAAGCCACTTGCGCCAAGCGCAACGAGAAGCACCGCGACTACAGCGGCAATAATGGCGCCAGTGTGACGCTTTTTGCGCTCGCCCTTGCGATGGCGATGACGGACCAGACCGTCAGAGGTCGAACTCGACGAAGCGTCGCTACCGTAGTTCAAGCCAAAATCGTAATAATCTTCCTTGGAACCCGTGCCCGCAAACTCGGCACCGCTATCATCCAGGCGGGCGAACGTGCCAGTCTCGGAGGCGCCGGTGTAAATCGTGCCAAGGTTACCCGTAAGCCCCGCGCCACCGGCAGAGGGAGTATTGTTGGCGGCCTTGCCGGCATTAACGTTGCCGGCGGTATTCGCGGCGTTGGCAGCACCTGCGTTGTTCGCAGGTATCGAAGGGGCCCCGCTCGGCTGCGACGTGGAGGTTGCACCGCCCGCAAAGACATTCCCTCTTGCACGGCCGGTCTTTTTTGCCTTTTGAGACTGCTCGTACAGAGCGGTAAACATCGCCGTCTCGCCCGGGGACACGCGCTTACCGGAACCGCCCTGCCCAGCGCCGCCCGGCGTGCCGGCCTTACCAGCCCCGTTCGGACGCGGCGGAACTGCAGGACGGCCGCTATCGCTGCCCTTAAAGTGATTACCAGCCATAAAGAAATCCCCGCAATTGAGTCGCAATGAAAAAGTCCATAACGTTACTAGTTTATGGCATTTTGAGCATCGACAGCTAAACTCCAGACACGGACATCAATTGGCGAAAATGTGGCACAACGCCTTTTCCGTCTTGGCGCCAGCTACACCGTCAAAAACACCATCGCGATAATCATGGCAAAGCCCGCCAGGTCGGTGGGCAAAAACACCGTTCCCAGCATAAGGGCGCTGGTGATGGTGGCCGAAACCGGCTCCATGGTTCCAAGGAGGCTCGCGCGCACCGAGCCAATCTCCTTAACGCCCTGCATGTAGAACATATAGGCGAAGAACGACCCCACCACAATAAATATCGCGAGCGCGCCGACACCCGAGGGGCCGAGCGCCGGCATATGCGCCCACGGCTGGGTAAAGATACTCATCACGATTCCCGCCGAAAGCATGGCCGAGCCCGTGACGACCGGGCTACCGTATTTGTTGAGGATTCCGGCAGGGATGATTGCTATGCAGGCACCGCCCACTGCGCACAAAAGGCCCGAGAGCAGGCCCATCGGCGAGATGTTGAGCGTACTGGGGTCGCCGCCCGTGGCGATCAAAAACGTTCCGCCCAATGCGAGCAAAATGCCAAGAGCCTCGCGCGTGCGCGGCAGTCGATGCGCGGTGACGCAGGCATACCCCATGACGACCACCAGCTGCAGGCACTGGAAGACAGTCGCGGTGCCCGCGTTGGTCAGGCGCACGGCTGACAGATAGCAAAGCTGGTTGAACAGCAGGCCAAAGATCGTAAACAGAATAAGCTGCTTGCGATCGGCGGGGGTAGTCCACAGCTCGATCAAGCGGTCGCGGTCTTTTCTGAGCACAACGAACATAAAGAGCAGGCCAGCGATAACTTGGCGCACGCTCATCAGCCAAAACGTCTCGATATGGCACACGTCAAAGAGGTAGCTGGCGCTGGTGCCAGAAAAACCCCAAAACGTACCGCCGGCAAACGCGGCGAGCGTACCCAGGGCCATCTTGCGCGCCTGGGCGTCGTTGAGGCGGTCGCGCCATGCGCGGCGGGTGCTGCGGCTCAGCTCGTCAGTCCCCTCGGGCACGATAAAATCAGACGCCGCCGTCATCGGTACCGAAGCCCTTTCACGTGCACACTGCGCCGAGCGCTTCTGTTCCATCCCACTCCCCAGAAATCAATTGGCAACAAAGCGCTCAAACTGTAGCACGAATATTGATACGGAAATGCGGGCGATTCGGAACATCTACGAGCATCCAAATTGCAGGGACGAAAGGCACCGAAGAGCTATGCCGAGCGGTTGGAATCGCCTGGGGCGCCGGGATCGGCTTCCGCACTTTCATCGGTATGGCCACCGTCGGCATCGCCCTCGTCACCGGCGTCGCCCTGCTCCTCCTGCTCGCGACGGCGCTTTTCGCGAATCTGCTCCACGGCTGCGCGCAGGGCGGCCTCGTCCTCGGCGCGTGCCACCTCTTGCGTTGTCTTGACCATATGGCGAATCTCGAGCACCAGCAGCGCGATCAACGGTACCACGATAAACGGAAAGAACAGCAGCGGATTGGTGAGCAGCGACACCACAACGCCCAGGCCTGCCGAGACAAAGACCACGCGGCCCACAACATCGGCGGCGGGCACGGGTGCGGCGTCCTCGACCGGATTGGCGTCACCCTTGGTGTGGTAGACCGGCGAACCGTCGGACGCGGCCTCCACGGATACGATGCGGTGCGTGTTGAGCGAACCCTCCAGCGCGTCATCGGACGAATGGAAGGTGATGATGTCGCCCACCTGATAGGCCTGGCCGTCGCCGGTATCAACGACGATAAACGAGTGCACGGGAATCGCCGGCTCCATCGAACCGGTCAGCGTGCGCATAAAGCCATAGCCCATGATGGTGGGGATCTCGCCGGCGGGCGTGAACACCGTACGCAGCAACACCACAAAGGCGACCAGGATCACCACGGTCGCCAGCACGTTGATCACGCGGAGCACGTGCTTCATCACTTGTCGTCGTCCTTTGCGGAAGTCTCGGGGTCGGCAGCGACCTCGCCCTCGGTGGCATCCGCCGCAGAAGCGCCATCCTCGTCAGGCGCGGCGACCACGCCCTCGCCAGCCTCGCCGCGCAAGCGGGCCAGCAGATAGCGCGACAGGCTGTTGCCCTCGGCACGGCGCTCGGCACGAGCGCGATCACGCACGGCCTGCTCCAGCTCGTGCGTCAGCGCGTCCAGGCGCTGCTGCATCTCCGCGCGAGCAGCTTCGACCTCGCGCTCGCAAGCGGCACGGACGGCAGCGACTTCCTGCTCGATGCGCTCTCCTGCCGCACGCTCGGCTGCGGCGATACGCTCGTCGGCGTCGGCACGGGCGTCCTCGGCGGCACGCGTCGCGGCATCGCGCTCGGCAGCGGCAGCGGCGACCTTCTCGCTGGCATCCACCGTAGCCTGCTCAACGGCAGAATCGGCGGCAGCACGGGCGGCGTCGATCGCAGCATCGGCGGCCTGCTGGGCGGCGGCAACCTTCTCCTCGGCCGCGACGACGGTGTCGGCGAGCTTCTGCTCCGCCACAGCAGCGGCGGCGTCGGCAGCCTCCTGCGCGGCACGGACATCGCGCTCGGCCGCCAGCCGCACTTCCTCGATCTGCAGCTGGGCGGCGTCCAGCTTGGCATGCAGCTCGGCCATCTCCTTGGCAGAAGCCTCACGCAGGCCGGCAAGCTCGGCCGTGGCGGCGTCCTTGGCGGCCTGCAGCTCGGCGGCATCGGCCGCCGTCTTAGCAGCCAGGGCCGCAGCAGCGTCGCTCTTGGCCTGCGTAACCTGCTCGGCGGCCGCCTGCTCGGCGGCAGCAACCTTGGCGTCCGCGTCAGCACGGGCGGCCGCGACCTCGGCATCGGCCTCGGCACGCATCTGTGCCAGCTGCGCCGCCGCAGTCTCACGCGCCTCGACAGCGTCGGCCTCAGCAGCTTTCTTGCCCGCCTCGACATCCTCCAGCGAACCTTGCAGCTCCTCAACATCAGCCTCGGCCACCTGAGCGCGCTGCGTCAACGCCAGCTCGCGTGTCTTGGCCTCGTCCAGTTCATCTACCAGATCGTCGCGCTCATCGGTCAGCGCGTGCGCCTGCACTTTCCAGGACTTCAGCTGCCCCTGCAGCTCCTCGATCTGCTCGCGCGCCTCGGCCAGCGCCTGCTCGGCATCGAGCTGGGCCTGCGTGACCTCCTCCACAAACACGCGACGGACCTCGACGTCGGGCAGGTCGGGACTATCGACCTGCACCTCCTTAATCTCCTTAATAAACTTGGGCGCCACCGGCGCGTGTTGCACGCTCTCGAGCTCCTGCAGGTTGCGCTCATCGTCGGTCAGGCTCTTAAAGACGGCGTAATTGTTGATGAGGTTGGTGTACATCTGCACCATGTACTCGTCATCGAACGCCAGCGCCTGCTGCTGCACGTCGATGTTGTAGCCCACCTTGTCGTAACGCTCCATAAACTGCCACAGCTGGTAGCACTTGCGGTAGTTGGGGTCCTTCATGATGAGGTTGGTGCGCTGTATGGGGCTGCGAACCGCACTGCAGCCGTTCATGATCTGGCAGAACGACGCGCCGCGCAGCGCCATGACCAGGCGACGCACGCGGTCGATGCGCATAAAGACGTCCATGTTGTCGGCGTCGTTCTCGGCAAAGCTCTGGCGGTTTTTGACCGTCATCTCGACGTTGTACTCGATCTCTTCGTACGCGTCGTCGATCTTGCTGTGCATCTTAAAGCGGTTGCGAATCTCGTTGCCCGTCGACCAAAAGATCACGTCGGTGCGCTTGTCTACAAACGTCAGCAGGCGCTGAATCAGGTGGTAGATAAAGCGGTTCTCGTACAGGTCGTACGTCTCGACGGTATTGACGTTGAGGATGCGCGTAGGGTGAACGCCGCCGTCCTCACTCGGCGCCAAAAACTGCGTGTTCTGGCTCAGATGACGGACGCTGTCGGCGCTGATCTTTTTAGCGAGCGAGACCGGCACCACCTCTTCCTCGGTGGTGATAAAGCGGCGCGGCTTTTCGATGATGGTGTTGATGGCGTCGAGCGAGTCCTCGATCATGCTGATCCATTCCTCGTCCACCACCTTGACGAGCTCCTCGCGCTGCTGTTCGATCGTGGTGCCCGAGGCCTGCGCCATCTCAAACAGATAGCGGAAGTAGCGGCTGTCCTCCTGGATGGGCTCCATCTGCTCGGAGAAGCTGGTATAGAGGTCCTGAATGGTCTCGGACATGGGTTACTCCATAGATTGGATCGATCGGAAAGGGGCGAGGCGACATCACGCCGCCCCGCACTTACAGCATTAGTAGAAGTTCTGGATCCGCTGCAAGTACATGACGGAATCGGGCAGGCCGCCCTCGCCAAAGGTCTTCTCGATGTACTCGATCAGGCCCTTCATCTCGTCGCGCACAAAGCTCACGTTCATGGACTCAAACTTCTTGAGCACCTTGCGGGCGATGATGTAGTCCATGCCGCCCAGCTCGGTGCCGCCGCACGCCACGTACACGGGGATGAAGTCGTACATCTGCTTGATGATACGGTTACCAAAGGCCAGCTTAAAGCGGGTCTGCAGGTACTGGTCCAGCTTGTGCATCTTCTGGAGCAGCTCCTCGTCGATCACATACTCGACCTTGGCCTTTTGGAATAGATACTGCAGGTGATCGGCCGTCACGTGCACGCGCTCGTGCGGCTCGCACTCAAACGCGTCGGCGCGCTCGTTGAGCTCGATGGGGATTGCGCGGTCGTACACCTTGTCCGTGATGGTAAAGGTGGAGTCGTCGTTGTTGGCCGTGCCGATAAACCACAGGCTGTCGGGAATGGTGAGCTTGCCGTCGTGCAGGGCCTTGGGGTCGGCGGCCCACTGGGTGGGCACCAGGTCGAGCACCCATTCGTCGTGGCTGGGCATCTCGAGCACCGACAGGATCTCGGCAAAGTAGTACTCCACGCGGGCGAGGTTCATCTCGTCGAGCACGATCATGGACGGGTCCTGGCGAAGGCCCGCCTCATACACGGCGCGGAGGAACTCGGTCTCGTTAAAGCGCTTGGAAAACTCGTTGAAGTAGCCCAGCACCTCGGTGCGGTCGCGGAAGCTCGGCTGCACCGAAACGATGGTCGCGGGGTTGTCCAAGTAGCGGCTAAAGCTGTAGGGCAGCGACGTCTTACCGGTACCCGAGATGCCCTCCAGGATCAGCAGCTTGGAGGCGGCCATGCCGGCCACAAAGCGGCGGATGATCTCGGGCGTGTAGTAGAGCTTCATCTGGCTGCACGCAAACGCGCGGAAGCTGTCGACAAAGTCCTCCAGCGAGATGGCATCGTCGTAGACCGGCGATTCCCAGTCGCGGTACTTAAGGTCCACCAGGGACAGCTTGGGGAAGCGGTTGGCCTGGGCGATTTCTTTTTCCTCGGCAAGGGTCTTGGCCTCGACGGTCGCCTTGGCCATGGCGGCCGCGGCATCCTTGACGCCCGCACCGTCGAGCGCGAGCGACGCGTTGCCCGACATGACGGCCGTCGCCGCGGCGCCCTCGCCCGCAGCGGCGCCCGCAGCGGCGCCCACCACGTTGCCCACCGTGGGCAGGTGGTCGTCGGCCAGGGCCGAGGCACCCACGTACGGAATCTGCTTGGTGCCGCCCATGGCATTGACCTTGAGCGCCAGCAGCTTGTTCTTCTCGTCCATGAGGTCGAGCACCTGCTTGTTCAGGCGGCCGATCTCGCGATAGAGCGCCTTGTTGGACGTGTCGTCGCGATGCAGGCGACGGTTGATGCGGTAGTGGTGGATCAGAATGGCCACAATCAGCACGGGGACTGCGATGAGCATGGCAAACAGAATGACCGCGCCGATCTTGCCCACCAGGTCAAACGTGGTGAAGTAGGTCATAAAGATGTTGAAGTACTCAACCCAGCCAAACACCAGCAGGTTAAGGATGGAGCTCACAACGGCAACGACGTTGTAGACAACCTTTGCCAGCAGCTCCCAGGCAAATCCCAGAAACTCACTCACCGTCGGTACCCTCCTGCTTGGTCGCGTTCATCGCCGCCTCGGCCTCGGCCTTTAAACGACGAGCTTCCTCGAGCTTGGCCTCGGCCTGGGCAAGCTGCTCGGCGGCGTTATCGGCGGTGACGGCGGCGGTGTCACCCTTGCCCTCGGCGTCCACGATGGCGGCCGCGGCGGCCAGGCGGTCCTCCTCGGCCATAGCGCGCTTAAGGTTCATGCCCACCACGATGAGGTGATACACCTGGTAGATAAAGAACAGCAGCATGGGCAGCACGATCACAATGAGGAAGCCCATGGAGCTGGACAGGAAGTCCATGACCTTGCCCATCTGCGGCAACGCGAACAGGTACTTACCAACGATGTCGCCGTCGCTGATGATGTGCGTATCGGCCACGTCGTTGTTATCGCCCTTGGTGGTAAAGCTGCGCATGCCGTTGACCTCGTCGATGGCGGCGATGCGGTGCGTGTTGAGCGCGTACTCGTTGTCGATGATGGTGTGGAACGTCACGATGTCGCCCACCTCGAGCTTAGAGGTGTCGCACTTTTGGATGACGATGAGGTCGCCCTTGTTAAACGTGGGCGCCATGGAGTCGGACTGCACGGCGAGCGGGGTGAAGCCGGCGATGTCCGAGACGCTGCCGTCCTCGCGCGTGGCGAGCGTGGTGAACGCGTACAGGGCCGCTACCAGGATGATGATCCACATGACGACGCTCAGTGCGATGGATGCGGCTTTTTTAACAGATTGCATGATGTCCCTTACTACCGTGTCTGACTAGGTCGTGCGCGGCCCGGTGGCCGCCGTGCATATCTACTGTTCTTCGATGCCCTCAAAGCGCATCGAAACCGAATAGTTAGCTCCCTTTAGCATATTAGTGCAATTTGGGTCCGTTCCCTCGAGCCATATGCGAACGGTTACCGGCTTATCCGCATCTTTTATCAGGTCGAACATATCACTGGCCGCGGTGGCAGCACCCGAGTCGAGCCCAAAGACGGTGGCCGCGCCGGACGAGCCCCCGCCCCCGTTGGGGTCGTAGACCCAGGTGTGGCCGTCGGCGGTAAAGCTCATGCGCATGGCACTTGCCATGCCCTGCGTGCCGGAGCTAAACCGCGTGCCGGACACGCCGCCGTCGCCATCCTGCCCGGTCAGGCGAACGCGCAGGTCCGTACTGCTCATAAAGTGCAGCGTGAACTCCAGGTAGGCACCGGTGGCGGGATCGGCAGTGGAACCGTCCTCGAAGGTGAAGGTCTGATAGTCACTCGTGGTGACGGGCTTGAGCTTGGACGCATCGATGTCCACGCCCTTTTCGCTGGCGATGCGCGCCGAGATCCGGTCGAAGCCCAGGCTGTGCACGTATTCGTCGAATGTGGCGTGCTTGTCCAGGTCAAAACGCAGCGAGCCGTCGGCGTTGGCGTTGATCATGAGCATGCGGGTCTTGGCGCTATCGGCGATGGAGAACCAGGCAAACGTTGCCATGGCTATCGCCACCAGCGCAAACAGCACCAGAACCACAGTGGTGGTGAGCTTGCGGCGCAGGTCGGTGTCGGCGAGGGCGGGGGCGCTGGGCTGGCGGGTAGCGGGCGTGCAGTTGGCGGCGGGTTGCTTACGCGTCATGGCTACTCACCGTCCAAGGTCGCAAAGAGGGCCAGGTGCAGGGTGCCCGGGTCTTGATGCAGGTAGTCGGCGCTATCGGGGTCGGTGCCCTCGATGTAGTAATAGATGTCCAGACGATAGGTCTGGCCAAGACCCAGCGTGGCGAGCGAGTTTTGCGGGCGCTCGGCCGTCTCGCTCGTGTCCAGCGTAAAGGCGGCCGGGTCCTGTGTCACGTTGACACCGCAAGCGAGCTGGCCGTTTTGCCAGCCCAGCAGCATGCCATCGGCGTAGCCGGCAAGGCCAGCTGGGGCGGTCGTGGGATGCTCGCCGCGATGACCGCTGTCGAAACTGTCGAGCTCAAAGATGTTGGTGGCGAGCACCTGGTTGCCGCTCGAGACTTTAATGCCCACGCGGGCCGCGCGCAGCAGCTCGGCGTCGGCACCCTGCGGGACCAGCGACTCTGCCAGATACAGGCTCACCTTGCCCTTAACCTTGCTGGCGCCCGTGCCCGTGATGGTGGGACGCAGGTCGATCCAGCCGTGATAGTAGGCAGAGCCGTTGTCTTTTGCCTGCTCAAACACCGCGGCATCGCCGGCTGAGTTGTTTTGCGCGCAGGCAGCAAAGCCGTTGAGGTCAAAGGTCGAGACCGGGTAGAGCGTCACGGCCCCGCTCGCGGTGGAGGCCAGAGACGCATCGCCCTGCTGCGACCAGTTGCCGCGATCGGCATCGCCCAACTCCAGCACCAGCTTGGACGTGTCGCTGTGCACGCTCACCGAGTTGGTGTTGACCTTCATGTTGCTGGTAAACCAGGCGTAGGTCGCGGCGCCCAAAGTGGCGGCGAGCGCCACCATAACGAGCGCGATGTAGGCACGCGCGCGGCGGGTGTGGTGGCGGGTGGTGGTTGCGGGCTCGGTGGGCTCGAAGGCGGCGGTTGCCGCCGTGTTGACGCGCGCCGTCTCTGCCTCGCTGCCGTCTAGCTGCATCTGCTTCTTATCTTGCATGCCACTCGCCCCCTTACGCCTTGGCCGCGGCAAAGGCAAGCTGCAGCACCACATCGCGGGCCTGGGCCTCGTCGATGCAATTGGCGTCGCAGCCTTCCATGTACACAACGTAGTGAACGCTTGCCACCTCGTTGGCGGCCAGCGTGCAGATGGGCGTGGCGCCCGCGCGCGCCGTGGGCGTGTCGCCGGTGCCGTCCATGCTGTAGGCGCTTATGGCGCGCGCAGGGTCGGCGGTGTAGGTCCAGCCCGAGGCGCCCGCCGCCACGACCACGCCGTCTTGCGCGGTGGTGCGCCTGCTGGTGGCGCCCGCGGTGCTGCCCAGGTCGTCGCAGGTAAAGATGTGCGTCTGCGTACCCGACTGGGTCGTGATCACAAGCCCCAGGCGCAGTGCGGCCAGCAGCTGTGGGTCGCTCGTCACACTCATCTGACCCGGATACAGGTACACGTTGAGGGCGCTGTCGCCGCCCTTAAGGTACAGCGTGCCCGAAAGGGCATAGTCGTCCAGCTGCGCGGTGCAGTCGGCGTAGTCGGTCGTGATGCCCGCGGCGTTTTGGAACGTGCCGCGCCAAAAGCGGGAAAGGTCCGACGTCGAGATGGGATAGAGCGTCTTGTCGGCGGCGGCAAGCGTGGCCGTCGTGTCCCAGGGCCCGTTGGCCGAAAGGCCAATCTGCAGGTCGGAGCTCTCGTCACTTACCGTATGCGCCACGGGCGTCACGTTGGTGTAGCGCGAGTTGCTAAACCAGGCGTAGGTGGCGGCGCTCAAGGCAGCTACCAGCACCAGCATCCATGCGGCCGCAGCAACCATGCGGCGGCGCGAGCTTAGGATGTCTTTGATGTTCGATGTACTCATCCCCGGCCCCCTTACGAACGCTTGCCGGCAAAGCGCAGCGCCAGCGATTGCAGACTGGTGGCGGCTAGGTTGTTGGTGCAGTCGGGGTCGCAGCCTTCCAGCCACACGTACACATCCACGCGCACAGGCGTGCTGCGGTTGGCGCCCTTGGCAGCGGCGGGCAGGCTGCAGATCTTGGTCGTAGCCTCCTTGAGGCTCACGATGCCGGTATCTTCGTTGTAGTCGCAGAAGTTTGCGCTAGTCAGCTGGTCAAAATGAACCGTGGCGCCATTGGAGCGGGCGCTGTCGAGCACCAGGTGATTCTGCTCGTTCTCGCCGGCATCCTTGCCGTCGAGCGTGTTGTAGCGCGCCTGGGGATTGCGCTCGCCTGAGACCTCAAAGACATACTGCCCCGTAACGGTGTCGCCCTGCCCCGGAGCATAGGTAACCAGGCCCACGCGCAGGGCGGTGGAGATGGGGTTTGCCGGGTCCTGCTCGGTAAAGTCGATGCCCGACAGGTACACGTCGGTCGCGGCCGAGTTGGTGGCCAGGTACAGGGAGGTCTTGTAGTAGTCGGAATGCTCGGCGGCACCAAACATGCTGGCAAAGAGCGAGTCCTGGGTGGTTCCGCCGGTAAAGCCCGTTACCTTTTGGAAGCCGTTGAGCACGTTGTCGGTCGAGACAGGGTCGAGCAGGCCCGAAAAGCTCAGGCCGGCGTTGGTTTTGTATTCGCCGTCGTACTCGTTGGAAATGAGGAAGGTCACGCCCGTGCCGGCGGCCATCTTGACGTCGGTGATGTGGCGGTTGGCGTTGTAGATGTACCAGGCATATGTTACGGCTCCGGCAGCAGCAAGGGCCACCAGCAACGTGGCGAGCATGCGATTGAACTGTTTTCGCAGCGAGCGCGCGTCCGACATGTCCCTCCCCCAGATGCCGCATCGTAAACTACCTGGACACCATTTGCCCATAATGGGAATATTTTACGCGAACGTGCAGTTCATCGGGGGTACAAACACGACTTTTCGCGTGTTGCTCGCACTGCATCGGGGCGGACAGGGTCACAAATCGCCGCTTTTTAAAAAATAGTTCTTGCCAGTGGGCGGGAGCTCCGTTATATTATTTCCTGCGCACTCGCGCACCCTTGATCGGGCGTTTAGCTCAGGGGGAGAGCGCTTCCCTGACACGGAAGAGGTCAGAAGTTCAAATCTTCTAACGCCCACCAAATGTTCGCAGCTCAGAGGCTTCGCCTCTGAGCTGTTTTGTTTTACGGCGACCGAGCCCAAAGCGCCCAAACAGCCCCAGCAATCGCCACGATCAGACCCGAATGGGTCTCGCAGTCACATATAAGTAACCCTCTTTAAATTGAGGTCTAATACTTTTCCCGAGAAGTGAACGAGCTTATTTGGACCCCTGGAGCATCCACACTTTTTGACGTCAAAACCGCAGGATTCCAGCAGCAAAACCGCAGGAAACGGGCCCCTAAAAGTGTCGATGTTTCGGGGGTCCATTCTGACTCGTTCACTTCTCGGGAAAAGTATTAAACCTGGATATATGGCCTCTAATTCTAACCCCCTGCTACCGCCCCTACCAATACTGATGCGCATCGATAACGGCTTGCCAGAGCCAAAATCGCTTCGTTTCGGCACGCGCGTTGGCAAAATATCGCTGCTCTGCACTCATCGCCTTGTTAAAGATGGGGCGCTTATTCCGATGCAGCTTGCGTCGGATGCGCTCGCACAGCCGAACGAGCTTTTCGTAGTCATTTGCTTGGTCGGTTGTCACGGTAAAATACGCTACCCCCTCAAGCAGTTCCAACTCGTTGCGGCGCTCGGCATCCTTGTGGATCTTCTCGCGGCCGTCATGAATGGCATCGCTGTCGTAGTCGACCATCGCGGTCAGCACCTCTGGCAGCAGCCCGGCCTTTACCTTATCCCTGCCCACCTCGACCTTAGCCGTAAGCGTAATGTCGGGCGTGCGCTCCAACACGCGCAGCTTGCGCTCGCGCCCATCGTTGTATCCATCACGAATAAAGACCCTCTTGTTGAGCTCAGCCTTGCCCAATGCATACCCGCCGTAGCGCGTAGGCAGCGACATAAACATGCACAGCCCCGACTCCCTCGGAGAGCGCGACCCCTCGATCACATACGCAAGCAGCGCCTTTGCTTTCGCGAGACCCCTTACCTTTGGGGACGCCTCGATATACGCCGCAATGAGCTCCTTGGTCGTGAGCTTGCTATCGCGCATGCCCGCATCCCTACTGGTCACCCCGCCGGGGGCAAGGTTATCCAACCGGTAGTTCGATGTCATGGCATAGCCGGCATAGATGGCCTCGGCCGCAGAGCTGTCGTGTGCAGCCTGCACAAACGCCAGCTCGGGAGAGCACGCATACGCATCCAGGCCGCCCATCCAGTGGCCCAGCGAGATAAACGAGCCCGCCGGGAGCTCGTTGGTGCACAGGTGCGTCTTAACATGCTTGGTCCGCCGGCGGTCGGCGCGCGTCGGCACCATCAGTTCCAGCACGTCGATCCCAAGGTCATAGCGATCGATAAACTCCTGCGCCTCCTGGTCACAGAGCGCGCAGGCGCCCGTGATCGACACGATCTCTGGTTCCGAATCCCCAAAGCGCGGGTTCGGGATGTGCGCCAAAAGCGCCAACGCAGCGTTATGTGAAACGATAAAGTACCCCATGGCGCGAAGATAGCACGCGCGTCGGCGGCGACTCGCGACCCTGGCGAGTTTTCGGCAAACGACCAGCAGTTTTTTGCCGCGGCGCAACCAAAGTGTTCATTCGTCGACGTCTAAATGCAAATCCGTCAAGCTTTTGGCAAGGTTGCCGCTCAACTGACCAAAAGCTGACCATTTGCTTGACGGTGCGCCCTCGCTAAAATGCTCCGCGACTTCTCGGGCGGTCGAAGTGCTCGTTTATCGACCACACACTCGCCGCTGGGGTATCCTTGGAGCACATGCACCGCAAGCCGCACAAAGGAGCCGCCATGCGCGCCGAGCTCGATGTTCCCTTTTCGCACAAAGACGAGGCCAAGGCCCTGGGCGCCAAGTGGGACCGGGTCAAGAAGATCTGGTACGTGCCCGATGGCGTCAACCCCGAGCCCTTTGCCGCGTGGCTGCCCGGGCGGGATCGCTCCGACCCCAGCGCGCCCTACATCTACCTGGTGCTGGGCAAGCGCGAATGCTGGAAGTGCCATGAGCAGACGACGGTCGCGGCCTTTGGCATTCCGTATCGGGTGGCCGAGGACTCGGGTAGCAAGGCTGCGCCCAGCGCTGCGCCCGCCATGGACGACGCGGGGCACATCGCGATCGACACCGCCCGCGCCAACGCCATAGCCATCGTCCCCGCGCTGGGCTGCGTGCCGGCCGAGATCCGCGACTACCTGCGCGAGCGCTGCGGCTACAAGCCCGTAACGTCGCGCACCACCAAGACCGTATCGCTCGCCAGCACCTGCACCGCCTGCGGCGCGCTGCAAGGCAGCCATTACCTGTTCGAGGAGCCCACGTCGCCGTTTGCACTCACGGCCATCAACAAGCTGCCCGCGCTGGAGTTCGTGCGCGTGGAAGTCGCTGGCGTCTATGGCATCCCCACCAGCCAAGGCGACTTTGATCAGGCGCTCTTCACTTGGGCACGCGACCACCACACCCAGTTCCATAAGACCCTGTTCGAGGGGATCTACCTGTAGGGCAAAGCTCGAAAATCGAGTCCAGATTTCCTCGAAAATCGAGTGCGAAAACCCTCGAAAATCGAGTATGATTATCCTCGAAAATCGAGTATGCCCAGGTAGCGAGGTTTATCTAATCATGATTTCTTATGGTTCGGAGCAGCCCAAATCCTACCGTCCTCGCCTTTTGGACGAACGGTTGCAAACTCTGCTCCAGATATTTGGGGCTGTCGAGATTCGGGGCACCAAATGGTGTGGCAAATCATGGACAGCGCTTGCATTCGGCGAGAGTGTCATCCATCTTGACGACCCAAACGTAAAGTCGCTGGTCGAAGCCGATCCTTCGCTCGCCCTTCAGGGCAATAAGCCGCATGTCATCGACGAATGGCAGGAGACCCCCGCAACATGGGACGCCACACGCCGCGCCGTAGATGCATCCGGCGGCGAAAAGGGCCTCTATATCCTCACTGGATCATCAACGCCAGCAAAAAACTCTGTTACCCACAGCGGTGCCGGTCGCATAGCGCGTCTCGACATGAGCACCATGACGCTTTGGGAACGCGGACTTTCAACGGGGTCCGTTTCGCTGAAAAACCTATTCGAAGGATCATTCGAACCTTCCGCCTATACAGGATCGCTCCCGATGTTGGCCGACGCAATTTGTTGCGGGGGATGGCCGGCGCTTGTCGGAGCGAGCCCCCAGATGGCCGCAGAGGTCGTTAACCAGTATCTCGATGCCATGTACGAAGTCAGCGTTCCGCAAAAAGGAGGCGTGGGGTCTACGGCGCGACACATCGTGTCCTCGCTCGCGCGCAACGTTGCGACATCTGCCACGCTCAACACCATTGCGGCAGACGCCTCGTTGGGCGACAGCGATGCCCAGCCGGCAACTTCAACCGTGGCGTTTTACCTCGACATGTTGGAGAGCATGTATGCGATCGTAAATCTGCCCGGTTGGGATGCGCCCGTCCGCGCCAAGTCTCGCCTGCGTACCAAGCCAAAACGTTATTTCGTCGACCCCTCCATTCCCGCAGCCGCACTCGGAATGAACCCCGAGAGGCTCCTTGCAGACGGCCAAACATTTGGCCTGCTCTTTGAGTCTCTGTGCATTCACGATCTGAGCGTCTACACCTCGTGCCTGCCCGGCTCGTATCCGGGCTCACTCCACTACTATGGCGACTCCGACGGGCTTGAAGTCGATGCCATCATCGAGCTGAACGATGGCCGCTGGGCGGCGATAGAAATCAAGCTCGGCGAATCCAAGGTAAGCGACGGAATCCGCAACATCGAACGCCTGCGCCGCAAGGTCGCTCTGAACCCTGCCGCACGCAACCCTCAGCCAGAGTTCTGCGCCGTCGTTACCGCGACCTCGCCCTTCTGCCGCTACGATGCCGAACACGATGTCTACGTGTTCCCCATTGGGGCGCTGCGGGCATAGCGCACTGCATGTCGAACCACTTGATTTTGCGGCGCAGCGCGATCCGATCAATCGACATGATTGGGTTGCGACGGGCCGCATCTGACTAATACGGAGCAACGGCTTCCGCATGACGACGCGATTCCGAGAAATCGAACTCGGCACGATGCGCTTCGAGGAATCGAGCATTGGGACGAAAGCGATGTTCGTCCGGCTCACGCAGCACCGAACCCGCAAACGTCGCATAATCCGTTTGTTGCAGAAGGTACGACCCGCAAAGTTGATAATCGCCGCGCACCAACTCAAACGAAATCAGATGGGCATCGAACAGCGAGTGCAGATCGCGGCGCAGTAGAATACCGTTGCTGACAACCTGCGACTTGGGACCCGAGTAGTTCTCGATATGCGCAGCTTCGAGCGCTTCGTCGACATTGCAGCCCGAGACGGCGCATCGACCGGTATAGGCCTCAAAGAGCTGCGTGCGGAAACGCTGCTGGCCGATTCGCTCGCGGCGCAGCGCGTAGCGAACCTTTTCATCCTCGCTCGCCGAGGCGCCGGAAAACTCCGCCGCGAGCGGAGCGTCCTTCATGTAGCTCATATCGGGGAAGAAACGCGCGTCGGGTCCACCCTTGTGAACGGGACCGTGCAACACAAACCAGCTGTTCTCCGGCTCGTAACGCTCGACGAACGCTAGGCCCAGCACCTTGTAGCCGGCGCTCGTTGCAAAGAAAACGCCAACGGGAACGCCGCACTCCATGCAGTTGATCATCTTTTGGTTGTAGTCCTGGTCGCGCCAGTTTTCGACCGAAGTACTCTGCGACGAGTACTTGAGCACCCACGTGCCGTCCTCAAGATAGAGCGGCGGAACATCAGGGTAGGCACCGCGCTTGGAATTGTGCACCGAAAGGGCAAAGGTCTTCTCGCGCGGATGCTTAACGCGCCCGCGACCAGGCCAAAAGATGCCCGAATCGCGCGACACCGGAAAGAGTTCGGAATCAATCGTCAGACGGAAGGGATATTGAGGGCTATCGGCATTGGTGCGATGCGGAAGCTTGTCCCACAGGCCGCCACGCCGCTCCTCGCGCAAGAACCACTCCCAGGCCTGGACATATTCGGACGGCACAAAGCTGCACGCGCGGTCGTAACTCGGCCGAGCAATCAGCGGAACACTCGAAGCGATGCCGTCCATAAGGAACCTCCAGGAAGAACAGTTCCTCACATTATCGCCGATCAGGGAACAGCAGGTCTGAGCGTTTTGAGAAAGTGCGGGCGCAAAGCACACGCCGGCTCTAAATAAAAACGGAGAGGCCCAAAATGAGCCTCTCCATCGCTATGACGTTTTGTTTTGTTCGGCTATTTCGCCTGCACTCCAACAAATCCAAGATTTCCTGAAATTGCATTCGCAATTCCAGAGCCAGCGTTCTCGGACACGCAGTCTTTATCGCAACCCTCGTACCAAACGCGAACAGTCACGGTAACCTCGTTTTCGGTACCGCTCTCGATGGTCGTCAGCTTGGTGGTGCCAGCAACTGCCTGACCCTTATCATTAACACTACCCGAATACGCAGCCAAGTCCGAATAATTTGCGGTAACGATTCCGTCAGTTGCGCTCTTGACCCAGTAATCGCCCGTCGTCGCATCCTTGTCCGTATAGTAACCCTTAGTAGTAGCGGTACCCGGAACCTTGAACATCAGCCACCGACCATCGTTGACCTTAACGGCAAAACGGCCTGCAGTTCCCATGGCAGCAGATGCCTTAAGAGTAGTTGCGACGTCGGAAGAATCAAAATAGACATCCATCTTGCCGTTGCTTACGCCGAGCTTGAAAGTGTAATCAGCATAATTGGTCTTATCAGTCTCGTGGGGAAGCGCGGTTTGATATTTATCGGCAACAGCGTGACCGTTTCCCGTCGTCCAATGCAGAGTCTCAAAGAAGTTGTCCGCATCAGGAGTAGAAATGGGATAGATCTTAGTCGGATTCGACGAAGCGGCAGTCATCGTACCTGAAGTCTGGCCAACACTCGTGATATAAAGATTCGGAACAGACGAAGTCGTCGTCACGTCAACGCCAGTTGCAGTTACAGCGTTGTTGCTCACAAACCATGCGAACGTGGCAGAGCCCAACGCTACGGCTGCTACCAGCACCATGGCGATGGCGGCGCCCATCTGCTTCTTTAATGCCTTGGTATCCATACGGACCCCTTTCTTTCCCCATTCATCCCAGATGACCCCCGAGAAGCCCGGAAGGGGAGCCCGCGCTTTCGTGTTGGATGTTGCTTGCCCATCCTCAAAATTTGGATTAGAGAATACCATAATTCTTACGATTTCCTTATGAGTTTTCGGCAGCCTACATTCAGGCAGATTCATAGGTCTACCTCGGGCTATATGTGGTGCTATGTGAACATCGTTTACCCTATTTGATCTCTCTCCCGCAAAGCCGTAAGCCCCTCTTAAGGCTTGCGACCGCAGCGCCACGCCGTCGCATGCATTCACCCTCCGCCATGCTTCGCCCTAGTCCTTCCCCCTCGCTATACTGGTGTGGCACGTGTCATTTTTGCCTGCTAAACGGGCTATTTGTTGGGAGGGCCCCATGGCTGCCGCCACTCAACCCAAGGGAAGCGTTTCTGCCGGATCGATCAAGCCGGTGACGCGCAAAGCCGTTCGCTGCCAGCGCGAAGTCGCCTGGTTGGTCACGCGGCCGGCAAGCTCGTCGCCACCACCGACGACGTCAACGCGCCCACGCCCAGTTTTGTACTGGCGGCGGCGCTGACGCACACCCGCGAGCAGGAGCAAGCCGCCCAGGACCGTGGCGCCGCGATTGACTACGAGGCCGTCATGGGCCCCAACCTCGCGAGCTTTTGTGCGGCTGCGGGGCTGCCCGCGGCGCCTAACGCGCTTTCGGACGCAGGCTACATGTTCACCCTCTCGGGCGCGGACCTCATCCGCGACCTCTACGCCTACTGTAGCGACCTGGGCGAACGCATGGGAGACGCGGCGCAGGTCAAACCGGGCTACGCGATCAAGCTCGCGCTGCGACTGTTCTTGCTGGATATCGCCACTGGCAACGACGCCGCCTCTAAAGACAACACCTGCGCATAGCAAAAGCGCCGGGCCGGAATATCAATCCCGGCCCGGCGCTTGTTCGTTCTACTTGTCCCCGTCGCCCGCAGGCGAGTTCTTTTGGTTGCGACGGTTACTCCAGGTCACGTTGTGTTCCTTGTAGTAATCGGGCGCCTCGTTGCCGCTCGCGCTAATGGGGTCGTTGCCGGTCAGGGTGTCGGCAATATCCTGCACGAATTTAATGAACAGGCTCGAGTCGTCGGTCTCGGACGAATCAAAGTCAAAGCCAAACTCCACCGCGCCGCCGATGATCTTGTCCACGCACTCCGGGTCGTCGCCGTCCAGCCAAATGACCACGGTGTACTTGTCCACATCGCCCACGCGGAAGTTCGCGTGGCTAATGGTGGTCACCACGTCTTTGGACTCAAACGGCTCGGTGCTGGGCTCGGGGTTACCGTCGGCCGCGGCAGCCGCGTAGGTAGTGGGCTCGCCGTTGCGGTACACCCGCACGCGCGCCGCCTTGTCCACGCCCTTGCTGGCGCTGACCACCTTGAGCTTGGCGCTATAGCCCAGATCGGTCTTGCCGGCGTTGCGGATATAGAAGGTGTACGCCACGTAGTTCTTGCCGTTGTGGCTGCCGTCGATGTTATCCAGGTTATCGGGCAGGTCCTCGGCAGCGATATTGGTGCCGTTGTCCACGGCGTCGGCCGCCAGGCGCGCGGTGGCGTTGTTAAAGTCGCCGTTGTCGGCAATGGCCACGCCGCGGCGGAACAGCTCCAAGCGGTTGAGGTTGATAGTGAAGTTACCCATGTTTTCCTGCATAAACGACAGGGCGAACAACACGCCAAAGGCAAGCGCCAGCACCACGAGGGCCTTTTGCAGCTTGTCCATGCGCAGCAGCGCCGCGCCGATGCGCTCCATGCGGCGCTTGGGCATATACATAGATACGACCGCATCGGGGTCGATGTCGTCGAGGTCCTGGTCGGCCAGCGCCTGCTCCAGTTCCTCGATGCGCACCACGCCGCGCAGGTTGCGCTTGGGCTTGGGCTTGGGCTTGGATTTGCCGAAGCGCTTGCGGGAGGTGGGGTCGGTGCTGGGGGTGTCCTCGGGCTGACTCTCGGTCAAATCCTCAGTCATGCCCTCGGCCAAATCCTCGGCTACACCCTCGGGCAAATCCTCGGCCAAATCCTCGGCAGTTTGATCTTTGTTGTCGTTACGCTTGAACAGAGCCATGGCGATCAGATCTTATATTTCGTGCGAATGTAGCCGACGTATTCTTTGACGAGCTCGCGCTCCATGTCGTCGGCGTAGCGGAACTGCAGGCCGCAGACGTTGCGGTACAGGCTGCCCTTGGGCGCGCGGCGCACCCAGCACACGATGCCCAGCTGCTCGGGCAGCTCGTGGCGCTCGCCCTGCAGGCGGATCGTGGGCATTTGCACGGCCAGGGCCTCGCCCACGTCGGGATAATCGTTGAGGTAGACGGCCAGGCCGCCGGCCGAGACGTCGATGGTCATGGCGTCCTCGGGCTCGGAGGCGGCCGCGTTGTCGCGCTGGTAGGTAAGGCGCATGGCGACCTTAAAACGCTCGTCGCGGCGCTTGACAAAGGTGCGCTGCTCGGCGACTTTGCGCATTTTCCAGTAGGTGCGGATGCCTTTTTTCTCGACTGCCTCGGGATAGCCGGCGAGCACGAACGTCTCCTCGCCCACTTTGTATTGCAGCAGCAGCTTTTGGTTTTCGTCCATGATGAGCGGCTTGCCGGCGAGCATGGGCGCGCTCATAAGGAAGTACGCGTCGTCCAGGTTCTCTTTGTACGTGGCGAGCATGTTGAAGTCGGTTTTTTGGCCCATGGGCACGTCGAATGCCACCTGAAGCTTGGTCCCCGGCGTTATCTGTTGCTCTGCCATGTTGTCTCCCCCAGTCGCGGGCGCCGATATCATCGTCGTGCGCGATGCACATTGGGCTATTGTACCTGCTTTGCCGCAGGTTTCGATGTGCAGCGCGTGAAATGGCGGGATGCAGGGCGCGGGTGAACGCGCAGCTGCTCCGCGCGCGGCATTAATCTGACAGCGATGCATGCCCCCGACAGTCCGTCTGTCTATCTCTCAGCCATCTCTCATTTATCTCTCAGCTTAGAGATGAGTGAGAGATGAGAGACAAAAATGCCGTTATCGGTTCAAGCAAATCACGTTCGCGCAGGTAAACTCATGTATACGGGAACTTTGACTCGATCCCTAGCCACCTTGCAGCATTGTTATCTCTCATATTTATCTCTCGTCTTTCAGCTATCTCTCGTGTTAGTGACGAATGAGAGATGAGAGATGCGTGAGTGATGGACGAGTGTGATTTTTTGGACGGTCGGAAAATCCCTCAAATAAAAAACGGGGCCGGCCTTACGCCGAGCCCCGTTTTCAAACGGTCAGTTAGTTATCCAACGCGCGAGCATAGCAGTCAACATTACGCCGCCGCGAACACTCCCAAGCCCGTTCCGATGATGCAGATTGCGAAGATGCCCAAGATGATCCAAATGGTCTTGACGCCCTTTTTATAGAGGGCAACGCAAGCGAACGTTGCCAGCAAGGGCAGCAGACCGGGGAAGATCGAATCGAACAGATCCTGCAGGACAATCTCCGAACCACCCACGTCAAAGGTCAAAGCCGTGGACAGCGAGACCTGTGCCGCAATCATGGCGCCGATAACGGTCATTCCGAGAACACCGGCAGCATGCGTCATGCGAGACATAAGGTTGCTCTCTTCGGACTGCTGCAAAAACTTGGTTCCCAAGTCGTAACCCAGATGGGCGGCGACGATACGCGTTGCAAAGTTAATCACGGAGTAGATAAGCGCGTACACGATGGGGCCGAGCGGGTTGCCCGTCGAAGCGATGCCAATACCAATGCCGGCGGCAACCACGCGGAACGTACCCCAGTAGAACGAATCGCCGATGCCGGAAAGCGGTCCCATAAGGCCGACCTTCATGGCGTTAATCGAGGACGTGTCGAAGTTCTTATCGGCAGCCGCCTGCTCTTCCATCGAAACCGTTAGGCCGGCTACAAACGGAAGCACATGAGGCGTGATGTTAAAGAACTCGGTATGGCGATCGAGCGCCGCATAGTAATCGTCGTCGTTGGGATAGATCTTTCGCAGGGGCTTCTGAATGGTGTACATGAAGCCCATTGCCATCATCTTGTCGTACGACTGCGAGCACTGGCTCGTAAACTGGCGAAGGAACATGCTCCGATACATATCGGGAGTCATAATCGCGTCCTTCTTGGCCTCTTTGAGGTCGGTGTTCTGGATAGCCATTAGAAGTCCTCCTCTTCATCTGCAGCAACCGTCTGCGGACCGGACGAGCCCTCGCGGAAGGCCAGGAGCAGCGCGACGCAAATGGCAGCTGCGGCGACGCCGACCACGTCCATCTTGAGGTAGATGACCATAATGAAGCCCAGGAACAGCCAGGGAAGGAGCTTGTTATCGCCCATGGTCCTGATAAGAAGAGCGAAGCCGATGCAGACCATGACGCCGGACGCAACGTTGAGGCCGTCCATCACAAACTGCGGAATCGCGCTGAGCGCATTGTTGATAAGGTCGGCACCAAAGAACAGCGAGCCAAACACCAGCAGTGCAGACGGAATGCCAATCGACAGCGGCACGATGGTCAGATGGTACAGATTCGCCTTGGCAAGATCGCGATTTGCCAGAGCGGTCTCAATCTTCTTGCAGGCAAAGGCACCCGGAACGGCGTAGCAGAAGTTGCGCCACACCTGAAGGAAGACGGAGACGGGAAGGGCGAGCGCGACGGCAGTTGCCGTGCCCGTACCCGTAATGACGGCAAACGCGCAGCCAAGCACGCCGGAGGCATAGACCTCGGGAGGAACCGCCGCGCCGACCATGATGGCGCCCATGAACATGGACTCCAAAGCAGCGCCGACGATAACGCCCTGCTGGACATCGCCAAGAATCAAGCCGACAAACAGGCTCGTAAACAGCGGACGACCAAGCATCGTAATGCCAAATAATTGCTCGTCCATGGACGCAATAAATGCGACCAGTGCAACTAGAAGATACTGGACAACCATTTCGATCAACCCCAGAAACAGGTCTGCAGGCGAGGCATTCTGCGCAGCTCGCCTGCAGACAACCGCAGCAATTTGAGAGGATTAGTAGTTCATCTGGTGATAGTAACGACGCGTGGTGAGCGGGTGGTTACGGACGTGCTCGAGATGGCAGCTCAGACGCTCGGTGATGGTGTAGGTGACCATCGGGGAAACGATCTTGCGGAACTCGGGGTCGCTGAACGGCAGCTCGACCTCGGCGGTGTCAAACTTGTTCACGCGGACGTTGACGCCCTTCTCGTCGGCGAGCATGTGAGTGAAGTTGTCCACGCGGTCCATGAGCTTACGGGTGTCATCCTCGCCGTAGAGCATGATGAGGCTCGTGCCTTCCTCGCACAGCTCGATGGTGCCGTGGAAGAACTCGGCGGCGTGGATGGACTTGGTCTTGATCCACTGCATCTCCTCGAGGATGCACATGGCGTAGTCGTAGGCCTCACCCCAGAGCATGCCGGAGCCAATCACCATGTGGTAATCGGTGTCCTTGAAGTCCTCGGCCATGGCGGCGCAGCGCTCGTCCTGAGCGTCCTTGGCCTTGATGAGGTACGGAGCGATGTTGCCGAACTCTTCCATGAAGGTGTCGTACTTGGGGAAGGCGCCGGCGTTCTTGAGGAAGCGGGCGACCAGCGTGATCTGGTAGGTGTAGATGGCCTCGCACAGAACGTCGTCCTCGGCGAAGCTGAAGAACTTGTAATCGGCGTACTCGGTGGCCGGGGTGTTGTCGTTGGAGACATACATCAGCGTGCGGGCGCCCTGCTCCTGGCAGAACTTGGCAGCCTCAATGATCTCGGGGGTGGTGCCGGTACGGGTGGAGAAGACGCAGACAGAATCCTTGTTGAAGGTCTTGGGCGGGCAGGCGAGGAACTCTGCGGCGATCTCGCAGTGGACATCGACGTCGGCCGTGGTGGTCTCGACCCAATACTTCATCGGGAGCGTGTGGGCCCAGGTGCCGCCGCAGCCGATGAAGAAGATGTTGGAATAACCCTGCTCGCAGACCTCGTCCACGGCAGCCTCAATCTGAGGACGGAGAGCGAGGGCATCGCTCACAACCTTCTCGTAACGAGGCTCATCGAAATTGAACATCCCTTACTCCTAACTCACTTGGATGAACCCTTCATTCATCCCATGACGTTATAATACTTTATATAACTAACTATGCAAGAACTATTTCAGATTTTTTTTGATTTTTCTTTAATCAAAACCACCCCTAAAAGGGGTGGTTTGCTCTTAGGGTATAACCCTTG
>CAJMMN010000022.1 GCA_905214525.1 uncultured bacterium
TGAGGTACTCGAGCTGCATGAGCTCGTCCCAGGTGCCGCCGACGCCCATCAGGAAGACGGCGTCGTAGCCCTCGTCGGCGACCTTGTCGGCAAGGGCGGTCATCTTCTTGCCGGTCTCGTAGAGCGCCTTGCCGTCCTCGAGGTAGCCCTCCTGGTCGAAATGCATGATCTCGATCTTCTCGGTTTCCTTCATTTGCTTCTCCTTTCTGGGGTTGTCTCCACATCCCCCATGCCAACGGGCATCAAAACCCGCTTACATTCCGTAACACTCGGCCGCTTTGGCCTTAAGCGCATTGACTGACTCTTCGTAGCCCTCTGCCTTGACCTCCATCTGTTTGGAGACGGCATCGAGATACGGGTGCACGTCCCATGACTTCAGACGCTCGGCGATTATTGCCGCAATCGTCTGGAAGAACACAAGATTGGGAATTGCGCTGAGCAGCGGAGCCACCTGAGGCACCGCAACCTCGTGAGCCCTACCCCTGGGATGGGCCGTGAGCAGCACCGTTTTTGTCGTAACGTTCGATAGTGCATCGGCGATATTCGCAAGACGCTCCGACCCTTGCGGATCGTCGACGATAAACACCAGGTAACCTGGGGTTATCTGCATCTCGGGACCGTGGACGAACTCCTCGCCCTCGTGATGCATGGCAGGAATCTTGATGGTCTCGCTCAGCTTGAGGGCCGCCTCTTCGGCAACGCCATAGTTGGGGCCGTTGCCGACGACCATGGCGGGCATGTGCTCAGAAAGCTCGAGCATGCGGTCTTGGACATATGCCTCGGCGATCTTGCACATCACGGCATTGGCCTGGATAGCCTCGCGCAGGTCGTCAAGACGCTGGGCAACGCCCTTGGCGTCAATCGTTCCGCGCGCCTGACCACAGTAAATACCAAAGAGCACCAGGTACTCAACGAGAACCTCGACGCCCAGAGTCACAAAGTCCACCGACTCGACACCCACACCGTAGTCAAGAACGATGTCAGCGTGTTCCTTGATGGGTGCCTCGACGTTTGCCGTGAGCGCAACTGCAGCCATATCGTGCGCGCGCATGTAATCAAGAGCCGCGATCGTATTGGTCGAATAGCCGCTCTGCGAAACGGCAATGTTGAGCGCATGCTGCGGATAGGTGTGCTCAAAATCGACGAAGGCCTCGGGCGTCACAACGGACACCTGCATTTGCAGGGTATCTTGCAGGTAATCGCGGGCGCAATCGGCGGCATGGCGCGACGAACCCGAAGCAACGATGCGCAGCGCGTCAAAAGAACCGGACTGGAAAATATCAACGAGCTGCGCTACCAGCTCAGACGAACGCTCGAGGTTCTCTCCCATACGCACATGGGCAAGCTGAACGTAATCGAGCATCTTCATCGTCTCACCTCGTAACAAATCATTAGTATTTGATACCAATCACAGTTACAGGTTACGGCTTTTTGATACCTCTTTGTCGATTAATTTATCCCCATCGGCGAACGGTCGATTTTGAGCCATGTAAGGCTGTATATGCAGTCTGCTCAACGAATCAAAATTCCGTCAGCTTTTCAGCCCGTTATGCAAAAAACCAGCTAGTACGTATAGGTATATCCACCCGCATCACCGCGGTTAAACGACTTGACGTACTCGATCGCCTGGCCGCTCGCATCGAAGCTCACGCACTCAAGCGTCAAGGCAAGATCGCCCTGCTCCAGTCCAAGCAGGCCGGCATCTCGCGCGCCCAGCGCTTCGATATCGAGCTTTTCCTGTGCCATGACCGGCTTTCGGCCCAACATCTCATAGGTCTCGTACAAACTGAAGACCGACACGTCAATATCTTCGATTGTGGGAAACAGCAGGCACGGGATGAACGCCATCTCAATCGATACAGGATCGCCGTTGACGCAGTTCAAACGCCGAATCGAATACAGCAAATCGTCCTCGGCAATGCCAAACAGGTTGGCATAATATGGACCCGCATAACGCTTGGAACGCGCGAGGATGCGGACGGACGGCTCGCCGCCCGAAGCACGAACTGATTCGCGAAAGCCTCCCGTTCGCTCGTAGGCAACGGGCACTTTCTGTGCCACAAACGCGCCCTTTCCGCGGACGCGTCGAATCTGCCCACGCCGAACCAGCTCATCGACAGCGCTTCGGATGGTCAAGCGCGTCGTACCAAATTCCTCGGCGAGGTCTTTTTCGGACGGAATCATGGAACCCGTAGGATATATACCGCGCTCGATACGCTCCTCGATGCGGCGTCGAATGCGCATATAAACCGGGGTGGCATCTACTGTTTCAGCCATTGTTCACCTGCCACGCTCCTCATGCCGTTCTTTTCGCCGTTATCGGCAAAGCGGAACTTTGTGGGCAAAATCACCGATTTGCAATGCTCCACAAAACGCATGTCCTTATCAAATTCTATCGTGCTCTCATAGAACACCGGCGTTCCCTCTTCTTGCTGGAGCAACTCGGCCTCTTCGGCGTTCAAACGCGAGATGGAGATATGCTCACGTCCATGCTCAACGCGCACGCCACCTTCTTTGAGCAAGACATCGTAAAGGCTCTCACACTCAAAATCGTGATCGGGAAGCGAGGGGCACAGGGACAGGTTAACGTGAGCCGTCTCGATTGACGCCGGCTCGCCCTCAATAAGTCGAACACGCTGCATGCGGAGCAAAGGAGCGCCTACAGCAACCCCAAGCTTGTCGGCAAGCGCCTCATCCGCCTCGATGGCCCCGGTGGAAACCAGACGAGAAGAGGGGTGCAGGCCGGCAGTCCGCACAGCATCGGAGAAGTTATACGTTTCCTGAAAGATATTGAGCGGTTTGGGAGGACACACATACGTACCCGATCCGCGACGGCTCTCGAGCGTTCCACACGAGATGAGCCGCGTGATACCGGCGCGCAACGCCGTACGCGAAACGCCAATCTCTTCGCACAGCACGCGCTCGGCCGGCAGGCGATCGCCGCCGGCAAGCTGATGGTGCTGGATATACCAAAGAATCCCCTCAACAGCACGATCTTTGGGGGGAATTGCATAAGATTCGCCTGCCATTGCACAGACTCCTCGTTCAGAAACGTATGTCGCCAAAATTAGGCCAGACCACCCATGGCATCAAATTCGGCCTTGATCTTCTCGGCGACATTCCGATACGACTTATACAGGCTTGAATCGCGTTTGACTTCATCGGTCATAACGGGAATCTCTAGTTTGGAAACCTCGTCTTTTCCCGTCTGAACCGCCACAACAACGCCCATACCAAGACACATATTACGCTTGGCTGCGTTCATTTTTGCCGCCTTAGCGGGATTTGCCAGAATACGCTGGGCAAATTCCTGTTTAGAGACCGCTTCATCGGCCTCCGGATCGCCCGCCTCGGCCACTTCGCACTGCAACACGTCCGCATAGTCAAAAATCTTCGGCTCGCCGCCGCGCTGATGTACGGCCCACTTGCGACGCGTGGCATCCTGGTAGATAGCCGGCAAAAACGTAAACCGCGGCGGGTCCAAAATCGTATCCGTGATGGTAAACACATCGGGATCAAAGGCATCCTGCGGGTTTTTCTTCTTGAACAGCCCCATATCAGCCTCTCCTACTAACATTTAACAACTCAAGCTGAATATAGCACCAATTTCAAGCCGCCACCTCACCCTATCGGTACGCGGCGTCTATGGCTCGCCCAGCGGAAAAGTTCACGGACGAGGGCCGGGGAGGCATACTTTGTTTTGAGAAGTGGGCTTCGCGAACTTCTCAAAACAAAGTATGCCTCCCCGGCCCCGGCAATGTAATCTTGGCTGATCCTAGTTGGATGCACGATCCACAAGGCAGCAACAGCCAAGTCCCCATTACATTAAAAAATATCAGCGCCGAAGATCGAAACGGTCGAGAGGGCCGCCTCCGGGCGGGTGCCTTCCTCTGAGAAGTTCGCGAAGCCCACTTCTCAGAGGAAGGCACCCGCCCGGAGGCGGCCCCAGCGCGAGACCGTCCCGGATGCTATTCGTTGTCGCCTGCGGTCATCTGCGTTGCGGAGAGCGTGCCGTCGGCGGCAGTTGCAGCTGCAGCGTCGGGCCAGACCCAGTCGGTAAAGGCCGGGTGATCGAAGCCCTCGTCGCACGCGAACTCAAAGGCCTCGGTGCGGAATGCCTCCCACTCGTCAATCTGCTCTGTAAACTTGTCGGCGTCGACCATGCGCAGCACGTCGGCGGCCAGGGCCCAGCGGTCCATGTTGTTCAGACGCAGCATGTCGAACGGCGTGGTCGTGGAGCCCTTCTCCTCGTAGCCGTGGACGCGGAAGGCGTCGTGGCCGGGGCGGTTCCAGATCAGGCGGCGAATCGTGCCGGCATAGGCGTGGAATGCGAAGAGCACGGGCTTCTCGCCGCAACCGAACAGCTCAGCCCAGCGCTCATCGCTGATGGCCTGGTCGTTCTCGCAGACGTTCTGGATCTTGAGCAGATCGACCACGTTGACAAACCACACCTTAATGCCCAGCTTGCGCAGCATATCGGTTGCAGCCAGGGCCTCGAGCGTCGGCACGTCGCCGCACGTGGCGACCACGACGTCGGCCTCGGCGAGCGAGTCGGCAGTCGATGCCCACTCCCAAGCCGCGACACCCTCGGCGAGCTCGGCGCAGGCCTCGTCAACCGTCTGGAAAGTCGGAGCAGGCTGCTTGCCGCAGAAAATGGCGTTGACGCAGTCGGTGGACTGATAGACGCGCTCGGCCACAGCGAGGGCCATGTTGGCGTCGGCCGGATAGTAAGCATTCACGATATGCGTGTCGTTGGCCTTGTTGAGCAGCAGGTCGATAAAGCCGGGGTCCTGGTGCGAGAAGCCGTTGTGGTCCTGACGCCAAACATGGCTCGACAGCAAAATGTTGAGTCCGCTGATGGGAGCACGCCACGGAATCTCGCGCTTGGTGGCCTCGAGCCACTTGCAGTGCTGGTTGACCATGGAATCGACCACGTGCACAAAGCTCTCGTAGGAGCTCCACACGCCGGAGCGTCCGGTGAGCACGTAGGCCTCGAGGAAGCCTTCGCACTGGTGCTCGGACAGCTGCTCGACGACCTTACCGGAGCCGGCCAGCAGCTCGTCGTTGGCCTCGTCCTCGTAGAAGCCGGCATCCCACTGCTTCTTGGTCACCTTGTAGGCGGCCTGCAGGCGGTTGGACGCGGTCTCGTCGGGGCCAAAGATGCGGAAATCGTCCATGTTCTTGGCCAGAACGTCGGCAGTGTACTCACCAAAGACGCGAGCGGCCTCGGTGGAGCCCCAGCCATGGCCCTTCTCGGCGACGGGGATCTCGTGGGCGTGAATATCGGGGAGCTCGAGCTCGCGACGCACCTTACCGCCATTCGCGTTGGGGTTGGCGCCGATGCGCAGCTCGCCGGTCGGCATAAAGGCCGTCACCTCGGGGCGCACCTGGCCCTCGGGCGTAAAGAGCTCCTCGGGCTTGTAGGAACGCAGCCACTCGCGCAGCACGCGGAAGTGCTCGTGGGTGTCCTTGGCACTCGCCAGCGGCACCTGATGCGCGCGCCAGGAGTCCTCGGTCTTCTTGCCGTCGATCTGCTTGGGGCAGGTCCAGCCCTTGGGCGTGCGGAACACAATCATGGGGTAGGCCGGGCGGACCACGGTCTCGCCTGCGGCGGCCTGGGCCTGCGCGGTTGCCTTGATGTCACAGATCTCATCGAAGACCTGCTCAAACAGGGCAGCGAAACGCGCATGAATGCTTGCGTGGCTCTCGTCGTCAAAGCCGGCGACAAAGAAGTGCGGCTTATAGCCCATGCCCTCAAAGAACTTGGTGAGCTCTTCGTCGGACACGCGGGCGAGGATGGTGGGGTTGGCGATCTTGTAGCCGTTGAGGTGCAGGATCGGCAAAACGATACCGTCGGTTGCCGGGTTCACGAGCTTGTTGGATTGCCAAGAGGTCGCGAGCGGGCCGGTCTCGGACTCGCCGTCGCCCACCACGGCCACGGCCAACAGGCTCGGGTTGTCCATGACGGCACCGTAAGCGTGGCTGAGCGTGTAGCCGAGCTCGCCGCCCTCGTGGATGGAACCGGGCGTCTCGGGCGCAAAGTGGCTCGGGATGCCGCCGGGATAGGAGAACTGGCGGAAGAACTTCTGCAGGCCTGCCTCGTCATTGGTGATGTCGGGGCGAATCTCGCGGTAGGTGCCGTCGAGCAGCGACTGAGCAGTACCGGCGGGGCCACCGTGACCAGGGCCCATCAAGAAGATAGCATTCTGGTTGTGGTCGGCGATCAGTCGATTGACGTGACCGAACAGGAAGTTGATGCCGGGCGTGGTGCCCCAGTGGCCAACCAGGCGGTGCTTAACGTCCGGACGACCGAAGTCGCGCACCTCACCGGTTTTCTCGTCGACAAAGTCGGGGCGCATTAGCGGGTTAGAGCGAAGGTAGATCTGACCGACGGACAGATAGTTCGATGCGCGCCAATACAGGTCGACGCCCTCGAGCTCGGAAGCCGGCACCTCGTGGCCCAGCTTTTGCCACGGCGTCCCCAGTGTTTTAGCCATTGTTTATGTCCCTTCGCTGTGCGGTCACCCTCCAATACGGCAACCTTTCGTTGGGACCAGTATATTTGCTAAAACGTTTTATCATGGTGAAAAAACGTTTTACCACCCTTATCAATCCCATCGATTAGCAAAACGCGACATTCACCTGCGGCGTTGATTGTCACAGGTGCTCCACATTCGGTCTCTGCAAATTGGTAAACGTGTTTAGTTGTGTTTAGTAAGCTCGAGCACGCTGTCCTTAACGATAAGCTCCGGCTCCAGAACGACCTCTTCGGCACGCCTGCCGCCCCTACCGGCAAGACGCTTGGACATGCAGCCAAAAGCATGCTCCGCAAGGACACCAGGGTCCTGCTCAATCGCGGTCAGTGCCGGCTCAAAGAGAACGTCGGCCGCCGAGTTGTCATAGCTCACCACCGAGATATCGCCCGGGATGCTCTTCCCCATCTCGTGCAAGCGCTTGAGCAAACCGAGGGCAATGTTATCCGAGCTTGCGAACACGGCAGTGGCGTCAGTTGCGAGCACTGCCTCCGAGGCCTCGTATGCGCTCGGAATGTAGTACTCGCTCTCAAACTCCAAACGCGCGTCGATCGGCAGGCCAACCTCGCGCAGCGCGCGCTCATAGCCGGCAAGTCGCTTGCGACCCGTATTGGAACGGCGGGCATTAACCAGGCAGGCAATACGGCGGTGGCCTTGCTCGATCAGATAGCGGGTGGCCATATAGCCGCCCATCTCGTGGTCGAACATCACCTTGTCGCACTCGAGCCCCTCAATGGCACGGTCGACCATTACGGCCGGGATGGGCAGGTGGCTGACCTCTTCGCGCAGGGCGCGGTCATCGGAGAACTCGTCACCCACCACCAGGAAGACGCCATCAACGCCGCGCGTCACCAGCTGGCGCAGCAGCTCCAGATCGTCATCGGCGCTTCCGCCCGAGCTGGTAATGAAGAGCGCATAGCCGTCCTCGCGGCAGCGCTTTTCCAGGCTACCGGCGAGCGAGGCAAAAAAGCGGCTCTCGATGTTAGGGACGATAAGGCCCAGCGTGCGCGACTCGCGCATGACCAGGCTGCGCGCAATCTGGTTGGGAACATAGTGGTTGCGCGCCGCGACCTCTTTGATGAGCTTGCGGTTTTCTTCCGAGATGCGACAGGGCCGATTATTGAGAACAAGCGAGACCGACGAGGGGGAAAGCCCCACCTCCTGGGCGATCTGCTTGAGGGTGACTTTGTTGGCCATCTCGCTCCTTCCGGGTTTACGCGCAATCTCTTGAAAGTATAGCGACTACCCCTCTACCTCGGTGATAAACACTTTACCAATCCGGTGGACGGCTGTTTTATCGCCGCCAGCGCACCAAATCCGTCCGGGTGGGGTATATTGCAATCGATTGATGACAACGACCACCAAAAGGCGGATATTCGTATGCACGAGAACGATTTTTTTAACGAGGACCTGCTGTGCGCGCTCGCTGGCGTTGCCGGCGAGGACAACGTGCTGATGAGCGAGCCCATGCGCGAGCACACCACGTTTAAGATCGGCGGTCCGGCCGACGTCTTTGTCACGCCCGATACTGAGCAGGGCCTCGTCGCCACGCTCGATACCTGCTATCGCTGCAATCTACCACTCACCATCGTGGGCAACGGCTCCGACTTGCTCGTCGGCGACAAGGGCATCCGCGGCGTCGTCGTAGCGCTGGGCGAGGGCCTCTCCGACATTACGGTCGACGGCACGCACGTCACGGCGGCAGCCGGCGCCTTGCTTTCCGATGTCGCAGCCGCGGCAGCCGAGGCCGGCCTTACCGGCATGGAGCCCATCTCGGGCATTCCCGGATCGGTCGGCGGTGCCTGCTACATGAACGCCGGAGCATACGGCGCTTGCATGGCCGATGTGCTGGAGTCCGTGCGCGTCTACAAGCCCGCCCGCATGCTCGACGACGGCACCCGCGGTAGCGGCAGCATTATTGAGTTCGATGTCGATGAGCTCAACCTGGGCTATCGCAAGAGCCGCATTGCCGACGACGGTTTCGTCGTGCTTTCGGCCACTTTCAATCTCGCCCCGGGCAACGCCGCGATGATCAAGGCCGACATGGACGACTACCGCCAGCGCCGCGAGGACAAGCAGCCGCTCGACATGCCGAGTGCCGGCTCCACCTTCAAGCGCCCCGAGGGCTACTTTGCCGGCAAGCTCATCATGGACGCCGGCCTGCGAGGACACGCCATCGGCGGCGCGCAGGTGAGCGAAAAGCACTGCGGCTTCATCGTCAACGCCGACCACGCCACCGCCGCCGATGTCGACGAACTCATCCGCCACATCCAAACAACCGTCAAAGACCAATTCGACGTAGACCTCGAACCCGAAGTCCACCGAGTCGGCGAATTCCTCTAAAAAAGAAGGCTCCGAAAGGGGCCTTCACTTTCTTTTATTCAGACAACCAATCCGGTGCGTAGCGCCCCGAACCCGAGAGGGCCGCGTGCCCGCCCGCAATATATTTGATTGATCGCGAGTTCCGCACGCAAAGAAGGCCACTTAATGTGGCCTTCGTCTTGCGCAGGACTGCCCGAGCAGACAATCAAATATATTGCGGGCGGGCACGCGGCCCAGTCGGCTTTACGACAGCGCAATACCGCCAAGCCAGCCCCAACGCACGCCAGAGCCAGTACCATAAAAGCTAATGAACGAATCGAGCGACTTCGATGTAATGGCACCCTCGTTGCTCATAACGATGCCGCCGCCAACGTAGATACCCACATGACCGTAGATAAGGCCCGGAGCACCCGTGCCGCTGTGCGAGGAATCGGCCACGATCATGCCCACCTGCAGCGCCGAGCGGTCGGAGCTATAGCACCAGGCGTTGAACATGTCACACGCGTTGCCGCCAAAATAGCCCACGCCGGCATTGCGGAAGACATTGGTAACCCACGCCGCGCACCAGTTCTGACCCGGCGAAGGCGTGGAGTAGCACGCGTTGACGACGACCTGCTGCTTGCCCGAGCCGGCATTCTGCTGCGGAGTTCCGGGCGCATACGATCCACCGCCCGAGCTCGAACCACCCGAGTAGGAATTGTTCTTGTTCGCGGCGGCCGCGGCAGTGGCGGCCTTCCTAGCGGCCTCCTCGGCCTGGGCGGCAGCGAGAATCTCGGAATCGCGCTGAGCCATGAGCTCCTTGACGTCGTCGGAAAGACCGTTCAGCACGGTCTGGACTTCTTGCTGCTTGGCCTGCATATCCTGCATCTGAGCCGTCTGCTGGTCCTTGAGTTTCTCCAGGTTGGCCTTTTGTGCTTCGAGCTCGGTCTTCTGCGCGTCGAGCTCAGCCTGAATCGTCTGGATATCCTCGATGGCATCGCGGTCGCTCTTGTTGATCTTCTCAACGTAATGCGCGTTGGCGACGAGTTCCTCAAACGAGCCAGAGGCCAGCAGCAGCGACAGGATGTTCGTACCGCCGGACTTGTAGCTGGCGGCCACGCGATCGGAAAGGTCGTTGCGCTTCTTCTTGAGCTCGGCCTTCTTTTCATCGATCTGGGCCTGCGTGTCGTCAATCTTGCCCTGGACATTCTCGATGTCGTTGAGGGTCTGGGCATTCTTGTTGGCCAGCGCCGCATACTCATTTGCGATGCTGTCGAGCTGGGCCTGAACCTCGTCGAGTTGGGCCTGGGCGGCATTCAATTTATCGGTGGTTTCTTTGGAAGCCTCCGCCGCATGGGCGCGAGTGGGCAGGCCAAAAAGAACTGCCGCAGAAGCGGCGCCGAACAGGGCCTTAAGGGCAGTGCGGCGCGAGAGCTCCTGGGAAAGGATGGAATCGCTGTTTGGTGACATATGTACTCCGTTACATGCTTATTTATATGTCGCTCAACTCATACATATTAGCGTACATATGGCGCGTCCCAACGATTTCCACGAACGGCAGGAAACTACAAGGTCGGCGGCTCGTAAGCAATTGTCAAATTTGAGGTAACAATTGAGCAAGCTCTTATATGAGTACGTTAACATAATCCTCTGCTTTTCCTACAGTGCACCATTTGGGCGTCCCCGCCTGCGCTATACTCCCCTCTAGAAGTGTTCCTGATTCGATAGGAGACTACATGTCCAAAGCACTCGACCCCAAAGACACCTGCGTCCTCGTTACCGGTGGCGCCGGCTTTATCGGCTCGCACACCGTCGTTCAGCTGCTCGAGGGTGGCTACCAGGTCGTCATCGTCGATGATCTCTCCAACTCCAGCGCCGTCGCCGTCGACCGCGTCAAGACCATCGTGGGCGACGAAGCCGCCAAGAACCTCACCTTCTACAAGGCCAACGTGCTCGACCGCGATGCGATGAACAAGATCTTCGATACCCATCAGATCGACCGTGTCATCCACTTTGCCGGCTTTAAGGCCGTCGGCGAGTCGGTGAGCAAGCCCGTCGAGTACTACCACAACAACATCGAGAACACCCTGGTGCTCATCGACGTCATGCGCAACCATGGCTGCAAGTCCATCATCTTCTCGAGCTCCTCGACCGTCTACGGCGACCCGGACAACCCGCCCGTCACCGAGGAAGACCCCAAGAAGCCCGCAACCAACCCCTATGGCTGGACCAAGTGGATGATCGAGCAGATCCTTATGGACGTCCACACCGCCGACCCCGAGTGGGACGTCGTGCTGCTCCGTTACTTCAACCCCATCGGCGCTCATCCGTCGGGCCTGATCGGCGAGGACCCCAAGGGCATCCCCAACAACCTGGTGCCCTATGTCGCCCAGGTCGCCGTGGGCAAGCTCGAGGCCGTTCAGGTCTATGGCAACGACTACCCCACCCCCGACGGCACCGGCGTGCGCGACTACATCCACGTGTGCGATCTGGCCTCTGGTCACGTTGCCGCCCTTAACTGGATGAACGGCAAAACCGGCGTCGAGATCTTTAACCTGGGCACCGGCACCGGCACCTCGGTACTCGAGGTCGTCGCCGCCTTCTCCAAGGCTTGTGGCAAGGAGCTGCCCTACGTGATCCGCGAGCGCCGCGCCGGCGACATCGCTGCCAACTGGTGCGATGCCTCCAAGGCCGAGCGCATGATGGGCTGGAAGGCCCAGTACGACATCGCGGACATGTGCCGCGATAGCTGGAACTGGCAGAGCCACAACCCCAACGGCTTCGCCGACGCCGAGTAGCAAAAACCTACATACCGCTCTTGCCCCGATCTCACGTTGTGAGGTCGGGGCTTTTTCATGGCATGTAACCATTCGCCGAAAATCGACCAACTTTTTTATCTTGCCTGTACATGTTTAAACAACATGTTTTACAATAGGCGTATCGAATCAGAACATCGGAGGCGGACTGCACACCCATCGGCAGGCCGACCCCACAACAAGAAGGTTGGTGAGCGCATTCATGGAGCGTGCAAGCGGCGTCCTCATGCCCGTCTCATCTCTGCCCGGACCATACGGAATCGGCGGCTTTGGCTGGAATGCCTACGACTTCGTCGATTTTCTCGCCTCGTGCAAACAACATTACTGGCAGATTCTGCCCCTTACGACGACCAGCTATGGCGATTCGCCCTATCAGTCGTTCTCGGCCCGCGCAGGCAACCCCAACTTTATCGACTTTGCCGAGCTTATCGAGGCAGGGTATCTGGAGCAGCGCGATATCGATGGCGTGTATCTGGGATCCGACCCCAGCAATGTCGACTACGGTGCCATCTTTGGTGGCCGCCGTCAGATTCTCGACCGCGCCGCCGAGCGCTTTGCTGCCGACAAGCCGGCCGATTTCGATGACTTTATCCAGGCCAACGAGGACTGGCTCATCCCCTACTGTGAGTTCATGACCGTCAAAGAGGAGTGCGGTCTCAAGGCGTTTTGGGAGTGGCCCGCGGAGCTCCGCACCCGCGGCGAGGCTTCCGCCAAGGTCTGCGCCGACCATCCGGCGCGTATGCTCTACCACCAGATGACGCAGTACTTCTTCGATCGTCAGTGGAGCCGCCTCAAGGCCTATGCCAACGAGCGCGACATCCTCATCATCGGCGACCTGCCCATCTATGTCTCACGCGACTCCGTCGAGATGTGGGCCACGCCCGAGCTCTTTAAGATCGACGCCGCCGGCAATCCTGTGAGCGTCGCCGGCACGCCGCCCGACCAGTTCTCGGCCACCGGCCAGTACTGGGGAAATCCCATCTACGACTGGGACGCCATGGAAGCCGACGGTTTCTCCTGGTGGGAGGGCCGCATCCGCGCCGCCCTCGACATGTACGACGTCATCCGCCTGGATCACTTCCGCGGCTTCGAGGCCTATTGGGAGGTGCCGTTCTCCTCACCCGATTCGTCCTACGGTTCATGGACGCAGGGCCCCGGCCTCAAGTTCTTCAAAACGCTCGAGGAAAAGCTCGGTACACTGCCCATCATCGCCGAAGACCTGGGCTTCCTCACCCCCGGCGTCATCGACATGCGCGACAACTCGGGCTTCCCCGGCATGAAGATCCTACAGTTTGCCTTTGAGGGCACCAACTCGTACTACCTGCCGCACAACTACATTGCCAACACCGTCGCCTATGTGGGCACACACGACAACGAGACGGCGCGCGGTTGGTTTGAGGGAACGGCCACCCCGCGTCAGCGCGAGCAGGCGGCCCTGTACACCCACCAGCAGGCCGGCGAGCCCATGGCCGATGCACTCAACCGCACCATCGCCGCCAGCGTGAGCGATACCTGCATCTACACCATGCAAGACCTGCTCAATCTGGGCAACGAGGCGCGCATCAACACTCCCGCCACCCTGGGCGGCAACTGGACCTGGCGCATGCTCGATGGCGCCATCACCCGCGAGCTCGAGCACAAGCTCACCGACTGGACCGAAACCTTCTTCCGCATCCCGTCGGAAGCCGAAATTGAGCTTCCCCAATAGGAGCCACCGCGCCCGACCCCACCCCACCGTGCGGACGCGACCGCTTTTCCCGCGCGAGGCCATCCCCATCCCTCGCGCGGGCTTCTTTTGAATTTCTGACATGCAGTCGACTCACCACAGGAGGAAACATGCCCCGTATCAATCTTGCGGATCTTGCCGAGCAGTCCTTTGGAACCTCGCTCGAGCAACTCGATGACCGCCGCATTTACAAACTGCTGGTCAAGCTCGTGCAGGAGCACTCTGCCGCCTGTCCGCTCAACAACGGCAAGAAAAAGCTCTATTACATCTCTGCTGAGTTCTTGATTGGCAAGCTGCTGATCAACAACATGATCGACCTCGGTATCTATAGCGAGGTTAAGGACCAGCTCGTCGCCGCCGGCCACGACCTCAACAAGATCGAGGAGTTTGAGGTCGAGCCTTCGCTCGGCAACGGCGGCCTGGGCCGTCTGGCCGCGTGCTTCTTGGATTCCATCGCCACGCTGGGCCTTACCGGCGACGGCGTGGGCCTCAACTACCATTACGGCCTGTTCCGCCAGCGCTTTGTCGACAACCAGCAGAAGGCCATCCCCGACGAATGGCTCGGCGAGCAGGACATCCTCGTCGATGACGACCACTCCTACACTGTTGAGTTCGGCGACTTTGCCGTTACCTCCAAACTCGTCAACATCGATGTGCCCGGTTATGGCCAGCCCACCAAGAACCGCCTGCGTCTGTTTGACCTGGCAAGCGTTGACGACGGCCTGGTCCCCGGCAGTTCCATCGACTTCGACAAGACCGAGATCGCCAAGAACCTCACCTTGTTCCTCTATCCGGATGATTCCGATGAGCAGGGCCGCCTGCTTCGCATCTACCAAGAGTACTTCATGGTGAGCAATGCCGCCCAGCTCCTGATCGACGAGGCCGTCGAGCGCGGCAGCAACCTGCACGATCTGGCCGACTACGCCGTGGTCCAGATCAACGACACACACCCCACCATGGTCATTCCCGAGCTCATCCGCCTGCTCACCACCGAGCACGACATCGAGTTTGACGAGGCAGTCACCATCGTGCGCTCCATGGTCGCCTACACCAACCACACGATCCTTGCCGAGGCACTCGAGAAGTGGCCGCTCGCCAGCCTGCAGAAGGTCTCCCCTGCCATCGCCGACATTATCGTCAAGCTCGATGAGATCGCGAAAGCCAAGCACGATGACCCGCGCGTCGCCATCATCGACGAGCACGACACCGTCCACATGGCCCACATGGACATCCACTTTGGCTTCTCCATCAACGGCGTAGCCGCACTCCACACCAAGATCCTGGAGGACACCGAGCTTCATCCGTTCTACGAGATCTATCCCGAGAAGTTCTCCAACAAGACCAACGGCATCACCTTCCGCCGCTGGATCCATGGGGCCAACCCTGCGCTCGCCAGCCTGCTCGACGATGTGATCGGCACCGACTGGCGCAGCACCGGCGATCTGAGCAAACTCGCCAACTTCGCCGACGATAAGAGCATTCATGAGCGCTTGGCCGCCACCAAGGCAGAAGCCAAAACCATCATGCGCGAGTTTATGGCGCTCGAACAGGGCGTGACGATCCCCTCTAACGCCATCATCGACGTCCAGGTCAAGCGCATCCACGAGTACAAGCGCCAGCAGATGCTCGCGCTCTACATCATCTGGAAGTACCTCGATATCAAGAACGGCAACAGACCCAAGCACCCTGTCACCATCATCTTTGGCGGCAAAGCGGCGCCTGCCTACACTATCGCGCAGGACATCATCCATCTGATCTTGACGCTGTCGCAGTGGATTGCAAACGACCCCGACGTTGCTCCCTACCTGCAGGTTGTCATGATCGAGAACTACAACGTCACCGCCGCCGAGCGCGTGATCCCCGCCGCTGACATCTCCGAACAGATCAGCCTGGCCTCCAAGGAGGCGAGTGGTACCTCCAACATGAAGTTCATGCTCAACGGCGCTTTGACCCTGTGCACGCTCGACGGCGCCAACGTCGAGATTGCCGAGCTCGTGGGCGACGAGAACATCTATACCTTTGGTGCCTCGTCCAAGCAGGTCGAGCAGCTCTACGCCGACGGCACCTACAACGCCGGTGCGCTCTACCGCAAGCCCGGCATTAAACTGCTAGTGGACTTCATCACCAACCCGGCCTTTATGGCGACCGGCAACGCTGAGCGCCTGCAGCGCCTGCACGACGACATTAAGGGTAAGGACTGGTTTATGGCCCTACTCGACATTGAGGAGTACATCCAGACCAAGGAGCGCGTGCTGGCCGACTACGAGGACCAGGACGCTTGGATGCGCAAGGCGCTGATCAACATCGCCAACGCCGGCACCTTCTCGTCCGACCGTACGATCTCCCAGTACAACGACGAGATCTGGCACCTGGACTAACCCATTCCCCTTACCCATCCTCTTGAAAGCGGAGTCGTGGCAACACGGCTCCGCTTTTTGTGTCCATATGCCGGCCTATGGTTTGTCTCGACCAAACAATCTCGATCTGTAACACCTAACCGGCAAAATTGGGTCTATCTGTTACAGATCAAGATAAGCTAACAGATGGACAACCCCAACACAAAGAAAGGCTCCCCTCTCGCCTAGTGGACGGGAGGGGAGCCTTATATGTGACCGCGGCAAAAGGATGGCAAAACCGCAGTCGCCCAAAAGGAGGGCCTGATTGGGTCGGGCCTAGATAAGGTTCTTGCCAGACACCTTATCGAAGAGATGGGTCGCGTTCTTCTCGAACTTGAACCAGATGGTGTCGCCAGCCTTGAGCGCGCCCTTGGCCTCGAGGTCGACGACGGGGATAATCAGGACAAACTGGCCGTCGGGAGCGGTCACGTGGACATGCTCGGTCGAGCCCATGAGCTCGGTCACCTCGACGGTGCCCTGGAGCGCACCCTCCTCGCCCTTGTCGGCAAGCAGAATCTGCTCGGGACGCACGCCGGCCGTGATCTCCTTCACGTCGCCGCCGTCCCAGTTGAGAGCAAGCTGAGCGCAGGTCTCGGGGGCGAGCGCCACGTTCATATCCTCGGTCTTGACGGTAAAGCCGTTGCCCGAGCGCACCAGCTGGGCATCGAAGAAGTTCATCTGCGGCACGCCGATAAAGCCGGCGACGAAGATGTTCGCGGGATGGTTGAAGACCTCCTGCGGGGTGGCGATCTGCTGGACGACGCCATCCTTCATGACCACGATACGGTCACCGAGGGTCATAGCCTCGGTCTGGTCGTGAGTAACATAAATGAACGTGCCCTTGATCTCATGACGCAGCTTAATGAGCTCGGCGCGCATCTGGTTACGAAGCTTAGCATCCAGGTTGGACAGGGGCTCGTCCATCAGAAAGACCTTGGGGTCACGTACGATGGCGCGGCCGATGGCGACACGCTGACGCTGGCCGCCGGAGAGTGCCTTGGGCTTACGGTCAAGATACTCGGTAATACCCAGGATCTCGGCAGCGGAGCGAACCTTGCGGTCGATCTCGTCCTTGGGGACCTTCTTGAGCTCAAGCGTAAACGCCATGTTCTCGTACACCGTCATATTGGGGTACAGAGCATAACTCTGGAACACCATGGCGATGTCGCGGTCCTTGGGCGCCACGTCGTTGACGCGCTTGCCATCGATGAACACATCGCCGGAGGTGATGTCCTCCAGGCCGGCGACCATGCGCATCGTCGTGGACTTACCGCAGCCAGAAGGGCCAACGAGGACGATGAACTCCTGGTCGTGAACGGTGAGGTTGAAGTCCTCTACAGCGAGCACACCGTCCTCGGTAACCTTGAGGTTGTGCTTCTTCTCCTCGGTCTTCTTCTTTTTGCCAAAGAAGCCCTTCTTTTTTGACTCGTTGTTGGGATACACCTTCTGAACATGTTTGAGAACGATCTCGGCCATGTCTTTACCTTTCGATACGCGGCGCCGCGCTGAGAGGCGCCGCCAAAACTTGCAAAACAGTTACGGCATCAGCCCTTGACGGCACCTGCCACCACACCGTCGATGATGTACTTCTGGCAGAAGATGTACATGATGACGATGGGGATGACGACCATCATGATGCACGCCATCATGGGACCGAGCTCGACGTGGCCATAGCCGCCACGGAAGTACTGGATCAAGATAGGAATGGTCTTGTACTTGGTGGAGTCGAGCGTAAGGTAGGGCAGCAGATAGTCGTTCCAGACCCACATGGTCTCAAGGATGCCGACCGAAAGATAGGTGGGCTTCATAATGGGAAGGACGATCTTAAAGAACACTTGGACCGGGTTGCAGCCGTCGATCATGGCCGCTTCCTCAATCTCGAGCGGGATGTTCTTGACGAAGCCGGCGAACATAAAGACCGCGAGGCCCGCGCCAAAACCAAGGTAGATGAAGCAGATGTTAAACGGCGTGTTAAAGCCGATGCGGTCCGCGAGGTTGGACAGCGTGAACATGAGCATCTGGAACGGTACGACCATCGAGAAGACGAACAGGTAATAGAAGAAGTTCGAGATCTTGCTGTTGACGCGCACCACGTACCAAGCGCACATGGAGCAGCACACCAGAATCAGCACGACCGACGTGACCGTGATGATAAGCGAGTACATAAACGCCGAGGCAAAGCCCTGCTCGTTCAGAGCGTGCACGTAGTTTGCGAGGCCGTTGAACGTCTCGGGCGTGAGCAGATCGAACGCCGTGGTGGTGCTGATTGCGGTCGCTTTCTTAAAGGAATTGAGCGCAATCATGAACACGGGGTAGATCCATGCGAGCGACAGGATCGTAAAGAAGATCGAGAGCGCGCGGTTGATAGCCTTATCGCGTTTCATTACTGCTGCACCTCCTTGGACCTCGTGGCCTTAAGCTGGATCATAGAAATAGCGACAACCAGGATGCAGAAGATAACTGCCTTGGCCTGACCGATGCCCTGCCATGCGATGCCAGCACGCGAATAGAACGTGTTGTAGATGTTCAGGGCGAGCATCTCGGTGGAGTGCGCCGGGGCGCCACCGGTAAGGGCGAGGTTCTGGTCGAACAGCTTAAAGCCGTTGGTGATGGACAGGAACAGGCAGATGGTGATGGTCGGCATCAGGTTGGGGATCTTAACCTTCCAAAACGTCTGCCATGCCGTAGCGCCATCGACCTTGGCGGCCTCGATGTAGTCAGACGGAATGGACTGCAGACCGGCGATGTAGATGATCATCATGTAGCCGACCTGTTGCCACAGGGTCAGGATGATAAGGCCCCAGAAGCCAGCGGCGGAGTTGAGGGCGATAAGCTGGGCACCCACGTTGGAGAGCAGGCAGTTGATCAGAATCTGCCAAATGTAACCCAGTACAATGCCGCCAATCAGGTTAGGCATAAAGAAAATCGTACGGAAGATGTTGGTGCCCTTGAGCGCCTTGCGAGTGAGCGCCTGCGCAATGGCCAGCGCGATCACGTTGATGAGCACCGTCGACAGGAAGGCAAACGCCACGGTAAAGAAGAACGACGTGGAGAACTGCGGATCGGACAGCGCGCGCACGTAGTTCTCGATACCGACAAAGTGCGCGTTATTGATGGTAATAAACTGGCAGAACGAGAGATAGAAACCCTGGATAAAGGGAATCACGAACCCGATCATAAACGCCAGGCACGTGGGCAGCATAAAGAGCGGCCACCAGCGCTTGAGTGCTTTGCCCATAGAAGGGTCCTTTCAATATGCAGGGGGCGGGCAAACCTACGTCTGCCCGCCCCCTGTCGCTAATCAGATAGCTTGGGCAGCAACTGCTTACTCGGAAGCAGCCTTCTCGGTCTTCCAGCCATCGACGAAGGCGTTCTTGACGCCGTCCCACTTGGTGTTGTCGGCAGCATAAGCGATGAGGGCCTGCTTGAGGTTCTTCTTCCACTCCTCGGAGGGGATGTAAACGAAGTCCCAAGCGACGGTCTTCTTGCCGTCCTTGGCCATAGCAACGGCCTGCTGCGAGAAGACGTTGGTGGTCTCCTTAGCGCTCTTGAACGGGGCGGTCAGACCCATCTTGTCAGCGATGATGCTGGTGGCGGTGTCAGAAGTGACGCACCAATACATGAAGTCCTCGGTGGCCTTCTGGGCATCCTCGGAAGCCTGGGAGCTGACGCACCAGTAGTTCTCGCCGCCGGAGCACAGGCCCTGGTTCTCCTCGCCGTCGACGCCGATGTAGATCGGCAGCATGCCGAGCTGGTCGTCGGTCATACCGGCCTTGGTGAGGTCGGCGTAGGCCCAAGAGCCGTTCTGGTAGAAGACGGCCTTGCCGGTTGCGAACTCGTTGGTGGCGTCGTCACCGGTCTTGGAGGCGAGCTGCGAAGGATCGCAGGTGGAGTCGGTGATATACAGGTCGAAGATCTGCTTAAAGTTGTCGAGATACTCGCCCTTGATCTCGTCGTCCTCCTGATTGTGCTCCTTCTCGAACTCGTAGTAGAGCGGGAGGTTGGCGAGGTGCGTGGTGTAGCGCCAGCTGGAGGAGTCATCCATACCGGCGGAAGTGAAGGCACCGTCAACGCCGAGCTCGTCCTTGCGGGCCTGGATGTCATCGGCGCAAGCCTTCAGCTTGTCGAAGGAGTTGATGTCCTCGGCCTTGTAGCCGGCCTTCTCGAGGAGCTCCTTGTTGTAAATGATGCCGTAGCTCTCCTGAACCCAGTCGATACCCAGATCCTTGCCGTCGGACTGCAGCGCCAGGGAGTCGTCGATGAGCTCGCCGCGGAGCTTGGTGTCGGAAAGATCGGCGCAGTAGTCCTTCCAGTTCTTAAGGCCGGTGGGGCCGTTGACCTGGAACAGCGTCGGAGCGGAGCTCTTGGACATCTCGGACTTGAGCTTCTCCTCGTAGGTGTTGGAGGCGGCGGTCACGATCTTGACCTCGACGCCCTTCTCCTTCTTGTACGCCTTGGCGATCTCCTTCCACTCCTTGTCGACCTCGGGCTTGAACTGGAGGAAGTAGACCTCGGCAGCGTCACCAGAAGCAGAGGAGCCGGAGCCGGCAGAACCACCGCAGCCCACGAGACCCAGACCAAGAACCGCAGCCGCGGAACCAGCAAAGCCCAGGAACTGCCTTCTGCTCATTTCGTTCTTCATTACAATCCACCCTTTCACACCGTGGCGGCACCCTTTGCCGCCGCCTTCGGAGATTGGCTCGGGGACTTTGCCCCTTTTGCTGATTTGTACAATACGCTATTTGGCTAGTTGTTTGAACAAGTATTACTAGAGCGGTAGAAAAACTTCGGTGAACGGTAATTTCGACTTGATACTTGACAAGTTTTGTATAAACAATTATTTGTTATCGAATGCAGAGAAAACGCCCGATCAAGCCGATGCATCGTCGGTTTGACCGGGCGTTTTCGCTTTGAGGGCATGAGTCTCGTCAGGCTGCGAGCTAGCCGGCTATCGCTTGGAATTGACGCGGTAATGGAAGATCTCGGGGTGTGTGCGGGCATGCGTGACCTCGAACAAGATGCCGTCCGAGGTGTACGACTGGCTCTCCATAACGGCGACGCAGTTGTACTTGCCAAGGTCCAGATAGCTGCAGTCCTCATCGTTGGCGAGCTCGACACTCACCGTACGACGGCTCGCCATCACTTTGACGCCGCGCTTGTGCTCCAGATAGCCGTAGATAGAATCCGCCGCGATCTCGGGGGTCAGGCCCTTGGCGACCGACGCCAAAAAGTAGCCATGGTCCACTTGGCGCGCGCTGCCGTTGAGGCTTCGGACACGCACTACGCGAATCAGCTCCTCGCCCACCTTAAAGCCCAGGCGGCGAGAGAGTTGCTCAGTGCAAATCAAATGTTCAAAAGACTTGACCTCGGTCGATGCGACGGCATTGTTGCGTTTTGCGAACTCGCCAAACGACTCAACCTCTTCGAGTGCGCCCAGCATGTCGGTTTCGCCCTTAAGCCAAATAACGCGCACGCCCTTACCGTGTATAGGCTGCACAAACATCTGGTCGGCCAGCATGCTCAAGGCGCGTCGAACGGTATTGCGCGTGCAGCCAAACTCCGCGGTCAGCTCGGCTTCGGTTGGCAGCATCTCCTGAAACGCATAGGTCCCGTTAATGATGCGCGAACGGATCTCGCGGTAGATTCCTTCGTAAATCGCTTTTGGCATGATTTCACCTCTAATGAATATGTATGGCTAGGCACGATAGCATTTCTTAAAGTTGTTTAAACCGATTATCGGTAAAGCACGGATTATTTACCGTCGACGGTTCCCCCGAAACCCAAATCGGACCGAATCAAAACCGTCAATGCGGCAAGCAGCCAGTCCTCTACAATGAGTTCATTGTTTAAACGTTCTTGCTCGCACAGCATGTTGCATCCGGAAGGCATATTATGCTGCAGAAAATCCAACGTTTTGGCGGAGCCATGTTCGCGCCCGCCATGCTGTTTTCTATATCAGGCCTCATGGTCGGCATCTCCGCCCTCGCCACGACCGTAGACATCGTCGGCGATCTCGCCGTATACGGAACCCCTTGGTACGTTTTCTGGACCATCATCCAGCGCGGCTCGTGGACGGTCTTTAAACGTCTCCCGCTCCTTTTTGCCGTAGCGTTGCCTATCGGTCTTGCCCAAAAGCAACCGGCACGCTGCTGCCTCGAGGCGCTCGTAGCCTATTTTGCCTACTGTTTCTTTTTGAGCGAGATCATTAAGCTGAGCGGCGACAACCTTGGGCTTAAGTACCCGTCGTCTTTAACCCCCGCCAGCGGCATCACCGTCATCGACGGCATCAAGACGCTCGACACCGGCATTATCGGCCCGCTGGCGGTGTCGGCAACCGTCGTCGCCATCCATGACCGCTTCTACGATGCCAAGGTTCCCGATTGGCTCGGCACCTTCTCGGGTTCCTCGCTGGTCTACCTCATCAGCTTTTTTGCCGTGTTTGCCCTTGCCGCCATCTCGGCCGCCATCGTGCCCTTCGCATACGCTGTGACCGAAACGCTGCGCCACGCACTTGCGGGCGTCGGCCCCTTCGGCGTGGGCATCTTTGTGTTTTTGGAGCGAGCGCTCGAGCCCATGGGGCTGCACCATCTGCTCTATATGCCCATCTATTACGACAATCTGGTCATTCACGACGGTATTTACGCCACGTGGACCAACCTGCTCCCCATTCTCTCCCATAGCACGCGCCCTTTAAATGAACTTGCGCCCTGGGCAGGTTTTACCGCCACCGGCTGGGGCAAGCTCTTTGGCCTTCCCGCCATCGCGGCAGCATTCTATTTCACCGCCAAACCCGAACGCCGCGCCGGCCTTAAGGTCATCCTTTTGCCCGCCATCGTCGCCTCGGTGGTCTGCGGCGTCACCGAGCCGCTCGAGTTTCTCTTTATGTTCACCTATCCCGGACTCTTTTTGCTCTACGCCGTCCTGTCCTCCTGCCTTGCCATGACCATGAACTTCTTTGGCATCGTCGGCATCTTCTCGGGCGGTCTCATGGAAATGACGGCCTTCAACTTCATCCCACTCATGCGAATGCATGCCGGCTCCTACCTTTTGGCGCTCGGTATCGGTCTTGCCTTTAGCCTCATCTTTTTTGTTAGTTTTCGAGCACTCATCTTGGTCTATGACCTTAAGACGCCGGGCCGCGAGGATCATGTCTCCAATCGCGCGGCAATCGATCGTTTAACGGGAAGCGGCTTTGCCAAAGAGCAATCTCCCAATGGCGAGGTCAGTATTCAATCCGATCAAGATCACGTCCTCGCCGAGCGGGTAATTCAGCTTTTAGGTGGCGTTGGCAATATCGTGGGCGCAACCAACTGCGCCACGCGCCTGCGCGTCGAGGTCGCAGACTCTTCCATCGTTGCAGATAATGCGTCGTTTGTCGCGGTGGGCGCCAAGGGCCTCATCATTACGGGCAAGACCGCCCAGGTGATTATTGGCATCTCCGTTCCCCGCGTCAAAGAGCATTTTGACCAGATCATGGGCCTCGAGCCGGGATTTGTGTCCACCACCTCGGCCTCCCCTGCCGTCAGCGCAGCCCATAAGCGCGGCGATATCTGCTTCTTCGATATCGACGGAACACTCGCCTGGCAAGACCCTCGAGTGGCACAAGAGCTTCCCGAGAGCGAGCGAGACCTCTCCCCCTATCCCAATGAAGCGGTCTCGCAAGCCATCCGTGATTTTGTCGCCAAGGGCAATATGGCGTTTATCTGCACAGGGCGCACGCTGAGCTGCATCCATCCAAAGCTGCTCGAGCTGCCCTGGACCGGCATCGTCTGCCTCGCGGGTGGCTATGTCGAACTTGAGGGACACGTGATTCGCGATTTGGCGATGACGCCCGGCATGCTGCAGCGCCTTGCTCCCATTCTTGAGCAATCGGACGAAGTGATTCGTTTTGAGGGACTCAATGGCGTCGTTCGCATGAGTGCCGATGCGCCCGACGCCCCGGGATACGCCCGCACCGTGGGCGATGCAATTACGCAGCTGCAACATTACAGTGCCTATAAGATTTTGATGTCTACATCGCTCGCCAACCACATCGCTCAAGATAAGGCGCTTGAGCCGCTGCTATGCTTTAACGAGCTCGAACTCGAGGTAACCGAAATCTCGCCCCGCGAATGCACGAAGCGTGGGGGCATCCAGTCTGTACTCGACGCCCTCGATCCCCACCACGGAACCGTATACGGCATCGGCGACGCCAGCAATGACGTCTCGCTGATGAACGCCGTCGATGTCGGTATCGCCATGGGCAACGCGCCGGACTATCTCAAGGATAAAGCCGATTACGTGACCGACACCGTCGATCACGACGGCGTCGTTGCGGCACTCGAGCATTTTGGGCTGATTTAGGCGCGCTCCATCAAACGCACGCCCGTTGTCCCAAATCGTCAAAACTGCCGCGCCAAACGCCCTAATGTGGCAATATGTTGTCTGCATATTGCATCAACGCAACCTCAGAAAGAATGCGAGAACCCGTGTCCAGTCCGTTTACCAGCTTTTTAGCCCAGCACTTTGACCAGATCAACGACTATCTGGCCACGTTCTTTGACGGACAGGCGACCTCTGCCGATATCGAGCGCTACCTGTACGCGCCGCTCTCGGCTTTTACGGCCAACGCCGGCAAGCGCCACCGCCCGCTTATCTGCATGCTCGCCGCAACCGCAGTGGGCGGTAGCTTTGAGAGTGCCCGCAGCGCCGCGGCAGCCATCGAGCATTTCCAGTCGGGCGCGCTGATCCACGACGACATCGCCGACAACGGACAGCTTCGTCGAGGCAAGCCCTGCATGCACCTTACCGAGGGCACGGGGCTTGCCATCAATTGTGGCGACCTGGCGCTCACCATGGTCACCAAGACGGTTCTCGACGACCCCACGCTGGAGTCCGACGTGAAGCTGCGCGTGCTCCACGAGCTTACCGAGATGATCGTCCGCACCATCGAGGGTCAAGCGCTCGACCTGGGTTGGGTCCGTGACGGGCGCTTTGATATCTCGGTTGATGACTACCTGGACATGGCGACGCACAAGACCGCGTTTTACAGCGGAGCGACGCCGCTTGCCGCCGGAGCCATTATCGGCGGCGGCAGCGATGAGCAAATCGAAGCGCTGCGCGCCTTTGGCCTGCACACGGGCCTTGCCTTTCAGATTCAGGACGACCTGCTCAACCTTGTCGGCACTAAGGAAGCCGCCAACAAGGACTTCCGCACCGACATCACCGAGGGCAAGCGCACGCTTGTCGCCGTACACGCCCTCTCTGATGAGCGCCACCACGACGAGGTCGAGGCGATTCTTTCCTCGGGCACCGATGATCCCGCGCAGCTCGCACGCGCCGTGGATATCTTCCAGAAGACCGGCTCCATCGATTACGCCCACACTTACGCGCTCGACCTGACCGCTAAGGCTAAAGCGGCCATCGAGAACGTTGAGCTTGATCAGCACGCACGCGAGCTGTTCCTCTCCATGGCAGATTTCTTTGTGGAGCGCCTTAACTAACGGGGGTTATAAAACCTGTCAGCAGCGTATTTAGGCACAACTTGCTACACTGTTGAGTGCATGTTTATGCATCCCTTTGCGTTGTCTATCCGACAGACGCTCAAATAGTACGAATGGTACGCCGAAAGGGGTTCGTTCATGGAACCTATTACAACAGGCATGCAAGGAGCAGCCGTCGAGGACGTGCAGTCTCGTCTCCTGCAGCTCGGCTACACGATTGATGCCGCCGAAGTCACCGACAAGCACTTTGGAGCCACCACTGAGCAGGCCGTCAGCACCTTCAGGCTCGACAGCGGCCTTGCTGCTGGTCATGCCGTCGATATCCCCTGTTGGAGCGCCCTTGTAGACGCTTCGTATAAGCTGGGCGACCGCACCCTCTATCTGCGCATGCCCAATTTCCATGGCGCCGATGTGCAGGCCCTGCAGCGCGCTCTCAACGTTTTGGGCTTTGCCTGTGGCGAAGACGACGGCTACTTTGGTCCGCATACCGAGGCCGCCCTGCAGCAGTTCCAGGAAAATGTCGGCCTGTTTGCCGACGGCATGGCCTTCCAGGACACCTACGCCTACATCAACCGCCTGCACCATGTGTGGGAGGGCAAGCCCTCGGTCACCGAAGCCGAGTCCCGCATCGGTTTTGCTCGCGCCGCCAACGTGCTCGAGCGCTTCCAGATTGCCGTTATCGGCGAGGACCCCATCGCACGCAGTGTTGCGTCGCGCATGTGGAATATCGCCACGGCAACGACCGACAACAGCGGCATGATGCTCTGCGACTCCGAGGTCCCAACCGACGTTGACCTGGTGCTCGAGATTGCAAGCGACGAGCTGCCCGCCGACGCCGCACCGCGCGCCACGATTGCCCTCGCCGAGTGCCACAACCTGGCCCAGCGCATCCGCACTGCCAATGTCGCCGCGCAGCAGAAGCCGGCTCGCATTCGCATTGAGCTCACGGGCATGACGCGCTACAACGGCACCTTCACGGCCAGCGACGCGCAGACACTCGCCGTACGCCTGCTCGATGGCGTTTGCGATGCCCTTGCAGATTAGGTAAACTAAACGAGTTGCTTTTGGGCAACACCACACATTGGGACGTAGTTCAACGGTAGAACTCCGGTTTTTGGTGCCGGCTGTTGGGGGTTCGAATCCCTCCGTCCCAGCCATTAAAACTGAGCGCCCTAAGCCCATAACGGCCCAGGGCGCTTTCTTGTGGGCAAGCGGAGGAATTCGAACCCGCAAGGGTGCGGAGCTGAGGAAACGCGAAGCGTTTTCCAGCGCAGCACGCAAGGAGCGAAGCGACGCAGCGGGGCGCGGCCGCCGACCAGGCGGACGCGGAATTCCTCCGTCCCACACCAGCCAAGAGCCCCTCACGTCAAGCAAATCGAGCCAACGCCGCCAAGCGGAGGAATCCGAACCCGCAAGGATGCGGAGCGACGCAGCGGGGCGCGGCCGCCGCAGGCAGACGCGGTGCCGGCACTTGGGGACGCTCCTAAGTGCCGGCATTATAGGAACGTCCCCAAGTGCCGGCTCGGGACTATTTTCGAGGACCCTCCGAAGGACTGTGGCCAAAAAACGGCAAATATGAGTACTGTTACCGTTGTAGCTACATTATTTTCGTTAATAAAAGAAGATCTTAATGAGATTTATTCGCATCAAGGTCTTCCTTTAATGAACACTTGAGGAGATACGGCAGCTTATCTGCTCGATCGACACGTCAAATCACCTTAAATGTGATCAAAATTACTGCTACTAAAAGAGTATCAGTACTCATATTTGATGTTTTTTGGCCACGGCTTTTTATAGACACCCTGCACAGCGACGGTGGTAGATTTCGGAACGTGTCCGTCAGCCCCGTTCCGAAAAGCGAGCCGCGTGCAACGGCCAAGCCACGACAGCCCCCGGGAGAGCGGGGACACCGACTTAGGTTTATCGCGAGTTCCGCACGAACAGGAGGCCACTTAATGTGGCCTCCGTCGTGAGCAGGACTGTAGAGCAGGAAACCTAAGTCGGTGTCCCCGCTCTCCCGGGGCCGGCGGAACTAATTATTAAGCATGCGGTCGAAGCTTCCCGAGTCGCCATCCCGATAGTCTGCGGTCATCAGGATCTCCTGCGGAATGCGCCCGCCCTCGCGCAGCACGTTGCGGAACTGCACGCGCGTGACCATGGGCAGATCCTTGATCGTCGCTGCCAGGTTCTGCGGCACGCCCTGGTTGGCAGCCGCGGGCTCGCACTCTCCGCCGGCCTTCACGCGACGCTTATGCTCGGCGAGCATAGCGCGATACATGCCGGCATGCAGGCGAATCTCAACCACATTGGCATTGCGAGTCTGCTCGACGATGCGCGCGCCCTCGCGATCGATATCGCCCACGTAGTAGACGTAGTTAAAGCGATAGCCAATCTCGGCCAGATAATCGTCCAGGGCATGCGAGACGCTCGCCTTGCATCCGCCGCCAAAAATCACGCCGCCCACCTTGATGCCAAAGAGCTTGGCGTGCTTGCGGCCACGCAGCAGCTTGACGATCTCGTCGTAGGTGTCCAGGTTCTCGACCATAATGAACGGCTTGTCGGCTCCCAGCGTAAAGAAGCCCGTAAAGTGCACGGGGCGATTGGGGGCGACCTTGATCGCCTGCATGCTGATCCCCTTTTCGGTCATACGCCTGATCAAGCGCTCACCGTGCTTGCCGTCAAAAGCCTTCTCGTCGTTAAAGATCTGGTAGGCACGCTGGCGGCGCGAGGCAACCGGCGTATCGGCACCTCGGTTCTGCTCGATCCAAGCCTGGATGATTGCGATTTCCTCGGCAATCTTGCGGTTGGACATCTCGTTGTGCTGAGTACGCTGCGGAGCCTTTTTGCCGTCCTTGCCCTCGACCTTTACGATCTGCGTCTGCTGCTCCTTGATCTTAGAGAGCGCCGTGGGCGTAGGGACAACCTTGAGCAGCTGCCTGCCTAAAACGCGGGCAAGGGCAAACGCCGAGACCTCGCCGTGGACGGTCGACTTGGGCTGCTGGGCAGCAGTATCTGCTGCGGCAGACTCCGGCTTCCCCTGAGACTTGCGCTTAGAATCGCCTTGGGAATTGCGCTCGCGCTTCGGCATAGACGCCTGCTTCTGCGGACGATTGGACTTGCTCTCCTTCGCAGGCTGGCGCTTAGGCTGCCCCGAAGAAACCTCGGCTTTCGCATCCTCGTCCTGCGGCGTGGTCCTCTCGGCTGCAGTCTCGGCATGGGAACTGCGGCCCCCACGATGGCGACGGCGGCGAGGCTTGCTCGAAGTACCCTCCCCCGTCTGTTCAACCGCAGGTTGCTGGCCCTGGGTCTCCGTATCGGACGCAGTCTGCTCATCAACAGGCTTCTGTTCACGAACTTCCGACTCGGGAGGCTTCACGGCCTTCTCGGCCCGCACCTCCGGAACCTGATTAACCTTCTCCTGGCGCTTTACGGGGTACGCGCGACCTGCAAAGCCGCGACCGGGACGACACGAGTCTGAGGCCTTCTTGGCCGGCTTCTCAGAATCGTCCGCAACCTCGGCAGTCTCTTCGGCCTCGCGCACAACATCCTGCTGCTCGGCCCTAAAATGCGCACCGCGGCGACGCTTGGGTTCCTGAGGCTCAGCGGACTTTTGCTCTTTCACAGACTCCTGCGGCTCGGAGACAGGCTCGTTCTCGACAACCTCGGTAACGGCCCCATCCTTTTGAGCAACGGCGCGACGGAAGCGCTCCTGCTGGGCGCGGCGCTGCGCATCGCGCTTGCCACCCCCGCCAAAACCGCCGCGTCCTGCCTTGGCCGTAAAGGCACGCACAACGTTCTCATCGAGCAACTCATCGGTATCGACATGCTCACGCGGAGCAACTTCTTCCACAGCAGGCACGTCAGCGGAATCCTCGACGACAAAATCTTCGACGGACTCGGCAGGTTGCTCCTGGGCATCGCGGATCTCGGCATTGATGGTATAGAACGCCGGGCGCCCGTTAATGCCACTACCCTCGATCTTGGTCACGATATTTGCCGCGATAAGCTCATCGCGCATCGCCTTGGTGTCGCACTCCTTATCGACGGAGCGGAAAATCTGCGCCAGCGCACTCGACTTAATCTTGAGCGCCTTGCGGCAAAGCAGGTCGTAGGCAACCAGCTTGGCACGCTCGGCAGAAAGCGATGTCTGGCTGCTCAGACGCTCAGCCAGGGCATCGACATTGTTTTGATTATCGGAATATACCGTCTTGGCCACGGGGCCCCTTTCATATGCACACATATACGTCCATATGGTACAACGCACGAGCCTATCCACGCAAAACATCTGCGAGAACGCCCTTGCACCACCTGTTCTCACAAGAAAAAAGACCGGGTCCGCTTGATTGCGGACCCGGTCTTTCCGAGTCAAATAGACGGGAGATTCAACCCGTCCGACCGACTAGGCCTTGGCGACCTCGGCGTCGGCAGGAGCTTCAGCGGCAGCGGCGCGACCGTACTCGGCCTTGCCCATCTCGGACCACTCGGGCTCCTCATCAGGCATGGAGCCAGCCTCCTTGCCGAAGAACTCCTTGAGGCAGTTGACGGCGACGATGAGGCCCAGGACCATCAGCAGAACGGCAAAGACGAGCTGCAGGCCCTTGGTGGCGGCGACGGAGACGGCGGCCGTGGTGGCGGTAGCCGGGATGGTACCGAAGAAACCGTAGGCCTGGACGGCGGTCATGCAGCCCATGGCGCTCTGGACCAGCGAGGTGAAGGTGCAGCAGAGCAGGAAGGCGACGGGCACGTAGAGCATCCAGCCCTTGCGGCCGGTGCACTTGCAGAACACGGCGAGGGTGATCATGGTCATACCGCCGAGCAGCTGGTTGGAAGCACCAAAGAGCGGCCAGATGTTGGCATAGCCACCAAAAGCGAGGGCGAGACCGGGAAGCAGGGTAACGACCGTGGCGAACCAGGGGTTGCCGAGGACCTTCATATAGCCGGCCTTGGACTCGATGGCCAGAGCATCGTTGGTCTTGGCAAAGAACTCGGAGAACGAGGTGCGGGCGATGCGGGCGACGGCGTCGAGCGAGGTCAGGGCCAGAGCGGAGACGTTCATAGTCATGAAGACGGTAGCGAGCGTGCCGTCAACACCGAAGGCCTGCATACCGCGGGAGATGCCAGCGGCGAAGATCTGGAACGGGGTGGAAGCGACACCAGCGTTGAGGGCGCCGGTACCGGCGGTGTTCATATCGGAGAACATGATGCCGGCGACGATGATGGCAAGGATGCCGACGAAGGACTCGACGATCATTGCGCCGTAACCGACCTTGACGGCGTCCTGCTCCTTCTCGACCTGCTTAGAAGAGGTGCCGGAAGAAACGAGGCTGTGGAAACCGGAGAGAGCACCGCAAGCGACGGAGACGAACAGGACCGGGAACATCATGCCGGAGGCAGTGGAGAAGCCGGTGAAGACCGGAGCGGTGATAGTGGCCTGACCGTTGACGCCCAGGACGACGATGCCGAGGACAGCGCAGACGATCATGACGATCATCATGATGGAAGTGAGGTAGTCACGCGGGGTCTTGAGCATCTGGATGGGCATGGCGCCAGCAAAGACCAGGTAGACCATGACGACGGCGAACCACTGGAACTTATCCAGGTAGACCGGGAACTGCATGCCGACGGCGAACATGAGAACCATGAGGACCACGCCGGTGACGAACTCGGCAGCGCCGGTGAGGTTGAACTTCTTCTGGGCCCAACCAAAGGCGATAGCGACGAAGGTGAACAGGATGGAGATGGTACCAGCGCAGCCGGCGGCATAGGACTTGGTGAAGTCGATGGCACCGGTAGCAGCACCAGAAGCGTCAACGGCCGGGGTGAACATGAACGTCTTGCAGACCATGTCGGTGAAAGCGGCGATGACGATGATGCAGAACAGCCAGCAGAACAGCAGGAACAGGCGACGGCCGGTCTTGCCGATGTACTTCTCGATGAGCTGAGCCAGGGACTTGCCGTTGTTCTTCATCGAGGCGTACAGGGCGCCAAAGTCGTGGACAGCGCCAAAGAAGATGCCGCCGACGAGGACCCAGAGCACGACGGGAAGCCAGCCGAAGGCCATGGCGACGATCGTACCCGTAACAGGGCCAGCACCGCAGATCGAGCTGAACTGGTGCGAGAACGCGGTGAAGGCGGAGACGGGCGAGAAGCTGTTGCCGTCCTTCATGCGCTTGGCCGGCGTGAGGGCCTCTTTGTCAACGCCCCACTTGTTGGCCAGCCAGCGGCCGTAGCCCAGATAGCCGCAGGCGAGCACCGCCGCGGCCACAACCATGAGCAAAACTCCGTTCATTACATTTCCTCCTCTAAAAAGAACTTCCTAGACATAAAAATGAGGGCCGTCGGTTGCGCTCGACGGCCCTCATCTTCATCAGCCGCCCGTTATCGTACGGGCTAGCTGTATGTGCTAACCCGCATCAGATAATTACTACGCTGATAATGTTTAGCTGATGCGTGAACATGTCTAAGAAATCCTCTTCAATCATGATGCGAACGATCCGTGCGTGTTCACATCCCCCAGTGGTTGAAAAGGAGTATGAAACTTTAGTTACCTAAAGTCAACGCAAATTTGTAATGAATTTTCACCTTTTTTTGAAATTCTCGGTATAAAACGCCACTGACCTCGGACTTTACCACACGACAGTTTTTGCATGAGAGACGCCCCTCGGGAGCGGGCGGGCGTATACAAGGTTTCCTGCTCTACAGTCCTGCTCGCACGGAGAGCACATTAAGTGCTCTCCGGCTCGTGCGGAACTCGCGATAAACCTTGTATACGCCCGCCCGCTCCCGAGGGGCTCCCATCCCAAATGTGCGGAGCAAAGCTCCGCACACCAACTTTTTCTTTCAGCTAAAGAACGCTGGAAATTCGACGCTGGCTTGTTAACCTTGTTGGACGTTGTCGACGCCAAACCAGCCCAGAAGCTATATCGATACAGAAAGGTCCCCGGACGGAGGGGCCGGATATAAGGTTTATCGCGAGTTCCGCACGCAAAGAAGGCCACTTAATGTGGCCTTCGTCTTGCGCAGGACTGTAGAGCAGGAAACCTTATATCCGGCCCCTCCGTCCGGGGACCGCGCCGTACCAGCTACAGCGTCATGTTTGGATCGGCGTCGACGTCGAACGGCGAGATTTCACCTCGGTCGAATTTGCGGCGAGCGACCTCCGCGATCATGGCTGCGTTATCGGTACAGGCAGACAAGGGCGGCACCGTTACGCGAATCCCCTGACGTCCAAGCTTCTTGATCATCATCTCGCGCAGATGCGGGTTGGCCGAGACGCCGCCACCGATGCAGTATTCCTTGCATCCGGTAGCGTGCAGTGCGTTTTTTGCCTTCTTGTACTGCACGTCAAAGACAGCTGCCTCAAACGAAGCCGCCAGATCGGGCAGGTGAATCGTGCGCCCGGCCTTGGTCTCCTGCTCGATGTAGAGCGTCACCGCCGTCTTGAGGCCCGAAAGCGAGAAGCGGTAGTCTCCCCTGCTGTTAAGCGCGCGGGGAAAATCGATCGCCTTGGGGTTGCCCGTCTCGGCAAGCTTGGAGATGATGGGGCCACCGGGATAGCCCAGACCCAGCGCCTTTGCCACCTTGTCGAAGGCTTCGCCCACGGCGTCGTCGAGCGTCTCGCCGAGCACCTCGTAGTCGCCCCACGCCTTGACGTGAACAAGCATGGTATGACCGCCCGAGACGAGCGTGAAGATAAACGGCGGCTTGAGGTCGGGCTGCGCCAGCAGGTTGGCAAACAGGTGCCCCTCCAGATGGTTGACGCATACGAGCGGCTTACCGGCAGCGTAGGCAAAGCCTTTGGCAAAGGCAACGCCCACCACGAGCGCGCCCACCAGGCCCGGACCCTGCGTCACACCCACGGCGGCAAGCTCACTTGGTGCAATGGCTCCGCCCGTAAGGCCCAGCGATGCTGCGGCATCCTCGAGCGCCGCATCCACGACACTCACAATCACCTCAACGTGTTTGCGCGAGGCGATCTCGGGCACCACGCCGCCAAAGCGGGCATGAAAATCAATCTGTGTCGACACCTGGTTGGCCAGCATATTGCCATCCGCATCGATAATCGCCACCGCCGTCTCGTCGCAGGAACTCTCGATGGCAAGCACCAGGCGACGGCGCTCAATTTCGGCACGCTCCCCCTCGGAGCGCCTAGGCGCAGGCAGCGGCCATACGCGCTGCTCTGCCGCCGTCGGCTCGGGCGAGGCATTGTCGACCGGAAGCACCAGGGGCAGCGGAGCCGTCATGACGATGGCATCCTTGCCGGCACCATAATAGCCGCGGCGCCATCCTGCCTCGGTAAAGCCCAGAGCGTTATAAAGCGCGATCGCTCCCTTGTTGCCGTCCTCGACCTCGAGCGAAGCCGTGGTGCAGCCGAGCATCTGGGCATCATAGCTCACATGCGACAGCAGCTTGCGGGCAATGCCCTCACGGCGATGTGCCGGGTCGACGGCGACATCCAGAATCTGCACATCACCGTCCACGACCATACCGCCGGCAAGGCCCAGCAGCTTGCCGTCGTCGTGTGCCACCCACCAACTACGCGGCGCAGCGACGTCCTCGCCCAGTTCGGACAGGAACATGCCCGGCGTCCACGCCTTGTGTCCGGCACCTTCAAAGCAGGCAGCCTCTAGCGCGCTCGCGCCCTCGGCATCCGCCGCGCCCATGGGACGGAACTGCAGATGACGACCGGCGAGCTCATCGGCAACGCCCGTAATTTCGCTCTGTGCACTCTCGGCAAGACCAAGACGCTTGCGCTCGTTTTCCTCGGCATCCGAAAGGCGCGTGTAAATCGGCAGGACGCGAGCCGGATCGCCGTCACCCGCAGCGTGCGCGAGCAGCAAGCCCTCACCCGAAGGCCACCACAGGTCGCGCTCCACGCAGCGGGCGGTCTCGTCCTCACCCAACAGCTTGCCATAGCGCACGAGACCGTCACCGGTCAGCTGAACCTGGCCCCAGTCCGCTGCTTGGCGCCACTCATCGAGCGCCACGGCGGCCTTGACCACGTGCTCGCGCTCAAATTGACGCTCGGGACCCTCATCGACCAGCACATACAGCGCCGGATATACCTCACCGCGCATAGCATCGGCCAAGATACCAAGCTTGCCGCGCACGCCAGCCTTCCACGCCGTCCAAGCGCAAGCGTCGAGCGTCGACACGCCCAGCAGCGGAACATTGGCACCACACGCGAGGCCCTTGGCAGTAGAGATGCCGATGCGCACACCCGTAAAGGACCCCGGGCCGCGGCCGACCACATAGCAACCAACATCGCTGCGATCCAGACCGGCTTGAGCCAGCATGCCATCAACGGTATTCACGAGCTCAACGTTGGCGTGACGGCGACACATGTGGTCGCCACTCACGAGCTTCGTCTCGCCCGTCTGCCCATCAATCCAGCTTGCCGCGCAGGCAAGCATGTCGGTCGAGGTATCGAGCGCCACCACCAGCGCGTTGTCGTTATGCAAGCTCATCTTGTACAGCCTTATCAATCAAATGGGAAAGCTCCATTGCGCGGTCACCGTGCGCCTCAAGCGTTATCGTTCGCACATCGCTGTCGCCCTCATCACGCTTGAGCGTCACCGAAAGATACTCATCCGTCAGCTCGTCCTGGAATTGTTCGCCCCATTCCAGCAGGCAAGCACCCTCATAGCCCAGCACATCGAAAATGCCCGTATCCTCGAGCTCGTAGGCATGCTCCAGGCGGTATAGATCAAAGTGAAACAGCGGAATACGACCTTGATCGTGAACGGCCATGAGCGCAAACGTAGGACTCGTAACCATATGCCCATCGCCCAGCCCGCGCGAGACGCCCTTGGTAAAGTGAGTTTTGCCCACTCCCAGGCCACCGGTCAGGATGAGCACATCGCCGTCCTCAAGGCACGGTGCAATTAGCTCGCCAAAGTACTCCGTATCGGCAGCGCAAGTCGTTTTGTAAGTACCTACCCCCAGGCGCTCCAGGGACATATATGCTCCTTATTATTCCGAGGCGTCCTCTGGCGCGGGATGTCGCTCCAGATAGTCGCCCAGCATCTTAAAGTCTTCCTCCAGCAGCTCCTGCCACGCCGGATTGCGCAGCGCTGCTGCCGGATGGAACGTGGGCATTACCACAAAATGCCCCATCTGGTGGAACCTGCCGCGCAGCTTAGTAATGCCAATCTCGGTCTTTAGCACAAAGTGCGTCGCGGGGTTGCCGAGCGTCACAATAATATCGGGCCAGATGCTTCGAATCTGCTCACGCAAAAATGGCGAGCAAGCCAGCACTTCCTCGGGACGCGGATTGCGGTTTCCCGGCGGGCGGCACTTAAGCACGTTGGCAATGTAGACGTCTTCGCGTTTGAGCCCCGCCAGCGACAAAATGCCGTTGAGGTCCTCGCCTGCCGCCCCCACAAAGGGCTCGCCCTGCAAATCCTCATTGCGGCCCGGCGCCTCGCCAATAAACATCACGCGAGCGTGGGGGTTTCCCACGCCAAACACGATGTTATGGCGCGACTGGTAAAGCTGGCAAAGGTGACAATCGCCCAGAACGGCCTCGATCTCCTCGAGTGCGACCTCACGCGGCGCCTGATGGCTATGGCCGGGGATGTGCATGACGCCCATAGCGACTCCTACACGTAGACCTTGTCGAGACGCATACCAAAGCCGCAAGCGACCTCGTAGTTAATCGTGCCGCGTAGGCGCGCCATCTCGTCCATGGTAATCTCGGCATCTCCATCGCGGCCGACAATGATCATCTCGTCACCATACTCGGCCTCGGGAATCTCATGCGCCGGGTTGGACTGAATGGCGACCATAAACTGGTCCATGCAGATATTGCCCACCTGACGCACACGCTCGCCGCGATACAGCACGTCCATACGATTGGAAAGCGTACGCGAAAGGCCATCGGCATAACCGATCGGAAGGGTGCAGATCTGAACGCGCGTGCGCGGTACGCGGTAGGTAAAGCCGTAGCCCACGCCCTCGCCCATCGCAGGATGCGCCACGCGCGTCACACGCGCGTGGACGCTCATGACGGGATCAAGCTGCATCACGCGACCACTCAGCTCACATGGCTGCAGACCATACAAACCGATGCCGGCACGAATCATGTCAAAGTGCATTGAAGAATCGAGCATCGAGGACGGCGTATTGGCACAATGCACGATACCGCATTCAAAACCTGCGTCCTTAATGGCCTGAACGGCCTCGGTAAAACGCTGGCACTGCAGCTTGTAGTCCCAACCCGAAGGTTCATCGGCCGTGGCAAAGTGCGTAAATACGCCGTCGCACTGGATGCCGCGATGGAAACTGATGCCGCGTACAAAGTCGAGCACCTGTGTGTAGTGAACACCGATACGATTCATGCCCGTCTCGATGGCAAGATGGTACTTGCCCACCTTGCCCGCCGCGACGGCGCATTCGCCATACGCAAGAGCAAAATCGGACGTATAGACCGAGGGCATGATATCGAATTCGAGCAATGCAGGAATAGCCTCGATAGGCGGCTCACTTAGAATCAGGACGGGCTTAGTAATCCCGCCCTGACGGAGCCCAACGCCCTCGTTAACCGTCGCCACGGCAAACATGTCGGCACCGGCCGAATACATGATCTTGGCACACTCAACAGCTCCATGACCATAAGCATCGGCCTTGACCACGCAGCACAGGCGCTGACGCGGATTCAACAAGTTCTTATAGGCCCTCGTGTTGCGACGGAGCGCCCCGCGGTCGATCTCGACCCAGGACCAGCGCGTCAAATCGGCTTTATTCATGATTAGTCATCCGACCCTTCGTCCATGATTCCCAGATCTTCGAGCGCATCCTTTGCCGCCAGCTCCATGGCAGGACCGATCAAGTCGATAAGATCGGTCGCGATGACGCTCTTCTCACCATACTCCGTCGCCGCGGCAAAACCGGCGTAGCTGTGAAGTGCGACGGCGTACGAATACAGCAACTCCCAACGATCCATCTCGTCGCGCATGGTGGCAAGCGTGCCGGCCAAAATACCCGCGAGAACATCACCCGAACCGGCAGTTGCCAGAGAAGCCGGACCCGAGAGCGGCAGCAGCACACGCTCAACGCCACAGATAGCCGTCGTCGGCCCCTTGGCAATGACCACCAGATTGTCGGAGCCTGCAGCCCAGACAACCTTCTGCGCGGCCGCAATCGCGGTACCAAGGTCGTTCACCTCGTCACCGGCAACCAGACGCGAAAGCTCACGATAGTGCGGCGTCATAACCAACGGCTGCTCGCGACGATACATCTCGGGATTACTATCAATACCGTCAATGGCAATCTTAGCAAGGCAGTTGAGTGCATCGGCGTCCAAAATAAGCGGCACATCAAGCTCGAGCAAGCCCGAAACCACCTGCATAGCGCCGGCAGATGTCGTCATACCGGGACCGCACAGTACACAGCTGTACTTCTTTGCAATCTCGCACACAGTCATGCGCGCAGCGGCGCCAAAGGAGCCGCGGGAATCAGACGGAATAGCAAAGACGGGAATCGAAGGAAGTGCCATGCGAATAAGATTGGCGCAGGCGTCAGGAGCCGCGACTGCCACGTAACCAGCACCCGCGCGAGCTGCAGACTTGGCCGCCATAATGGCAGCACCAGGATATTGCGCAGATCCGGCGACAATAAGCACAGAGCCACGGGAATACTTATCGATATTCGTAGGTAGTGGAGCAAAGTAATCAACTAAGTCACCGGGCTCGACAATCTCGGCGGCGTGGTCGACATCATCGATGACCTCGTCAAGACGGTCGTAAAGATTGCCGCAGATCAAATCGCCAGCATACTCAGGGCCATCAGCGCTATACAGACCAATCTTGGGCGCAATCATCGTCACCGTATGCTCGGCACGAATGCAGTCGTCATCAACAACGCCCGTCTCGGCATTCAGGCCCGAGGGGACATCAATGGATACGACACAATCGGCGCATTCATTGACCGTAGGAATCCAGATGGAGAACGGCGCGCGCAGATTCCCGTGGAAACCGGTACCAAAAATGGCATCAACAACAACATCGGCCTTATCGATCAAAACCTCGAGTTCGTCACGCGAGGGGCCGACACAAACGTGCACATCGCGGCCGGCAGTACGACGAGCAACATGACGTGCCAGAGCAGCAGGAATCTCATCCGGCTCAACCGGAGAAACGATATCGACGTCCACACCCTTATGGCTCAGAATATCGGCGGCAACCCAACCGTCGCCGCCATTATTACCAAAACCGACCAGAACGAGAACCCGATCGGGATTGAGCTTCAAGACCTCGTTGGCGGCAAACTCACCCGCTAGCTCCATAAGCTCGGCCTTCGAAGTCCCTTCGCGTTCGATGATATCCTCGAGACGAACGACTTCTTCGGTACTCAAAACCGGTTTCATCTATGCTCCTAGCGTATCTTGCGAAGCATCGCCCAGGTGCTCCGTCAATGCTGAATTCTGCAGCTGCTCAAGCTCATCTAAAACAGAGCGAGCCTCTTTAAATGTCTGCGCTACGCGTTTCTTGGTACTCACCTTTTCCTCTTTTGGCTTAGGCCGAGCATCTTCGGTAATCGCGATGGCATTCGCAACGGCTAAGTCTCCTGTAAGCGTAATGGAAAGAGCGACCTCAACAACACCCAGCTCTTGAGCGATCTCGAGAGCACGGCCTGAAAGCAGCGCCTTCGGTTTGCCGAGTTTATCACGCGTAACCGAAACATCCTTGCGACCAACGCCTTGACTAAAACCCGTGCCGAGAGCTTTAAGTACCGCCTCGCGCGAAGCAAAGCGGCTGGCATAGTGAGCAGCGGGACGCGATGATGCATCACAATACGCACGCTCTTCTTCGGTAAACACACGCCGAGCAAACGACGGCGTCTTTTCAAGAATTGATTTCATACGGGAAATCTCGACGATATCAACGCCGATACCAGCTTCAGCCATGTTCACCTCCATATCGCACAGACTAAGTTATTGTAGCCCGTTCACAGAAGATGCGACAAACGAGGGTTATAAAACACAGCTACTATGTGAGACAAAAGCCCGTAAACGCAAAAAGGGGGAGGCCGCGAGGCCTCCCCCTTCTTCAAGTCATCAGACGGCTCGGT
>CAJMMN010000023.1 GCA_905214525.1 uncultured bacterium
ACAAAAAACGTACCCGAACCCTTTCTCGTAAAGAATCGGGTTCGAGTACGAACTGAATGCTGGAGCAATAAAAAACCACCAGAAAGGTGCCTGTCCCCTTTGTGGTGGTTTTGGGCCAGTCCTAGAGCGTGTGGCCGTAGGTGTTGGCAGCCTTGATGGCGGTGGCGAACTTTTCGTCGGTGAAGGGCTCGGGGTTTCCCTGCTTCCACTCGTTGGTGGCGTGCGCATACTCGCACAGGGCGGGGATATCGGACTCGGAAAGCCCGACCTGCTCAAGCGTCACGGGCAGGCCCATCTGATTGTTAAAGGCGGCGTAGCGCTCAAGGTTCTCGGTATCGCCCGTATAGGCGAACAGTACCAGCACACCCAGGCTTACGACCTCGCCGTGCAGGTAGGAGCCCTCGCGCGGAATGCTGCAGGAAGCGTTGTAGAACGCGTGCGCCACGCTCGAGTTGTAGTAGTAATCGTTTTGGTTGGTCAGGTTGGAGACGTAGCCCGTGTTGACCACGATGTCGAGCGCGATCTGCTTGACGGCATCGGTCGACTGGTCCTGGCGCACGTCCTCAAGACCCTGGACGCCAAAGGTAAACAGCGGCTCGGAGCAGGTGTGGGCGAGTGCTAGGCCAAGGCCTGCCGTGTGCTCCAGGTTGCCGGCGCTCGTGGCGTACTCGACCTCGGGCTGCTTGGACAGGGCATCACCCACGCCGGCCCAGAAGTACTCCGCCGGAGCCTCGGCGATGATCTTGGGGTTGATGAAGATGTGCGCAGGTCGGTTAGGGTACGAATAGCCCTCGAGCGAGCCGTCGTCGTTGTAGACAACGGCAATGGCGGTCGCGGCGGAGCAGTTGGAACAGATCGTCGGTACCGTAAAGACAATCTTCTTGAGCTCGATAGCTGCGGTCTTCACGGTGTCGAGCGCCTTGCCGCCGCCGCATGCGATAAGCACGTCAGCTTCCTGGCAGGCAGGGGAGTTTACGACCTTGGCGATATTTGCGCGCGTACTGTTGGTGCCGTAGACGCGCGTCTCCAGAATCTCGACGTCGGTACCTGCCAGCGCAGCTTCGATACCGGGAAGTGCTGCGGCCAGTGCTCGTTTACCACCAATGATGGCGACCTTGGTTGCTCCGTACTCGGCCAACGCGCCGTGCAGCTCGTCAAAGCAGTCTTCGCCAACGGTATAGTCGCTCATTCCGATCGTGCGCATAGCAATCTTCTTTCGTTCGATAAAGTGCTTACAGGTATTTTGCTCCAAGAGAAGGTCCACGGCCGCAAGAAATTTCGAACGTATAAAACCAGTGTTGAGGGTTTTTCGCCGGTGCGGAACGTGCTAGCATACTCCGTATAAGCGTTGATGGGGACGAGTAGTCGGCCGTCCGCATGCTACAGAGAGCGGGGAGCGCTGAGAACCCGTGCATGCGACCGATGAAAATCACCCCGGAGCTGCGGTCCCAACGGACGTGCCGCGTAGGTTCGTCTTAGTAGACATCGCCGAGATGGTCGTCGATACAGACCAGCCGAGTAACGGATGCGAGCGCGCGAATACGCGGGCGAGGGCATCTAAGCTGGGTGGTTAAGCGAAGAGCTTTTGCGGGCGTGCAGCCCGTTTGTGGCGCTTCGTCCCAGCTTGTAGGGACGGGCGCTTTTTTGGTGCCCAGAGGGCGTGCGCGCCCACGACATGAAAGGGGTACCGTGGCAAACGAGTACAAGCAGACGATGAATCTGCCCAAGACCGGTTTTCCCATGCGTGCCGGTCTTTCCAAGTCCGAGCCCAAGCGACTCAAGGACTGGCAGGACAACAAGGTCTACGAGCAGGTTCTGAAGAAGAACGAGGGTCACAAGAAGTTCGTGCTGCACGACGGCCCTCCGTACGCCAACGGTCCGATCCACATCGGCCACGCCATGAATAAGATCTCCAAGGACATGATCAACCGCTACTGGATGATGCAGGGCTATGAGGTTCCCTACGTCCCCGGTTGGGACTGCCATGGTCAGCCGATCGAGCACAAGGTCGAGGAGAAGCTCGGCACCGAGAAGTTCAACCAGACCTCCACGGCTAAGATCCGCGAGCTCTGCAACAAGTTCGCTGTCGAGAACATCGAGCTGCAGAAGGCCGGCTTCCGTCGCCTGGGCGTGCTCGGCGACTGGGACAACCCCTATCTGACGCTCTATCACCAGCATGATGCCGCCGACATCGAGGTCTTCAAGGCCATGTTCGATAAGGGCATGATCTATCGCGGCCACAAGCCGGTTCACTGGTGCAAGCATTGCCACACCGCACTCGCCGAGGCCGAGATCGAGTATTCCGACGAGACGAGCCCGTCCATTTTCGTGCGCTTTGAGATGACCTCCAAGCCCGCCGGCCTCGAGAACTTCGACGGCCCGGTCGACTTTATCATCTGGACGACCACGCCGTGGACCATCCCCTCCGACCAGGCCGTTTCCCTTAAGCCCGGCGCCGCCTATGTCGCCGTTGAGCACGAGGGCCGTGCCGAGGTCATGCTCGAGGACCTGGCTCCTAAGTGTTGTGAGGAGTTTGGCTGGGAGTACACCCCGGTCATGGTCGATGGCAAGCCCTACGTGGTTTCCGCCGAGACCTTCCACCACATCCACTACAAGCAGCCGATCTTTGACGGCGTTGAGGGCGTGGCGCTGCTGGCCGATTACGTCGGTGTCGATGACGGTACCGGTATCGTCCACAACTCGCCCGGCCACGGCGTCGACGACTACTTCGCCTGCCTCAAGGAGGGCATCACCGACATCTGCATGCCGGTCGATGACGACGGCAAGTTCTACACCGGCGAGGAGTTTGGCACCGGCGGCCCCTTCAGCGGCATGGATACCGATGAGGCCAACCCGCACATCATCGAGTTCCTGCGCGAGCGCGGCACCCTGGTTCTCGAGAAGAAGATCACGCACAGCTATCCGCACTGCTGGCGCTGCAAGCACCCGGTGCTCTTCCGTGCTACCGACCAGTGGTTCGTCTCGATGGACAAGACCGGTTTGCGCGAGCAGGCTGGCAAGGAGGTCCGTGAGAACGTCAAGTGGTATCCGGCTCACGCCGCCAACCGCATCGGCGCCATGGTCGAGCAGCGTCCCGACTGGTGCATCAGCCGCCAGCGCAACTGGGGCGTGCCTATCCCCAGTTACACATGCGCCGACTGCGGCGAGAAGGTCATGAACGACGCCACGCTCGACGCCGTCATTAAGCTCTTCCACGAGAAGGGCTCCGACGCCTGGTTCACCGACGCTCCTGAGAGCTATCTGGGCGAGGCCTGCGTCTGCCCCAAGTGCGGTGGCCATCACCTCAAGGCTGATAAGGACATCCTTGACGTGTGGTGGGACTCCGGCGTGTCTTGGAAGGCCGTCTGCGAGTACCGTCCCGAGCTGGAGTACCCGGCGGACGTCTACCTCGAGGGCTCTGACCAGCACCGCGGTTGGTTCCAGAGCTCGCTGCTCACCTCGGTGGGCGCCAACGGCCACGCTCCGTACAAGGCGGTCGTCTCGCAGGGCTTCACCCTCGACGGCCAGGGCCGTAAGATGTCCAAGTCGCTCGGCAACGTCATCGACCCCAACAAGGTCTGCGACGAGATGGGCGCCGACATCATCCGCCTGTGGGTCGCCTCCGTCGATACCAGCTCCGACGTGTCCATCGACCACGAGATCCTTGCCCGTACGTCCGATGCCTATCGTCGTTTCCGCAACACGCTGCGCTTCCTGCTCTCCGAGCTCGAGGGCCAGTTTGAGCCCGAGACCGACGGCGTCGCTTTTGCCGACCTGCTGCCGCTCGACAAGCTCATGGTTGCCCGTCTGACCCAGGTCCAGGCCGAGGTCGACGACGCTTACTCTTGCTACGAGTTCCCGCGCGCTTACCGTGCGCTTTACGACTTCGTGGTTACCGAGCTTTCCAACGTGTACCTCGACGCCCTGAAGGATCGTCTGTACTGCGACAAGCCCGGTTCGCTCGAGCGCCGCAGCGCCCAGACCGTGCTTGCCGAGCTCTTCTCGATGCTCATGCGCGACCTGCAGCCGATCCTGTCCTACACGGTCGACGAGGCCATGGCCTATGCGCCCGCCGGCTGCGTCGATCACCAGAAGTACGCCGCGCTGCTCGATTGGTACAAGTCGCCCATCACGATCGACGAGGCCAATGAGTTTGAGGGCGTGCTCGAGGCTTCACTCGAGCTCCGTAGCGCCGTGACCAAGGCCCTTGAGGATGCCCGCTCCGCCGGCACCTTCACTAAGAGCCAACAGGTCCGCGTCAAGGCGGTCGTTCCCGCCGAGATGTATGCGCTGCTGACCGGCGACAAGGCCGTCGACCTGGCCGAGTTCTACATCGTCTCCGCTGTTGAACTGACCCAGGGCGAGGAGCTCTCCGTTGCCATTGAGGCTGCCGAGGGCGAGTGCTGCGACCGTTGCTGGAACTACCGCACCACTGTCGGCGAGTACAACGGCCACGCTCACATCTGCGAGAGGTGTGCGAATGCCCTTTAAGGCACGGTAACTCGGCATTTTAGCTATAGGGAGAATTTGGGCGCCTTCGGCCCATTTGCTCCGCTGAATAAAAGCGGCATTCCGTTTTTCGGAATGCCGCTTTCGTTTTTAGCTGGTTATTTCGCTTGCGTTGGTGGATATGTCGTGCGTTCTGCGTGTGGCAATATAAGATGGTTAATTGCGTTAAACGTAATTCGATGTTTTTGAGGGTAGGGGATTGATTTGGGTCGTTCTGCGGATATGACGCCGCCTTTGCGTTGGCGGTTGGGTGTTGCTGGTAGCGTGGCGTTGGCCGTGCTGCTTGTTGACCAGCTGACCAAGCTTGCGGTTCGTGCCGTCGGCGATGCTCTGCATGTGACTATTATCCCCGGTGTGATCGACTTCCTTTTCGTGCGTAACATCGGTGCTGCCTTTAGCATGGGCGAGGGACATGGCCTCGCGTTTGCCGTGCTGGCGTTTGTCGTTATCGTTGCGATCGCGGTGTACTTGCTTCGCGCGCCCCAGCTTGCTCGCTTTGAGGTTGTGGGCATGGCTATGGTCGTGGGCGGCGCCATTGGCAATGCGATCGACCGTCTGGCTTTTGGCTTTGTGACCGATTTTATTGCCACCACCTTCATCGACTTCCCCGTCTTCAATGTGGCCGATGTCGGCATTACGGTCGGTGTGGTGCTTGCCCTCATCGGCTACATGTTCTTGAGTCCTGCGGCCCGTGAGGTCGACGCGACCGCCGAACTCAACGCCCGTGACGAGGCCCGCGCTAAGCGCAAGGCCCAGCAGCGTGGGGAGCGTGCCCGCAAGATTCGCGAAAGGAGCGAGCGCTAATGGCCGACATCCATATCCTTGTTGCCGACGATGCCGCTGGTCAGCGTCTTGACGCCTATCTGGGCGCTAATGACGGCTGCCCTACGCGCTCTGCCTGCGCGCATCTGATCGAGGGCGGTGCCGTTGCCGTCAACGGCGAGACATGCCTGTCAAAAAAGTATGCCGTGCGCTCCGGCGACCGTATTTCGGTCGATTTGCCCGAGCCGCACGATCCCACCGATGTGATTCCCGAGGCCATTCCCCTCGATATCCGCTACGAGGACGACTACCTCATCGTGCTCTCCAAGCAGCGCGGTCTGGTGTGCCATCCCGCCCATGGCCACGAGAGCGGCACCCTTGCGAACGCCTTGGTCTATCACTGTGGCATTGACCATCTGGGCACCGTGCAGGGCGAGGACCGCCCCGGCATCGTGCATCGCCTGGATCGTGACACCTCGGGCCTTATGCTCGCGGCAAAAGACGACGACACCCAGCGCGCGCTCCAGAATCTCATCCGCACGCGCACGCTCGACCGCCGCTACATTACGCTCGTCCACGGCCACATTGCCATGGACGAGGGCACCATTAACACCGGCATTGCCCGTTCTACGCGCGACCGTGTCAAGATGGCGGTTTCGGACGATCCTTTCGCGCGCCAGGCCATTACGACCTTTAGGGTCCTCGAGCGCTTCGATTCCACGCGTTTTGACGATGGCTATACGCTCGTCGAGTGCCACCTGTTTACGGGTCGCACGCATCAGATTCGCGTGCACATGCGCCATATCAACCACGCCTGCGTGGGCGATCCGCTCTACGGTAAGTGCGATGCGCGTGCCGACCAGGGTTTGACCAGGCAATTCCTCCATTCCTGGCGTGTGGCGTTCGATCATCCCGTGACGGGGGAGCGCATTGAGTGCCGCGATGAGCTGCCGTGGGATCTCGCCGCCGTTCTGGATGACCTAGCCCCGCGCTCGCTCGGCCGCACTGCCGCCGGCGACGAAATCGCACCGCAGCTCGGTCTGCTCGAACCCTAACCAGTATTAGGTGGTTTCTTGAACTCGGTTAGCCTACGGTAAGATATACGGTTGTTTACGTAACGCGTTCTCGGGAGCCTGCATGCTCGCCTTTTTACAAACTAACACGCCCATCGTGATCTTTAATCAGATTGTGGTTACGCTACTCACGGTCTGCTTTCTGTACCAGGTGGTCTTCTTTGTCATTGGCGCTCTTCGTGGCGAGGTCGCGCCTCCCAAGGCCAAAAAACTCCACCGCTATGCCTTCTTTATCGCGGCGCATAACGAGGAGGCCGTGATCGCCAATCTCGTACGCTCTATCAAGGATCAGGACTATCCGTCCGAGCTCATCGAGGTCTTCGTGGTCGCCGATGCTTGCACCGACAACACGGCGCAGCTCGCGCGCGAGGCCGGTGCCATTGTTTACGAGCGCAATGACCTGGCCCGCAAGGGCAAGAGCTGGGTCATGGACTTTGGTTTCGATCGCATTCTCAACGAGTATCCCGACACGTTTGAGGGCTACTTTATCTTCGATGCCGACAATGTTATCTCCCGCGATTACGTCTCCAAGATGAATGATGCCTTTGACCAGGGCTTTCATGTGGTCACGAGCTATCGTAACTCCAAGAACTTCGGCAGTTCGTGGATTTCCTCTGCCAACGCCACCTGGTATTTGCGTGAGGCCCGCTTCCTCAACAACGCGCGTAATATCTGCAAGACGTCCTGTGCCGTCTCGGGCTCGGGCTACCTCATCTCCGCCAGTGTTATCGAGGGTATGCACGGCTGGCAGTTCCACACGCTGACCGAGGATATTCAGTTCACCACGTTCTGCGCCATTCACGGCATTCGCATTGGCTATGCGCCGGCGGAGTTTTTTGACGAGCAACCCGTGACGTTTAAGGCGTCCTGGAAGCAGCGTATGCGCTGGACCAAGGGCTTCTACCAGGTGTTCTTTACCTACGGTAAGCATCTGGTCAAGTCGACCTTCCGTTATCACCGCTTTGCCGCCTACGACATGTTTATGACGATTGCTCCGGGTATGCTGCTGTCCCTGATCTCCATGCTCGCCAACGCGACCTTCCTCATCGTGGGCGGGCTTTCGCACGGCTTCTTGGCCACCGAAGTTGAGATGCAGGCTTGTGCTGCCTCGCTCATTATGACCTTCGCGATGATGTATCAGACCTTCTTTATCCTGGCGCTGCTCACGACTATCTTCGAGTACAAGCACATCCATTGCGCGCAAAAGTGGCGCCTGGTGACCAACCTGTTTACCTTCCCGATTTTTATGTTCAGCTATATTCCCATCACGGTGGCTGCACTGTTCCTAAAGGTCGACTGGGTCCCGACGCAGCACGCCGTCAACGTTACCCTCGACGAGGTCATGCAAGGCGCTAAATAACCACCATCAAAACCACCACAAAGGGGACAGGCACCTTTGTGGTGGTTTTTGTTTATGCGATGTAACTCGAGGAGGCGTTCGATGGTCTATATCCCGTTTTGGTTGTTTGCTATTGCTGGCGCCGTTATCGATGCTCGTGATCGGCGGTTCCCGAATTCGCTTGCCGGCGCGTGTGCGGTAGCGGCGTTAGCGGGTGTTTGGTTCGATCTCGGTTTGAACACAGCGCTTGACCACGCAGGTCTTGCTGTCATCGTGTATCTTGCTCTCGTGCTGACTGAGTCCCTCTGGCGTCGTCTTCGCCAAACCCCGGGCATCGGCATGGGAGATGCTAAGGCACTTTTCGCGCTTTGCACGCTCGACCCTCTGGGCGGCATCGTGGCATTTGCCGTCGCGCTCCTGGTGCTGGCCCTCTCCTGCCTCTTCGCAAAAACGCGTTCTCTGCCATTGCTCCCGTTTCTAGTGCCGATTTTTGCCATAATCGAGGTCGTGGGCTGCACATTGTAACCGATTGCGCATTCTTCTTAAGGAGCATGCCATGGCAACTAATCAAGAAACGGCCGTCATTAAGGCGCGCATGGACCGTATTCCCTCGGCGTTGTCGCCCGAACTTGTCGAGCGCATTGCCGCCGATCGTGCTTCGGGCTATGTCAACCCGTATCGTTGCAACGACGATCAGGTCATTCGTCGTATTGATCGCGCCGCCGACAAAGGCACGCTTATGCGTCCGGCGTTTATGCGCGATACCGAAAAGATACTTCATCTTCCGGCGTACACCCGTTATGCGGGCAAAACGCAAGTCTTTAGTTTCCGTAGCAATGACGATCTGTCACGCCGCGGTTTGCACGTGCAGCTTGTCTCCCGCATTGCGCGCGATATCGGTCGCGCCCTGGGGCTCAATTGCGATCTGATCGAGGCGATTGGCCTGGGTCATGACTTGGGACACACGCCTTTCGGCCATGCCGGCGAGCGCTTCCTCAACGATATCTATCATGAGCGTACGAGGCGTTATTTTTTCCATAACGTGCAGTCGGTCCGCGTGCTCGACGCGCTGTACGGCCGCAACGTGTCACTCCAGACGCTCGACGGCGTTCTATGCCATAACGGCGAGTACGAGCAGCGTGTGTTTGAGCTCTCGGACATGAGCTCCTTTGACCAGTTCGATCAGACGGTTGAGGACTGTATCGCCACAGGCTATGGCGCTATTGAGCACCTGCGTCCCATGACGCTTGAGGGCTGCGTCGTTCGCATTTCGGACATCCTCGCCTACGTCGGTCGTGACCGTCAGGATGCGATCGCGGCGGGCCTGCTTTCGCCCGACGCTTTTGATGATGACCGGGGCGGTGCCTACAACAGTTGGATCCTCACACACGCCTCCATCGATATCGTGGAACATAGTTACGGTAAACCGCGTATCGAGATGAGCGAGGACCTGTTTGAGGAAATCCGCCGGGCCAAGCGCGAGAACTACGAGAAGATCTACAGCAAGGGCGGCATCGAGGGCGATTCCGAGGCGGAGTTGCGCGAGGCATTCGAAAAACTCTACGACCGTTGCCTGCAGGATATATACGAAGGCGACGAGTCTTCGTATATCTTTAAGCATCATATTTCGCGCATTGAACAGCAGCTTTCCTACTACGATCGCACCTATACCTGGCAGGACGACAAGGATCAAGCGGTGGTGGATTACATCGCGAGCATGACAGACGGCTATTTCTGCGAGCTGACGAGCAAGCTGTTCCCGGGCTTGAAGTTTCCACACCGTACCTATATTAACGAACGGTAGTTCGTATCCTTTCGGTATACTGTTGGTCAACAACGATTTTGATTGATGTACAGGATGGCTATGGACGACCTTTTTTCTGCCTCAACGCGCGAGCGTTCCTTTAAAAATGCGCCGCTCGCGGTGCGCATGCGCCCCAATTCGCTCGACGAGTATGTGGGCCAGCAAAAGGCCGTCGGTAAGGGCTCATGGCTGCGTGCCGCGATTGAGCACGACGTGCTATCGAGTGTGATTCTGTACGGGCCAGCCGGTACGGGCAAGACGACGCTGGCCCACATTATTGCTAACCATACCAAGAGCGAGTTTGTCGAGGTCAGCGCCGTGACGGGCACCGTGAAGGACTTGCGCCGCGTGATTGACGAGGCAAAGACGCGCCTGAATACGTATGACCGTCGCACCATTCTTTTCATCGACGAGATTCATCGCTTCTCTAAGTCGCAGCAGGATGCCTTGCTGCATGCGGTTGAGAACCGCACCGTTATTATGATTGGCGCCACGACGGAGAACCCGTACTTCGAGGTCAACTCGGCACTGTTGTCGCGCGGGCGCGTGGTGGAGCTTGAGCATCTGAAGGATGAGGATATCGCCACGCTTATTGAGCGTGCGCTTGAGGCACCGCAGGGCTTGAATGGAAAATTCTCGGCCGATGATGATACGGTCAAGACCATTTGTACGCTGGCTGCGGGTGATGCACGCTCGGCCCTGACGACACTCGAGTTGGCGAGCGAGATTGCCGTCACGCGTCCCGATACCGAGGGAACGCCAGCGCCTGCGGCGGGGGAGCGCTATCCCATTACCGTGGATGACGTGAAGATTGCCAATCCGCGCCGTGGGTTTTCGTATGACAAAAATGGTGACATGCACTACGACATTATCAGTGCGTTCATTAAGTCCATGCGCGGCAGCGACCCCGATGCCACCATTTATTGGCTCGCGCGCATGATCGATGCGGGTGAGGATCCTAAGTTTATCGCCCGCCGCATTATGATTCAGGCTTCTGAGGACGTTGGTAATGCCGATCCGCAGGCACTTTTGGTGGCGCATGCTGCCTTTAAATCTGCTGAAGTTATTGGCTATCCTGAATGTCGCATTAACCTGGCACAAGCTGCGCTCTATGTGTGCTTGGCGCCTAAGTCCAATGCGTGCGAGGCCTCGATCGATGCGGCGCTAGCCGATATTCATTCTAGTGGGCTTCGCGAGGTGCCGAGTTATCTGCGCGATCGCCATCGCCCTGGTAGCGATGAGTACGGCGTTTACAAGTATCCGCACGATTATCCCGAAGGCTGGGTCGATCAGCGCTATTTGCCCGAAGGCCTGGAACGTGGTGCCTTTTGGCAGCCTGCCGGCCGCGGTTGGGAAGAGTGGCGTGTGGAGCAAAGCGAACGCGACCGTAGCGGTAACGCGCCCAAGTAGGTCATTGGCACCTCGCACATTCCCTTTGGGTATCTTTCCCCTTCTTTGGGGTACCATGAACAGCGTCTGTATTTCGATTTTTCCGGGAGGCTTGTATGAGTCCCATTCAAATTGCCCTGCTGGTGCTTGCCATTGCCGGCGTGTGGGCTATCGTTGAGCTCGCGCTCACGCTGCGCAAGACCCGCACCGTTGTCGACTCGCTCGACAAGACGGTGAGCGACCTCAACAACACGATCGCCGAGGCGCAGCCGGTGGTGGCAAAACTCGACGGCGCTGTCGACGAGCTTACACCGGCACTTGCCCAGATGGAGCCGCTGCTTAAGTCGAGCAAGACCGCCGTTGACGCCCTGACGTCCAACCTCGTTGAGGTTGAGGCCGTCGTTCGCGACATTTCCGAGGTCACGGGCAGTATGGCCGAGGCCAGCAACGCCGTGTCGAGCGTGACCGATTCTGCCGCCGGTGCCGTGCAGAAGCTGTTCAATAAGGTGAAGGCACCTGCAGCTGACGCCGAGCGCAAGCTCGCCGCTGCCGCTGCGGAGGCCGAGCAGCCCACCGTGCGTGTCCTAATTGGCGAGGACGAGGCCACCGATGGTGCAGATGTGGCTCAGAAGTCTGCAACCAAGCCGGCTCAGTATTACACCTATACGCCCGCCGAGACCTCTGAGGAGTCCTGCGATGAGTAGCGAAGCAACCTGCCCCATCACGCTGACCGTTGCCGGCGACCCGCGTCTCGCTCGCCTTGTGCGCATGACTGCCGCCAACGTTGGTGCCCTGTGCTCTATGTCTGTTGATCGCATCGAGGACATCCGCATGGCTGCCGAGGAGGCTTTCATCTTTGGTTGTACCGCGGTCGACTGCGACGACATCACCATCATATTCGATGTCGATGAGACCCACGTTGGCATGACTATTACCTTTGGCGATCAGGCTACGGTCGATGAAGACGACCAGGCTGCGGTGTATGCCGAGCTCATCCTCGTGAGCGTGTGCGACTCCTACGAAAAGACTGCGGCGCCCCTGACGCTTTCCCTCGACCTCAAGGCGGATATCTAATATGACCGAACGTTCCCGGAGCGGTAAGACCGCTTGGGACAAGGAGAAAACCCGCGAGCTGTTTCGTCGTTACAAGGAGACCGGTGATCCGGACGCCCGCGAGCAGCTCGTCATGTCCCATATGAATCTGGTAAGGTTTCTTGCCAACAAATTTAAGAATCGCGGCGAGCCGCTCGACGACCTCATGCAGGTCGGCTATCTGGGTTTGCTCAAGGCTATCGACCGCTTTGACCCCGAGCGCGGGCTCGAGTTCACGACGTTTGCAACACCCACTATCCTGGGCGAGATCAAACGCCACTTCCGCGACAAGGGTTGGAGCGTGCGCGTGCCGCGCCGTCTGCAGGAGCTTTCTGCCAAGGTTAACCAGGCCACCGACAAGCTCACCAACGAGCTTCAGCGTTCGCCCAAGGTTGAGGAGATCGCTGAGTATCTAGATGTGACTGTCGATGAGGTCCTCGAGGCCATGGAATCGTCTTCGGCCTATACCTCGGTGCCCATCGAGGCTCCTGGTGCGTCCGATTCCGACGATGCCCCCTCGATTCTCGACCGTTACGCCGACGACGACAACGAGCTCGACTTTACCGATGACCGCCTGGTGATCGAGGAAGCCATTCGCGATTTCTCGCCGCGCGAGCGCGAGGTGATCGAGCTGCGCTTTGTGAAGGGCATGACCCAGATCGAGATCGCCAAGAAGCTGGGTATTTCTCAGGTGCAGGTTTCGCGTCTGCTGCGCCGCACGCTTAAGAAGATTCAGGACAAGATCGACCCCGACGGAGTGATGATTCGTTCATGAGTGAGCACCCCCAACAAACCGACCGCACGCTGCGCGATACCCGCATTCTGACGCTTCGCATTTGGGCTGTTGTCGGCTGCATTGTCATCGCCGCTGTCATCTTTAACCTTATGGGCATCCTGGCACCGGTTATTGAGTTTCTTGCCGTCGGTTCTATCATTGCTTTTGTGATGTCCCCGATCACCAACTGGCTCGAGCACCATGGCGTGAATCGCGGCATCGGTTCGCTTGTCGCGCTTATTGTGGTCGTTGCCGTGCTCGTCGGTGTCGTTTGCATCTTGTCGCCGATTCTTTTTGGTCAGATCATGGAAGTCCTGAGCCGCCTGCCCGAGCAGCTTCGTGTTGCGGGTGGCGATCTCAATGAGATAATCTCGCATGCCAAGACCCTCAACAACACGCCGCTCAAGGAGTATTTGGACGATAATCTTTCATCGCTGGTTACTGTGGCATCGAAGTATGTGTCACAGATCGCTGCCGAGCTTGGCCGCGGTGTGTTCCCGCTCATCACCAATACGGCCTCCCAGTTGTTCGTGATCTTCCTTGGTCTGGTGCTTGCCTACTGGATGGCCTGTGACTACCCTCGCATGCACCACGAGATTTGCACCATCATCGGTCAGGAGAAGGAGACCTCGTACCGCTTTATGGTCGCCATCCTTTCTCGCTCTGTCGGCGGCTACATGCGCGGTATGGTCGTGACGTCCATCTGCGGTGGTTTCCTCGCCTTTATCGGTTTTATGATCATCGGCCATCCGTATGCGGCGCTCATGGCTATCTTTACCGGCATCATGCATTTGGTTCCGGTCGTCGGTCCCTGGGTGAGCGCAGCAATCGCCACGGTACTCGGTTTCATGTTCAGTCCCATGTTGGCGTTGTGGACGCTCGTCGTGACGATGGTCGCGCAAAACGTTACCGATAACGTGATTTCGCCCAAGGTCATGCAGAGCTCGGTTCAGGTGCATCCCATCATGAGCCTCACGGCGCTCGTTATTGGCTCGGCACTCATGGGCCCCATCGGCATGATTATCGCCATCCCGCTGTGCGCTGCCCTCAAGGGCATCTTCGTCTATTACTTTGAGAACGAGACCGGCCGACAGCTTGTGGCCTATGATGGCGCCGTGTTTAAGGGCACGCCGTACCGCGATACCGATGGCAACCCGGTTGCCGCCTATGACGCGCTCGGCGACGACACCTTCATTTACGAGTCCGAGCTCATCGGCAACGAGACCGCGCCCGAGGCCCAGGCCATGCCCAAGCCCGAGCTCGATAATCCCTGGATCAAGCTCTCGGGTCTGCAGCCCGATGCGACCGGTTTCTTCAAGAACCCCTTCGCTAAGGATGACGATTCCAATACGGACGACACCAAAACCGGTATCGACGGCTCCATGGACGATTCGGATTCTAAATAGGTCCCATTAACGCTTCTTGAAGTTGTAAATGGCAAGAAACGCGAGCAAAGCGATTGATAAGGGGCCGGCTACATAGAAAAAGAGAACGTCAATTGCGCGTGGGGTGTAATAAGCCTTATCGCCGGACATTACTGCATACAATACGTAGCCAAATGCTGGTTGGTTTGCGTACCAGCAGGAGAAGGCCAAGAGCGCCAAAAGTGCTACTACCAGAAGTGCATTCAGGACAAATCGTTTGGTATTCATTGGGCGCTCCTTCCGGATGATCTTGTATGGTATTTTACTAAAACCATTTTTTAAAGGATTGCTTAGTCCTAAATAACATGCACTTTCGCTGGAGGGTCGCCGTTTGGCGGCCCTCTTTTTTGCACAGGCGCGGTGGGATGGTAATATCGTTACGTTTGAACTGTTTCGATGTGAAACCGAGGAGATTCCCTCTATGAGTGCTGACTACCCGTCAATGACTACGGCCGAGATCCGCTCTAAGTTCCTCAACTTCTTTGAGGAGCGCGGTCTTAAGCTCTATCCTTCTTCGTCCCTCGTCCCCGACGACCCTTCGCTGCTGCTTGCCAACGCCGGTATGAACCAGTTTAAGGAGTACTACCAGGGCAAGAAGACCATGAAGGAGATCGGCGCGATCTCCTGCCAGAAGTGCGTCCGCACCAACGACATCGATTGCATCGGCGAAGACGGCCGTCACCTGTCCTTCTTCGAGATGCTCGGCGACTTCTCCTTTGGCGGCGTCTCCAAGCAGCAGGCCTGCGCTTGGGCCTTTGAGCTCATTACCAAGGAGTTCAAGCTGCCGCTCGATCGCCTGTACTTCACCGTCTTTACCGAGGACGACGAGACCCATGACGTGTGGCGCTCCCTGGGCGTTGCCGAGGATCACATCTCCCGCCTGGGCGAGGACGACAACTTCTGGGCCGCTGGCCCCACCGGCCCCTGCGGTCCGTGCTCCGAGATCTACTTTGACATGGGCGAGGAGGTCGGCTGCGGCAGCCCCGACTGCAAGCCCGGCTGCGACTGCGACCGCTTCCTGGAGTTCTGGAATCTCGTCTTTACCCAGTACGACCGCCAGGAGGATGGCTCCATGCCGGAGCTGCCGCACCGCAACCTCGATACGGGCATGGGTCTGGAGCGCATGGCCGCCATCATGCAGCACAAGACCGCTAACTACGACGGCGATCTGATGCAGCACCTCATCAAGCTGGGCGAGAAGATCAGCGGCAAGACCTATGACGCCGACGATTACTCCGGTGCTAGCCGCTCCCTGCGCATCATCGCCGACCACTCCCGTGCCGTCGACTTTATGATCTCCGACGGCATCCTGCCCGGTAACGAGGGTCGCGAGTACGTCCTTCGCCGCCTGCTCCGCCGTGCCGTGTTCCACGGTCGCCTGCTGGGCATCGAGGGCGCCTTCCTGACCAAGTTTATCGACGAGGTCAACGCCCAGATGGGCGAGGCCTATCCCGAGCTGCTCAAGAACGTCGCGCTCGTTAAGGGCATCGTCGCCTCCGAGGAGGAGCGTTTCTCAACGACGCTCGACAACGGCCGCGTTTACCTGGACGAGGCCCTGGCCGCGCTCGCCGACGGCGCTGTCCTTCCGGGCGATGTTGCCTTTAAGCTTCACGACACCTTTGGTTTCCCCATTGATCTGACTGTCGAGATCGCCGGCGCCGCCGGTCACGACGTCGACATGGACGGCTTTACCGCCTGCATGGAGGACCAGAAGGCCCGCGCCCGCGCCAACGCCAAGGGCGATGCCTGGGGCAGCTTCAATGACGTGTGGGTCGAGCTTTCGGACAAGGTCGCTGCGACCGAGTTCGACGGCTATGACAACGACGTCATCGAGGGCGCCAAGGTTGTCGCTATCGTTCGCAACGGTGAGTCCGTTGAGTCCGCTGCCGCGGGCGAGGATGTCGAGGTCGTGCTCGACCACACTCCGTTCTATGCCGAGATGGGCGGCCAGCAGGGTGACGCCGGTGAGCTTTCCGCCGAGGGCGTTGCGCTGACCGTTTCCGATACCAAGAACCACAACGGCCTGTATGCTCACGTCGCCCACGTCACCGAGGGTACGCTGACCGTCGGTACTACCGTGACCGCCGCGCTCGACGCCGAGCGCCGTGGCTTCCTGCGTCGCAACCACACCGCCACGCACCTGCTCGACGCCGCGCTTAAGCAGGTCCTGGGCGAGCATGTCTCCCAGGCTGGCTCGCTGGTGACGCCCGAGCACCTGCGCTTTGACTTCACGCACTTCGAGGCCCTGTCCTCCGAGCAGCTCAAGGCTGTCGAGGACCTGGTCAACCAGCAGATCTTCGCCTCCAAGCCGGTCGTGACCCGCGTCATGGGCATCGACGAGGCCAAGGCCGCCGGTGCTGTCGCCCTGTTTGGCGAGAAGTATGGCGACGTCGTCCGCGTTGTCTCCGTGGGCGCCGAGGACCAGCCGTTCTCCCGTGAGCTTTGCGGTGGCACCCATGCCGCCAACACCGCCGAGATCGGCCTGTTCAAGATCATCTCCGAGTCCTCCACGGGCTCGAACGTCCGCCGTATCGAGGCCGTGACCTCCAAGGGTGCTCTCGACTACATGGCCGACCGTCTGGCGCTCGTCGACGCCGCCGCTGCTGCGCTCAAGTGCCGTGTGGATGAGGTTCCCGCCCGCGTGGAAAACCTGCAGGCTGAGCTGCGCGAGACGTCCAATAAGCTTAAGAAGGCGCTGACCGGTGGCTCCTCCGATGCTATCTCCAGCGCCATCGAGGGCGCCGTCGAGCTCGACGGCTACAAGCTCGTCGTCGCTGAGCTCCAGGGCCTTGAGGCTGCTGACCTGCGAAACGTCTGGGATACCGTGCACCAGAAGGTTGCCGGCCCCGTCGCCTGCGTCGTTGCCAGCGTGACCGAGAAGGGCACCCCGGCTCTGCTCGCCGCCGGCTCCGATGACGCCGTGAAGGCCGGTTTCCACGCCGGTAACGTGATCAAGCAGATCGCGGGCCTGGTCGATGGTCGCGGTGGCGGTCGTCCCAACATGGCCCAGGCCGGTGGCAAGAACGCCGCCGGTATCGCCGATGCCCTCGCGGCCGCCAAGACCGCGCTTGGCGCCTAAGAACATAAGTAGTCGCTGTGGTCGCGCTCGCACTGGACATAGGGGAGACCAGGATCGGCATCGCCGTCTCGAGCCGTGATGGCAAGATGGCAATGCCTGTCAAGGTGCTTCCGGCTGCCGAGGTCACTGGCATGGCCAAGACGTTCCGTTACCTGGTTGAGGACTATGAGCCCGATATCCTGGTAAGCGGACGTCCCTTGACCATGGCCGGTGAGCCCGGTCCCCAGGCCGAGCGCGTCGCCGCCGTGGCCCAAAAGATTGCCGACGAGCTCGAGCTTCCGCTGGAGTTTGAGGACGAGCGTCTGTCCTCGCAGGAGGCCAAGAGAATCCTGCGCGAGCAGGGGCTCAACGAAAAGCAGATGAGGGGCAAGATTGACATGATCGCCGCCAGCCTGTTCTTGCAGACATGGCTCGATCGTAAAAACGAGGAGGTTTCGCATGCCTAGCGCTTCCGATCCGCGCCAGCAGAATCGCTATGGGCAGCCTACGCCGCGCCCTGCCCAGCCTGGCCAGCGTCCGGCACAGCCGACCCAGCGCGCAGCTCAGTCTGCCGCGCGTCCGGTGCAGTCCTCCTCTCGTTCGGCCCAACCTGTTCAACGGACGGGTCAGCAGCCTTCTGCTCGTTCGGTTCAGCATCCGGCTTCTCACGCGGCTCAGCAGCCCACTGCTCGTTCGGCTCAGCCCGCAGGCGGTATTCGCTTTAAGCAGCAGGCACCTACCCAGAGAACGCAGGCCCCCCAATCGCATTTGCATCACGCTCGCGGCTCGCATGGCGTTGCTCCGGCGACCCGCTCGAGCTACAACACGCATGCTCGTCGCGGTGCCCAAAAGAAAAGCTCCCTGGTGCCTATGATTGTCGGCGTCGTGGTGGCCGTAATCGCGCTTGCTGCTATCGCTTTCTTTGTCGTGCCTGCCGTCAAGGGCTTCTTTACCGGTGAGGATACGAAGGTCACGGCTGGTCAGCAGGTTACGGTGACCATTCCCGACGGTGCTTCGGGCGATACGATCGCCTCGATTCTCTCCGAGAACCATATCGTCGAAAATCCTAAGGATTACTACGCGGCGGTGAAAAAGCTCAACGCCGATATGTCGCTTAAGCCTGGCACCTACTCGTTCTCCACGCTCATGGATGCGACCAAGGTCGTCCAGCAGCTCATGGAAGGCCCCAACGCGGGCTCCAATGCGCTGACTATCCCTGAGGGCCTGACAGTCGATCAAGTCGCGGACCGTGTGGCCCAGGCCTACGACAGCATCTCTAAGGAAGACTTCCTCAATCTGGCCAAGGCCTCTAACTACGTGGACGACTATAGCTTCCTTAAGGGCGCCGCCAACGATTCGCTCGAGGGTTTCTTATTCCCCAAGACCTATTCGTTAGGCGATTCGCCGACGGCTGATGACGTGATTCGCGCCATGCTCGATCAGTTTAAGACCGAGTACAAGTCGCTTGACTTTGCGAGCTGCGAAGCCAAGATCAAGGAACGCTACGGTGTGGAGATGTCCGACTACGACATCGTCAACTTGGCCTCTATCGTTGAGCGCGAGGGCCTCAACGCCGATCAACGTGCGCACGTGGCCTCGGTCTTCTACAACCGCCTTGCCGGCAAGCTCGACGGTCTGCGCTATCTCAACAGCGATGCGACCATGATGTATGTCACCGGTGGCGAGGTTACCGCCGATGACCTGCAGAGCGATAGCCCGTATAACACCTATAAGCACGAGGGCCTGCCACCCACGCCCATCTGCTCTCCGTCGCTCGAGGCACTCAAGGCCACGCTTGAGCCGACCGACTCCGATGACCTGTATTTCTACATTACGCAGGACGAGGAGTACTTCTCGCAAACCTACGAAGAGCATCAACAGTCTTGGAATTAGCATGAGGATTTTTAGCCCCAAACGATACGTTGCCTCGGTCGATCGCATCGACCTTGATACCCTGTGGGCCGACGGCAAACGCGCCATTCTGCTCGATCGCGATAACACTCTGGTTCCGCGCGACACCGAGCAGGTTCCCGCCGCGGTTTCCGCTTGGCTCGATACCGCCCGCGCCAAAGGCTTTAAGCTGTGCATGGTGTCCAACAACTGGCATCGCGATCAGGTCATGAGCTCTGCACGCGAGCTGGGACTCGAGGCCATCAGCCACGCCATGAAGCCCGCCCCGTTTGCCTTGAAGGCGGGTCTTAAGCGCCTTGGCACCACGGCAGACGAGGCGGTGCTGATCGGCGATCAGCTGTACACGGACGTGTGGAGCGGTAACTTTGCCGGCGTTGACACTATTCTGGTCAAGCCGCAGGCAACCCAGGACCTGTGGTACACGCAGATCTTCCGTATCTTTGAGCGCCGGGCCCTGCGCGACCTTCCCTGCGAGGAATAGGTTTCGCCATGTCTCAGCACATCAAACACGGCTGCGACCATATCTTCTTTATCGGCTTTTTGGGCGCGGGCAAATCGACGCTTGCGCGCAATGTGGGCACTATGTTCAAGCGGCGTTTTATCGATACCGATCGTTTGGTTGTGCGTCGATGTGGCAAGTCGGTGACCGAGATATTTGAGACCGAGGGCGAGGATCGTTTTCGCGAGCTTGAGACCTCGGCACTCCGTTCGCTTCAAAGCGAGCGCAGCCTGCTGGTGTCGTGCGGGGGCGGCATCGTCGAGACGCCGGTGAACATTGAGCTGATGCACGAGATGGGTACATGCGTGTACCTCGAAGGCGACTTTGAGGACTCGTTGCGCCAGATTCGTCGCTCCGATACCCGGCCCGATTTCCGCTCGCCCGAGCACGCTGCGCGCTTGTTTGAGCATCGCCGTCCGCTGTATCGCCAGGCGGCCGATATTACCCTTGATATTCGCAACAAGTCCTTCGAGGACGTTTCCTACCTTTGTGCCGAGATGCTTTTGGAGCGTGGACTGCTATGATTCGCCGTCAACTTATCAATTTCCAAAACCGCAGTGTCGATGTCCGCGTCGGATTGGGGGCGTTCGAGGAGCTGTCGCGCATGTTTGCCTCGGCTGTGGGCAAGCCTAAGCGTGCGATGGTGGTTTGGAACGACGCCACATCCGAGCGTTTTGGCGAGGTTGTCGAACATGCACTTGTTGACGCCGGTTTTGCCGTGTCGCCGCTCGTCCTCGAGGTTTCGCCTGCCGGTGCTACGCTGGTCGATGCCGATACCGTCTTTGGCGCGCTGTCGGCTAACGGCATTACCTGCGATGATCTCGTTGTCGCTGTCGGCGACACGGCGACCTGCTCGGTTGTTTGCTGGTGCGCCAATCAGTGGTGCGGTCGCACCGAGTGCGCCTTGCTGCCGACGACGTTCGACGCCATGCTCACGGTCGCGACGACCATGAAGCCGCTTGTCGCCTCGTCGGCGCATGCGCTTCCCGCTATCGCGTTCCGTCCCGAACCGGGCTTGGTCGTGTGTGACCTCGACCTTGTTCGCGAAGCGGACCCCGAGGACCTCAAGCTCGGCTATGCGGTACTTGTTGGCACCATGCTTTCGAGCAGCAAGTCGCGCTGGAATCAGTTTATTGAGACTGTCCCCGAGATTCTTGCTGGTGAGGAGGTCGCGCTCGTCAATGCCGTCCAATGGTCTCAGACTGCCCGCAAGGACGTGCTGACGGCCACGAACCCGAGCGCTCGCCATGCGCTCGATTTTGGCAAGATGGGGGAACGCACCCTGCGCGCCTGCTTGGGCGATGCCGCTTCGCAGGTCCCTGCCTACCAGCTGTTGTCCGAGGGCATGCGCTTCGAGGCGCGCCTTGCACATGATGCCTGCGACTTCGATATCGATTACGTCTTTGAGGTCGATGACTGCCTGGAGGACTTTGGTATCGAGGAGCTTGCCTTCGATCTGGAGCCCGCCGCATATATCGAGGAGTTCCGCAGGCAGCAGTTTGTCCGCTCGAACCGCAGTATGTTGCCGCTGCCCGCGGCACTCGGCGCCATTCGTCTAACGAGCGTTGAGGACGAGGTTCTTGAGCGCCATGCTCACGCCTACTTGGCTTCTCGCAAAGAACTTCTCTAAGATTTATTGACATCCATCGTCTTTCGTATCATGTTGAGGGACGGGTTTTCAATCGGTCGCGGATCGCAAGCGATTCCGTCGTTCGGTTGAGACCCGTCCCGTCTTTATAGAGACAACAAGAAAGGAATCTGCATGTCAGAGTTTGCTGCCGGCCCTGCCGGTCGTATCGAGCGTGTCCGTACCCTGATGGCTGAGCGCGGCTACGACGCTGTCGTGGTTCGTGACGAGGCCAATCTTCGTTGGCTTACGGGCGTGAAGGGCGTCTTCGATTACACCTTCGAGTTCCCGCACGCGGCGTTTATTACGGCTGACCAGTGCCTGTTCCATACCGACTCGCGCTACCTCAACAGCTTTGAGGAGAACACGCCCGCCGGCAGCCCCTGGGTCTACGACATGGACGAGGGCACCATCCCCGGTTGGGTCGCCGGCAAGATCGCGGCCAACAAGTGCCGCGTCTGCGCTGTCGAGGACGACATGCAGATCAACTTCTACCAGGGTATTCAGCGTGGCCTGGAGGATCGTTCTGTAGCCTGCATGCTGCCGCTGATGCATGACGACATCCGTAAGATGCGCGCCATCAAGGACGCCGAGGAGATCGAGCTCATGCGCCACGCGCAGTCGATCACCGACGCCGCCTTCCAGCACATGCTCGGCTATATTAAGCCCGGTATGACTGAGAAACAGGTCCGCAACGAGCTCGAGAACTTTATGTTCGCTAACGGTGCCGATAGCCTGGCCTTTGGCTCCATCGTCGCGAGCGGCCCCAACACCGCCAACCCGCATGCTGTCCCGAGCGACCGCGTGATCGAGAAGGGCGACTTCGTTCTCATGGATTATGGCGCGGGTTACTGCGACTATCGCTCCGACATGACTCGTACCGTCGTGATGGGCGAGCCCACGTCCGAACAGCTCGACCTGTACGCGCTCGTGCGCCGTACGCACGAGGAATGCGTCGCCGCAATCCATCCGGGCGTCGAGGGCAACGACATTTTCAAGCTTTCCAAGAAGATCATCGGCGATGCCGGCTATGGTGATTACTACAACCATGGTCTGGGCCACGGCGTGGGCATTGACATCCACGAGCTGCCCAACTTCAACCGCAGCAAGAATATCATCGAGGTCGGCTCGGTTATCACCATGGAGCCCGGCGTCTACCTGCCCGGCGTGGGCGGCGTGCGTCTGGAGGACTACGGCGTGGTCACCGAGAACGGCTACGAGCCCTTCACCAAGACGCCGCATGACCTTCACGTCATCGATTGCTAGCTCATTTCGATAGATTTTTGGGGCGGGGCCTCCGGAGCAATTCGGACGCCCCGCGTTCTCTTTTTATGCGCTCGCTGCAGGCGCCGTCTGCAAGTGTATAATTTCGCTCGTATGTAATTTGGACGCTTGTGCGTTCTGCCCATAACAAGAAAGGTCGCTATGCCTACCATTTCTACCGCCGACTTCAAGAACGGCCTCGGTCTCCGCATTAAGGACAAGGTCTACACCATCGTCGAGTTCCAGCATGTCAAGCCGGGCAAGGGCGGCGCGTTTGTGCGCTACAAGACCCGCGACATCAAGAGCGGCCGCGTCGTCGAGAACACCTGCAACGCCGGCACCAAGTTCGAGAGCGTCATGCTCACCACCCGTGAGTTCCAGTACCTCTACAACGATGGCACCGACTACATCTTCATGGACAACGAATCCTATGAGCAGGTTCCCGTTCCCGAGGACATGGTGGGCGAGAACTCCAAGTGGCTGCGCGAGAACGACATCTGCCAGCTGCTCTTCGCCGACGATGAGCTCATGGGCGTGACTCCGCCGATGTTCATCGAGACCACCATCGTCCAGACCGACCCGGGCTTTAAGGGCGACACCGTCCAGGGTTCCACCAAGCCGGCCACGATCGACACCGGCGCTGTCATCCAGGTCCCCATGTACCTCAACGAGGGCGAGGTCATCAAGGTTGACACCCGCGACGGCAAGTTCGTCTCCCGCGTCTAGCAACCAACTCTTCTAGGAGGACTCATGCCCCAGGAAATCAAGATTGACGGCATCGGCATTTCGCCCGATGTTCTGACCGCCATCGTCTCGCGCGCCGTGTCCGATGTCGAGGGCATCGCCTCCGTTGGCGTCAAGGACCTTGCCACCAACCTTGTCTCCATGATGCTCTCGTCCAAGGCCCCGGCTTCCGAGCCGGCGGTCGAGACCGAGGTCGTCGGCGACAAGCTCGCACTCACCGTGCGCGTTGTGGTGTTCTTTGGCTATCCGTTCAAGAAACTCGCCGAGGCCGTTCGCGCTGCCGTGGTCGCTGCCATCGATGCCCAGGTGGGCGTTGAGGTCGAGCGCGTTGACGTTTGCATCGACGGCCTCGTTTTCCCCAAGGAGTAACCTTTGAGCCTTAAGGTTTATCGCGGGCGTACGCTTGCCCGCAGTCAGGCGCTGCAGCTGCTGTTCCAGGCCGAGGCCACGGACAGCCCGCTCGAGCGCGTCCTCGAGGGCGATTTCCTGATCTCGAAGGGCCCCCTCGACCCCTATGCGCTGGAGCTGTGCCGCGGTGCCTACGAGCATATCGATCGCATCGACTGTGCCCTGCGCGCCGTCGCCAAGAACTGGGATCTTATGCGCATGCCCGGCGCCGACCGCAATCTGCTGCGTATCGCCGTCTATGAGATGCGTTTCCTCACCGACGAGGAGGTCTCGGACGCCATCGTGATCAACGAGGCCGTCGAGCTCGCCAAGGCCTATGGCACCGACCAGTCCGCGTCGTTCGTCAACGGCGTGCTGGGCAAGATCGCTCGCAGCGAGGAGCTGCCGGGCGAGGACTTGTACCAAGAGCTGCTCGCCGAGGATCGCGCTCGCGAGGAGGCCCAGACTGCCGAGGCTGCCGCTAAAGTTGCGGTTGCCCAGGCTGAGGCTGGTGTGCTGGCTGAGGGCGCGGACGCCGCCGAGACTGATGTCGACTCCGTCGAGGAGTAGCCATGCCAGAGGGTTCCGTCCGCAACTTTGATGAGATTTCGGACCGTCTGGACCAGATCATCGCTACCGTTCGCTCCAAGGATACGTCCTTGGAGCGTTCACTCGATCTGTTTGACGAGGCGATTGAGCTGGGCTCCCGCGCGGTCGATATGGTCGACAAGTTTGAGCTGACGCCTCGTGAGGCCGATAAGCTCGAGCAGGAATACGATGAGGATGCGGCAAACGAATCCCAGGATAGCTAGGCCGCATCTCCGGATACGAATGGTTGATGGCATTCATGAAACGCGTGCGTCTCGATGACGAACTGATTTCACAGGGCATCTGCGCCGATCGCGCGGATGCCCTTCGCACTCTTATGGCCGGCTTGGTCTCGAGTGGCGGCGAGCGCTTGACTTCGCCGGGCCTTAAGGTGACCCCGGGCCTGCCGCTGCACGTGAAGGGGCGCATTCCCTATGTTGGCCGCGGCGGGCTTAAGCTCGAAGGCGCGCTCGATGCATTTGGCATCAATCCGACGGGCCTTGCCTGTCTGGATGTGGGCTGCTCTACCGGCGGCTTTACCGATTGCCTGCTCAAGCGCGGAGCTGCGACCGTTGTCTCGGTGGACGTGGGCCGTGCCCAGTTTGATTGGTCGCTGCGTCAGGACGATCGCGTGACGCTGCATGAGCGCACAAACGTGACGCAGCTGCCTGAGCTTGGCTATGCCGGCGCCATCGACCTGACTGTGTGTGATGTCTCGTTTACCAGCATCGCGAATATCATCGACGCCGTGCTGGCGTGCCTGAAGCCTTCGGGTTCGTTCTGCACGCTCGTAAAGCCCCAGTTTGAGGCGCCGGCTGCGCTGGTGGGCGAGGGCGGTATCGTGACCGACCCCGCCGTCCGCCGCGATACGCTCGTGGCGGCGATTGAGCTTTTTGCCGCCAAGGGCCTGTTCCCGCTTGACGTGTGCGTGTCGCCCATCCATGGCGCTAAGGGCAACGTTGAGTTTTTCTTGTACGGCACAAGGTTTGTCCCCGGGGAGCGCGCCGACGATGAGCTGCAATCCCAGGTATCGGCTTTGAGCGAGAAAGCTGCAACGCTATGAAGGTCTTTCTGGTTCCCAATTACTACAAGCAAGAGGCGGTCGAGAGCGGCCTGATGCTCGAGCTTTGGCTTTCGCGCCAAGGCTACGAGGTCGCATGGGCGGCCGATCAGCGATCGAAGATTCAAAGCACGCCTGATATTGACGGCTCAGATCTGGTCATTACACTCGGCGGCGACGGTACGTTGCTGCGCGCTGCCCGCATCCTCAACCATCGCGAGATTCCTATCCTTGGTCTTTCCTATGGTCACCTGGGCTTTTTAACTGCTGCGAGCCCCGAGGAGCGCGACATTCTGCAGGTCGTGAGCGATGCTCTGTCCGGCGAGCTCCACGTGAGCCGCCGCGCCACCATCGCCGCGGATATCGTGTCCGTGCGCGAAGACGGCACGAAGGATGTCGTGCGCACGTTTGCCCTCAACGATATGGCACTTACGCGCGGCCCCCTGTCCGATATGGTTGAGTTTGACATCACGGTGTCCGGCCATCATATCGACCGCCTGCGCGGCGATGGTGTGGTCGTATCGACGGCGACCGGCTCCACCGGCTACGCGCTTTCCGCCGGCGGTCCCATTGTCAGCCCCGATTACACGGGTATGGTCTGTGTGCCCATCGCCCCGCATACCATTCAGGCTCGCGCTTTTTTGACCTCGCCGAGTGATGTAGTCGAGATCTTTATGTCCGATGATCGCCCGAGTGTGCCGGCCATTGCCATCGACGGACAGTTTATTACCTGCGATGGCACGGTCGAGAGCGTGGCCGTGCGCCGTGGTCCCGGCGACGTGCTGCTGCTCGATTACGGTCCCGAGAGCTTCTATAACTCGGTGAGTCGCGTGTTCTATGGAGTGCGCCATGATCGATGAGCTGCAGGTTTCCAACATCGCGCTCATTCGCGAGGCGACGTTGGTTCCGAGTGCGGGCCTAACGGTTTTGACCGGCGAGACCGGCGCCGGCAAGACCGCGCTGCTCTCGGCCCTCAAGCTTATTTTGGGCGAGCGCGCGGATTCGTCGACGGTGCGCGAGGGCGAGGCGCTGGCGAGCGTCGAGGCGCGCCTGTTCGACGGTCCGCACGACACGGAGGGGTTCACCGTACAGCGTAGCCTTTCTGCCGAGGGCCGCAGCCGCGTGAAGATTGACGGTCGCATTGCCAGCGTGCGCGAGCTTTCCGAGCGCGTCGGCGTGATGATGGATCTGTGCGGCCAGCATGAACATCAGCGCCTGCTCGATCCGGCACATCATGTTGCCATGGTCGATGCCTGGGCTGGTCGCTCTGCGCTCGAGGCGCTGGAAAAGTACCGTGTCTGCTTTAAGGCGTCGCGTGCGGCTGCCAAGGAGGTCCGTCGCGTAGAGGAGGCGTCGCGAGCGCAGGGGAGTCGCGTCGAGGAGGCGCGCTTCGCCCTGGAGCGTATCGCCGAGGTTGACCCCAAGCCGGGTGAGTATGAGGAGCTCGAGGAACTGCTGCCGCGCTCCGAGCATGCCGAGGTGCTGGTGGCGACGGCCAACGATGCCCATGCATCGCTTACTTCCGAAGGGGGAGCGCTCGATGCCGTGAACGGCGCCGTGGCAGAACTGTCGCGCATGGCTACCGTCGATCGCAAACTGGGTGACATCGCCGACGCACTTTCGGATGCCTGCATCTCCCTTGAGGATAGCGCGAACGAGCTTCGTGCCTATCGCGATGGCGTCGCCTTCGACCCGCGCGAGCTCGCTCGCATGCGCGAGCGGTATTCCGACCTTAAGGGACTTCTGCGGCAGTGGGGTCCCACCATGGACGATGTATTTGCCATGCGTGACCACTCGCGGGAGTTGTTATCGCTGGTGGACGATGGTGACGAGCAGATTAGGAAGGCACGCGAGGCACTCGGCGCGGCGGAGCACGAACTGTTCGCCGCTGCCAAGGCGCTTAAGCGCGCACGCAATACGGCAGCCCCGCGTTTTTGTCACGAGGTGGGTCGTCAGATGGCACGCCTCGAGATGGGCGGCGCTGAGCTGGTCTGGGAGTCCCGCGATCTCCCTCGCGCTGAGTGGACACCCGCGGGCCCTTCGAGCTACGAGCTTCTGTATCGCAGCGGTGCCGGATTGACGCCGCGCCCTCTGCGCCGCATTGCCTCGGGCGGCGAGCTCAGTCGCGTCATGCTGGCGAGCAAGGTGGTCTTGGGTAATGCTGACGGCGTCGACACACTGGTATTTGACGAAGTCGATGCCGGTGTCGGTGGTTCCACGGCTCGTGCTCTTGCTGGTGTGCTGGCCGATCTTGCCGCTACGCATCAAGTGATTGTCGTAACCCACTTGGCGCAAGTCGCCGTCATGGCCGACAAGCATTATGTTGTCAGCAAGGAGCCGGGCGATGTTCCCCAGACGCATTTGGACGAGGTAACCGGCGAAGCGCGTACCGCCGAGATCGCCCGCATGCTCAGCGGCGATCAGTCCGAGGCAAGCTTGGCCCACGCAAAGCAGATGCTCGAAGAAGTTCGAGGCTAGGTCGTATCAGCGGTGTTGGTGGGACAAAATAGACTGAAATTTTTGTCCCACTACGCGTTTTACTCAACGACCTTGTCCGGCTGGATGAGCTCCTCGTAGTAGCTGATATGTTCGCGAGCGTCTTCAATCTCGGGCAGCAGGAAGTTGTAGATAACTTCGATGATCATCGTGGCGCTGATCTTGGAGAACGCAAAGTCACCCGTCGTCAGCAGCGCCTCGTGGTTGACGGTATTAAAAGTGTAGTCTGCCAGGCGCGCGAGTGGAGACTTGCTGTCGCTGCTGATGACGACTACGGTGGCACCGCAGTCGCGAGCCGCTTTTGCCATGCGATTCAGTCGGCGCGACTTGCCGGAGTTTGAGATGAGCACGATGACGTCACCCGGGCGCAACGTGAGCGCAAAGCCGATTGATGTCTCGCTAATGGTGCTCGCCATGCAGCGCAGGCCCAGCTGCGAAAACTTAAACGTCGCATCGAGCGCGACCGCGTTCGTATTGCCCACAGCCGCAAACTCAATAACCCCTGCATGCTTAAGGGCATGCACAACAGCCGCCAACGTATCGTGGTCGATCCCGTCGATGGTCGCATTAAGCTCGCTCACCTTGGCAGCCAGGATGTTCTTAAGGCTCTGCTCCATATTGTCGAGCGAGACTTCGTCAGTCAGGCCCTCGTTGCGCTGGCTTTCCAAATCCCTCGCCAACGAAAACTGAAAGCTGCGGAAGCTACCAAAGCCAAGTTTGCGGCAGAAGCGCGAAACGGTCGCCTCGGACGTGGCGGCGGCGCGTGAGAGCTGAGCCGCCGTGAGGCGTGGCGCCTCGGACTGGTGCTCCAATATATAGTCGACAATGCGCTGCTCGGACTCGCTGTATCCCTGATGGGTACTAATGAGGGAAAGTGCGCTCTTGCTACTATCGGTCATGGATGGCTCCTGGTTGGCATGAAAATCGGAATCGTTTTGTAATGTCATAGTATAGGGGGATTTTCAATAACAAGATACACCTTGCCGTTTCAAGTGTTGATGGTAAACTTTCACCTACCGTTTACGGTTATGAAAGAACCTTTCACCGGAGAATTGCACCTTGTCTCTTCTCACGCGGACGGTAGGTTGGTATCTTTCAGTTGTGGAAAAGCGCGCAAGGACGCGCGTGTAGGGGAGCGCCTGCGGGCGCAAAACTTTAAAAGGAGGGACACATGGCTAAGTTTGACATCATAGCCGCCACCGGTTGCCCGACCGGCATTGCGCACACCTTCATGGCTAAGGAGGCGCTGGAGAAGGCAGCTGCCGAGCGCGGTCTGACCATTAAGGTCGAGACTCATGGCCAGGTCGGTGTCGAGAACGAGCTCACCAAGAGTGAGATCGCTGGTGCCAAGGCCGTCGTCGTCGCAGCCGACAAGGATGTCCAGGCTGAGCGTTTCGCCGGTAAGCCCATGGTTTCCGTTGGTGTTTCCAAGGCCCTGTCCGTTGAGGCCGCCGGTAAGCTGATTGACCGCGCGCTCGCCGCCAAGGGCGACAACACGGTTGCAGCCGCTGCCGATGTCGAGGACGAGGTCGAGGAGAAGGAGTCCATCGGTCACGTCATCTACAAGCACCTCATGAACGGCGTCAGCCACATGCTGGTCTTCGTCGTCGCCGGTGGTGTTCTGACCGCCGTCTCGTTCCTGTGGGGCATCACATCCTTCGATTCGACGGCTGCTGACTACAACAGCTTCGCCGCCATGCTCAAGATCATCGGCGGCATCGCCATGAACCTCATGGTTCCGGTGCTTTCCGCCTACATCGCCGAGTCCATCGGTAAGCGCCCGGCGCTCGTCCCTGGTTTTGTTGCCGGTATGATCGCCATTCAGGGCCTGCCTGTTAACGCCGAGACCGGCATGATCGACGCCGGTGGCGCCGGCGTGGGCTTCGGCTTCCTGGGCGGCATCGTCGGCGGCTTCCTCGCTGGCTATGTCATCCTGCTGCTCGAGAAGGTCTTTGCCGGTCTGCCCAAGAACCTGGACGGCCTCAAGGCTATCTTCCTGTACCCGCTGTTCTCGACCGCCATCGTCGGTCTGGTCATGCTCGGCATCTCCGGCCCCATGGCTGCCATCAACACCGCCATGATGGACTTCCTCAAGGGCCTGTCCGCCTCTGGCGCCGTTGTCCTGGGTCTTGCCATCGGCTGCATGTGCGCCTTTGACATGGGTGGCCCGGTCAACAAGGCTGCTTACGTTACCGGTACCGCCATGCTCACCGAGGCACTGGCTGCCGGCGTTGGCACCGATACCTACAATTTCGGCACCAACTTCATGGCTGCCGTCTCCGCAGCTTGCATCGTTCCACCGCTGATCACCACCTTCGCCGTCGTTGTCGGCAAGAAGTACTTCAGCCAGGAGGATCACGACGCCGGTATCGTCAACCTCATTCTTGGTTGCACCCACATCACCGAGGGCGCCATTCCGTTCATGACCAAGAACATCTGGCCGGTCATGCCCATCATGATGCTCGGTTCCTCTATCGCTTCGATCCTGACCATTATGTTCAACGTTCACGATCCGGCGCCTCACGGTGGTTTCCTGGTCCTGCCCGTTGTCGAGAACGGTCCGCTTTGGGTCCTCGCGATCCTCATCGGTGCTGTTGTCGGTGGCATCCTGTTCGTGGCCTTCAAGAAGTACGACTTCGAGAAGAATCAGAAGGCCGCTCCTGTAGCCAAGCCGGTTGAGGCTTCCAAGGCCGCTGCCGTTGAGGCCCCTAAGGCCGAGGCTGCCGACTTCGTGAAGGTTGAGAATGTCTTTGTCGCCGAGGACTTCGCTTCTCGTGACGAGGCTCTGAGCTTCGTTTCCAAACAGGCTGTCAAGGCCGGTATCGCCAGCGACGCCGACGCCGTGATGAACGCCTTCCTGGCCCGCGAGGCCGAGGGCACCACGGGCATGATGGAGGGCTTCGCCATCCCGCATGCCAAGTCCGACGCCATTACCGAGGCTGCCGTCATCGTCGTCAAGGACGAATCCGGCGTGACCGGTTGGGACACCATGGACGGCGCTCCCGTCAACGTGGCTATCGCCCTGCTCATCCCCGGTGCACAGGCTGGCACCACGCACCTCAAGATCCTGTCCAAGGTCGCCGAGGCGCTCATGGACGAGGACTTCCGTGGCACCGTCAAGGGTTCCACCGACGCCGCCGAGATCGCCAAGACGATCAACGCTCGCCTGGTCTAATTCCACAGTACGCGAATAACATCGCCCCCTGTAACAAAGGCGAGGACTCCCTACGGGTCCTCGCCTTTTTTCATGCCACCTGGCACTTAGGGACGTTCCTTTCCTGCCGGCACCCCGGGACACTCCTTAGTCCCCAACAGGGCATATATAGCCCTCATCGACTGAATCACCCACGCGAACAATAATTCAGCCAGAATTCCTTTTGCACGATATTTCTTGGACGGAAGCATGTTCCCGCAGCTCGCCTGCCGGGCGGGGCGGTTAAGTTTGTCGCGAGTTCCGCACGCAAAGGAAAGCACTTAATGTGCTTTCCGTCTTGCGCAGGACTGTAGAGCAGCAAACTTAACCGCCCCGCCCGGCAGGCGAGCGGACAGCGAACGACATCTGTCCAACAATTCGTGCGAAACACAATGAAAAACCGTTTGATGTGAGTTAATATAAACAACGTCGTGAATCTGACTCCTGCCACATGCATGACAGGGGTTAAACACAAAAAAGGAGTCAATTATGGTTTCTGAGAAGGCTACCCTCGTTAATCCTCAGGGTCTGCACATGCGTCCGGCTGGTCTGTTCGCCTCCACCATGGGCAAGTACGCCTGTGACGTGACGGTCGTCACCCCCGAGAAGGAGGTCAACGGCAAGTCCCCGATGGCCCTCATGGCTGCTGGTATCCCCTGCGGTACCGAGGTCGAGGTCAAGTGCGACGGCGCCGATGAGGCCGAGGCTCTGGCTGCTGCCATTGAGCTCATCAAGAGCGGTCTTGGCGAGTAGAACTCAAACGGGTCGCATGTTGAACAACTAAGTTCATATTTGGGGGCGCAGTGACCTGTTGTAAGGAAGCTGCGCTCTTTTGTCATGGATATGGCAAAACGCTTTATCACATGACACGGAGAGAGGAATGGGAATGTATCAGGGAGTCAACGCTTCCGAGGGTATCGGTATCGGCACCGTCATGGTCGCCGTCGATCCCGACTTGACGTTTGAGCCGCACGAGGTTGCCGATTCGGCAGCAGAGAAGGAGCGCTATCAGACCGCTCTTTCGGTCTTCTGCGAGAAGACCCAGGCTCAGGCCGACCACATGAAGGAGACGGTGGGCGAGGCCGAGGCCGAGATCATGAGCGGACACATTGTCCTGGCTCAGGATCCGGGCATGACCGACGCCATCAACGCCGCCATTGACGGCGGCACCTGCGCCGAGCAGGCGCTCATGGACACCTCGACCATGTTCGAGAACATGTTCCTGTCCATGGACGACGAGATGTTCCGTCTGCGCGCGGCCGACATCGCCGACATCCGCACCGGTATTCTGGCCGAGCTGCTGGGCAAGGAGGTCGTCGACCTCTCCGTCCTGCCCGAGAATACCGTCGTTGTCGTGCACGACCTCACGCCGTCCATGACCGCCACGATCGATAAGGCCCACGTTGCCGGTATCGTCACCGAGACCGGTGGCCGCACGTCGCACTCCGCGATCATTGCGCGCGCCCTCGAGATCCCGGCTGTCCTTTCGGTTTCCAACAGCTGCACCGCGTTGCGCAACGGTATGACCGTTGTCGTCGACGGTGGCAAGGGTATCGTCGAGGCCGATCCCGACGAGGAGACGCTCGCTGCCTACACCGCCAAGGCCGAGGCCTTCGCTGCCGAGAAGGCAGCCCTCGAGGCCTTCCGTGGCAAGCCGTCCGTGACTGCCGATGGCATCAAGAAGATCATCGCCTGCAACATCGGTAACCCCGATGACGTGCCCAACGCGCTCGATCACGACGCCGAGGCTATCGGTCTGTTCCGCTCCGAGTTCCTGTTCATGGACTCTGCTGAGCTTCCTTCCGAGGAGGAGCAGTTCAACGCCTATCGTAAGGTCGCCAGCGCGCTCAAGGGTGCTCCGGTCATCATCCGCACGCTCGATGTGGGCGGCGACAAGGAGATTCCGTATCTGCACATGGTCAAGGAAGAGAACCCCTTCATGGGCTTCCGCGCCGTGCGTTACTGCCTGGCCAATCCCGACCAGTACAAGGTTCAGCTCCGCGCCCTGCTGCGCGCCAGCGCCTTTGGTGACGTCAAGATCATGATCCCGCTCGTCACCTGCGTCGAGGAGGTCGTGGCCGTCAAGGAGCTCGTCGAGCAGTGCAAGGCCGAGCTGACCGAAGAGGGTCGCAAGTTCAACGAGAACATCGAGGTCGGCATTATGGTCGAGACGCCTGCCGCCTCGCTGCTCGCTGACCGTCTGGCCGAGGTCGCCGACTTCTTCTCTATCGGCACCAACGACCTCATCGGCTACACCATGTGCGCCGACCGTGGCAACGACACCATCTCCAACCTGTACCAGGTGTACTATCCCGCCGTGCTCCGCTCGCTCAAGAACATCATCGAGAACGGCGTGAAGGCCGGTATCATGGTCGGCATGTGCGGCGAGGCCGCTGCCGATCCGCTGCTTGAGCCGCTGCTGATCAGCTGGGGCCTGGAGGAGTTCTCGATGAGCGCTCCGTCCATCCTGCGCGCCCGCAAGACCATCAGCCAGTGGACCAAGGCCGAGTGTGACGAGCTCGCCGAGAAGGCACTCGCCTGCAACACTGCCGCCGAGGTCAAGGCGCTGCTCGAGTCTGCTGCTCGCTAATTTGGTATCAGAGGTAACCGCGTGGTTGGAATGGGCCAATCACGCGGCCCTCACATATACAGGGGGTACTGTAAATGTTCTACACGCTAACCGCTAACCCGGCTGTCGACATGACGGTTTCGAGCTCTCCGCTCGAGCCCGATGAGAACGTCCGCACCGGCTCGGCCAGCTACACGGCTAACGGCAAGGGCCTCGACGTGTCCTTCGCCTTTAAGAAGATGGGCGTCGACACCGTCGCGCTCGGCTTCTTCGCTGGCTTCACGGGCAAGTTTATCGTCGAGGAGGTCATGAACCTGGGTTGCCTGTGCCGCCCGGTCTGGACCGACGGCATCACGCGTATCAACACCTACGTCAACGATGGCCAGCACGAGTACGGCATCCTCAACCCCGGTGCTCCTATTACGCCGCAGCACCAGGAGGAGCTCTACAACATCCTGGACACCGCGGGCGATCTTGAGTGCCTGATCGTCTCTGGCTCCGTGCCTCCCAAAGCTACGCCCGACTTCCTGGCTCAGGTCATGGAGCACGCTCAGGCCCGTGGCGCCGATGTCGTCCTGGACCTGTCCTCCGACAAGCTCAAGGAGCTCGCTCACAAGAAGCCGCTGCTCATCAAGCCGAACCATCACGAGATGAAGGCTATCTTCGGCGTGCCGGTCGACACTGATGACGAGGTCCGCGTTGCCATGAAGATGGCTCACGACGCGGGCGTTCAGAACGTGCTGCTCACCCGTGGTAGCCGTGGCGACGCCTACTTCTCCAACGGCGAGGACATTTGGTACGCCAAGCGTGAGTTCAACATCAAGCTGGTCTCTTCCGTCTGCGCCGGCGACTGCACCCTCGCTGCGTTCCTGCACAAGTGGTACAGGGATCGCGACAACGTCGAGGAGGCCATGAAGCTCGCTATGGCCACCGGCGCCAACGTCGCTGAGTCCGTCGGCATCGGCGACTTCGGTCACGTTGACGAGTACAGCAAGCGCGTTGCTGTCCGCAAGCTCGATCGTCAGTAATCGAAACGCGACATATTCGTGCGCATGCGGCGCCCCGGTTTCGGCTGGGGCGCCTTTTTGTTCCGCCACGGGGGAGAGGAGTCCTTCCGTACTTCATCGCTTCCACACCGTTCACCGAGTTGTCCTAGCCTTTTACCGATGCGTGGAATATACTTTCATTAACACGTTGCCTTGTGAAAGGAACATTCATGATTTACACGCTCACTGCAAATCCCGCCATTGACTACAACATCACCTGCGACGGTCTTGCTGCCAACACCGTCACGCGTACCCGCAACGCCGTCTACACGCCCAACGGCAAGGGCCTCAACGTCTCGTTTACGCTCGACCACTACGGCGTCGACACCACGATCCTGGGCTTTTTCGCCGGTTTCTCGGGCGAGTTTATCGTTAAGGGCGCCGAGGCCCTGGGCGTGCCCGTCAAGCCCGTGTGGACCGACGGCATCACGCGCGTCAATGTGTTCCTCAACGCCGGTCCCGACACCGAGTACAACATGGTCAACGCCGGTGCCGCCATCAACGAGGCCAACGAGCGGGAGATGTTTGAGCTCATCGATTCGCTCGATGACATGACCTGCCTGGTCATCAGCGGCTCGCTGCCTCCCAACACTTCCGAGGGCTTCCTGGCCGAGGTCCTGCGCCGCGTCAAGGCCAAGGGGGCCGAGTTCGTGCTCGATATCTCGAGCCATCAGCTGGCAGACCTCATTGCCATGGAGCCGCTGCTGATTAAGCCCAATGACGACGAGCTGCTCGATATCTTTGGCATTAAGGTAAGCGGCGGCGACGATGAGTCCGTCAAGGGTGCCATGGCCGAGCTGCACGCCAAGGGCGCTAAGAACGTGCTGCTGACGCTCGGCGGCGCCGGTGCGTACTTCTCCAACGGCGAGCACATCTGGTTTGCCAACCGTACTTTTGAGGTTAAGCTGCTGTCGACCGTCTGCGCCGGCGATTCTTCGCTGGCCGCCTTCCTGTCCGTGTGGCACGACGCCCCGGAGCGCGTCGAGGACGCCCTGCGTCTCTCGATGGCCACCGGCGCTAACGTGGTCGAGTGCCCCGGTCTGGGCGACTTCGCCAAGGTCGATGAGTATCAGAAGGGTATTGCAATCCGTCAGGTTTGCTAGTTCCGGCACCTTGCCTGAATAGTTCAATTATTTCGCATCCGTCTTAGACCAGGACGGATGCGTTTTTGTTTATCGGACTTGCGTGTGCAGTGGAGGCTGTTTCTTGCTAGACTTCTTGCAGACGCAATCGATAGCCAATTTGATAGTCGCAGGAGGCCATAGGCATGTGCAATGTTTCGCTCAACGGTACGCAGCCGACCGATGCCTCTATCCGTGTCCTGCGTGCGCTTGAGGCAGCAGGTCTTGAGGCTTGGTACGTGGGTGGTTGGGTACGTGATGCGCTGATGGAATGCCCCAGCCACGATGTCGACATGTGCTGCAGCGGCCTGTGGCTGGAGTCCAAGGCGGCACTCGAGGCCGCCGGCATTGCGGTAGTTGAGTCGGGCATTAAATTTGGCGGCATTACGGCTATTTGCGATGGCGAGCGCATTGAGGTCACCACCTATCGCCTGGACGGCTTCTATACCGACGGTCGTCATCCTCAGAGTGTGGAGCGCGCCGCTTCGCTTGAGGACGATCTGGCGCGCCGCGACTTTACCGTCAATGCCATGGCGTGGCATCCCGAGCGCGGCCTTGTCGACCGCTACGATGGCCAGGGCGACCTAGACCGCAAGCTGATTCGTGCCGTCGGAGATCCCAAGCGCCGCTTTAACGAGGATGCCCTGCGCATGTTGCGTGCGGTGCGTTTTGCCTGCCGCCTGGACTTTGTGATTGAGCCCGAGACCAAGTGTGCCCTTGCCGAGTGCGCGCCGCTGCTCGATGCCGTGGCGCGCGAGCGCGTGGGTATTGAGCTCGAGGGCATTCTATCGACCGGCCACGGGGGAGACGCGATGCTGCGCTACCCCGAGCTTGTTTGCGCCGCCGTGCCCGAGCTCGCGTCCGCTCGCGGGTTTGATCAACGCAGCGTCTATCATGCGTTTAACGTCTACGAACATATCGCCCGCGTGCTGACGGTGGCAGGGGAGCTGGCGCTGTGCGATGGCGTGGCGCCTTCGCCGAGCTTAATGTGGGCAGCGTTTTTGCATGACGTCTCCAAGCCCGATTGCTTTACGGTCGATCACGCCGGCAGCGGCCACTTCTACGGTCATCCCGAGCTCGGGGCCAAGAAGGCGCGCGCCATCATGGATCGCTTGGCGCTTTCGCACGACTTGGTCCGCGACGTGTGCCTGCTCATTAAGTACCACGACAAGCCGCTGCGCCCCGAGCGCTCCTGCTTGCTCAATATGATGCGCTTGCTTTCGGGCGAGGGCGTCGATACGCCGCGCCTGATGGACGAGCTTATGGACCTTAAGCGTGCCGACACGCTGGGCAAGGCGCCCTCGTGCTTCTATTACGTCGAGACGATCGAGGAGATGCGTACGCTCGCCCACGATCTGCTGCAGACGGGGGAGCCCTATACACTCAAGATGCTTGCCATCAATGGTGGCGACCTGATCCGCGCCGGCGTCAAGCCGGGGCCGGAGCTGGGACAGCTTCTCAACGCCGCCCTCGACGCCGTGATCGAGGACAACATCCCCAACAACCGCGAAGCCCTCCTGGCTCATCTCAACTTGAATTAGCTAATTAGTTGACCTGCGCGTTCCATAACCTGTCGACAATTTTTCGGCAATTTGGAATTTCTTCTTGCGCTGATGTTTTTTGTCCCGTAATATATTTCCTTGCAGCACGGCAGTGCAGATGTCATGTGGCCCGTTCGTCTAGCGGTTTAGGACGCCGCCCTCTCAAGGCGGAGATCACCAG
>CAJMMN010000024.1 GCA_905214525.1 uncultured bacterium
GGCCCGTGGGTTATACCCTAAGAGCAAACCACCCTTTTTAAGGGTGGTTCTGATTTGCGTCGCGCCATGTGGGGGTGGTGGCGACGTGCATTTTTGCGAGTATTCTGCAATCGAAGGCTCCTGCATATCGTCGTTCGGGCAAAAATCCGTGCTTGTCGATGCTTTTCGCGAATAATAGGCGGTGTTATGGGCTACTGGGTCTCGGGCTGCAGGGGTATTCGCTATCTAACGCCTCTGCTGCGGAGCCCAAAGCTCTTGGCTGTGCTGAATACTCCCAAAAATGCACGGCGCCTTGAGGGGGACCTTCGCGACAAAGGAAACCGCTCCGTCGAAGTATGCATTCGACGGAGCGGTTTATGCATATAGCCGATTCAGGATGCGTTGCCAACTTGTTAGAACTTGACGGTCGGTGCCTGGCGGGCGGCCTCGGCTGCCTCAAAGCCCTGGCGCTCCTTAAACTGGAAGATGCCGGCAAAGATAACGGCAGGGAACGTCTGGATGGCGTTGTTGTAGCTAAGCACGCAGTCGTTGTAGCTCTGGCGCGCGTAGCTCACCTTGTTCTCGGTGTCTTCGAGCGTGGCTTGGAGCTGCGTAAAGTTGGTGTTCGCCTTAAGATCGGGGTAAGCCTCGGCCACGGCGAAGAGCTGGCGCAGGGCGCCGGTCAGCACGTTGTCGGCTTCCATCTTGGCTTCGGGCGTGGTGGCGCTCACGGCGGCGTTGCGCGCGTTGACCACGGCGGCAAGCGTGTCCTGCTCGTGTTTAGCGTAGCCCTTGACGGTCTCGACTAGGTTAGGGATCAGGTCGTTGCGGCGCTGCAGCTGCGTGTCGATATTCTGCCAGGCGTTATCAATGCGATTGCGCTTGGTGACCATGTTGTTGTAGATGCCGGCGATGGCGCAGACAATCACAACGACAACAACGATACCGATGATGACGGGAATCATGGTGTCTCCGTTTCGAATGGCCGCGGCGTCTTCCGCCGGCTGCCGTTGGTGTAACGCTACTAGTATACCCGCAACCCTTGGCGATACCGAACTTTCCGGTAAGCGTTATGTTTCCACCAAGGTGAGGCCGTTCGCCAGGGAGTGGGCGATACAGGTGTAAGATATGCGACAGATTAGTGAGCGATGTCTTTTCCTTGAGGAGGGCGATACGTATGGACCTTCGCATCAAGAAAACCTATCGGGCCCTGTTCGAGGCCTTTACTGAGCTGCTCGAAGAGCATCGGTTTGAGGACGTGACGGTTGCCATGCTGTGCGACCGCGCTATGATTCGCCGGACGACGTTCTACAAGCACTTCCGCGATAAAAACGATTACTTTGCCTTCTATATCGATGAACTCATGTCGGGCCTGCCGCAAAAGCGGGCCGATGCGGATGGCGCGGAGGGCGTCGAGGACGTGCGCGCGCTTCGCCACGAAGTGTTCGCCGATGCCATGGATCTGATTCTGGCGCATGAGCAGCTCATGGATAACATTTTGACGAGCAGTATGTCGGGTATGCTGACCAGCATGATTTGCGACCGCATCGCGCGCTCCATACGCGGGCGCGTGATGAGCGCGCTTGACGAGGATGCGCTTGCGCCCGTATCGCTCGAGACGACGTCTGAGTTTGTCGCCGGCGGCATTATTCGGCTCTTTACCATGTGGTGGGAATCGGGCCACGTACTGGAGCGCCGATCCGAAATCGCCGACGTGGTCGATGCGCTGTTCGAGCGGACCATGACGCCGGTGAGTCACTAAGAGTGGCGGAGAGAGGGGGATTCGAACCCCCGGAACGCTCTCGCGCTCAACGGTTTTCAAGACCGCCGCATTCAACCGCTCTGCCATCTCTCCGTGAGTCGTAATGATAGCATCGTTTTGGATTTGCAACAGGGGAGGCGAACGATGACGAGCACCGGAATCGATGAGAAGTTCATGCGTGAGGCGCTGTCGGAGGCGCGTGCCGCCGCGGCGGTGGGCGAGGTGCCGATCGGTGCCGTAGTGGTGCGCGCGGGTGAGATTGTCGCGCGGGCGCATAATCGCCGCGAGCTCGACCAGGATCCTTCGGCGCATGCCGAGTTTGCGGCCCTATGCGCCGCCGCTCAGTCGCTTGGACGCTGGCGCCTTTCCGATTGTACGGTCTACGTGACGCTCGAGCCCTGCTGCATGTGCGCGGGGCTTATGGTTAATGCGCGCGTGGGGCGCTGCGTGTACGGCGCGGCCGATGCTAAGGCGGGCGCTCTGGGGTCGCTATACGACCTCAATGCCGATTCGCGCCTGAATCATCGGTTTAATGTGACGGCTGGGGTCTTGGCGGATGAATGCCGCGAGCTGCTGAGTAGCTATTTTGGCGGTCTGCGCGGAGCGGGCGGCGCTGATTGCGGTTGTGGGGCCGATCTTGAAGCACACGCCGCTCACGCCGCAGCGCTTGCAGGTGCCGGTGAGGATGCTGGCGCGGCAGTTGACTTTGGTCCTGCGTGCCGCCGGCCCCGCCGTGTGCTGCTGGCGATTGACTCCTTTAAGGGCAGCGTGTCGAGCGCGCAGGCGGAGGCGGCAGTTGCCGGGGGCGTGCGCCGCGTGTGGCCCGATGCCCAAGTAAGCGCGCTGCCGCTGGCGGATGGCGGTGAGGGAACGCTCGATGCCGTTGCCGCGTGCGGCGGTGAGATTGTGACCTGCGAGGTGGCAGGTCCCTTGGGCAAGCGCGTGGCTGCCCGGATGCTGGTGGACGGCGAGCACGAGTCGGCTGTCATTGAGATGGCCGAAGCCGCGGGCATCGGGTACTCGCCGTGCACGGAGTCGGCGGCGTTGGCCGCGACGACCTATGGCGTGGGCGAGCTGATGCTTCGTGCGGTTCGCGCGGGGGCGAGGACCCTATATATGGGACTGGGCGGCAGCGCCACCAACGACGGTGGCGCCGGCATGCTGCAAGCGCTGGGCGCGCGTCTTGTCGATGACCGTGGCTGCAATATCGCTCCCGGTCTTGCGGGCCTTGAGCAGGTGGCGAGCGTTGATTTGGCGCCAGCGCTGCAGGCTTTGGATGGCGCGCGTGTCGTGGTGCTTTCCGATGTCGAAAACCCGCTCGTGGGGCGTCGCGGGGCACTTGCGGTGTTTGGCGGGCAAAAGGGCCTGCCGACAGACGATGTCGAAGCACTGAGCGGGTGCGACGGCTGGATGGTCGGCTACGGCCGCCTGCTCGATACGGCGATTGCCGAGGCACGGGTTCAGAGGTTACTGCGCGCGCCCGAGGGCGCGCGGACATTTGGTTCGGTGCTCGGTGTGCCCGGCGCCGGTGCCGCTGGCGGTCTGGGCGCCGCGCTGCTAGCGCTCGGTGCAGAGCTACATTCGGGCGTGGAGACGGTGCTTGATCTAATTGGGTTTGACGAGCGCGTGCGGGATGTCGATCTGGTCATAACGGGCGAGGGCAATATGGACGATCAATCCGCTGCCGGTAAGGCGCCGGTGGGTGTGGCCCGCCGTGCCAAGCGCTATAGCAAGCCGGTGGTCGCCGTCGTGGGCGGTCGTGCCGATAGCCTGGATGCGGTGTACGAGCAGGGCATCGACCTTGTACTGCCGATCTGTCGCAAGCCCATGGACCTGGGGCAGGCACTCGACCCGCAAGAAGCCGCAACCAACCTCATCTGCGCCGGCGAGTCTGCCGCTCGATCCTACGACCTCGACCGCCTCTAAAACCCATCCCCTCGATAAGTTGCGGTGAAATACGGAGTGTTTTTGCCTTTAAGGTGCCAATTCAGTCCGTATTCCACCGTAACTTCGTGAATGGCCATCCGAGGCTGGTCGACATGGGTTTCGAGTCGGACCGTTTGCCACGAAACACGGCTATCTACTACGTTTAACCGGCCACCCTCGACTATCTCGGAATTTGCAAAAATGAAACCGCAGGTAGAGAGCTTGCCGGTTTTCGAAAAAGCCGGCTATGGTCGACCCCTGCGACCAAAACGTAGTAGATAGGCCCTTTTCGTGGCGCAGCACCAGATCGGTCTTTTTGGGACGGGGCTTTCTTGGCTACTTTCGTCACCCTGATGTCCCCAGTCAAAAAGTAGTCAAAAAAGCCCCGTCCCAAATTAGCTGTCTTGCCCCATCGGGCGGGAGCAGGTAATATATATCGAGCGCCTAGCGCGTTCGATGGGTTCGGATGACGACATGTTCCGAATCTGGTCAGGTCCGGAAGGAAGCAGCCATAAGGAGCCTCTGTCGGGCATCCGAATCCATCGAGTGCGCAGGCTTTCTTTTTGCGCGGTTTTACCAAACCGCGCAATGCTCGACGCTGCGCGCCACCCAGAGCGACAATTTGTCATTCAAAAGGCAAGGCATGACCAGAAGGTCTATGCCTTGCCTTTTTCATGCCAACTTGTTCGCTCTGGGTGGCGCTCGCTGACTTTGCCAAAACATAGGCGGCCACGTGGTCCGGGCGTGATGGAGTGGTGTCTCGCTGGTCCTCGGCTTCGCCTGCGGGATCGCTCGACTACCAAGCGCCCTGCCGGCACTCGCGGGTAGCCGACCAAAACTGCCTGAAGGGTCACATTTATCTGATAATTGAATCCCTGGTGTTTATGTCGCTCGCTGGCTGCGCCAAAACTGTGACGTTTTTTACCACCGCTCAAGACTCTTCTGTAACGAGTTGCTTACGCATCTTCAGGGTTCGCCGTACTATCATGAATCAGATTGAAGAGAGATGATGATAGGGAGCGCCTTTTTATGATTGAGCTGCTCAGGCGTTTTGGTGGCAAGTTTCGCCGATATATGGTGATTGGCCCTGCGTGCAAGTTAATCGAAGTGATCTTTGACCTGCTTACGCCGCTGGTGATTGCCCAGATGATCGATAAGGGCATCGGCGCACACGATGTCAACGCCGTCGTCCACTACGGCATGGTGCTTGCCGCCATGGCCGTGATCGGCATCTCGTTTACGCTCGTCTGCCAAAAGATGGCGGCGCTCACCTCGCAGGGCATGGGCACCGACATCCGCGGCGCACTCTACAAGCACATCAACAAGCTGAGCTATGCTGAGCTCGATCGCTTTGGCACGCCGTCGCTCATCACGCGCATTACCAACGACGTCAACCAGGTGCAGCTCGCCGTGGCGCTGGGCGTGCGTATGCTCATCCGCTGGCCCTTCTTGGCGGTGGGCTCCATGTGCGCGGCCCTTGCCATCGACCTTAAGCTCGGCATCATCTTTTTGATCTGCACGCCCGCTATCGGCCTGGTGTTTTGGTTTGTCATGGCGCGCTGCATCCCGTACTACAAGCAGCTGCAGGCAAAGCTCGACCGCATCGCGCTTATCTGCCGCGAGGGCCTTTCGGGCGCCCGCGTGGTTCGCGCCTTTGTGCGCGAGGACCATGAGCGTGAGCGCTTTGCCCAAGCCGCCGATGACCAGGCCAATACTGCCATCGCGGTGGGTAAGCTCTCGTCGATTCTCAACCCCGTCACGTTTCTTGTGATGAACCTGGGCGTGTGCGCCATCCTGTGGGTGGGCGGCATCCAGGTCAACGTGGGCGAGCTAACGCAGGGTCAGGTCATGGCGTTTGTGAACTACATGACGCAGACCCTGACCTCCATCGTGTATGTCGCCAACCTAGTCGTGGTCTTTACCAAGGCGAGCGCCAGCGCGTCGCGTATCAACGAGGTGCTCAATTGCGAGCCGAGCATCACCGACGGGGGCAACCAGCCGGTCGCGCTGCCCAAGCCGGGCGTGACGGGCAATGCTGCTCCGGTCTCTGCGCTGAGCTTTGACCATGCGAGTTTTTCGTTTGGCGCGGGCGCGGCAAATGCCGTTGACGATGTGACCCTGGAGCTGCCGCTGGGCAAAACGCTCGGCATTATCGGCGGCACGGGCAGTGGCAAGTCCACACTCGTCTCGCTTATCCCGCGCCTGTACGATGCGGGCACCGGCAGCGTGAGCGTGATGGGCGCCGACGTGCGCGCCTGGCCGCTCGACCAGCTGCGCCATGTGGTCGCAACCGTCCCGCAGCGTGCGTCGCTGGTGAGTGGCACCATCCGCAGTAACCTGACCTGGCGCGACGAGGCAGCGACCGACGATGAGCTCTGGGCGGCGCTCGATATGGCGCAGGCCAGCGAGTTTGTGCGCAACAAGCCCCAAGGCCTGGATGCCCCGGTCGAGGCGGGCGGCAAGAACTTTAGCGGTGGTCAGCGCCAGCGCCTGACCATCGCGCGTGCCCTGGTGGGCTCGCCCCAGATTCTGATCATGGACGACTCCGCCTCGGCGCTCGACTTTAAGACCGACGCGGCGCTTCGCCATGCCATCCGCGAGCGCAGCGTGCGCGGTGCCGCCGAGGGCGGGCTGCCGCTGACCACGGTGATTGTGAGCCAGCGCGTCTCGACCGTGCGCGACGCCGACATGATCTGCGTGCTCGATCACGGCTCGGTCGCGGGCCTGGGCACGCACGACGAGCTGTACGCGACCTGCCAGCTCTATCGCGAGATTTGCCAGTCGCAGCTTCGTCGCGAGGAGCTCGAGGGTCAGCAGGGGAGCGCGTCGCCCGCATCCGCCCCGGCTGCCCTGGCATCCACTTGCGCAAAGGAGGGCTGCTAAATGAATCCGTATACTTCTTCCGGTTCGGTCGCCACGATGACGGCCAACGTGTCCGGCAACGATAGCCTCAATGACCTGGGCGACGGTCCGCGCCAGCCCGGCGATCCCGAACGCTACCCCGTGGGCGCGGTGACTCGCCGTCTGCTGGGCTACGTCCGTCCGCATCGCATTTCGTTTACGGCGTCGTTTGTGAGCGCTGCCATCTCGGTGATCTTGCAGCTCTATACACCTATTCTCATCGGCGAGGGCATCGACCTGATCGTCGCCGCCAGGCAGGTGGACTTCGATGCGCTGCTGCCGCTTGTCACCAAGCTCGCGATTGTCGTCGTAGGTGCTGCGGCTTTCCAGTGGCTGCAGGGCTATTGCGTTAACCGCTTGTCCTACGAGACGGTGCGCGACATGCGCGTGGAGGCGAGCGACAAGCTCAGCCGCATGCCGCTCAGCTTTATCGACAGCCATGCCCACGGCGACCTCATGAGCCGCGTGGTCAACGACGTCGATCAGGTGGGCGACGGTCTGCTGCAGGGCTTCACGCAGCTCTTTACCGGCGTTATTACCATCGTGGGCACGCTCGCGTTTATGCTCTCCATCAACCTGACCATGACGCTTGTGGTGGTGCTCGTCACGCCGCTTTCCATCTTTGCGGCCGGCGCCATCGCCAAGCTCTCAAATAAGAGCTTTACGGCCCAACAGCGCATCCAGGGCCAGCTCGGCGGCCATATCGAGGAGTATGTGGGCGAGCAAAAGCTCGTGGACGCGTTTGCCTACGGCCCGCGCGCTCAGCAGCGCTTCGATGCCCTCAATGCCGAGCTCTACACCGCGGGTGAACGCGCGCAGTTTATGGGCTCGCTCTCTAACCCCGGTACGCGCTTTATCAACAACATCATCTACGCCGTGGTCGCCGTGATCGGCTGCGTCGGTGTGATCACGGGCGTTCCGGCAGCGCTTACGGTGGGCGGCGTGCAGATTTTCCTGTCCTATGCCAACCAGTACACCAAGCCGTTCAACGAGGTCACCAACGTCATTACGCAGATCCAGACCGCGTACGCCTCGGCGCGCCGCATGTTTGCGCTGCTCGATGCGCGCGAGCAGGAGCCCGACGCTGTGGATGCCATTGAGCTCACCATCCCGAAGGGCGAGGTTTCGTTTGAGCATGTGGACTTTAGCTATGTGCCCGACCGCAAGCTGCTGCAGGATATCTGCATCGAGGCCAAACCCGGTACGCGCTTTGCCCTCGTCGGTCCCACGGGCTGTGGCAAGACGACGCTCATCAATTTGCTGCTGCGTTTTTACGATATCGATGCTGGACGCATCATGGTCGATGGCAAGTCCTCGCGAGATTACACGCGCGCAAGCCTGCGCCGCGCCTTTGGCATGGTGCTGCAGGACACCTGGCTGTTCGAGGGCACGGTGGCCGAAAACATTGCCTATGGTTGCCCGGATGCCACGCGCGAGCAGATTGTCGAGGCCGCCAAGCGCGCTCATGCGCATAAGTTTATCGTGCAGCTGCCAGGCGGCTACGATACGGTGATCGGCGAGGACGGCGGCACGTTTAGCCAAGGTCAAAAACAGCTGCTGTGCATCGCGCGCGTCATGCTCACCGATCCGGCGATTCTGCTGCTGGACGAGGCAACGTCGAGCATCGATACGCGTACCGAGCTGCAGGTGCAGGCGGCATTCGACGAGCTCATGGCTGGCCGCACGAGCTTTGTCGTGGCACACCGCCTGTCGACGATTCGCAACGCCGATTGCATCCTGGTAATGCGCGATGGCGAGATTATCGAGCGCGGCACGCATGACGAGCTGCTAGCGGCAGGTGGCTTCTATGCCGAGCTTTATCGTAGCCAGTTTGCCCAGTAAGCAAGACGTGGGGCAAATGAATCGGGTTTGTTCGTCCCACGTCTTAAGTATTTGGGGGCTTGCGCTGCGGACGTTTTGCCCCCATCGGTGTCGCCCATGTCGCCAATCGGCAGAAGGTGGTTTACATCTGTCACGTTAGTACTAAGATATTCATCTAATAAATTGCATTAGTGGCTTTAGTTTTGGGGGAAACGAGGCAACGTGACTATGACGTGCTCTTTGGTGGTTAACAGCAAGAGCGGTAATACCAGGATGGTTTCGGGCGCGATCAAGCGCGCTCTGCAGGCTGCGGGCGTTGAGTTTGTCCATGCCGCGGCGTTGAGCGACGATGCGGATGCAGATCAGGTTGCGCTCGAGGCGCAGGGCGCCTGCGCGGCCGACACGGTGCTCGTCGGTTTTTGGTGCGACAAGGGCGCGTGCACGCCTTCGGTCGCGGCGCTGCTCTCTGCCTTGCACGGCAAGCGCGTGTTCCTGTTTGGCACCTGCGGCTTTGGGGCCGACCAGAGCTATTACCAGCAGATTGTTGACCGCGTAACTTCCAATCTGGCCGAGGATGCCGAGCTTGCGGGCTGGGCGATGTGCCAGGGCAAGATGGGTCCCGCGGTTAAGCAGCGCTACGAGGCCATGCTCGAGCAAGATCCCGACAACGCCCGATTTAAGATGCTGCTCGACAACTGGGTTGCCGCGAAGGACCATCCCACCAAGGAAGATCTGGACCATATGGCGGTGGCGGCCAAAAAGGCCGTGCTGGGCGAGTAGGCGTGTCGCCTCGCGCTCGAGATAACACAAACGTGAAAGCCTCGAAATTCTCGAGGCTTTTTCTTGACTCAAAGCTGCTCCGTAGCGAGCGCTGCTTCTTATCAGCTCACTCAATCCGCAACAGGTGAGGGGCGGCGGCAGGCGGAAGCACGGGAAAGGCTCATCGCGAGTTCCGCACGCAAAGGAGGCCACATAACGTGGCCTCCGTCTTGCGCAGGACTGTCCGAGCAGGGAACCTTATATGCCTCCGCCCGGACAGACGTTTCAGTTATGAACTCGCAGCTAGTCGCTACTTGATCTTGGTCGTGCCCGGCGCCAGGTTGGGGTCGGTCTCGTTGGCCTCGGTCTGGAAGTGCTCCGTATAGACGTTCTTGCCGTCGCGGAACATCTCGTAGTACTGCATCTTGGCGTAATCCTCGCGCGCCTTGGTGGCGGCTGCGGCAGCGGCGTCGTCACCGGTGACGTTGGAGGAGAGCGCCCAGCGCAGGCTGGCGTCCTCGTAGCCCACGGAGTTGATGGCGGGCAGCGACTCGCGCAGCGTCATATGCGCCTTCTGGTAGTCGGAAAGCGGGGCGCCGATCAGCTGCATGAGCTGGGTGGACAGGTAGTTGGTGGACAGGTCGTCTGTCTCACTCGTCTGGTCGCAACCGGCAACGTCGTAGTTAGCCCAAATGATGTAGTCGGTCTGCCACAAGCGCTCCTGGTGGGTGGCGTCGTCCTCGCCGGTAAACCACTTATCGTTGAACTTGGACGGGAAGAACGGCTGGTGGTCGCCCCAGAACACCACGACTACCTTACGGTCGAGCTTGCTCAGGGCGTTGAGGAAGTAGCGAAGCGCCTGGTCGGACTGCTCGATGCACGAGACGTACTCGTCGACATCGGACAGCGTGCCGTCCTCGACGGTCTTGGCGTCCAGATCGGTCGTGTCGATGTTGAGGTGCATCTGCTTATCTGCCGGCAGCAGGCCCGTGTCGTAGCCCGAGTGGTTCTGCATGGTCACATCGAAGATGAACTGCGGGTCGGCGTTCTGGTCGAGCAGCTCCAGAATCTTGTCGTAGGTAGCCTGGTCGGTCACCATGCCGCGCAGGGTATCGGCGCCCTGGAAATCGTTGATGGACAGGAACTGGTCAAAGCCAAAGTCCTTATAGACGTTCTCGCGGTTCCAGTTGGTGGCGTGGTTGGGGTGCATGGCCGTGGTGGAATAGCCGAGCGATTTGAACTGCTCTGCCAGGTTCCCGGTCGTCTCCATGTTGTAGATGGTGTAGGGGTACACGCCCGAGCCCAGGTTGGCCATGGAGTTGCCGGTCATAAACTCAAACTCGGTATTGGCGGTACCGCCGCCGTAGGCGCTCACATAGAGCTTGCCGCGGCTGAGGCAGTTGGACAGGTTCTTAAAGTACTGCGGGCCCTCGTAGCCGGCGCGCATGTTCTGGTAGATGGACAGGTCCGAGAAGGTCTCGTTCATGATGGCGATGACCGTGGGCTTCTCGCTGTCGAATTGCTCCTTTGCGGCGGCGCGCTCGTCGCTCTTGGCCGCGTCGGACTTGTCGTAGGCCTTGGCGTACTTTTTGAGCGTGGCCTTGGCATCGTCGACGGAGTAGTCGGCGGGTTTGGGCGGCTTGATGGACTGCGCCGCACTAATAAAGGCAGGCAGGTAGCCCTCGCGCCAGTAGCTCTCGAGCGGACGCCAGGTGTAGACGGTGATGCCGAGAGTGTTGTAGTAGTCGATGAGCGTGACATGCGCGGTCACACCGCCCAGGCATAGCACTGCCACGAGCAGGTTGGTGAGCAGCATGCGCTTGGCGTTGGCGGCACCCTTCTGACGGTGCGGTGCCACCAGGCCGGCGTACTCGCACAGCAGCATGGCGATGGCGGTAAAGCCCATGGACAGCACGCAGAACAGCGAGATCGAGAAGGTGTAGCCGTTGCCGGCGACCGCGGCGGCGGTGGAGATGGCCGAAAGGTCGCCCGGCTGGATGGGCATGGATTTAAACGTGATGATGAAGAACTCGGCAATGCCCAGGACAAAGAGGGCAAAGGCTAGGACGGCCGGTGCTGCGCCGTGGCGCTGGAACAGGAAGAACAGGCCGACCATGAGCACGGTGATGATGGCCCACTCGAGCAGGATGCACAGGGGGTAGACCCAGGTAAAGTCGTGGTTGGACGAGACCTCCATGCCCAGCAGCGCAAAGACGCCGGCGAGCAGCAGGCACAGGACGGCGGCGACGAGCGGTTTGCCCACAAAGGCGCCGCGCAGGCGGGCGAGCTTGCCAGTGGGGGCGGGAGCGTCGGCCGAGGCGAACGCAAAGACGCGCGGGGCGATGCGGTCGCGGGCGATGCTGGCCCAAGCGCAGCCGGTGAGGATGGCGTTGGTCAGGATGAGCATCACAAAGGCGAGCGGCTCGTTTTGAGCGACGAGGCCAATGGCGCCCCAAATGGTCAAAAAGAGCTGGAACAGGCCGAAGGCGACGCTCCACCCAAGAGCGCTTTTGGCAACGGTGCCCGACTTTGCGCAAATGGCCTTGGCCTCGCGCAAGACAAGGTAGACGGTCGCCGCAAGACCGACGAGCGAGATGGCGGCAGCGAACATGCTGAGACTCCTCACAAACTAAAACCTACGAAAGCGGGGATTTACCCGATTGTTACCAAGATATGCGCAGCAATTGGTGGCTGCGCACACCAACCAGCCATATTAACGCGCGCGTGTGGCGGTGTGGCGCAATGTAGTGGCGACCTGCGCGATAATGGACGGGAATTACACGGAAACGTAAAGGCTTCTTAAAGAAATGGCGAGGGTAGGGCGATGAGCGAGCAGGTTTGCGAGGCGGGCATGGGCGGCGACGGAGCTGCGGGCGTGGATACGTACGGCTATCCGGTCGAGACTACGGGCAACGCGGTACTGGACATTTTGGAGCACCGCTCGTCCACGCGCGCTTTTGCGCGCGATGACAACGACCGTCCCGTGGCGGTGACCGACGAGCAGCGGGCGGCGATCTTGCATGCGGCGAGTCGCGCGCCGTCGGCGGGCGCCATGATGATGTATTCCATCGTGAGCATTCGCGAGCAGGCTACGCTGGACCGTCTGGCCGACCTGTGCGATCATCAGCCCATGATCGCTAAGGCGCCCTGGGCGCTCATATTTGTGGTCGATTATGCCAAGTGGATCGATCTGTTTGAGCACGTGGGCTGCTTTGAGCCCGAGTTTGTCGAGCGCACGGGCAAGGCGCCCCGCCCCGCGCCGGGTTTGGGCGACTTTGCCATCGCGGCGCAGGATGCCGTGATCGCCGCTCAAAACGCCGTGGTTGCCGCCGAGGCCCTGGGGCTGGGGAGCTGCTACATCGGTGATATCGTCGAGAACGCCGAGGAAGTTGCCGCACTGCTGGACTTGCCTGCCTATACCATGCCGCTGTCGATGCTCATCATCGGCACGCCCCGTAAGGAGCGCCCGGCAATCGCGCATCCCGTGGTGAACCTGGTGCACGAGGAGCGTTATTGTCGCGCCGACGCCGCGACGATGGATGCGCAGGTGGCCGAGATGGATGCGATGTTTCGCCCGCACGCCCGCGAGGTGGGCGAGCGCGTCATCGACATCTACACCCGTAAGCACACGAGCCCCTTTATGGCCGAGATGAGCCGCTCTATGGAGTGGTGGTTCAAAAACTGGCTCGGAAAATGACGAATGTGACAAAGGGGGCGTCCCTTTGTCACATTCCATATCGCCGCGGTGGCCTAAAGGCCGCATAAATGTTTATCTAGCTGGGAAAACGGTGCCATTAAAATATGGGCTGATTACATATAATCCCGTCGAACGTTAAAATTGGGAGGAAACCGGCTTATGGAACAAAAGGCAAAGGAAGTAGCCTCGCGCGCTGCGATTCCTGTGAGCATCTCGGCGATGCTCGTCACGCTGGGCGTGGTGTATGGCGATATCGGCACCAGCCCCATGTATGTAACCAAGGCGCTCGTTGCCGGCAACGGCGGCATCGGAAGCGTCACGCAGGAGTTCGTGCTCGGCGCGCTCTCGCTCGTCGTATGGACGGTCACGCTGCTGACGACCGTCAAGTACGTGCTGATCTCGCTGCGCGCCGACAACCACGGCGAGGGTGGCATCTTTGCCCTGTACAGCCTGGTCAAGCGTTGCGGCAAGTGGCTTATCATCCCCGCCATGCTGGGCGGCGCGGCGCTGCTCGCCGACGGCATCCTGACGCCTGCCGTTACTGTCACCACGGCCATCGAGGGCCTGCGCACCATCCCGGCGGTCCACGCCGTGCTCGGTGACGACCAGGGCCGCGTTGTCGCCATCACGCTTGCCATCATCATCGCGCTCTTCTTGGTGCAGCGCATCGGCACGGCCAAGATCGGTCACGCCTTCGGCCCTATCATGACGCTGTGGTTTTTGTTCCTGGGCGGCACGGGCCTGTTCTTTGTCTGCCAGTATCCAGCGGTGCTGCTGTGCGTCAACCCGTTGCGTGGCATCGCTTTTCTGCTGAGCCCCAACAACCATGCGGGCATCATGATTTTGGGCAGCTGCTTCCTCGCTACCACCGGTGCCGAGGCGCTCTATTCCGACATGGGCCATGTGGGCCGCGGCAACATCTATGCCACCTGGCCGTTCGTTAAGTGCTGCCTGCTGCTGTCCTACATGGGCCAGGGCGCGTGGCTTATCAACAACGCCGGCAACCCGGAGCTCATGGGTATCGCCGACCTCAACCCCTTCTACCAGATGCTCGCCCCGGGTCTGCGCCCCTTTGCCGTCGGCCTTTCCACCGTCGCGGCCATCATCGCCTCGCAGGCGCTCATCACCGGCGCATTCTCGCTGGTGTCCGAGGCCAGCCGCCTGGACCTCATGCCGCATATGCAGGTCTTCTATCCTGCCGAGACCAAGGGCCAGCTCTACATCCCCATGGTCAACAACGTCATGCTCGTGGGCTGCGTCGTCGTGGTGCTGCTGTTCCAGAACTCGGCGCACATGGAGGCCGCGTACGGCCTGGCCATTACCCTGACCATGATGTGCACGACAATGCTGCTCTTCTTCTATCTGCACGTGGAGCGCAATCTCAAGGTCGCGCCGTGGATCTTTGCTGCCTTCTTCCTTTTGCTCGAGGGTTTCTTCTTTGTGAGCTCGCTCACCAAGTTCTTCCACGGCGGCTACTTCACCATCCTTATGGCTGCACTCATCATGGGCATTATGGTGTGCTGGTACAACGGTACGGCGGTCGAGCAACGTCAGTTTACGCTGCTGCCGCTGCGCAGCTATCTGCCGCAGCTCAAACGCCTGCGCGACGACGATCGCTACGAGCTCATGAGCGACAACATCGTGTACCTGACCAAGGACACCAACACCGACTATATCGACCGCGATATCGTCTACTCGATTTTGGATAAGCACCCCAAGCGCGCTCGCGCCTGGTGGTTCGTGAATGTCGAGACCATGGAGGAGCCGCATACCTTTGCCTACTCGGTCGAGACGTTCGGCACCGACTACGTATTCCGCGTGCATCTGTACCTGGGCTATAAGATCAACCAGCGCGTCAATGCTTACCTGCGCCAGGTTGTTCAGGACCTGGCTGCCAGCGGCGAGCTGCCGGCGCAGACGCATGACTACTCGGTCTACAAGGACCCGGGCAACATCGGTACGTTTAAGTTCGTCATGATCCGCAAGCTGCTGGCGCCCGAAAGCGACGTGGAGCCCAGCGAGCGTACGGCCATCACGCTCAAGTACATCATCCGCCGCGCCGCCGGCACGCCTGCGCGCTGGTACGGCCTGGAGAACTCCAACGTGAGCTTTGAGTACGTGCCGCTGTTCACCAAGTTTAAGGCCGTGAGCAAGATGCAGCGCCTGGCTCCCGACGAGCGTCCGTAGTCGACGCTTGAGGTTTGGCTGCGAACGGGCAGGCTTGCAATGACAGTGATTGAGTCCTGGGAGGAAACCATGGATGCAAAGGCGCTTGACGGTCGCGATCTTGCGACCGAGCTGGTGCGTGAGGCGCGCGTCGATGCCGCCGAAGATCGGTTCTTTACGAATCGTGCCAACATGGACATGGCCGATCGTGTGATTTCGGTCGTGGTGACGGTGTTTGCCGCGGCATGCGTGTGCGCGCTGCTCGCGCACGTGCTGTTTGTCTAACGACCGCAGGCGACCGCAGGCTGCAAAGGCTATACACTTGGAACCACCACAAGGGAGAATCACCACAAAGGTGCCTGTCCCCTTTGTGGTGGTTTTTGTTTTTGAGAGAGGGGCGGGGCGCTGATGGACGTCCGTGCGGACGGCGATATTGCCGATAGCTTTTGGTGGCGGCGCACAACGCTGACGCGTCGCGGCCCCCTGTACGACATCTGCGTGGCGGCGGGGCTGCTGTTGACGGCGACGATCGTGGGCGCGCTGCTCGACCGCCCCGGTCTTGCCCCCAGCATCATGATCGTCTATGTGCTTGCCGTACAGCTGTGTGCCTTTTTCACCTGGAGCCGCCTGTATTGCCTGTTGAGCTCGGCTGCCGCCGCGGCGCTCTACAACTTCTTGTTTGTCGATCCGCGCTACTCGCTGTCGTTTATCGACCGCGTCTATCCTGGCATGTTTTTCATCATGTTTGTGGTCTCGCTTGTGTCGAGCTCGATTGCGTTGGCCCTGCGCCGTGCCCTGGCGCAGGCCGCTGCCAGCGATCGTCGCACGCATATGGTGCTCGAGACCAACCGCATGCTGCAGCGGTGTGCCGATCAGCATCAGATTGTGCATGCCATGGCAACGCAGCTGGCTCGTCTTTCGGGCTGTCCGGTCGTGTGGTACAGCGCCGACGCCGACGATGATGACTTGCTGCCGCGTGCGACGTACACGGCCGTGGGTGACGCCGCGCCGGTGCACCAGCTGACGCCCCAGATGCCGCCGCGACTCTCGGCGTCGGCTTACGTGGGAACCCCGCTCGACGCCACGTTTGGCGGTTCGGCGTTTTATGGCATCTACCTGACGGTTCGCACGGGCGACGGCTTCGTGCGCTCAGGCGACCCCGCCTCGGTGGTGGGCGTGCTGGCTATCGTTTCCGAGCCCGACGTGCTGACGCACGAGGAGCGGACACTTGCCGATGCCATCGTGAGCGAAGGCGAGCTGGCACTCGATCGCGCCCGCGCCATGGAGGCTCGCGAGGAGGCGGCGGTGCTCGCCAAAAACGAGCAGCTGCGCGCCAACCTGCTGCGCTCCATCTCGCACGATCTGCGCACGCCGCTCACCAGTATTTCGGGCAATGCCGACGTGCTGCTCGACCAGGGCTCGACTGGCACCGCCGAGCTCGATAGCCAGACGCGCCGCGGCCTGCTTCTATCCATTCGCTCGGATGCGCTGTGGCTCAACGCCACCGTCGAGAATCTGCTCGCCATCACCAGGCTCGAGGGTGGCGGTATGCGCCTGTCGACCACGCTCGAGCTCATGGATGATATCGTCGAGGAGGCACTGCGCCACGTGAACCCGGCCGTGCGCGAGCACGATCTTAAGGTGGCGCCGTGCGACGAGCCGGCGCTCGTCAACGTCGATGCGCGCCTGATGGTGCAGCTGGTGGTCAATCTGGTGAACAACGCCATCACCTATACGCCCGCAGGCTCGCATATCATGATTTCGATTAGCGTCGACGATGGACGTGTGGCGTGCTCGGTGGCCGATGACGGCCTGGGCATCGCACCCGAGGACCGTGAACGCATCTTTGAGTCGTTCTACACCGCCAACCACGGTCTTGCCGACAGCCATCGCAGCGTGGGCCTGGGTCTTTCGCTCTGCCGCTCCATTGCGCTGGCGCATGGCGGTAGCATAGAGGTTGCCGCGGCGGACCCGCACGGCTCGGTCTTTACGATTGAGCTTCCCGCCGCCGACGTTTCGTTTGATAAGGAGTAACGCTGTGCCGAACTCTGCCGTAAAACCGCTCATCTTGGTTGTCGAGGACGATCCCGCCGTTCGCAACTTAATCGTTGCCGCGCTCGAGGCGCACGGCTTGCGTCATATGGCTGTGGAGACCGCCCATGCCGCCATCGCCGCCGCCTCATCGCAGGCACCGAGCATTGTGCTGCTTGATCTGGGCCTGCCCGATATGGACGGCGTCAAGGTGGTGGAGTCGGTGCGCGCATGGTCGGGCATGCCGATCATCGTGGTCTCGGCGCGCAGCGAGGACGCGGACAAGATCCGCGCGCTCGATGCCGGCGCCGACGACTACCTGACCAAGCCGTTTTCGGTCGAGGAGCTGCTCGCGCGCATTCGCACCACGCTCAGGCGTCTCTCGTATGCGCAGATTGGCATGGGTGCGTCCGAGGGCTCGTTCGATACCGGTGAGCTGCATATCGATTTTGACGCCGGCATCGCCACGATGGATGGCGAGGAACTGCATCTGACGCCGATCGAGTACAAGCTCTTGTGCCTGCTGGCGCACAACGCCGACAAGGTACTGACGCACCAGTTTATCCTGCACGAGATTTGGGGCACGGCGACCAAGAGCGACCTGGCGAGCCTGCGTGTCTTTATGGGCACGTTGCGTAAGAAGATCGAGTCCGACCCCGCGCACCCGCGCTATATCCAAACGCACGTGGGTATCGGCTATCGCCTGGTCACCCAGGGATAGGCCGGCATCCGCCATCCCACTATGAGTTGCGGTGAAATAGTTCCTGTTTGGGCCTTTACCAGGCTTTTTAGGAACTATTCCACTGCAACTTTGTTTACTTGCCCTTGGGCTTGCTGGCGTAGAACTTCTTCTTTTTGGGCTTGCCTGCGTAGGCGGGCTTGCCGTCGTCGCGCGGCCCTCGGTCGCCGGTCTGTGCGTGCGCGGGCGCCGTTGCGCGAGGCTTGCGGGCCTCGGGGTTGCGCAGCTCCTCGGTTCGCTCGGCAATCTCTTCGGCGCTAAAGCCGACCTCGGCCATGGCGTCCTCGATGGGCAGACGGCGCACGATATAGCAATGATGCACCTTCTGGTTGCGCGCGAAATCCTCGGGGATGGTCTGCGCCGTAATGTCCTCCAGCACGACACCCGCTCGCGCGAGCTTGCGCGTCTCGGGGCGGAAGCCGCGCAGGTTGCAGCTAAATATGGCGTGCCCGCCCTGTGCGAGCAGGCGAGATACGCCGGCCAAAAGCTCAACATGGTCGCGCTGGACATCCCAGGTGCGGCGGCCCATCTTGGACGAGTTCGAAAACGTGGGTGGGTCGACAAAGATCAGGTCCCAGCGGTTGCGCGTCTGGCGCTGGTCGCGAACCCAGGCAAGCACGTCGTCGCGCACAAAGTGATGCTGCGGACCCACAAAGCCGTTCTGGCGCATGTTGCGCTCGGCCCAGTCCAGGTAGGTGTTGGAAAGGTCGACCGTCACGGTCTCCTCGACGCCGCCGTCTGCCGCATAGCAGGTGGCGGTACCGGTGTAGGCGAACAGGTTGAGGAAGCGGCGCGCCTGCTTGGCATGTTCGCGCACCAGGTTGCGGGTGACGCGGTGGTCCAGGAAGATGCCCACATCCAGATAGTCGTCAAAGTTGACGGCAAAGGTGAGTCCGCCCTCCTCGATGAGCGGTAGACGACGGCGTGCGATATTGGCGCGCTCGCCCGATCCGCCCTTGCCGGCGCCCTGCTTGCCGTACTGCGAGCCGCCGCGCGAGCGCATGCGGGCCTTGGCGTGCACGTGCTCGGCCGGAACATCCAAGATACGCGGCGCGATGGCCAAGATGTCGAGCATGCGGGCCTGGGCAAGCGCGGGGTCGATGGTCTTGGGCGCGGCGTATTCGGCGATGACGAGCCAGCGGCCCGGCGTCTGCGGGCAGCCCTCGTACAGGTCGATGGCGGCGGAGTAGTCGGGCAGGTCGGCATCGTAGACGCGGTAGCAGCTCACGCCCTCGCGCTTTGCCCACTTGCGACGCAGACGGGCGTTCTTGCGCAGGCGGTTGGCGAACTGCTCGGACTCCGGGATGAGCACGGGCAGCGGCTTTCCGTCGCCTAGGTCGAGCGTGGCGGCAGGTTCGGGCATGGGGGCGTCGGCGGCTTCGTCTTGAGCGTCTGCGGTCTGCTCCTCGGCATCTGTGCTGGTCGCAGCTTCAAATGCCGCGGCGGCGTGGTCGAGCGAGGGCCAAACCTCAATAGTTGCCTCTTCGTTATTGGGCATGACGGCGATGGAGCGCGCGGGCTCGGCATGGAGCGCGCGGGCCATAAGGCCATCGCGGGTGAGCGCGGCGACCGGTGCCGAAGCGAGCTCGGGCGCGCGGCGCAGCTCGCCGACCAACGTCATGGCGTCGTGCATAAGCGACAGCGGGGTCTCGGTCGTATCCGCGACCACGGCGGCGCCGGCGACAGCGCCCGCATGGTCCAGCACGGTGGTGGGCTTGGCAGCGCAAAAATCGACAAAGCGCTTGTAACCAGCGCACTTGACCATGCGCTCGGCGGTCTTGCGGGCGGCGGGGTCAACATCCGCGGCAACGATGCGCGCCTGCCGCTCGCGTGCTGCCGCCTCGCGCTCGCGTGCCTCGGCGAGTAGCTGCTCCCACAGAGTGGTGTCGTGCAGCTGCCAGCCTTCAAAGCCCCAGCGCTCGCGTGCAGCGCCCGGGGCGCGGTCGGTCAGAATGTTCACGGCCTCCAGCAGCAGGCCGCCGCCGGCGCACGAGGCGTCGACCAGCGTGGGCAGGGCTTCGTTCTCATAATCGTCGGCCGTCAGCTCGCGCTCGCACAGTGCGGTCCAGCCGACCTGCGCCAGCACCAGGGCGGCGTAGTCGGGACGCAACACGTGCGCGCCCTCGCCGGCACGGGTCGCCGCGGGCGGCAGGCGCTTGAACAGCGGGTCGCCCGAAAGGTCCAGGCTTATGCTCGCGCGGCGCTGGCGCAGCGAAAGCAGTAGGTGAACATCGGGATCGGCGGCGTCGACATCGGCGCGACGTCCCGTGGTTTCGGCCAGGCGGTCGCACAGCGCGTCTTTGGCGCGCAGGGCCGAGAAGCGCGTGTTGCGCAGCTGCTCGGTCACGCCGCGGGCGGTGATGGCGATGGTGGCGCCGGGGCGGACGATGCTCTCCCAGGCGATGTCGTAAACGCTATCGTACAGTTCATCGGCATTCTGCGCCTCAAAGCGCCTGAGCACCACAAACACGCGGCTCGCCAGGCGCGACCACAGACAGGCGCGGTAGCCTTCTTCGAGCTCGCCCTCAAATGTAGCGCGGCCCTTCAGCCGGCGAACATGCGAAAGTCCGAGGCGTTTAAGCTCGTCGGCGAGTGCGGATTCAAAGCCCTCGGGGCAGCTTGCATAAAATTCCATGGGTGACCTCTCTGGTTGCGTCGCTCCATTATATGATGGATGCTTCGTTTGCCATCGCCCTCGAAAGGAACCCATATGATTGATGCGTGCCCCTTGATTCCCATTTTCATTGCAACGGCCTCAGGACTCGGGGCCTCGCACAGGCTCCCGCCGCCTTACAGAACTGAAAGCTGGGCGTAGGGCAAATCTATGGCACGTGACCTGCGATTGCTCGGCCATAGATGGCGTAATCGAGGCTAAGGGAGTGCATCATGCGCAAGGGAAACGAGAGCTGGTTCTGGCACGCGAACGACATGGTGGTGACGGGCGACATGAACCCCGTGGTCCGCGTCCTGTGGGCCGCGCTCATCGTAGGCATCGGCGTCGCGACGATGGCCACGCTCTGGATCGTCACGAGGTAGCGCGCCACGAACGGATGACGAGGCACGCGGCGCATGCCACGCTGGCGGAACCCTAGCCTCGCTGCTGGACAATCTGTTCGATGAGCTTCGCGACGGAGTCCTCGGCTGCGTTCCCGATCAGGTGATGGGCCGCGGCCTTCGCCTCTGGCATCGCGCCCGCGACTGCGTAGGAGTTCGGCACCTTTTCGAGGAGCGTCACGTCGTTTTCCGAGTCTCCGATAAAAGCGACCTCATCCAGCGTGACCCCAAGGCTGCCGAGAAGCGCGTCGAGTCCGTTTACCTTGCTCCAGCCAGCCGGAACAACATCGAGGAAGAATGGGACGGGCGAGGGGAAATCAAGTTCTGGGCAGGCTTCCTTGCATCGACTCCGAACGACTTCCGTCGGGGCGGAGCTGACGTTGACGAAGATGCCGGCGGTTATGACGTCACGGTTCGTGGGCACGTCTCCGAGCGCCATGTCTCTTCCGGAGTCCTTAACGACTTCCAGGGCGAATTCGTCGCCAGGCTCGACGGCGCAGAGGAACTGCTCGCAGCGCTTGCCTGTCTCATCGACATCGGCGACTAGCCAGAGTGACGTCCCCGCGTAGGGGCGTACAGCGCTATCGAGCTTGACGAGGGCCTCCGTCGAGAGCGTCTTTTTGAACACGAGTTCGCCGCTGGAGAAGACCTTCTTTCCGTTGGCCATGATGCCGGTCGAGAAACAGCGCGCGTCGCCGTCAAAGGCATCGGCCAGGTCGGCGTAGTCGCGCCCGCTTGCGGGGCCGAACGCGATGCCCGCATCGAGCGCCGAAAGAATCGCGCTGTGCGTGCGCTCCGATACGACCCTTGAGCCAAACGGCAACAGGGTCCCATCCATGTCTGCGAGGATGAGCTTTATCAAGGGGTCCTCCCGTTTCGGTCTGGGCATCGGTGCGCCGGCGTGCGTCGTCCTAGCTGTATTGCTTGTCTCCCATGAGATTCTTCGAGATGATCCTGTTAAACTCTACCGGGTCATCCCAGCAAGAGGTCAGGAAGAGGAACAGCAGCTCGATGACGAAGTTGATCGAGCTGTGCGAGAAGGCGATCTCGGTTCCGGTGATGGCCTGATCTCGCGAGATGGCTCGGATGATATGCGTGGCACGCTTCGCGAGCGGCGTATCCGGGTTGTCTGTGATCATGATGATGGGGGTGTTCGAATCCTCGGCAGAGTCGAATATGTTGACGAGGCGCTTCGAGTATCCGGACGTCGAAATGACGAGCAGAACGTCATTCTCCTTGAGGCTGGTTGCGACGGAGACCATGGCTTCGGTGGTACTGGGGCAAAACGCTCTGACTCCAACCTGCGAGAGCTTGAACGCCGCGTTTACGCCCATGTTAATCGAGTTGCCGACGCCCGCGATCAGGACGAGGTTGGCGTTGTGGAGCAGATTGACGACTGCCGAAAAGTCATCGGAGTCAATGAGCGAGGCGGTTTGGGAGAGCTCCTTGACCTTGTGAGACAGGACGTACTTGATGGAGCCCTCGACGTCGTCCAGAGTAATCCTGCCGTCCGTGGCCTTTTCTTCGCCGGATGCCCTGCTGATGGATATGCCGAGCGCCAGACGCATGTCCGAATAGGTTCGGTAGTCAAGCGTCCTTGCGAATCTCGAAACAGACGCCGGTGACGTACCGGTTTCTGCGGCGAGTTCGCGGACGGTCATCGTTGCGACATCCGACGGGTGGTCGAGCACATACGTTGCGATTGCCTTCTCCGAGGGGGATAGGCTGCTCATGACCGCGCAGATGTGGCTGAGCACATCCCCTGTCTTATCCATGGTTACTCCTTGGTCCTAGCTTGCTTTGTATCTTAGGTCAAGAGAGGTGAAAAATAAGCAAAATGTTTCATCAGCGGTGAAATAGCGTTTCACCGCTGATTTCCTACCGTTCACGGTAAATCGGTACTTCCTCGGCGCAATCTCAGCTTGAGCTGCTATCTTATGAGCCGTGAAACAACGGCACGAAAACGATGAAACAACAGAACATTGTTTCAACGCCTCGCAACTCCGTTTCACGCTAGATGGTGAATCACTTCGAAGCCCAGACAGGCACCCGGCGAGCAAGAAGGGAGAAGCACGATGCACAACGCCAAGACAAACGCAAGCATGACTTCGCTGTTCTTCGCGAACGTACTCTACTGGGTCTGCGCGGGCGTGTACTCGCCGTTTCTCTCCGCTCACTACACGAGCCTCGGCCTCAGCGCGGCCCAGACCGGCATTCTCCTCGCGGCGACCCCGGTGTGTGCGCTCGCCATCCAGCCGCTCTGGTCGACGATCGCCGACAAGCTCGGGCGCCGCCGCGCGGTCATCGTGGCCCTCTGCCTTGCGGCGGCGGTACTCGCTCCGCTGTATTACCTGGCGTCGACGTTCGTCCCGGTCCTTCTCGTAACCTTTGCATTCTCGGCGTTTTTCTCGGGGCTCCTGCCCCTGAGCGACTCCCTCGTCATCGAGCTCGCGGATCGCTCTGGCCTGGACTTTTCTCGCATTCGCATGGGTGGCACTATCGGCTATGCCATCGTCGTCCTGATCGTCGGTCGGCTGCTCGACATGGCTCCTCAAATCCAGTTCACGGTGGTCTCCGCCGCGCTGGTGGGCTTCGCGGCTCACATGTGGCGCCTCCCCGAGGCGGGAATTCGCGCCAATGCCGCGGACGATCCCAAGGTCTCCCACGGAAAGGGCCTCCTCTCGCTGTTCACCAGCAATGAGATCGCCTTCGTCTTGGTCTTCGCCTTCATCAGTTCGGCCGCGATTGGCTTCATCGGGGCGTTCTTGGGCCGCTACGCGGTCGAGCTTGGCGAGGGTCAGAACCTCGTGGGCGTCCTGAGTGCGGTCTCCGCTGCGAGCGAGATCCCCATCCTGCTCGTTTCCTCCAAGCTGGTCAGGCGCTTCGGCGAGATGAACCTCCTGATCTTTTCCTGCTTCATGGCGGCGCTCAGGCTCGTGCTTGTGGGCACCGGCATCGTCCCGGTCATGGTCTGCGGCCAGCTGCTGCAGAGCGTGAGTTACATGACCGTCTACTACTCCTGCGTTACCTACATTGCCAACCACACTTACGAGGATTGTCGCGCTCGAGGTCAGAGCGCCTTCGCGATGGTCCAGAGCGGTCTGTCCGTCGTGGTTGCGAACCTGTTTGGCGGTTGGGCGTGCGATGCGCTCGGCACGCACGCGGGTTTCCTGGCCTTCGCCCTCGCTTCAACGATTGCTGCAGTCGCTGCTCTTGTGGCGTACGTGCTATGGCGTCGAAGCGCGGCGCCGCAGCCTGAGGGCCAGGCGGCCGCATAGGCTCCACCGCGCCTCGCAAGCGCCTGCCTGCCTCGCGCTTCGCTTCGTGTTCAACCAGCTGACGAGCTGAGAACTGTCCGATCCAATGATTATTCAGGTGAAAGGAAGACAAAGATGTCACTCATCAAGGTCAACGAGCTTCTTCAACATGCGACCGAGCACCACTATGGCGTGCCCGCGATTAACGTCATCAATACGGAGACCATCCGTTATGCGATCCAGGCCGCCGAGGATGAGCACATGCCCATCATCATCCAGTACTGGCCTGGCTTCGAGGACCACTGCGCCCTCGACATCATCGCCTTCGCCGCCCGCTATTACGCCGAGCGCGCGAGCGTGCCCGTCGCCGTCCACCAGGATCACTCCGCTGGTTACGAGATCGCCGTCAAGGGCGTCAAGGCCGGCTTCCCATCCGTCATGGTCGACGGCTCCTCACTTCCCTATGAGGAGAACTTCCAGCTCACGAAGGACGTCGTCCAGGTCGCCAAGATCTTCGACGTCGACATCGAGGCCGAGCTCGGCCATGTCGGCAACGGCTCTGACGCCAACGACTTCGTGAACAGCGACCACTACACCGACCCGAACCTCGCCGAGGAGTTTGTCGAGGGCACCGGTTGCGGCTCGCTCGCCATCGCCGTCGGCAATGCCCACGGCCCCTATGTCAAGGTCCCGAACCTCGACATGGAGCGCATCAAGGCCTGCAGGGAGGCCGTCAGCGTCCCCCTCGTCATGCACGGATGCTCCGACATCCCCGACGAGCAGCTCCAGGAGGCCGTGAACCTCGGCATGAGTAAGTTCAACATCGCCACGGAGTACTTCCGTTCCATGTACCGCGCCTTCGAGAAGGACATCAACTCCGGTAAGAACGACGGCAACGGCATAGGCCTCCTGATGGACGCCGCCCCCGACATGCGCGCGTTCGTCGTCAGCAAGATCCAGCTTCTGAACCCCAACCACTATTCGCTCTAGGAGAGACTCGATGAAGAAAGTTCTTGTCGCGTCGCACGGCCACCTCGCAAGCGGAATCAGGAGCTCGATCGGAATCCTGACCGGCATGGCGGACATGGTGGAGGCAGTTGACTGCTACGTGGACGACTCCGATTTCACCCCTCGCATCCAGGCCTTTATTGACTCGGTGGGCCCTGAGGACGAGGCCATCATCTTCACCGACATCTACGGTGGTTCCGTCTTCCAGAAGGTCGTCCTTATGGAGCCGGAGAAGCGCGGGATCGTCCACGTCACCGGTATGAACCTCGGCCTCGTGATCGAGACGCTCCTCGGCGCCGAGCCGGTCACGGCAGATTCGATCAAGCGGAGCGTCGAGCTGGCGAGGGCGACGATGCAGGTCGTCGAGCCTCCGAGCAAGGCCGCGGACAACGAGGAGTCCGAGGGAGACTTCTTTGATTAGAGAGTACTAACAAGTAGAGAGAGGAAGCAATGATTGTTCAGGTTCGAGTCGATGACCGTCTGATTCACGGACAGGTCGCCCTGGTGTGGACCAAGGAGCTCAACACCACCAGGATCATCGTCGCCAACAAGCACGCCGTGGAGAGCGACGCCCTTCGCATGACGCTTTCCATGGGTACGCCGGCGGGCCAGAAACTCCTCGTCAAGGACGTTCCGGATGCCTGCCGCATCGCGAACGATCCGCGCGCGGACTCCATGCGCATCTTCGCGCTCACCAACTGCGTGCGTGACGTGCTTGAGCTCGTTAAGGGCGCGCCGGGCAAGATTGAGGGCGTGAACGTTGCCAACGTCGGCCGCTTCGACAAGTCCGATCCGGATAGCAAGGTCGCCCTCAACTCCACGATCATGCTCAACCCGGATGAGCTCGAGGCCGCGAAGGAGCTTTGCGAGCAGGGTATTCCGGTTTTCCATCAGCTTATCCCGTCCAATCCCAAGACTCCTCTCAAGAGTCTGATCGAGGCGGCGGGGAAATAAGGGGATTTGGCCAGGCGGCCAAATGAAATGAAAGAAAGGAAGTCAAATGGTTGGGTTGGCAATAATGGCCTGGTTGACCGTGCTGATTTGCTACGGCGGCAACTGGGTTCTTGGTCAGTGCATGATCGAGCGTCCTCTCGTGGTAGGTCTCGTTGCGGGCCTCCTGATGGGCGACGTCAAGACCGGTGTCATCATCGGTGCCTCTCTCGAGGCGATCTTCATGGGCGCGGTTAACATTGGTGGCGCTATCTCCGCCGAGCCTGTTACCGCGACCGCCCTCGCCGTCGCCTTCACCGTTGGCGCTGGTATCGACCAGGGTGCCGCCATCACACTGGCCGTTCCCGTGGGCGTCGTCACCGCATTTCTCTCGATCTTCATGAACAACGTGTTCCTCGCGTTCTTCGCAGCCACCTTTGACAAGATGGCCGCCGAGGGCAACGAGAAGGGCCTCGCGCTTCAGCACTTCGTTCTCTGGTTCGTTAAGTACGCCGCCTTTGGCCTCATCGCCTTCCTCGGCGTTTACCTTGGCGCCGAGCCCGTTGCCGCCATTGTCAACCAGATTCCGGCCAATGTCATGAGCGGCCTCAACGCCGTGGGTGCCCTCCTGCCCGCCGTTGGTATGGCGCTCCTGCTCCAGATGCTGTGGAGCACCGAGCTCAGCATCTACTTCTTCTTGGGCTTTACGCTCTACCAGTACCTCGGCCTCCCGATGATCGCCATCGCAGTTCTCGGTGTCATCATCGCGGTTGCCTCCGCCCTCCGCGACAAGGAGATCTTCGATCTCACCAAGAAGGGAGTGGCCACCCAGGCCGTTTCCGGCGACTCTGTAACCAGCGACGAGGAGGATTTCTTCGCATGAGCAACCTGACCAAGAATGTGAGCCCTGAAGACAAGAAGATGCTCAACAGCATTTTCCTGCGCTCCTTCTCCGTGTTCGCTTCCTGCGCCGGCGGTTCCGTCAAGGCTGGCGCCGACGGCTGGCTGTACTCCGTCCAGCCCGCGCTTAACCGCTACTACGCCGATGACCCCGAGGCTCGTGCCGACGCCATGAAGCGTCACACGACTTGGTACAACATTACCCAGAACGTCGGCACGTTCGCCATGGGCCTCGTCGCCTCCATGGAGAGGGAGAACTCGCAGCACGAAGACTTCGACACCGAGTCCATCGACGGTATCAAGGTCTCCCTGATGGGCCCGATGTCCGGCATCGGCGACGCAATCTTCTGGGGCGTCCTGCGTGTTATCGCCGCCGGCATCGGCATTAACCTCGCCATGAGCGGCTCGCCCCTCGGCGCGATCATGTTCCTGCTGATCTACAACATCCCGTCGATCCTCTGCCGATACTTCATGACCTACCTCGGCTTCAGCATGGGCACCAACTTCATCTCCGAGATGTACGAGGGTGGTCTCATGAAGCTCATCACCAAGGCGACCTCCACGATCGGCCTGGTGATGATCGGCGCCATGACCGCGGCGAACGTCCAATTCAACACGATCCTGTCCATTCCGGTTCAGGACTCCGACCCCGTCATGATCCAGACCTACCTCGACTCGATCTTCAAGGGCATCGTGCCTCTGGGACTTACGCTCGTCGTCCTCTGGCTCCTGCGCAAGAAGAACGTGAACGTCAACATCATCCTGGTCGGCATCATGGTTCTGGCGCTCGTCCTCGGCCTCGTGGGCATCGTGTAAGGCGGTTTCCGGATCATCCGAAGCCTGTTCAAGGCAATTCCTGGCGGCACGCGATCGAGGACATTCGACGCGTGCCGCCCCATTAGAAGGAGAGAATATGCGCTACACGCACCTCAAGAACTCCGACGTTGACGTCTCCCAGCTCGCCGTGGGCACCTGGGCGATCGGCGGCGACTCCTTTGGTGAGAACGATGACGCCGCCAGCATGTCCGCCATCCGCACCATGCTCGATCACGGCGTCAACCTCATTGACACCGCGCCGTGCTATGGCAACGGCGCGTCCGAGAAGGTCGTCGGCAACGCGCTCAGGGGCGTCGACCGAGAGAGCTACCTGCTCTCGACCAAGGTTGGCCTGATCACCAGCGCCGCCGGCTATGACCGCGACTCTTCGTTCAAGAACATCATGAGGGAGGTCGAGAGCTCGCTGCGCAATCTCCGCACCGACTACATCGACTTCTACTTCGTGCACTGGCCCGACGCCAAGACCCCGTTCTCCGAGACGATGTGCGCCCTCCAGCTCCTCAAGGAGCAAGGCAAGATTCGCCACATCGGCGTCTCCAACTTCACGACCGAGATGATCGAGGAGTGCGAGAAGGTCGCTCAGGTCGACGTCCAGCAGCCGCCCTACTCCATGGTCGACCGCTCCTCCGAGGACCTTATCAAGTGGGGCTACGAGCGTGGCATCGACTCCTTCACCTATGGCTCCCTTGGCGCGGGCATCCTGTCGGGCAAGTTCCGCGAGCTGCCGAAGTTCGAGGAGGGCGATGTTCGTGGCGGCTTCTACGACTACTTCCAGGAGCCCAAGTTCTCGCGCGTCCAGGAGCTGCTCAAGGTCATGGACGAGATCGCCGAGGCTCATGACAAGCCCGTGGCACAGGTCGCCGTGAACTGGAGCACCCAGAAGGAGTACGTGGGCACCGCGCTCGTTGGCGTGCGCACGGACGCCCACGCGATTCAGAACTGCGAGACGTTCGAGTGGGAGCTTTCCGCCGATGAGATGGCCAAGCTTGACGCCAAGCTTGACGAGCTGAAGATCGGCTAGCCATGGGCACCGAGGAGAGGAAGTACCCCACTTCCGAGCTTGAAGTGCTTGAGCGTGGATCTAGGGAGGTCGTGGAGCCCAACGGGCTGAAGCTCCTGCTGAAGCCCGTGCCGGGAGACGAGCGCGAGCGCGTGCTCGATCCGCGCGTCTACGCGCGCGCCCATGCGAAGCTCGCCGCCGGCCCGGCGCCGGCGGGGCCGGTGGACGTGATCGCGTGGCGCTCCGCTCCCAACAAGGAGACCCATGTCGTGAGGGGCTCGAACGTCGCCAAGAAGACCGTCGTCATGAACTTTGGCGACAGGGGCATTCCCCTGCACGTCTTCACGCCCGAGGGCCACGGGTGCGGCTCCGCCGCGCTCGTGTTCATCCACGGCGGCGGCTTCATGGTGGGCAACATTGGCCAGTACGAGAACTGCCTGCGCGACATCGCGGAGCGAACGGGCTGCGTCGCGATCTACCCGGAGTACCGCTTGTCTCCCGAGACGATGTTCCCCGGTGGTGTCGAGGACTGCGTGAAGACGCTCGACTGGCTTGTCGAGCATGCGGATGAGCTGGGTGTCGACGCGACGCGGGTCGCCGTGGCTGGCGACTCCGCGGGCGGAAGCCTGACCAACGCCGTCGTCCTCGACGGGTCCCATGCGGACAGGATCAAGCTCGTGGCCGAGCTGTATCCGCTCGTCGACGGCGGCCCTGTTCCGGAGGAATGGTCCTATGACCTCTATGAGATCGTGAACGACCAGAGGGCCGAGGCTCTGAGCAGGGTGGATCGCATCCGCAACGCCAACGACGACCTGCCAGTGATGTATACCAACGGCAATGCGGAGGAGATGCTCGACCCGAGGGTGTCTGCCCTGTTCGCGGAGGACGTGAGCGCGTTCCCCCGCACGGTCATCATCTCTTCCGAGTATGACTACCTGCGCTATCAGGACGAGCTATTCGCGAAGAGGCTGCAGGATGCGGGCGTTGACGTCACCGCGATTCGCTATCGCGGCTGCGACCACGGCTTCTTCGAGATGTACGGCGTGATGCCTCAGGCTGAGGACGTCTGCCGCGTCATCTCCGAGGAGCTTGCGAAGATCTAGGGGCTCGTCGCGGCGGCCTCCTGGACGAGTGGCGGTCCGGCGGGATGCTAGGTGCGTCCCGCCGGACCTTTGCGTTGACGGGCGCGTGCCGCTTGCCGGAGGGCGTGTGTGGGGTTCGCTTCGGCGGTGCCGGATTAACCGGGAGATGCGTTTACCGCCGCTCTTCCAAGTGAGCCCAGCAAACAAATCGCGAGTTGAGCCCCAAGGGCATCGACAAGGGCGTGGGCCTGGCGCGGGCGCTGGCGTATCTGGGTCGCGCTGGCAACGAGCGCACCTTTGGCTTTGGCGATTCGGGCAACGACCTGGGCATGCTCGCCGCCGTCGAGACGGCTGTCGCCATGGGCAACGCCATGCCCGAGGTCAAGGCGATCGCCGACTACGTGACCGACGACGTCGCACACGACGGCACCGTCACAGCGATGCAGCATTTTGGGTTGATTTAATAAATGGCCGGGTCGCCCGCAGTGGGGGCGACCCGGCCATTTGAGCTATTTTGCAATATAGAGCTTGGGATGACTGCGACTGCTCTCGATCGCCGCCGTCATGATGCCCTCGTTGTCTCCATCAACGATGATGCCGTCGAGGTCATCGATCTGCGCGGACTGATAAAAACTGGTCTTGTTGAACTTTCCCTGGTCAACCATCATGTAGCCCTGGTTTGAGTTGGTAAGGTACATATGCTTGATCATGGCCGAGAAGTCGTGCTCGACGGTAAAACCGTGGTCGGGGTGGAATCCGTCAGCACTGACAAACGCCTTGTCGGCATGTAGTTTGCTCATGCAGTCGTGCGTCAGTGCGCCCGCGAGATAGAGGTGGCCCTTGCGCACGGAGCCGCCCAGCAGCACTACCGAAGCATTGGGGAGATTGAAGCTGGCGTAGTTCGCGATTGCAAGATCGCCGGTGATAATGGTGATCTCACGCTTGTCCATGAGGGCCTTAGCGAAGTAAAAGCCTGTGGTGCCGATATCAATTACCAGAACATCGCCATCATCAACAAGAGTTGCTGCGGTTGCGGCGATGGCCTCCTTGGCCTCGACTTGGACATTGATGCGCTCCTCGGGATACGAGATTGCGTTGGAGCGAGAAAGCGATACCGCTCCGCCGCGTACGCGACGCAGCTTGCCTTCGGATTCCAGCGAGATGAGGTCGTGTCGTGCGGTGACTTCCGAAACCGAAAAACGGCGAACGATGTCGGATACCGAGATATTTGGCTTTTCGGCCAGCCAATTCATGATAAATCGCTGACGCTCGGCCGGTGAAAGGTCTGAAGTAGATGCCATATGCCGCTCCTTTTGAACAAAAGGTAAAAGATGCGCCTTTCGTAATCGAAATATAACGTATCGATATGAAAAGAACAAGGCAAATTCGAATGAATCAAAAGAACGGAATGGCATGTCACAAATGCATGCGTAGCAGATAGTTCGCACGTAAACGGGCTATAAAGAGTCTCATTCTGAAGGTGCCGCCCAAAAGAAGTACGTTCACGCCCGATATGCGACCGTTCACGGAAAGTTGACAATTGAGCTTTCGATAGCTTTTGAAATGGTTTATAAAAGAAAACCGAAAAGCTTTTGAAACAAAGAAGAAGGCTTTCGATAGCAATAGTGTTAGATGAGAAAGGACCGAACATGGCGATCAAGGTGTTTGCCGACGGCGCTAACCTCGAGGGCATGCTTGACATGCATGACAATGGCAACGTTCAGGGCTTCACGACCAATCCTTCCCTTATGAAGGCCGGCGGCGTGACCGACTACCGCGCTTTTGCCAAGACGGTTCTTGAGCACATTACTGATGTGTCGGTCTCTTTTGAGGTATTCGCCGACGACGAGGCAGGTATGGAAGCCGAGGCTCGCGAGATCGCAACCTGGGCAGACAACGTCTACGTTAAGATCCCGGCGCTCAACACCAAGGGTGAGTCCACTGCCGCGCTGGTCAAGCGCCTTTCTGCCGACGGCATCAAGGTGAATGTCACCACTATCTTTACGCCCGAGCAGGTAGACGAGTTTGTCGATGCCGTTTCTGCTGAGACCCCCTCTATTCTGTCCATCTTTGCCGGTCGCATTGCCGATACCGGCGTCGATCCGCTGCCCCTCATGGCGGAGTCCGTAAAGAAGGCTGCCGTTAAGCCTGCTGCCGAGGTTCTCTGGGCGTCTACGCGCGAGGTCCTCAATATCTTCCAGGCGGAGTCCGTTGGATGCCAGATCATTACGGTCCCCAATGCCCTTCTTGCCAAACGCAAGAATTTCGGGAAAGATTTGCTTGAGTACTCGCTTGATACGGTCAAGGGCTTTGCCCGCGACATTCAGGCGCTTGGTTTTCACATCCTGCCCGAGGAGTAGGGGACGAGTATGCTGACCGATCTTCTTAAGCCCGAGCTTGTTGCCTGCCACGTCGAGGCCTCCGACTGGGAGGAAGCGATCAGGGCATGCGGTAAGTTGCTCGTAGACGCTGGCAAATGCGACCAGAGCTATGTTGACGCCATGATTTCATCGGTTCACAAATTCGGCCCCTATATGGTCTTGGAAGAGGGCATCGCCATGCCCCACGCTCAAGCAGATGGCAATGTGAGCGAAGCGGGAATCTGTATCGTCACGCTTGACCCAGCCGTTGCGTTTGGACACGAGGATTTCGATCCGGTTCACGTGCTCGTGGGTATTTGCGCACCCGACCCCAAGGCTCATCTTGGCTGCTTGGCGGAGCTTTCGCAGATGTTTGAGGACGAGGACTGCGTTGCCAAGCTCAGCGCATGCGATACGCCCGAGCAGGTTTTGGAGACCATGCGTTCATTCTTTTAGGCCTTAATGGCACGGCGATGCGTCGCCGCTTTTGGATAGACGGAAAACCGTCACGTGTAGGAGAGGAAGGTTGCCATGCATATCATCACCGTATGCGGAAACGGCATCGGGTCCAGCCTGATGCTCGCTGGCAAAGTCGAGGAGCTTTGCGAGGAGGAGGGCATCAAGGCCGACGTTGAGTCTATGGACCTGAACGGTGCTTCTTCCGCAAATCCGGATCTGTTCATCACCGTTAAGGAACTCGCCCCCGAGCTCCACGGCAACGTTGTGATTGTTCGCAGCTATGTGAACAAGAAGAAGATCCGCGAAGACGCCCTCGAGGCAATCAAGGCGGCCGCCGCTAACGCCTAAAGCGGCACAAAAAAGGGCGGTTCCCTGTGGAAGAGGGAAACGCGCCCACGTTAGAGAGAAAGGAAGCGCAGATGCAAGCCATCCTTCCCATACTTGAGTTTATCCAATCGATTCTGACCAAGCCAGCGTGGATTATGGGCCTATTTGCCTTTGTGGGCCTTGTCGCGCTTAAGCGTCCTGCCCACAAGGTGATGACGGGCACCCTGAAGCCCATTCTTGGTTACATCATGCTGTCCGCCGGCGCCGCTGTTGTTCAGGAGAACCTTGCTCCGCTGGGTACCTTCATCGAGACCGGTTTCCACATCACCGGCGTCGTGCCCAACAACGAGGTCGTCGTTTCGATGGCTCAGAGCGTCCTTGGCGTTCAGACCATGATGATCCTGATTCTCGGCTATGTCGTGAACATTATCATTGCCCGCTTTACCAAGTTTAAGTACATCTTCCTGACGGGCCATCACAGCATGTTTATGGCCTGCCTGCTGTCTGCCGTTCTGCAGGCATCTGGCTTCCAGGATGTCCAGCTTGTCATCGTGGGCGGCATGTTCCTGGGCCTCGTGAGCGCTATGCTTCCCGCCGTTGGTCAGCGTTTCACCGAGAAGGTTACCGATGGCGATGAAATCGCCATGGGCCACTTCGGTTCACTCGCCTATTACATCTCCGCTGCAGTCGGTACGCTTTTTGCTAAGGACGCCGAGGAGAACAGCACCGAGAAGATCGAGGTTCCCGAGAAGTTCGCCTTCCTGCGCGACACTACCATCTCCACGGCTCTTACCATGGCCTTCTTCTACCTGGTTACCGCTTTCGCCGCTTACATTGCAGATCCTGCGGTCGTTACCAAGACCGCTGGTGGCGACAACGTGATTGTCTATGCCCTGACCTGCGCTCTGTCTTTCGCCGTTGGTGTCACCATCGTCTATAACGGCGTTCGTATGATCCTTGCCGACCTGGTCCCGGCTTTCCAGGGCATCTCCAACAAGCTGATCCCCGGTGCCATCCCCGCCGTCGACTGCGCCGTCTTCTTCCCCTATGCTCCCACCGCCGTCATCCTCGGCTTTGTCGCTTCCTTTATCGGTGGCGTGGTCGGTATGTTCATCGTGGGCGCTACCCTGGGCATCTTCATCATCCCGGGCATGGTTCCCCACTTCTTCTGCGGTGCTACCGCGGGCATCTACGGCAATGCTACCGGCGGTCGCAAGGGCGCAGCTCTTGGCGCTTTCGTCAACGGCCTGCTCATCACCTTTGCCCCGGCCCTGCTCCTGCCCGTTCTTGACGTCTTTGGCTTCAAGAACACTACGTTCGGCGACTTCGATTTCTCCGTCATTGGTATTACGCTTGGCCGCGCTGCCGAGGCCTTCGGTACCACCGGTGTCTACGCGATTCTCGCTGTCCTTCTGGTCGTTGCCTTCGTCCCCAACTTCATCCACACCAAGGGTGCTGTGATCAATCACGTTGAGGAAGAGTAATCCAGGCATACGTTAAGCCCTAATCGGGCGGAGCTCCGATAACCGGCTCCTACACGGAAGCGGTGACGTCTCAATCGAGGCGTCACCGCTTTTTGCTTTGGAGCGATTGTGAATATGAGCCGGCGAGGCGCTGCTTCTGTTCCGTGAACGGAATCAAACGCAATGATCGGCAAAAACGTTTTGCCGCTGGGGCGTCGATATAAAAATGGTAAATCTGCAAAACCGTTCGCCGAGAAGATAAAAAACCGCAGTTCACGCCTTGATAAACGTAGATAAAGTGTTTAGCAGTTTATCGGCCGTATGCTAACGAAAGGAATCAGGCAGATGGCAATCAAGGTGTTCGCTGACGGTGCAAACCTCGAGGGCATGCTCGACATGTACGAGAGCGGCAACGTTCAGGGTTTCACGACCAACCCGTCCCTTATGAAGAAGGGCGGCGTGACGGATTACCGCGCGTTTGCCAAGGAGGTCCTGGCCCACATCACCGATGTGTCCGTGTCGTTTGAGGTCTTTGCCGACGACGTCGAGACCATGGAGGTCGAGGCCCGCGAGATTGCTGCCTGGGCCGAGAACGTCTACGTCAAGATTCCGTGCGTGACCACCAAGGGCGAGTCCACCGCCGAGCTGGTGCACAAGCTTTCGGCCGACGGCATCAAGGTCAACGTCACCACCATCTTTACGCCTACGCAGGTCGACGAGATGGTCGAGGCCGTTGACGCCGAGACGCCGTCCATCATCTCGCTCTTTGCCGGTCGCATCGCCGACACCGGCGTCGATCCCATTCCGTTTGTGACGGAGTCGGTCAAGACGGCCGCCGCCAAGCCCAACTGCGAGGTCCTGTGGGCATCCACGCGCGAGCTCATCAACATTTACCAGGCGCAGGCCTGCGGTTGCCAGATCATCACGGTGCCCAACAGCATCCTGGCCAAGCGCAAGAACATCGGTCGCGATCCGTACGAGGTTTCGCTCGACACCGTGCGCGGCTTTGCCAAGGATATCGCGGCGCTCGGTTTCCATATCCTGCCGTAACGCGAACACTGGCTGCGCCGCGGACTGCTCGCCCCGGCCTTTCCTTTCCCTATCGCTCACGCGCTTCGCGAGGGTCGCGCTAGGCAAAGGAAAGGCCGGGGCTGCCGACACGAACCCGTCGGTAGGTCCTGAGCTGAATCGCTACCTTTATTCCGATGGGGGTCGACAGTGCTACCCCGCCAACTGTCTCGGGCAGTAATGGGGCTGGGCTCGGATGGCAACGCCGCGTGCCACTGGCGGCTTCGTTCGCCGGATGACGATTCGTGTTACGCGGCCGGCGTCACCTCGGACGGCGGCGTGGGCTCCGACGGCATCGCGTGGACAATGCGGTTCCGCATTATGGATCAACCTGTAATCTAATGATCTTCTAATCCATATCTATCAAGTATCGAAAACGATCCGGCCCCGAGTTGGCAGTCATCGCCAAGGCAAAGGACCCTGCCGGCTATGTGTTCGGGGCGACGCGCAAGTCGCCCAAGACCCTTCGATTATCCTTTGTTCCGCGCATGCAAGATCTCATGCTTGACGTGGTTGAACAGCTCTACCGGGCAAACGAGGTCTTTGCGGCTCGTGCCCATAAGTGTCCCACCAACAGAAATCGAGATATTCGGCCTCAGAGTGCCGTCAAGATTGCCAATATGGCTGAAAAGCGTCCCGTACCGCACCTCTGCGGGTACAGATATGGGACGTTTGTGGAATATCTGATGCCTATTTGTTGAGCTTGCACTTTGAAGAAGTGTTATCGCGGCCCAGCGAGGTAGCGCGCAGAGATGTGGTGTAAGAGGCGGGGAATGCCCCGCCTCCGCCCTT
>CAJMMN010000025.1 GCA_905214525.1 uncultured bacterium
GCTGCGGAAACGCGGGGTCCGTTCAGGCTGTTGCGTTGAGATTGAAAATCAACCCCTGCTATCGAACCCCTTGATTCTCATTTTCATTGCAACAGCCTCAGGACTCAGCGCAACGCGTTGCGCTCGGTGTCCCTATTTTCATAAAAGGCCCAGCAGTAGGACGCAAGCAAATTGGGCTTTTTGGTTTTAGAGATCGTGTCAGAGGAGTTGATTTCAGCCAGCTTGGCTAACATTGCAGCCATTGCTTCTGTCTTAGTCTTGCAGTGAACCGTATAAGTTGGGGCTCGTTTATAGCGCCCCGTTTCTTTGAATAGTTTTCAACAATTCATTGAGTGCGGTTTGGCTAAAGCTGTTAGTAATATGTTGGTAAAAGCGTAGGTGCAGCTAGCGGAGGTAAAAGACACAAACTGCCATGTTTATCTGCGATTATATGGTGTTCAATGACGCTGGATGAATGGTAGGGGGTGGCATTAAATCATATCTCCTAAAGCGGGTGTCGACGGTCCGAATCCACCCGGGGGCACCAGAGATATGCCGAGCCCGGTACCGCAACGGTGCCGGGCTCTTTTGGTCTTGAATGCGAACGGCCTTACCGTCCTTTATTTCGTGCAGATAATGATGCCCCCAAGAGATGGAACTCTTCGGATAAACTTTACTTTTATATCGCATCAGACAATAGCCCCAGTTAATTAATGGGATAATGGAAAACTACATATGAAAGAGAATAGAGGAGCAAGGGCGGTCTTTATCCCTCACACCTCGCCAAAAGGGGAAAGGATCATCGAATGAAGAGAAAGATGATCGGCCGTGCACTCCTAGCGTTTGCGTGTTCCGTGGTACTGCTTGCCGGCACGCTGGTGGGCTGCGGGGGTTCGGGTGCGGCGGGATCCGATGGCGAACACGAGGCAATAACCATCATGGCACCTTTCCGCAACGTCAGCGCGTTCAAGGACATGGTTGCCGAGAAGTACCCGGAGATCAACCTCGAGATCATCCCTTACAGCGGTAAGAACTACACTGCGTACGCCCAGGCATCCCTTAAAGCGGACGATATGTCGGACATCTACTTTGCGACCGTGTATGAGCCGAGCTACGAGCACGTGGGCGACAAGCTCATCGACTTGTCAGGCAATGATTTTACTGACAAATACACCGAGGCCCGCCTCCAAGACGTGACAGACAACGGTGCCATCTACATGCTGCCCACCTGCTACAGCTGTCTGGGCATTACCTACAACAAGACGCTGCTTAAAGAGCATGGCTGGGAGCTTCCCACTAACTTAAAAGAGCTCGAGGAGCTTGCATCCAAGGCCAAGGAGGCAGGCGTGAACCTCTGCCTCACCCAGATTCAGTACCCGGGCTTTGGCTTCCAGTATTGGTGCAACATCCTCGACACCAGCTTCTTCAACACCCCTGATGGCGTCCGGTGGCGTGCCGACTTCCTTGACGGCAAGGCCACGGTCGCAGGGTCTGAGGAGTTAAAGACGGCTATGGAGGACCTCGACAAGTGGCGTGACTTGGGCATGCTCAACGATGGGGGCGACCCTGTTAGTGATGATGTTACGAGGGAGGAGTTTGCCAAGGGCAACACCCTCTTCATGCTCGGCAACAACAACGACTTCTCCGACGGTGACACCACGGACGAGTTCGGCTTGATGCCCTATCTGTCAAAGGATGGCAGAGACAATGCCTTTATTCTGCAAACCACGAGTTATGTGGGCCTGAACAAGCATCTGCAGGATTCCGGTAACGAGCAAAAGCTCGAGGATGCCCTGCATGTGATGGAGGTTTTCTCCACGGTCGAGGGCATGCAAGCCTTCAACTCCGCGTACAGCGACTCCACGCTGCTGCCGCTCAAGGATTATACGCCCAAGGCCGACGGCTATTATGCGGAGATCTTGGACCAGATCACGAGGGCCTCACCGCTCCGTTTATATACTCTGGCTGGGAAGATCTCATCGTTCCCATCGGAAATGCAGGTCTAGACTACATCAAGGGTAAGGCCAGCTTGGCCGACTTCGAGACGGCAATCGACGACAGCCAGTCCCTCATTGTGGACAACAAGTCTCAGGTGTTCACCACGGTTACGAAGAAACTCGATACGGACGCCTGCGCCAAGCTCGTCGGAATCTGCTTTGCCAAGGCGACGGGTAGCGACCTGGCACTCATCTCAACCAACAAGTACTATCCCTACTCCGGCACCCGCGACGAGCTCAACGTCGACGGCGTGAGTGGTGCGCTCTTTGCCGGCGACGTTACGGACATGGAGATCTCCTCCATCGTCCCCACGGGTTGGACTGATAACATCAAGACCGTCACGCTTGCGGGCAAGCGCGTCAAGGACCTGATGGACTCCGGTTACGACCGTGCGGGCGATGGCAATGTCTACCCTTACGTGCTCGCCGCTCCGGAAGGCTTTAAGATCGACGACAACGCTACCTACAAGGTCGCCGTTGCGGGTGTGACCGATGAGGTGGCCAAGGAGGGCAATCTTGAGGACAGCGGCGTGCTCGGTCTGGATGCCATGAAAGAGTACCTGAGCAAGTTTGAGACCCTATCTCCCGCGGATGTAGCTTGGAACGATTAGTGCCGAATCATAACGATAAACAAAGAGCTCTGCGTTCGCTCGTGCTCAAGCGCGCGGATGCGGACTTCTCCGCAAAGCAAGCCAAAACGGTGTTCATGGTGTTTCTCGCCATCGTCATCGCGGGTGCCTTGCTGTTCTTGAATATGTACGGTCGCTACAACGATCGCGTGCTCTACGAGGAGCGTCTCAGCCAGATGGGCGAGGTGACCACGGAGCTCTTTGACGGCCTCGACGATATCATCGACAGCAAATGGCACGCCGTTGACACGCAGGTCAACTATCTGTGCGATGAGAGCCCGCAGGATGTGGAAGCGCTCGTGTCCCTCATGGAGAGGCAGCACCGTTTGGCTAATCTTGGGGACGAGGGCACCGATATCATCATGGTTGACGACAAGGGGCGCTACTACACCCAGACGGGCCCCAAGGGGTCCATGCAGGAGATGGATCATCTGCTTGGCAATCCCGAGCGCATCAACTACGTGACCACTACGATGACGACCAACAAGACCTTGATGGTGTTTCTCGAGCGCCTTGAGCAGCCTGTTCGTCTGTCGCTTGGCGACGGCCAAGATACCAAGATCGTTTACGCCGGCCTTCTGTGCAATATGGAGGAGCTCGAGCCCTATTTCTCATGCGAGGCATATGACGGGGCGAACAACGTCATCGTTGTCGACAACGACGGCTCCAAACTCTTCAGCAGCAACAACAGCCCGATCAGGGGACACAACGCCTTCAGCGTCTTGAAGCAGATGCGGTACCTGCACGGCAGCTCCTTTGACAAGGCTGCCGCAGAGCTTGAGGCAAATGGCGTCGCTTATTCGAACGCCGTACTTGACGACGAGGAGTACTACTACGCCTTGAGTCGCATGGACAGCGCCGATTGGACGCTCGTCTTCCTGGTGCCGGCTCGCTATGTCGCGACAAATACCGTTGAGCTCGTCAACACGACGGTTAAGCTCGTCATGGGCTTTGCGTTTGCGCTCGTGACAGCATGCGCTGTGGCGATTTACATTGTCTTGCGTGCCAAGCAGCGCCAGGTGCTCGAGATCGAGCATAAGAACGCAGAGGGCCTCAAGCGCGTCAACGCCGAGCTCGACACCAAGAACGAGGAGCTTGAGTTTGCGGTGCGCGATGCCCAGGTGGCGCGCTCCCAGGCAGAGGCCTCCAACCACGCCAAGAGCGATTTTCTCGCCAACATGTCTCACGATATCCGCACGCCTATGAATGCCATCGTCGGCATTACAAATCTCATAGAGCACGGGACGACTAGCCCGGAGCAGCTTGCGGACTACATCCAGAAAATCAAACTCTCGAGCAATCACATGCTCAGCCTTATCAACGACATCCTCGACATGAGCAAGATCGAGTCCGACAAGGTCGAATTGCAACTCGTGCCGGTGAGCCTGGCGGAGCAGATCAACCAAGTTGACAACATTATCCGTGCCCAAGCCTTGGGACGCCATCACGGGTTCCATATCTTCGTCAACGACCTGCGCCACGAGTATCTTGTTGCCGATGGTGTCAGGCTGCGGCAGACCATCCTTAACCTACTTTCCAACGCGGTCAAGTACACGCCGGACGGCGGTCAGGTCGAGCTCAGCATCACGGAGCTTAACAGCGGCGATGCCGACTATGCGCGCTTGCTTTTCGAGGTGACCGACACGGGCATCGGCATGGATGAGGAGTTCCTCAAGTACATCTTTGACCCGTTCTCCCGCGCGGAGTCCTCGGGTACGAACAAAGTCCAGGGTACGGGCCTGGGCATGGCCATCGCCAAGAACATTGTCGAGCTCATGGGCGGCAGCATCGAGGTCGAGAGCACGCCGGGTAAGGGTTCGAAGTTTACGGTCGTCCTCGACTTGGCCATCGACAAGAACGCGAGCTACGACATCGGCGTGGGGCGGATGCTGCTTGTGTGCGGCGAGCAGCGTCTCCAGCGCAATGTCAGCATGCGCTGCGAGGAGGCCGGCATCGTCCTCGATGTTGCAAAGAGCGTTGAGGACGCATGTGCGGGCGCAGCTGCGCACATGGCAGACGTCATCCTGCTTGCAGGTTGTGTTGACGACCCTGCGCTCGGGGCGAGCATCGCGGCGCTGCGAGAGGCGGCAGGGGAGGACGGGCCGCTCGTCTTCTGCATCGACTATGCTCTGCGTGGGCAGGTCACCCAGCGCGTCGTGGCTGCCGGAGCCGATGGCTTCGTCTCGCGTCCGTTCTTCTTGGCGGAGCTCGAGGGCGTCGTGCGCCGCGTCTATGGCAGCACGGCGACGCCGACATCCGATACCTCTGTGCTTAACGGCATGCGCTTCTTGTGCGCGGAGGACAACCAGCTCAACGCAGAGATTCTCAGCGCGTTGCTCGAGATGAGCGGTGCGAGCTGTGAGGTCTGCCCCGATGGTGCAGCGATTGTCGAGCGCTTTGCCAGCGTCAAGCCCGGCGAGTTCGACGCCATCCTCATGGACATCCAGATGCCGAGGATGAATGGCTTGGAGGCGACGCGTGCCATTCGCATGGGTGCTAACCCGCTCGGTGCCGTCATTCCCATCATCGCCATGACGGCGAACGCGTTTTCCGAGGATGTGCGCAGCAGCCTGGAGGCGGGCATGACCGCGCACACCTCCAAGCCCATCGACATCAGCCTACTCGAGAAGACGATGGAGAAGCTTGTCGCTCCCCCCCCTCGATCCGGCGGCGATAGCTGACGAATAAGCGCCGGCAATGCGCTGGCGCTAAGGCAGGCCTCCGACGTCTACCTATATGCAAAGCGCCCGCTTGCCGGGGGAGCAAGCGGGCGCCTGTGAGCGAATATGTTTGCGTTGAGAGCTGGAATGAGCGGTGGGGTGGCGACTAGTTGGTCGTACCGGAATCGTTACCCGTGCCCGAGCCAGAGCCCGAACCCGAGCCAGAAATCGAAACCGTCAGCGTAATCGTGTTGTCGGTGGACTGCTTGCCGGTGGGGGAGACGCCCGTAACGGTGGCATCCTCGTTACCGCTCACGGGATTGCCGTTCTGGTCACAGAAGCCAATGTTATAGAAACCGGCGTTGTTGAGCGCGGTAACGGCGGCGGAAATGCTCTTGCCGTATAGGTTGCCCGGGACGGAGGCCTTGCCGGACTTCTTGGCAATGACGACGGTAATCGTGGCGCCGGGCTTCTGCTTGCCGCTGGGGTTCCAGCTGATCACGGTGCCCTCGGTAACCGAGTCGTTCTCCTGGTAGCTCACGTCGACGCCAAAGCCTGCCATATCGAGGGCGTTGCGCGCCTGGGCCTCGGTCATGTCGGTCAGGTCGGGGACGGACGTGGTATCCGGGCCGCTCGAGACCTTATACGAGATGGTCGTGCCCTTCTCGACTTCCTTACCGGCTTTGGTGCCCTGCTCAAAGACCTGGCCCTCATCGGCCTCGTTGGCCTCCTCGGAGGCGTTGCCCTTCAGGCCAACGCTTGCCAGCGCGGCTTCTGCCTGGTCCTTGGTCAGGCCGACAAGCTGGGGAACCTCAACCTTCTCGGAGGGCTTGGGGCCCTTGGAGATCACCAGGTTCACCTTGGTGCCCTTGGCCTTCTTGGTGTGGCCGTTGGGCGTTTGCTCGGCGACCTTGCCTTCGTCGACATCGTCGTTGTAGCTTTGGTCGATGGTGCCGACCTCGAGGCCGGCTTCCTTGATCAGCTCGACGGCAGTCTGCTGGTCCTTGCCCAGCACGTCGGGCACGGGGACCTGCTCGCCGCCAAAGAGCCCAGTAGCAAAGGCCACAACGATGCCGATGACGGCAACAGCTGCCACCACAGCGGCGATGATCTTGTTCTTGTTGGATTTGGGCTTTTCGACCTCGTAGGAGCCGGTGGAGCCCGAAACCGAGCTACGGGCGGTATTCTGGCCGCTCACGCCCGAGACGGGACGCACCATGGCGCGCGTCTGATCGGAAAGCTCGCGAGTCTTGGTGGCGCCCAGCTCACCGGGGGCACCGATGATGCGCGTGGGCTCCGAGATGTTAACGGCACGGCCCGACAGGTAGCTGTTGAGCACCTGACGCAGCTCGTCAGCGGTCTGGAAGCGGTTTGCCGGGTCCTTCTCCATGCACTTGAGGATGATGCGCTCAAGGTCGGCGTCGACACCGGAGTTGATCTGGCTTGGCGGAATAGGCAGCTCGTTGACCTGCTTGAGTGCGACCGAGATAGCGTCGTCACCGTCAAAGGGAACGCGGCCGGTGGCACACTCGTACATCACGACGCCCAGCGAGTAGGTATCCGAGGTGGGGCCGAGGTCCTGACCGCGGGTCTGCTCGGGGCTGACGTAGTGGGCAGTTCCCAGCACGTTGTTGTCTTGCGTGAGGTGGCTGTTCTTGGCGCGCGCGATGCCAAAGTCCATGACCTTGATGTTGCCGTCGGGCAGCACCATGATGTTCTGCGGCTTGATGTCGCGGTGGATGATCTCGTGCTTGTGGGCGACCGAGAGTGCAGAGCTGATCTGCGATCCGATCTGGGCGACCTTCTTGGGGTCGAGGGCGCCGTGGCTCTTGATTCCGCTCTTAAGGTCAGTGCCGCGCAGGTACTCCATGACGATGTAATAGGTGTCGCCGTCCTTGCCCCAATCGTAGACGCCCACGATATAGGGGGAGGAGAGACCGGCTGCTGCCTGGGCCTCCTGTTTAAAGCGTGCGGCGAAGGTTGCGTCGCCAGCATACTGTGGCAGCATGATCTTGACGGCTACCGTGCGGTCGAGGACCTGGTCCTGTGCACGGTAGACGGTCGCCATGCCGCCTGTTCCCACCTTATCCTTGAGGAGGTATCTTCCCCCGAGGACCCTCTGTTCCATTCCTGCTCCTAACATAACTATTCGCTCAACGATGTGTGTAGTACCTACGATGTGGCCGCTGGGGCCGTGTGGCGCGTTGCCGCTAACTCTTCGGCCGCGGCGCGCCTCGGGTGTCCGATTCGATCATGGGCATCACGCTCCCTGTGCGGCGAGCGCCGCGGTCAGGACGATGCCGGCAATCTTGGCCGCCTCGACGTCGTGTTTGTCGTAATCCTCCAAGGCCACCGAGATGGCGACCGTGGGTGAATCGTAAGGTGCAAAGCCAACGAACATCGAGTTGACGTTGGTGCCGCCGGTCTCGGCCGAGCCAGTCTTGCCGGCGACCTTGACGCCGGGGATTTGGGCATCGGTGCCGGTGCCGGACTGGACGACGGCAAGCATGGCCTGCTTGACCTGGTCGGCCGTGGTGGAGCTGACGGCCTGACCCAGCGAGCGGGACTGCGTGGTCTTGACCACGGTTCCGTCCGGGGCGAGTACCTGGGCTACAAAGTACGGGTCCATGACCACGCCGCTGTTAGCGATGGCGGCGGCAATCACGGCGTTTTGCATGACGGTGGTCTGCGGGCCGGGCGTGTGGTCCATGCCGACAGGCTGGCCGGCGCCGGCCCAGGCGGTCTCCCACTCGGTCATGAGCGACGGGTCGGCCATGATGGAGGCCGCGGAGGTCAGGTCCTGGCCGAGTTTTTGGCCGTAGCCAAAGGCGTTGGCAAACTGCACGAGCGTGTTTGCGCCAACTTCGTTTGCCACCTGGCCAAAGACGACGTTGGAGGACACGGCAAAGGCCTGCTGCAGGCTGATGGTGCCGTAGCTCTCGTTGGCATAGTTGGTGACCGGTGCGTTGCCGATGTCCATGGAGCTGGGCGCCTGGTAGGTGCTGGTAAGGCTGGCAGTACCGGTCTCGAGTGCCGCGGAAAGCGTAACGACCTTAAACGTTGAGCCCGGCGTGTACAGCGCGTCCATGGCGCGATTGTACATGGAGCCGTCCTCGCCGCCGCCCGTCTGCAGCAGGGCATCGATGTTGGTGTTGTCGTAGGTGGGCGAGCTGGCACATGCGAGCACCGCGCCGGTACGCGGGTCGATGACCACTACAGCGCCCTTAAAGCCCTTGAGTGCCTGCTCGGCCGCCGTCTGGATACGCGAGTCGATGGTGAGCTTGGCGGTGTTGCCCGGCTGGGTCTGACCTGCGAGCGATGCGATGGCGTTGTTCCAGCTGGAGTAATCCTTGGAACCGGTGAGCGTGTCGTTCATGACGCTCTCGATGGCGGTGGTGCCATACTGCTGGCTCACGTAGCCAACCACGTGCGCTGCCAGGTTACCGTTGGGGTAGGAGCGTACGTAGGTGCCGTCCTCCTGCTGCAGCGACTCGGCCAGCGTCACGCCGTCGGACGTGATGATGGAACCGCGCTGGATGTACTTGGAGCGGGCGATGGTGTGGTTGTTGGTCGGCATGTCCTGATAGTCCTTGGCCTTGATGACCTGGACATAGGTGAGGTTGCCGATAAGGATGGCGAACAGCGCCGTAAAGGCGAGCACCGCGCGGGTTAGACGGTTGGCGAGCGCAACGCGGCCGAGCACACCGGATTCAGGCGTGTCGAGCAGGCGACGGCGCATGCGCGAGCCGACGGAATGGCTGCCGCTGCCGTAGGAAGACGAGGTGGAAAAGCGCGTGCCCGTCGGGGCGGCGGCAGATGCGACCTGATCATCGGTGATGGCGGCCATGGTGCCGGTGCCAGTAAGCTCGGCCTCGCGTCCGGTCGCCTCGTCACCGGCGCGCAGCAGGAGCGCGACGATGATAAAGCTCGCCAGCAGCGAGGAGCCGCCCTGGCTCATAAAGGGCAGGGTGACGCCGGTCAGCGGGATCAGGCGGGTTACGCCGCCAACGATCAAGAAGGCCTGGAAGCTGATGGCGGCCGTAAGGCCCGTGGCACTAAAGGCGGCAAGGTCGGATTTAGCGCGGGCAGCCGTGGTGAGGCCACGCACGGCAAAGAGCATAAACAGGATGAGCACGGCGCCGCCGCCCAAAAGGCCCATCTCCTCGCCGATAGCCGAGAAGATAAAGTCGGACTCGACGACAGGGATGTTGTTGGCCATGCCGTTGCCGATGCCAACACCGACCAGGCCGCCATCGGCAAGCGAGAAGAGCGACTGGACGATCTGGTAGCCCTGGCCCTGGGCATCCTTAAACGGATCGACCCAAACCTGGAAACGCACCTGAACGTGAGACAGGAACTTGTAGGCGCCCACGGCTCCAACGGCTAAGAGCGCAAGGCCGATAACGACATACGAGAATCGTCCCGTGGCAACGTAGAGCATCAGCAAGAAGATGGTGTAGAACAGCACGGCCGAACCCAGGTCGCGTTCGAAGACGACGACGAGCAGGCACACGCCCCACACGGCAAACAGCGGCAGCAGCAGTCGCAGGCGAGGGATCTTAAAGCCCAGGATCTTGCGGTTGGAGATGGAGAGCAGCTCGCGGTTCTCGGCCAGGTACCCGGCCAGGAACAGCACGATAAAGACCTTGGCGAACTCGCCGGGCTGGATGGTAAAGCCTGCGATGCGAATCCATAGCTTGGAGCCCGAGATCGTGGTGCCGATAAAGATGGGCAGCATCAGCAGAATGATGCCGATAATGCCAAAGGTGTACTTGTAGCGCATGACTACGTCGAGGTTCTTAACCAATGCGAGTGTTCCCACCATCAGGGCCACCGAGACAAACAGGATGATGAGCTGTGAGATGGCGAGAGCGGGGGCGAGACGCGTCACGAACGTGATGCCGATGCCCGAAAGCACAAAGACAATGGGCAGGATGGCGGGGTCGGCGCCGGGCGCCAAGATGCGCACGGCGATATGTGCCGCGGCGAAGGCGGCAAAGAGGCCGATCGGCACCGCGAGCGTTTCAAAGGAGATGGCGGCGCCCGCGGTGAGCACGTACATCGCATACAGCAGGATGACGGGGAACGCCGAGGCGATGAGCAAGAGCAGCTCGGTGTTGCGGCGACTCATAAGCGGCACTCCCTTTCTAGTTCTTTTCGGAGGCTTCGGCCTCGGCGGACTGTTCGGCGGTTTTCTCGGAATCTGATTCGGAGGTCGATCCCTGATTGGTGTTGTCGCGAATCGTTTGCGCGTCGATCACCTGGCGGGTCTGCTCTTCATCGATCTGGTGGCGGTACTTGGATATCGTGTCCTGCGCATCGTCGACACTTGTTTGCGGAATGCCCGCCTTGAGGCGGTTTTGCGTGTCTTCGGGCAGGTCGGACAGCTTGATGCTGGTTTCGCTTTCGAGCCAGTGGAGCTTGAGTCCGAGCGGCTTGCCGGGAAGGCCGCGCCAGACGGCGACATTGCCCTGGTAGGTACCCAGGTAGTACGAGCCGGTGACACCCGTGTAGGCCCAGATGCCAGCTGCCAGCACAAAGACGAGGGCCAGGATGGCGGCGATAGTAATGTTGCGGCGACGCACGCGTTGCGCCTCGCGCATAACGCCATCGTCAACCAGGTCAACGACTACTACGGTCACGTTGTCGTGGCCGCCGGCGGCAAGCGCCGCGTCCACTAGGTTGTCGACGCAGATTTGCGCGGTTGAGGACTGCGTGGCGATGTTCTCGATATCGCTATCGGGAATCATGCTCGAAAGGCCGTCGGAGCACAGGATCAGGCGGTCGCCTTCCTCGATATGCAGAGTGAAGTGGTCGGCATACATGGCGGGGTCCGAGCCCAGCGCACGGGTGATGACCGAGCGGTTGGGGTGGACGCGAGCCTCGTCTGCCGTAATCTCGCCGGCGTCCACGAGCTCCTCCACGTAGGAGTGGTCGCGGGTCACGCGGATGAGCGTGCCCTCGTGGAGCAGGTAGGCGCGAGAGTCACCCACGTGGGCGATGGCGAGCGTGTCGTTTTCGATATAGGCGCAAGTGGCTGTGCAGCCCATGCCGGGCTTGCCCAGGCCATTCAAGGCGGCCTCGATTACGGCGGCGTTGGCTGCCTCGACGGCTGCGGCCAGGCGTGCTGCGTCGGCGGACTGCGGGGCCGTCTTGGCAATAGTCTCGACGGCGATGGAAGAGGCTACCTCGCCGGCGGCGTGACCGCCCATGCCGTCGCATACGCAAAAGAGCGGCGACTGCACCAGGTAGGAATCCTCATTGTGCGGGCGTACGCAGCCAACGTCAGAGCGGGCGCCCCACATGAGTTGCGTGGTGGTGCCGGCATCATAGGTCGAGTCGGTCTCGATGCGCTCCTCGGTCAGGGGCTCAAAGCTCATGGTCGACCCGGGGTCTTTGAGCTTGGCCTCAACGGCGGCAACGTCGATCTCGGCTGTGTCACCGGGAGAGACGGTGTCGGTCTCGGCGTTTGATTCGGAATCGCCGGTGTCCGGGGAGTCGGGCTCCTCGGAAACGCGGGCGGTCGACTCGTCGTCTTGCGGGCTGACGTCTATAGGCTCGGGCGCCGGCGTAGACGCGGGCGCAACCTCGGATGCCGGGGCTATGGGAAACGCCGGCGCGGCGGGTTCGGGTGCCGCAAACACCGCAGCGCTCTCGTTGATTGCCGCGGCGACGGGCTCTGCAAAGTGAGCCGGCGCCGGGGTTGCTTCGGGCGCTGTGGGCTGTTCCGCAGCATGTGCGCCGATGGGCGCCGCTACGGCATCCTCTTCGCCCTCGTTATCGGCGAGATCCGAAATATCATACGTTACATGCGAAAGAGGCAGGGAGAACACGGTGTCCTCGGGCTCCACGGGTGTGGAGTCCGCCGGAGCGGCGTGGGCCGGTGCAGCTACGGCGGCAGCCGGTGCCTCGGTCATGGTTGCGGACTTGTTCTCCTCGTCGATCATCGACGGTTCACCTTCATGACCACGTCGCCAATCTGGACTTCGTCGCCCTCGCGCAGCGTTGCGGGCTCCACAAGCTGGCGGCCGTTGACGAGCGTGCCGTTAAGCGAGTTGAGGTCCTCGATGATGAGCGCCGGGCCCTGCAGCGAAAAGCGCGCATGCGAGGCCGAGACGAACGGTTCGTTGATGCAGATGTCCGAAGATGGCGAGCGACCGACGATGACGGGGCCGAGCATGTCTACGTGGATGCCACGGATGCCGCGCGGGCCCTTGTCCACATCGATCGTCCAGATAGCCGAGTCGCGGCGCTGTCCGCGAACAAGTCCCACGCCGGTCTTCATGACGGCGAACAGGAAGATATAGAGCAGGGCGACCAGGACGATGCGGCCTGCAAAAAGGACGATATCGATGTTCATAAGCGACTATCCCCTAAATTCAAAGGTGCTCAGGCCAAACGTCAGCAGATCGCCGTTGCGCAGCGGGCAGCGCGTAATGCGGCGGTTGTTGACGAGCGTGCCGTTGGTGGAATTGAGGTCCTCGATCGACCAATCCGAGCCCGTAAAGGTGAGCTGGGCGTGGCGGCGCGACACGTTGGGGTCGCGCAGGGCGATGTCCGAAACCGAACGCTCGCGACCGATGGTCACCTGTGCGGAGGTGATGCTATGGCTCTCGCCGCTCACGACGTCGACGAGCTGGGCGAGCGGGCGCTGCGGGGCGCGAGTGCTTGCCATGTTGGAGGCGATGCCGGCTGCGGCGCCTAGGCCCACGGCGGCACCGGTCGCGGCGGCTCCGCCCATGCCGGCAAGCGCGTCGCGCGAGACGGTCTGCGGCACTGGGATAGGAGCGGCGGGGTCGGGGACGCTAGGCGCGAAGGGATCTGCTACGGCAAGCGGGTCGGGAGCGGCGGCGCGAGGCGTCGGCTGCTGCTGGGGCATGGCGGCGGGGCGCTGCTGCTGCGGGGCAGCAAACTGCTGCTGGCCGGCGCGCGGGGCGCTGGCGGCACGGCTTGCCGCGGAGTTGTTTTGGCCCAGACCGTTTTGATAGGCGCGCTCTTCTTCGTACAGGCGGCCGAGCGTGGGGGCATCGACGTTCTCGGCAAAGACCGAGAACTTGCCGGCACGCAGCTGCGGATCGATCATAAAGCGCACGAGGGGCTCGCCGACAAAGACATAACGGCGCTTTTCGGCCTGCGCCTTCACGAACTCGCGGACCTCGCGCGAAAGCTCGGGGTAGAACGGGGCGAGCATGGGGTCGTCGTCGGCGGCGATAAGGATGGTATAGAGTGCCGGCGCCGTGTTGACGCCATTGATCACCAGAGTCTGATCCTCCATGTCGCGAGCGGCCTGCTTGGCAAGCTTCTTAAAGGAGAACGGGGCACGGGTGGCACCGAAGATGCCGGCCACGTGGTCCTCGAAGATGTTCAGGAAGTTCACGAAAGATCACTCTCCGTATAGGTTCTTTGGTATCCGAGCAAATATAGGCATATCCCAACGATTATAGAGGATAGGGTTCCCGCAACCGCCGCCTTGGCGACGACCGCGGCTGCAAGGCCGGCAATTTCCATATGGTGTGCAAGACAGGACGCCGCTGCGCAGCCGATGCCGGTGACGGCGATGGCGGCGATTGCGGCAAGGTTTGAGCCCTGATCGGCACGCTTGGCATGGGCATTGAGCAGCGCAGATGACGCCGCGGCAGTTGCCGCTACCAGCACAAAGGCAGCCCAAAGGAGCGGGTCTCCCAGCGCTGCGGCAACGTTACCGAGCCCCAGCACGCCTCCGGCTGAAAGCGCGACCGTGGCCAGACGGGCAAAAAGTGCGCCCATGCCCGTTGCCGCGGCGGCGCTTGCCGGGCCGAGCCAAAATGACGCGACGCCGGCGGTGACCCCAGCTGCCAGGAAGGTATTGCCGGTCAGACAGCCAAGCGCAAGCGCGCAGGTGAGTGCGGCGCTCGCGGCAGCCTCGGTGCGACCCCAGGCGATCCACCAACCGGACATGGCGGCGGCAAAGATCACCGCGACGGGCAGCATCGACAGGATGCCCTGTGCCTGCATGGTGGCGTTGGCCATGAGCACCAAAAAGCCCACAGCCGAGATGGCCGAGCCAATCTGGGGGGCCAGGCCAGCCGCCGCTCCGATCGCGATAGCCGCAATGACTAGGCCGGGAAGCGCCGCGACCCCGGCCGTTTGCATCAGCAAAAAGCTAAAGGCGCCGCACGTTAGCGCCGAGATAGCGTGCATGGTGTAGTCGCGCGCATGGCTCCAGCGCGTGCCCGCCCAGCCGAGCGCGGGGTCGACCTCGATGGCGTCGTCCTCGTAGTACGGCGGCTCGATATCGTCGAGCTCCTGCTCGTCATCCGAAAGCTCGCCAACCATTTGCTCCAGGCTGCGACGGCCCTCGCGCACGCTGCCCAGACCGGCAAGGAGCTGGTCGCAAAATGCCTCGATGCTGTTGGGGCGGTCCTGCGGCATGGGGGAGAGCGCGCTCATGAGCGCGGCCTCGGCTCCCGGGGGAAAGTGTGGTATCAGCTCGCTGGGATAGGTGGCGCCGCCGATGATGCGGTCGAGCGAGTCGGCGGGCGTGGCCGCCATAAAGGGAGCGCTGCCGCACAAGCCCTCATAGATAACGCAGGCAAGGGCAAAGACATCGGCGCGTTCGTCGACCGTGCCGGTCTCGATATCGAGCTGCTCGGGCGGCATGTAGCCGATGGTGCCGCCGCGCGAGCCGCCAAAGCCACCGGCGGACGACAGTCGCGCCATGCCAAAGTCGGTGAGCTTTACATTGCCCGAGTGGTCGATGAGCACGTTGGCGGGCTTAATGTCCAGGTGGAGTACGCCATTGCTATGGGCGAAGGTGAGCGCCTGGCCCAGGGCATCGGCAATGGCCGCGGCCTCGTCAAAGGTGAGCGAGTGGCCGTCCACGCGATGCAAAAACTCGGCCAGCGACATACCGTCGACATACTCCATGACCAGGTAGGCATAGGCGGTGTCATGCGTAAAGTCGATGACCTGTACGATATTGGGATGTTGAAGCATAGCGGCAGTGTGCGCCTCGCGCAGGACATCCATGATGTCGCTAGCGGGCATGCCGGCACCGTTGATAAGGGGGATGCGTTTAATGGCGACGCGGCGGCGCAGGTGCGTGTCGCGGCAGATCTCGATGGAGCCAAAACCGCCGGTCGCAAGTGTCTCGAGCGGCTGGTACCGCTTGAGCAGCTCGCGAGAGCTGGTGCCCTCCAAAGGAACGTCCGGCGAGAACCGGGCGGTATGTTGCGAGAAAAGCGGCATGGCCAACCCTCGTGCGTTTAAAGTTCGTTTGCGAGCGGCGGGCGCGGAGCCGAGCCATTCGCGGTGGCATAGTTGCTGCCAGTGTAGCACGCTTGGGTGCATGGGGAGGATAGCGGGATGCGAGGCCGCCTGTCTGGCTTGGCCTTAGCGCTTCTTCTTGTTCTTCTTCTGCTTGCGCTGCTTGCCCTTGGTCTCCTGGGGCTTGTCGCCCTGCTTGGCCTCGGCGGCGGCCTTCTCGGCCTTCATCTTCTTGCGTTTGGTCTCGATGCGGAGTTTTTTGTTGATGCGCGCCTTAAGGAAGGGACCGAACTGCTCGGCATCGCCGCGGACAAAGGTGTCCTTAGGGATCGTCACGCCCTGGTCGGCGAACATGGCCACAAAGATGCGCTCGCCGTCGAGCACGTGGTCGAGCTTTTCAAACGGGAAGAACTGCGACTTGCCGCTCGTGCCCCAAACCATCAGGCCGTCCTCGTTGGCGGCGACGCGGCGATAGCGGCCACCCATGGACTCGTCGGCCTCAACGGCGTCGATAAAGTCGCGGGCGAGGGTGTGGTGCAGGTTTTTGCTCCACCAGGCCAAAAAGGCGCCGAATACGATCAAGACGACGCCAAACTTGATCCAGTTGCCGCCGGCCACCAGCATGCCGATGCCGATGAGCGCGGCAATTGCCGCGGCGACATACAGCGAGCCGCGACGCCTGGGCGAGGCGACCAGGCGGGCGAAGTCGGTGACGAGGTCGTTTTCGTATTGGTACTCGTTGAGGTACAGGATGCCGTCGTCGGCTGCGGCCTGCTCCTCGAGCGCGACCTCGACCTGGTCGGCTGCTTCGGAGGGAACGAGGTTGCTCTCTGCGTCTGCCATGCTCTTTGGACTCCTATCGCGGCGGGCTCGCCGTACGGGTTATTATGGAATGCAGTATGCCGTGCGACCGCATGGCCGCCGCGGCAACAAGACTCAGTATACCCGGGGGAGCACCCATGGAATCGTTGTACCGAAAGTATCGCCCGCTCACCTTTGACTCCGTGGTGGGCCAGCAGCATATCGTCTCGACGCTCGAGCACGCCATCACCGAGGGGCGCCTGTCCCACGCCTACCTGTTCTGCGGACCGCGCGGCACGGGCAAGACCACCATGGCGCGCATTCTGGCCAAGGCGCTGCTGTGCCGCAATGCCGAGGCGGCGCGCGCCGAGGGTGCAAGCGGCTGCATGCCCGACGGTACTTGCGAGGAGTGCGAGCTCATTGCCGAGGGTAACCACCCCGATGTCTACGAGCTCGATGCCGCCTCCCGCACGGGCGTGGACAATGTGCGCGAGGAAATCATCAACTCCGTCAACTTTGCCCCGGTGCGCGGCAAGTACAAGATCTATATCATCGACGAGGTCCACATGCTCACGACGGCGGCGTTCAACGCGCTGCTCAAGACGCTCGAGGAGCCGCCGGCACACGTGATCTTTGTGCTGTGCACCACCGACCCGCAAAAGATTCTGGAGACCATCCTCTCGCGCTGCCAGCGTTTCGATTTCCATCGCATCGGCAACGAGGATATCGAGCGTCGCCTGGCATACGTGTGCGAGCAGGAGGGCTTCGATTACGACGATGAGGCGCTGGCTATCGTGGCGCGCCATGCCAAGGGCGGTATGCGCGACGCGTTGTCCACGCTGGAGCAGCTGAGCGTCTTTGGCAACGGTTCTGTGCATGCGGACGACGCCCGCTCGCTTTTAGGCGAGGTTTCGGACCAGATTCTGGGCGAGTTTTCCCGCGCCATTGCCGATCGCGATGTTGCCGAGCTCTATGGACTGATCCGTGCGCAGGTCGAGGAAGGAAACGACCTGCTGGAGCTGACGCGCGACCTGGTGGCGCATGTGCGTGACGTGTACGTTGCCTGCGTTGCCGGTGCCCGTGCTGAGCTGTTTGAGGGCGGCTCCGAGCAGGCCGAGGCGCTTGCTGCCGAGGCCGCTGCCTTTGGCGAGCATCCTGCCGACCGCCTGGCCCGTGTGCTGACAGTGCTCGACGATGCCGCACTGGAGATGAGGGGCGCGAGCGACGTGCGCCTGGTGCTCGAGATTGCCTGCACGCGTCTGGCACGTCCCGAGGCTGATTTAACGATTGAGGCATTGGCCGAGCGCATGGCACGTCTGGAGGCCATGGTTGCCAATGCAGCGGTACCGGCGAGCGTGGCTGCTGCCGGCGCTGCGCCTGCAGCTGTTACGGCTGCGCCCGTGGCGTCACAACAGCCGACGCTGATCTCGGGTGCCCGAGCTGCCACCCCTGCCCCGTCCACTGCCCCCGCCGCTGCGCCCGCGCAACAGGGCGGCATGCCTTGGGACCGCGGTGTCGCCGCTCCGGCGGCCCAGCCTGCGCCTCGTCCTGCGTCCGTGGCGACTCCCAAGCCTGTGGCGCCCGCGCCCCAGGCTGCCCCGGCTACGGCTCCCGCGCCTGCCGCCGCTCCGGCACCCAAGCCCCAACTCAACAATGCCGCCCAGGTTGCTGCCGCCGGCGCCGCCGAGACCCCCGCGGTCGAGGATGCCGGTGAGCTCCAGCGCAAATGGGCCGAGGTCGTCGAGCGCGTCAAGGCCCAGCAGGCCTCCTACGCGGGGCTTTTGCTTAACGCCCGCGCTACGGCCGACGATGGCTCCAAGCTCACGGTCTCGTTCCCCGCGGGTTCGACCTTTGCCATCAAGATGCTCGGTCGCGCCGATACGCAGTCGGTGGTCTTGCCGACAATCAGCGCGGTCTTCGGTCGTCGCACCGTCGACTATGTCCTGGATGGGGGTGGCACGCCGGCTCCTCAACATGAGGAGCATTCTCCATCTGCACGGGCTGCGGCATCTGCGGACCCGCAACCCGTGTCCTCGGCGGCCCCTGCATCCTCGAGCGCCAACGCGACGCAGCCAAAAACAGCACCGATAGCGGCACCGACCCCGTCGGCGCCTAAGCCCGTCGCGGCCAAACCGGCTGCTCCGGCACCGGCACCCAAGCCCGCTGCCGCGCCTGCGCCCAAGTCATCCGATCTGGGCAAGGCCCCCTGGCTGCGCTCCGACAATCCTGCCGGCGCTCCTGCCACGGGCAAGCTCCCGACCGAGCCTGCGCCCCGCGCGCCCGAGCGCACGTCCGTTCCTAAGGCTCAACCGTCCAGGCCGTCTGCACCGTGGGAATCCGAGCAGGTGCCCTACGACGACGCCATGGTCGCCGGCTTTGCCGCCGATGCGGGCGGGGACGATCTGCCTCCGTTCGACGTGCCGGCAGCGCCCGCAACCAAGCCCGCAGCTGCGGCTGCGGCTCCCACGGCCCCCGCGCCCGTGACGCCTGCTCCCGCCGGCGACGACGCCCCCGCGGCCCCTTGGGAGTCCAACCCCGGCGCCGGCAGTCCCTTTGGCCATCAGGGCGCAGCCCCGAGCATCCCGCAGACCGAGGACGAGGCCAAAGCCCTCATCCGCAGCGTCTTTGGCCAGTCCACCATCTTCAAACCGGTGGAGTAGTCGTACTGGCGGGTATACTGCTCAAGAAGAGACTTCTTGGAACGGAGCGAGCTTATGATGTGGGAATATGTCCGCCTCGAGGACGATACGCAAGTTTCGTATTCCGAAGTCCGTGAGGACAACACGGTGAAGGTCGTTGTGGAGCGCCCGCGCGATTGGGGCTTTGACACGGCGGAGTGCATCTTGCCGGCATTCAATTGGGTGTCGCACGAGGGCTTTAGCGAAACGGATCTTAAAGAACTCGATGATTTTGTGCGTAATAACGCCCCGCTCATCTTGCGTTTTGCTTACGAAGGCGGACGAGTCTATGCCTAGTCTTTTCCGACTCGGGCCGTACATCATCTTTTTCTGGACAGGGGAGAACGGCGAACCCGTCCATGTTCATATCGCGGTCAAGCGCCCCACTGCCGAGGCGACCAAGATATGGCTTACTCGCTCCGGCGGGTGCAAGCTGGCCCATAACAAGGGTGATATTCCCGCTCGGGATTTACGCGATATCATGCAGTTTGTTTCATCTAACCATGCATTGATTTGCAAGCGTTGGAAAGAAACAACCGGTGGGCTATCGTTCTACTGCTGAGAGTTGCTCGTTGGACCTAGGGCCTCTAGCCCATCAGGGACTCTTCGTCCGGGCGCATCTGTATTTCGTACATGTGTAGCGTGGTGCCACGTATCTCGCATTCGAGCAGGCAGGTACGTGACGGCCGGCCTAGGGTGCTGAGGTCGACACGATACGTCGCACGGCTGTCCGAGTACTCGACTTGTTCGGCGCTGACGGTTGCTCCGATTGTCAAAAAAGAGCCTAGCTCGGCATCGACTATCTTGGAATCTTTTATCTTGACCTTGAGCTCTTGGTAAAGGGACGGGCTGTTGTAGTAAACGGTCCGGGTCCCGTCGGTGCACTCATCGGTCGCTTCCCATTTGACGACGGGCTGGTCCGAGCTGGCTATCAGCAGTTCTGCTCCAAAGGCTATAGCATGGGTGATGACAACCAGTAATGCCCAGCCGACAAAGAGATAGAGAACCACATATGCAACGGGGTGTTTTGAGCGGATGTTTTGGAGCGCGTCGGGGGCATTCATGGGGGCACCTCCAAATTGCTGTCTGTGACAATCAAATTATACCCTGCCATCATGAGCGCCGCCTCGAGCAGCGGTTCGGCATTTTGTTATCTAGCTGGATGCAGAAAATGTCGGATTCCGGCTCTACAAGATTTAGCTTTCAATATTATGCAGATGCGAATTATTCAACTTCGCATAATCTTTGGGTGCGGTTTGCACTCCAGGACATGTATATCGACTGAGGTAGCGTGTCCGCCCCGCTTGCTTGCCCCGCGCCGTGGTACGATTTTTGAGTTTGAAAGTCCCGCCGCGCTCCGGCTGCCCTTGCAGCTCGGCGTGCGGCCGCACGTAAAGGAGCCATCATGGCCGGTATGAACATGCAGCAGATGATGAAGCAGGCTCGCAAGATGCAGGAGCAGCTTGCCGCCGCGCAGGAGAACCTCAAGTCCCAGACCGTCGACGCCTCTGCCGGCGGCGGTATGGTCAAGGTGACCGTTAACGGCGAGATGGAGCTCGTCAACCTCACTATTGACCCCGATGCCCTCGATCCCGAGGACGTCGATATGCTGCAGGACATGATCATGGCTGCCGTCAACGAGGCCGTCCGCGGCGTCAACGAGCTCGCCAACAAGCAGATGGGCGCCATCACCGGCGGCCTCAACATCCCGGGCATGCCGTTCTAAGACACGCATATATATGAGTGCGAATCACAGTCTGCAAAAACTGCTCGATGAGCTGGGCCGTCTGCCGGGCATTGGTCCCAAGTCGGCCCAGCGCATCGCCTATTACCTGCTCGAGGCCGATGCCGAGGAGGCGCGCCGCCTGGCCGAGGCTATCCTGGAGGTTAAGCAGGAGGTTCACTTTTGCAGCCGCTGCTTTAACTACGCCACGGCCGACGAGTGCTCCATCTGCCAGGATTCGATGCGCGATACCACTCGCATTTGCGTGGTGGGCGAGCCGCGCGATGTCCAGGCGATTGAGCGCACGGGCAGCTACCACGGTCTCTACCACGTATTGGGCGGCGTGATCAGTCCCATGGACAAGATTGGTCCCGAGCAGTTGCACATTCGTGAGCTGCTGGCACGCTTGGGCCACGAGGACATCCATGAGGTCATCATCGCCACCAACCCCAACATCGAGGGCGAGACCACGGCGAGCTATCTGGCCCGTACCATCAAGCCGTTGGGCGTCGAGGTGTCGCGTCTGGCAAGCGGCCTGCCCGTGGGCGGCGACCTGGAGTATGCCGACGAGCTTACGCTTGGCCGCGCCATCGAGGCCCGCCGCGCGATTTAGGTGGCGAGCCTGCTCCTGCCGTATGTCTTCATCGCGACGCACGGGGTAGCCATAATTTCCCCGTGCGACTGTGAGTTTGTTGTGCAACAAAGATGCTTTGTATCCGCTTGTCGCATGGATGCTTCCACTCGCATCCTTAATTTGCCCATTCGTTGCGCAACCTTTTGGGTTCGCTGATACACTCAACTATGGATTCGAATGAATGCGCCGCTCCCGAGCGGCGTGTTTTTGTTGGAGGAGAACGCATGCGGCCCGGTGGCACTCAGACAAAGCGCGGCGCCGCGGTGCGCATGCAACGCCGACTGGGCTTGGCGCCGCGGGCGTACGCACTGCTGTCTTGCTCGCTGGTGCTGGTCATAGCTGGCGTTTCTGTCTATGGCATGACCGTGCCGTCCATGATGCAGGCGCATGCCGCACGCGAACCGCGCGTGGGGCATGAGGTCAAAAGTGATCTGGGTACCACGACTGGATATGCTTGGGCAAGTGTGGTCGCGCATATTGTGTTTGGCACCGACGATGCGGACGGCGCCGAGGCCCCGGACAACGAAGTCACGCTTGCCAATGGCAAAACCATCGTGCTCACCAACACCAAGATCATCGATCGGTTGTCCAACAATAGCGTGGCGGCAACGGTGAATAAGGTCGAGCAGCAGAAGGAGCAGGACGCCCAGCAGTCCGGAAAGCTCGGTAGCTCGGATACTTCTGGCTCCGGCTCGGATTCATCGAGTTCGGGCGGCAGCTCTGGGGCGGGTTCCTCTACCGGAGGGTCTGGAAACGGCGGCTCGACGGGCGGCAACACTGACAACGATGCAAACTCCGGTGGCCTTTCCGCTGCTGAGGAAGAGAGCATTCACAGTTGGCTTGTGACCAAGTACAACATGCTCGACGGCTATGTTTCTCGTGCCAATGACGTGGTTTCGACCTATAACTCTACGGGAGATCCCAGGCCGTGCGACAGCCTGGTCGGGGAGATGTTTGTCATTCGAGCCGAGTTCGGTCGTCAGACATTCTCGCCCCGGTCAAAGTGGTATCAGCAGTATGCCAATCTGTGGGGCTGTTACACCAACCTATGTCAATGGGTCGGCCATTACGGCGATGATGACGTCGCGCTCGGTAACTTCAACAATAACGTGGCGGCGCTTGCCCTATGATGACCGATCTTGCATCCACCACGCCACAATCGCTCGGTCGCGATCCCATGGTCGGCCTGCGCCTGGCGCGTGTCGACGGGTTTGAGCCGGCCATCGCGCTCGGTCAGGACGAACTGCCTGCCTATCTGCGTCGTTTTACGATGCTGTTTGCCGACGATGCCACCATGCGCCGTGGCGGTATCGGCCGCGTGACGCGTGCCGTCAACGCCCAAGGCGAGGCCGTGGCGCTCAAGCAGCTCATCTTGCCGGCGCGCGATGAGTTCGACGACGATGCCGCTCACGAGGCGCTGGTCGCCAAGTTCAAGGCAGCGTTTCGCGAGGAATATGAATGCCACCGCGCCCTTTCGGGCCTCAAGGGCTTTCCCCGCCTCTATGGCTGGGGCGAGGTCGACGGTGTGCCTGCAATTGTCATGGAATGGGTCGAGGGCGAGACGCTTGCCCGCTTGCGTTCGCGACTTGCCGTGGACGATGCCGGACGCCTGTCGCCGCTTGTGGCGGCGCGTCTGGGTCGCGACCTGTTCGATCTGCTCTGCCGTATGAGCCTGGTGGGCGAGGGCTTTGTCCATCGCGATATCTCGCCCGCTAATATTATGGTGCGTACGGCGCGTCTACCGCTTGACCGGCAGCTTGCCGAGGGCACCTTTGACCTGTGCCTGATCGACTTTGGCTCGTCGCTGGCGCTTGAGCCTGCGTCGGCCGTGGCCGGTACCGGCGGCAAGGCGTCGTTTACGGAGCGTTATGCCACGCTGCGTCGCGCGACGGTTGCCTATGCCCCGCCCGAGATGCTCACCGACGATATTCCCGACCTGCGCGCTTTGCGTATGTCGCCGGCGATTGACGTCTATGCCGCGGCAAGCACGGTTTACGAGCTCATTGCCGGCATCGCGCCATACGAAGCCGCGCCGAGCACTTCGGGCACCTCGGGTTCGCGCAAAAAGACGCGCGACATCGCGAGCCCCTACCGTCTCAAGATGGACACGCGGCCCGACTATCCCATTGGTGCCCATGCGCCCGGTTGTGATTTGACGCAGCTGCTTCATCGCGAGCCCGATGTGGCGCTCGCCGCGGCCGAGCAGGCCCAGCAGCTGGGGCTTGAGCCGGATTCCGAGGAGCTACGCGATGCGCTGGCGTTTGTCGATGCCCAGCTGTTCGACGTGGTGATGGCCTGTCTGTCCAGCCATCAAAAAGATCGTCTCGAGCCGGCGGCGGTCGAGGCGGCGCTCTCGGCGTTTTGTGACCACTATGCGCAAAATGTCGGTCGTTCGCTCCGCGGCGAGCCGCTCACGCCGTGCCCCATGGATGCGTCCGGCCGCGCGGTTCGTCGCGCGCTGATGGTCGGCGCGGCGGTCGTCTGTGGCGTGGTTTGGGCTGCGGTCGTGGTTTCGGCCGCGCTGCTGGCGTCGGGCGCTCGCGTGACGGCGACTTTGGGATCGCTCGTGTGGTCTGGGTCGCTACCGGGTGTTATTGCCGCACTGGCGCTGGCGCTGCCAGGCATGGCCGGCGTTGCCGCGGGGGCACTTGCGCGCGATCGACGCTCGGGGTTCCTGCAGGGTGTGCTTGCGCTTTCTGCCTGCGAGGTTCCGGTACTGGTTGTGACTGCATGTAGCGTATTTTCCCAACGCGCCGTGATGGGCGGCCTTGTTGCCGCTTTGGTTGCAACCTATACGCTTACGTGGTTTTTGCTTGCGATGGGCTTTGCCTTTGAACTTCCCGTTTCGGCACCGCGACGCACAAAAGCCCAGATGGCGACTCCGCTTGCCGGTGGAGCCGCAGCTGCCCGTACTTTTGGCGGACCTGTCGAAGTATCGTCCGATTCTATTTCTACGACCAAGGAGGCCTAGGTCATGGCATCTCAAGTTGAGCTCACCCCATGCGGGGCCATGTTTGACATCTTTAAGCGCGCGGCGCATCTGAGCCATATCGAGCTGTGCGGCTTGGTGCTTTCGTCCCGTCCGCTCGCCGACGGCCGCAGCCCGCAGAGCCGAGCCGCCGATCGCTCTTGGGTTTCCCGCTTTATCGTTCGCGCGCCGGTTGGCACGCTTCAGCAGCGCTACTTTGCCGAATACGGTACCTCGGCTGCGCGTATTATGTCGCAACTGGCCCTGCGCCAGCGCAATCCCATGGACTCCACGGCTGTAATCAATATGGTGTGCGGTCCTGCAGGTGAACCGATGGTACGCGCGCTCGAAGAGTGCCACCAGGACACGAATCTCTATCGCAACGCGCTCGATCGCCTGTCCCAGGCGGCGGAACTCATGCCCGCCGAGCGCGCCGAGGCCGTGCTGGTGCTGTTTGTCGCCGTCGGTTGTTCGGCGGATGTGCGGTCCTCGGTGAACTATGCCATCGACTACGCGCACGCGACCTGTGGCGGAGGCACCTCCACGCCGCGTTCGCCTGGCATGTCGATGACCGCGGGCGAACGCGACCCCGCCCCGGCGCACCCTTTGGGCTTGCTGCGCATACAAAACAGTTTTGTCGTGAGTGCCCCGCGCTGGATTCAGCCGAGTGAGCAGGGTGTTGAGATTGGCGCGCTGGCCACTGGTGAGGGCGATATTACCGACGTCGGCGACGATGTCTCGGCCCGCCATGCCCATATCTGGTGCGATGCTCAAAATATCTGGCACGTCGAGGACTTGTCGTCCACCAACGGAACCGTGGTGGTAAACGGGGCCACGCGCGTCTGCATTCAGGTCGAGCCCGGCCGTTCCGCCCAACTCAATCCCGGCGACGAGCTCAAGCTCGGCGAATCCACTACCTACGCCATCCTCTTCGGTGCCCTCTAGCCAGTCTCGCCAAATGGTCCCTCCGTCCCCAAGGGATCATTTTGCTCCCGGCAGTCACCCGAGGTAAACCTTTACCGCCCGCCTATATTTGCCGAAATTACACTTGACGGCGGGGTACAATAAACCCGCATGCGGATTTCCGTTGCGGGCGCCTCCCATCGCCGGGGCGTGCCCGGGGGCATCCGGCATGCGGCCTTTGCGGCGCTCGGTCATGTGCAAGACGGGTAGCTGGGCCTGCGGTGCGCAAGCGCCCCTCGCCTTGGCATGCCTTCTCTCCACGCCATGCACCTGCTGCCAAGTCCGCCTGCCAGATGATTGGAAGCAACAGCGAAAATCCCATCACGCCAACATCCCGGCGATCGCCGGGGCCTGTATACCTATATGAGAGGAGAGGGGTATATGGCGCGTAAGTTTAAGTCTATGGACGGCAACGAGGCGGCCGCATATGTTTCGTATGCGTACACCGAGGTAGCGGGAATCTATCCCATTACGCCGTCCAGCCCGATGGCCGACCATGTCGACCAGTGGGCGGCCCAGGGTCGCAAGAACATCTTCGGCACCCCGGTCAAGGTCGTCGAGATGGAGTCCGAGGCAGGTGCAGCCGGTACCGTTCACGGTTCGCTGGGCGCCGGTGCTCTGACCACCACCTACACGGCTTCTCAGGGTCTGCTCCTGATGATCCCGAACATGTACAAGATCGCGGGCGAGCAGCTCCCGGGCGTTTTCCACGTCTCCGCGCGTTGCGTCGCTTCGCACGCCCTGAACATCTTTGGCGATCACTCCGACGTCATGGCCTGCCGTCAGACCGGCTTCGCCATGCTCGCCGAGGGCAACGTCCAGGAGGTCATGGACCTCTCGCCGGTGGCTCACCTTGCCGCCATCGAGGGCAAGACCCCGTTCCTTAACTTCTTCGATGGCTTCCGCACCAGCCACGAGATCCAGAAGGTCGCCATGTGGGACTACAAGGATCTGGCCGAGATGTGCGACATGGACGCCGTCCAGGCTTTCCGCGATCACGCGCTCAACCCTGAGCACCCGCACACCCGCGGCAGCCACGAGAACGGCGATATCTTCTTCCAGAACCGTGAGGCCTGCAACAAGGTCTACGACGAGCTTCCCGCCGTCGTCGAGGGCTACATGAAGAAGATCAACGAGAAGCTCGGCACCGATTACGGCCTGTTCAACTACTACGGCGCTCCCGATGCTGATCGCGTCGTCGTGTGCATGGGCTCCTTCTGCGACGTGCTCGAGGAAGTCATCGACTACCTCAACGCTCACGGCGAGAAGGTCGGCCTGGTCAAGGTTCGCCTGTTCCGCCCGTTCTCCATCAAGCACTTTGTGGACGTTCTCCCCGAGACCGTCCAGAAGATCGCCGTCATGGACCGTACCAAGGAGCCGGGTTCCATCGGCGAGCCGCTCTACCAGGACGTCGTCTCCGCTCTCTACGAGGCCGGCAAGACGGGCATCAAGGTCGTCGGCGGCCGTTATGGCCTGGGCAGCAAGGACACGCCTCCCGCGTCCGCGTTCGCTGTCTTCGAGGAGCTCAAGAAGGACGAGCCCAAGCGCGAGTTCACCATCGGCATTGTCGATGACGTGACCAACCTGAGCCTGCCCGAGGCCGAGGATGCGCCCAACACCGCAGCCCCCGGCACCATCGAGTGCAAGTTCTGGGGTCTGGGTGGCGACGGTACCGTCGGCGCCAACAAGAACTCGATCAAGATCATCGGCGACCACACCGACAAGTACGTCCAGGCCTACTTCCAGTACGACTCCAAGAAGACCGGCGGCGTCACTGTCTCGCACCTGCGTTTTGGCGATTCCCCGATCCGTTCGCCGTACTACGTGACCAAGGCCGACTTTGTCGCTTGCCACAACCCCAGCTACATCGTTAAGGGCTTCAAGATGGTCCGCGACGTCAAGCCGGGCGGCACCTTCCTGGTCAACTGCCAGTGGAGCGACGAGGAGTTCGCCGAGCACATGCCCGCCGTGGCCAAGCGCTACATCGCGAACAACAACGTCAACGTCTACCTGATCGACGCTATCGACCTGGCCGCCAAGGTCGGCATGGGCAAGCGCACCAACACGGTGCTCCAGTCCGCCTTCTTCGCGCTGGCCAAGGTCCTGCCCGCCGAGGACGCCCTGCAGTACATGAAGGACGCGGCTACCAAGTCCTACATGAAGAAGGGCCAGGCTATCGTCGACGCCAACCACAAGGCCATCGATGCCGGCGCTACCGCCTTCCGTAAGTTTGAGGTTCCGGCCGACTGGGCTACCGCCGAGGATGCCGCTCCCGTCGAGCTCTCCGAGGAGACCAAGTCCGCTATCGCCCAGCAGGTCAAGAACCTGCTCGAGCCCATCGATCGCATGGATGGCGACAGCCTGCCCGTTTCCGCCTTCGTCGGTTGCGCCGACGGCCAGTTTGAGCTGGGCGCCTCCGCATACGAGAAGCGCGGCGTCGCCGTGGTCGTTCCCCACTGGGACGAGACCAAGTGCATCCAGTGCAACCAGTGCGCCTACGTGTGCCCGCATGCCACCATCCGTCCGTTCGCGATGACCGAGGACGAGGCTGCCGCCGCGCCCGAGGCTACCCGCACGCTCGACGCCATGGGTCCCAAGGCCAAGGGCATGAAGTTCACCATGGCTGTGTCCCCGCTCGACTGCATGGGTTGCACCAACTGCGTCAAGGTCTGCCCCAAGGGCGCCCTCGAGATGGTTCCCACCGAGCAGGAGATGGACCAGCAGCCCGTTTGGGACTACATGGTCGAGAACGTCTCCGAGAAGAAGGAGCTCATCGCGGCCAACGTCAAGGGCAGCCAGTTTAAGCAGCCCTACCTGGAGTTCTCGGGTTCCTGCGCCGGCTGTGCCGAGACCGCCTATGCACGTCTGGTGACCCAGGTCGCCGGCGACCGCATGTTCATTTCCAACGCCACCGGCTGCTCCTCCATTTGGGGTAACCCCGCTGCCACCGCTCCTTACTGCAAGGACAAGGACGGTCACGGCCCGGCGTGGAACAACTCCCTGTTCGAGGACAATGCCGAGCACGGTCTGGGCATGGCCGTTGGCTATGAGGCCGTTCAGCACAAGCTGATCGCCGCTACCCAGGACATCATCGCTGCCGATGGTCCGTCCGATGAGCTCAAGGCCGCCGGTCAGGCTTGGATCGACTCCGTCAACGACGCCGAGGCCTCCAAGACTGCTGCCGCTGCCTACGTTGCCGAGCTCGAGAAGTGCGGCTGCGACGCTTCCAAGGCAATCCTCGCCGACAAGGCTTACCTCACCAAGAAGTCCTTCTGGATCTTCGGCGGCGACGGCTGGGCCTACGACATCGGCTTCGGTGGCCTGGATCACGTCCTGGCTTCCGGCCACAACGTCAACGTCTTCGTCTTCGACACCGAGGTCTACTCCAACACTGGCGGTCAGGCCTCCAAGGCTTCGAACCTGGGCCAGGTCGCTCAGTTCGCCGCTGCCGGTAAGGTGACCAAGAAGAAGTCTCTGGCCGAGATTGCCATGAGCTACGGCTACGTCTACGTGGCACAGGTTGCCATGGGCGCCAACCCGGCTCAGACCCTCAAGGCCATCCACGAGGCCGAGGCCTACGACGGCCCGTCCCTCATCATCGGCTACAGCCCCTGCGAGATGCACTCCATCAAGAAGGGCGGCATGCAGAACTGCCAGGCCGAGATGAAGAAGGCTGTCGAGTGCGGTTACTGGAACCTCTTCCGCTTCAACCCCGAGGCTGCTGCCGGCAAGAAGTTCTCGCTCGATTCCAAGGAGCCCGCGGGCGGTTACCAGGAGTTCCTGATGAATGAGGCCCGTTACGCTTCGTTGACGCGTTCCTTCCCCGAGCGCGCTGAGGAGCTCTTCAAGGAGAACGAGCAGGCCGCCATGGACCGCTATCAGCACCTGCTGAAGCTCAAGACGGTGTACAACGAGGCCTAAGTCTCCCACCGCAGGATCTGAGGGCTGACCTTCGCGGACGTCCTCGGACATGAAGGAACCCCCGCTGCGCACAACGTGCGGCGGGGGTTCCTTCGTCCTGCGGAGTGTCCGCGAAGGTTGGCCCTCAGATCCTGCTACGACTACGTCCTCGGATTGTGGGGCTGAATGAAGGACGTGGTTGGCGGGGCCTTTTGTCCCGGTCGCTGTTTCGCGGCTTTGCCGCGAAACCACGCGCCACTTTGGGCATGGAGGGCTAGCTGATTGTGGCCTTCTGCTGTCCCAGTGCTGTTTCGCGCTTTGCGCGAAACATCGCAGCACTTTGGGCATAGTGGGGGAGTTGGTTGTCGCCGCCTTCTATCCCCTTGCTGTTTCGCGCCTTTGGCGCGAAAGGCGCAGTACTTTGGGCGTGGGGGCTGGCTTGCGGACTCAGATGACCTAGAGAGATATGGGTGCAAACGAGAAATCGTTGTTGGGGTCGTCCTTTTCCATAAACTCATCGAGACAGAATGTCATATAGATTGGAACGTAAAGGATCTTGCCCTCTTTGCAAAGGTTTTCGTGGCTCAGCACAACGGCCTCGGGAATTTTGTACTCGCCCACACTCATCAAACGGTCGAGGGCTGCATGTGCTCGAACTTTCTTGCCCGATTTGACTTCGATTGGGACAACATGTCCTCGGGCGCCTTCGATTACAAAGTCGACTTCACCGACCTCACGCGTTTGGTAGTACCACGTATCTGCTCCGAGGGCAACGAGTTCCTGTGCGACCACGTTCTCATAGAGGCCGCCGAGGTTGGGAGTTTTCATGTCAAGGTAGACGGCGCGTGCCGTGCTGCCGGGATACCGCGATGCGAGCATACCTGTATCGGACTCGTATAGTTTAAAGGCCGTCGTTTTCTCCGTCCTCTTGAGAGGACTTCGTGCCTCCGTCACCTGGGGGACCATCAATCCAACGCCTGCGTTCACCAGCCATAGGAAATCCTGCTCGTATTTTTGAAGACGAGCTCCCTCGCCTAGAGACGAGACGATAAAGCGATGGGACTCCGCCTCAAGCTGAACGGGAATTTGCTCGAAAATGGAGCGAACGTTAAACGCTCGAGTCGATGCATATTTAGAGATATCGCTTTTGTACTGATCGACTAGCTGAATTTGAAGCTCACGCGTTCTCACGAGCGAATAGCCCGAATCGATATAGTTCTGAACGACCTCCGGCATGCCGCCGCAAACGATATAGGCTCTAAAGTTTTTGAGCATCGCCTCATGAATATAGTTTTCGACGGGACGTCTCTCGACAAGGCGGCTGCGAATATCTGCAAGCACATTTTCGCTGACGCTGTTTGCCCAACAAAACTCTTCAAAATCCATCGGCCGCATAACAATGTGCTCGACATACCCTACCGGAAAAGAAGAGATCCCCTTAAACTCAGTCCCAAGCATAGACCCCGAGAAGACATAGCTAAAGCGTCCGTCCTCGACCAGCGCCTTCATAAGTGTAACGATCTGCGGATACTCCTGAATCTCATCGACGAAGATAAGCGTGTCTCCTTCAACAAGCGGTGCATCCGCAAGAAGGGCCACACGGTTGATGAAGTCAATGGAGTTCTTAGCGCCAACAAGTACGTCTCTTGCCTCGGCATCAAGTAGCAGATTGACCTCATAATACGAAGCGTAGTTGCTCTTTCCAAACGCGCGAATCGCATAGCTCTTGCCAATTTGACGCGCACCGGTAACAAGCAATGCCTTATGAGAGTTATTTTTCCAGTTCAAAAGCCTATTAGTGACCTTACGGCGTAGCATTAAAACCCCCAAATGACAAAAATTGGCAAATAGAATTGACCTAAATCATACAAAAAATGGCAAATAGAAATGCCCCAAATCATACAAAAATTGGAAAATAGCAAAGATTCGCTTAGGTCTCAAAGCCATCGAACCAGCACGGCACTTTGCGAAAAGGCTGGGGACGTCGTTATTTGCGTCTCCAGCCTCCTGGTTGCTGTTTTTGATCCCGCGATGGGGCGTTGTTGGTGTTGCTAGTTCGGCTTACCTTGTCTCGCCGGTTTCGGTGCGTAGGCGGTAGCCGTGGACCAGGTCGCTGATGGCCGGCCAGGGAATCTGGCGATCGACCCAAAATTGCAGCTGAACCAGATAGCGCTCGGTGGCGCGGGTGAGGGCGGCAAACTGCTCGCGGGTCTCGACCAGGGTGTAGAGATCGCGGCTGCGGGCGAGGATGGCGGTCGTGTCGTCCATCTTGCCGGTGACGTCGAAGGCGCCCGAGAACCAGTCGCACAGGCGCGCGGCGCTGTTATTGAGGGTGGCCAAGTTGGCGGTGTCGCCGTTGGCGTTCTCGGTTGCTTGGGCGCGCAGGAGCGAAAGGGCATCGGCGGCGTTCATGCAGTAACCGACGGTAAAGTTCCATACTGCGAACTCTCGGCCGGTGTCGAGCTTGCGACGGCGCATCAGGTCGATGTCGCGGGGCTCCTCGAGCATCATTTGGTCGGCGAGGGCTTCAAGTGCAGTGGTGTACTCAGCAAGGTCGAGCGTGAGCAGGGTGTTGATATCCATCATCTTTAGGCCTCCGTTTCGATCTCGACGATTTCGTTTTTAATGTACATGCCTTGGTTGTCCCAGACATTGCGGCAGACGGCGGCAAAGCGCTCGCGGTCGGCCTCGCAGATGCGGGCAAACATGTTGCAGGTGCCAAAAGGCTCGCAAACATCAAAGAAGATACAGACCGAAGACCAGCCGCCGTACCAGCTCACCGCACCCGCGGGTTCGTTAAAGACGGGATTCTCGATGTGCTCGTAGTTGGCGATGGGGCCCGATACGGGATAGGTCACCTCGGTATCGCAAATCTTTGCCGAGAAGATGCGCGACTCGACCGGACAGGACGCTTCGAACAGTCTGCATGCTTCGGGCGCTTTGTCCCAGAGCATGTCGGCGAGAAACGTCTCACCATTCAGCGTAATCTTGAGCATTTTTGTCATAGTAAGGACCTCCTCAATCCGTCGCTCAAGGGGCTCGCTGGCGGATAAAGGAGAAGACAGCTACGGGGTCGCCGAACCCAAACTTCACGACAGACGCCTGCCGCCCCAGCCCGTGCTGTACTCGGCTAAAGTATCACGCTTGAGGAGCGAAATCAATATTCCTATTTCGTTTTTTGGACCCTTGGTCAGACCCGCATGGCCAAACCGCAGTTCGCTCTCGGTCGCTTGCCGAAGGGTGAGACGCGATTGATTATTCCTTATGCTGGATGAAAAGCCCCTTGTTTTTGCAGGGGTGCATACTCAACTTATAAGTGCATAGAATCTCGTATAGTGCGAGTAAGATATTGCGCTGTCCGTTTTGTGTTTAGCAGAGATGTAGTTTGCATAATCCGACATAATCCTCGCTGCATTTAAATAAAGTTGCACGTAAATGGCGTAGATATGTCTGAGCTGGGGTTCTGTACGCTGAGCGGATAAAAACGACCGTTCACCGTTCCGCTATTTTCAAAATGAATAAAATGAGCGATAAAGAGAATATAAACCTTAATAAACTCGCGTATCGCACGGACGCGGGTTATTAATGGGTTGTAGGCCTTTTACAGAAAGGATTCCAGCAATGTCTAAGCCTCTTGGCAAGCCCGATCGTATTGTCGTCGCCCTCGGCGGCAACGCCCTCGGCAACAACCCCGTCGAGCAGATCGAGGCCGTGAGCAACACCGCCCACGCTCTCCTCGGTCTCATCGAGCAGGGCAACGAGATCATCATCACCCACGGCAACGGCCCGCAGGTCGGCATGATCCAGAACGCCTTCGCCGCTGCCCACGATGCCATCGGTACCCCCGAGATGCCGCTGCCCGAGTGCGGCGCCATGTCCCAGGGCTACATTGGTTATCACCTGCAGCAGGGCATTGGCCGCGAGATGCACAAGCGCTATAAGCGTTGGCACGCTGCCACCGTCGTCACCCAGATCGAGTGCGATCCGGACGACCCTGCGTTCAAGAACCCGACCAAGCCGATCGGTCCCTTCTACACCGAGGAGCAGGCCAAGGAGTTCATGGCCGAGGATCCCTCCAAGGTCTTCGTCGAGGATTCCGGCCGCGGCTGGCGTCGCGTCGTCGCCTCCCCCGATCCCAAGAAGATCGTCGAGGCTGACTCCATCCTCAACCTGCTCGACAACGAGTTCATCGTCATCGCCTGCGGTGGCGGCGGCATCCCCGTCGTCCGCGACTACGAGAACAAGGGTTGCTACAAGGGCGTTCCCGCCGTCATCGACAAGGACCTGGGCGGCGAGCTGCTGGCCGAGGACTGCGACGCCGACGTTCTGTTCCTGCTGACCGCCGTCGAGCATGTCGCCATCAACTTCGGCAAGCCCAACCAGGAGGAGCTCGAGGACCTCACCGCCGACGAGGCCGAGCGCCTGGCCGACGAGGGCCAGTTCGGCAAGGGTTCCATGGAGCCCAAGGTCCGCGCTGCCATCAAGTTCGCCCGTTCCCGCAAGGGCCGCACCTGCATCATCGGCGCTCTGGACAAGGCCGCCGAGACCATGGCCGGCCTCTCCGGTACCCGCATCCACGAGTAGTCTCTACTCTGTTGCCTCTCTCGTGGGCGCCAGGCAAAGCGCCCACAAACTAGCCTCTCTTCATGAGCCCCGCAGTCCGCTCCGACTGCGGGGCTTTTGCTATTCACCTAGTCATTGGGGACAGACTTAAATGAGTAGTCCAAAACGGGTGCAGTTTCCTTTGAGGCCCTCAACCGGAAAATGCATCCCGGAAATATGCCGAAAAGTGGCTCTCAGTTTCCCAAGCAGGCCGCTAACGGAAAGCGCATCCCGCTATCGAACTTCAAAGCGGGATGCGCCTTCCGTGCCGGCGGCTCCGGGCAGTCTGGGGCCACTCATTCAAGTCTGTCCCCAATGAGTGCCCAATGACTAGTAGTAGGCCCACATGGCTTCGACTTCGTTGAGGACCTCTACGACGCCCCAGCGGCGGGCGCTGCGGCTGGCCGAGTTGGGGTCGAAGACTTGAATCTGGTCGGCGTCGTCAATACCGTAAAGCACAATGTAGTGGCCCACGTTGGTAAAGGTGCCGGGGCGCACTGCGGCGATGACGGGCGCACCCGAGCGAAGTGCTTGGGTAATCGATTCGCGATCGTTGTGGAGCTCCGTTCCGTTAAGTCCCAGCTGCCACGCACCGCCTGTCATAAACGACCACTCGGTGGCACCGGTGGGGGCGTAGTTGCCGGCTTCGGCCAGTGCGCATATATCGACCGGCGTCTTATCGGTATGGCCGGTCTTAAAGATATAGACCATGGTGAGGCAGGTGGGACCGCAAGCGTTTTCGCGAATAGTGCCACCGGCATAGGGCAGCTCCGACCATGCGGGGTCAATTTGGTAGATGTGGGGCATGGTGCCGGCCTGCCATTGCGAGCGTGGGGTCGAGAACGCAAAGGAGTAACCGGGCGCGACGGGAGCTTTAAGCAGCTTGTCCTCGGCAGTGGGCTCAAGACCGGCTGATCCGTGCGAGATACAGGATCCCAAAAACACAAAGACGAGGCAGGCGGCAATGGAGCAAAGCGCAAGGCGTAGGCGGCGGGCTGGAAGTGCGTGGCTTGTGGTGTGCGACGCGGGGCGAGGGGCGGAATTGCCGCGATTGCGTTGAGGTCGCGAAAAGGAGCGCTTAACGTAGTAGTCGGTCGTACGGCAATCGTAGCGGCGTGGCTGCGATGTGTCGATCTGGCGTTGGCGTGCGCTCGTGCTCACGCGGTCTGACTGCTGCACGGTACGGCTTTGTTGCCGAGAAGAAGCCCCGGGCTGCTCTTGGGGGCGCTGCTGGTTGTCGTTGTCGGAGGTGCTTCTGGGCGTTGGTGTGGTACGGCCGGCAAGGCGCACGCTTTGTGGCCGTTGGTCGCCGTCATTGTATCCGTATGCCATTCGAATCACCTTGCCTCATGTGTAACTTGTCTATCCTACATAAAAAGATGCACGACACATGGGTATGTGCGCCAAAAGCCTGACAAATGGTATGAACCTTGATTCTCATCTTCATTGCAACAGACTCAGGACTCAGCGCAACGCGTTGC
>CAJMMN010000026.1 GCA_905214525.1 uncultured bacterium
GCGCAACGCGTTGCGCTGAGTCCTGAGTCTGTTGCAATGAAGATGAGAATCAAGGACCCGCTCGCACCTTTCGCCCATTTGCCGCAACGCTTGCGAGACAGAGCGCTTGCAGATAAGATAGAGGCACGGATGGCACCCGTTGCAGCGGGTCTTGCCAACTCCAGTGCACGTTTACATCGTGAGAAGTGGCCGTCTTCGCTTACGCGGGGGCGGCTATTTCATTCGGCCGATAAACAGGCCGAGTTCGATAGCCGCGATTAACAACGCCAGTAACGAAATAACATCGCTTACGTTCATACCAATTCCCTTCTAAAGGGAGTTGGCCCATCCGTACCCCATAGCAGTAGTCTAACGTAAATGGCAGGTAATAGGAACATTTGTTCGTATTACCTGCCATTTTCTAATGCACGAACATGCGCACGAACTTGTGCTTCCAGCTCTCATAAGGGGCGTAGCGGAACGGCACGTCCAGCCACGTTGCCTTGTTCACGATGCTCTTCTTGTGGCTAAACGTATCGAAGCTCTCGCGGCCATGGTACTGGCCCATACCGCTCGCACCCATGCCGCCGAAGCCCATATGGCTCGTAGCCAAGTGCATGATCGTGTCGTTAACGCAGCCGCCGCCAAAGGGCACGTAGCGCACAAAGCGCTCCTGAACTGCGCGATCCTGGCTAAAGATATACAGGGCCAGCGGCGTCGGACGATCTGCAATAAACGCCTCGGCCTCATCCAGGCTCTCAAACGTCAGCACCGGCAAGATGGGACCGAAAATCTCTTCCTGCATCACGGCGTCCTCAGGCGCCACGCCGTCTAGGATCGTCGGCTCAATCTTGAGCGACGACTCGCGCGCCGTGCCTCCCAGCACAACCTTATAGGGATCGATCAGCCCGCGCACGCGCGCAAAATGCTTGGCGTTGACGATATGACCGTAATCCTCGTTGTCGAGCGGATGCTCGCCAAACATGCGACGGGTCTCCTCCCTGATGAGGCCCAACAGCTCATCGTGTACGCGCGTATCGACCAGCAGGTAGTCGGGCGCCACGCAGGTCTGCCCCACGTTGAGCCATTTACCAAAGGCGATGCGCCGTGCCGCGACTTTTAAGTTTGCCGTGGCATCCACAATGCAGGGGCTCTTTCCGCCCAGCTCAAGCGTCACGGGCGTCAGGTTTTTACTTGCGCGCTCCATGACGAGCTTGCCGACCGGAACGCTACCGGTAAAGAAAATCTTGTCCCAGCACTCATCGAGCAGTGCTTCGTTCTCGGCACGGCCGCCTTCTACAACCGTCACCAGGCGCGGATCAAATGCCTCTTCGCAGATTTGCTTGAGCACCGCGCTCGATGCCGGGGCATAGGCGCTCGGCTTGATGACCACGGTATTGCCCGCGGCAAGGGCTCCAGCGAGCGGCTCGAGCGTCAACAAAAACGGATAGTTCCATGGAGCCATGATGAGCGTGACGCCATAGGGCACGGCCTGCGTCTTACACACGCTCACGGCGTTGGCGAGGTCGCACGGGCGCAGGCGCGGGCGACTCCATCGAGCAACATGCGCAATCTGATGACGAATCTCGGAAAGCGAGGTGCCGATCTCACACATATAGGCCTCGTCATGCGACTTTCCCAAATCGGTCTTGAGCGCATGGGCAATATCGGTCTCGTGTGCCCGCACCGCCTCGCGCAGGCGCACGAGGGCGCGACGTCGAGCATCGACATCAAACGTGGCGCGCGTCTTAAAGTAGGCGCGCTGTTCGCCGACAATGCGCGCGATTTCCTCGGTGTTCATGGGCCCTCCTAGTTCTCATCCTCAAACATACCACCCGCGACGACCTCGTACATACGCTCGAGCTCCAAACGGTCCATCAAAAGTGGAACGGGGTATAGCGGATTGGCCTCGGCATCGGCATGGGCCGCCATTTGCGGAATATCGGAGCGGCGAATACCCGAGACATATTTGGGGATTCCTAGGGCCCCGTTCATACGGTCGACCCAATCGATAAAGGCCTCGGCCGCCAGGCTATCCTGCGCGTTAGCCGGCGCGATACCGGCCATGCGGGCGAGATCGGCGAGTTTAGGAGCAGCGGCTTCGCCATAGGCACGAAGCATGTGCGGCAAGATGATGGCGTTGGCCAAGCCGTGGGGAATCCCGTAACGCCCGCCCAGGCTGTGCGCGATGGCATGGACGTATCCAACATAGGAGCGCGTAAAGGCAACACCCGCTTTATACGCCGCCGAAAGCATATTGCGGCGCGCACGCATGTCGTCGCCATGCTCATAGGCCTCGAGCAAATTGTCGCGGATGAGCTGGACCGCCTGACGCGCCATCTTGCGCGTGTAGGGCGTGGTGCTACGGCCGATAAAGGCCTCAACAGCATGCGTCAGGGCATCCATGCCCGTCTGCCCCGTAATGGAGGCGGGCAGGCCGCGTGTAAACTCGGGGTCGTGCACCGCAAAGCGCGGAATAAGCACAAAGTCGTTAATGGGGTATTTGTAGTGCGTCTCGTCATCGGTGATAACCGCCGCGAGTGTGACTTCGCTTCCCGTACCGGCGGTAGTGGGAACCGCGATAAGCAGCGGCAGGAGACGGTGGACTCGCAACAGGCCGCGCATCTTGTTGATGGGCTTATTTGGCTGTGCGATGCGTGCGCCCACGCCCTTGGCGCAGTCCATGGCCGAACCGCCGCCAAAGCCGATAATGGCCTGGCAGGCGCTCTCGCGATACAGGGACGCCGCTTCCTCCACGTTTGAGACCGTGGGGTTCGCACGCGTTTCGGCATAGACCGTAACGCCAATCCCCTGAGCCGTAAGCGCACGCTCGAGTGATGCTGTGAGCCCCAAACGTGCAATACCAGGGTCTGTCACGATAAGAACCTTCTGGATCGAGCGCTTTTGAAGCACCGCGGGCACATCCTCGGCGTGCTCCAGAATGCGTGGCTCGGTATAGGGCAGCACCGGCAATGCGATGCGAAAAACCGTTTGATACGTTCGGCACCAGGCACGACGGGCTAGATGCATAAAGGAAGCTCCCTCATTTGTTGATGGGTCAACATTTGCTCGACCGATTGTACTCATCGGCGTCCGCATATGGCTTGCCAATCGTTAATCAATCAACATCTTCACATGCTTAAATTGTTTTATTAAAAATCATTCCTAATAGGCTTCACTTTTGGTTGCATTTATGGATAATAGAACCCGTCAAGACGCACGTCCGGAGAGGGCCCTTACGGGACCGGACAAGCGCCCCATCGCCATCGATCGAAAGGATCGAATCATGAAGTTTGTTTGCCCCGTTTGCGGTTATGTGGAAGAGTTCGACGGCGACCAGCTGCCCGAGGACTTCAAGTGCCCCCAGTGCGGCGTTCCCGGTTCTCGTTTCCTGAAGCAGGAGGAAGGTCAGCTCGAGTGGGCTGCCGAGCACGTCGTGGGCGTCGCCAAGATGGAGGGCGTCTCCGAGGACATCGTTGCCGACCTGCGCGCCAACTTTGAGGGCGAGTGCTCCGAGGTCGGTATGTACCTGGCCATGGCTCGCGTCGCCCATCGCGAGGGCTATCCTGAGATCGGCCTGTACTGGGAGAAGGCTGCCCACGAGGAGGCCGAGCACGCCGCCAAGTTCGCTGAGCTCCTGGGCGAGGTCGTGACCGACTCCACCAAGAAGAACCTCGAAATGCGCGTTGAGGCCGAGAATGGCGCCACCGCCGGCAAGACCGATCTTGCCAAGCGCGCCAAGGCCGCCGGCCTCGATGCCATCCACGACACCGTGCACGAGATGGCTCGCGACGAGGCCCGCCACGGCAAGGCTTTCGCCGGCCTGCTCAAGCGCTACTTTGGCTAAGCCAAACGCCTGAGACATAACCTCTAGCTCGAAGAAGGCCCGGACCGTATTGGTTCGGGCCTTTTTCGTGCCTCACGAACTTGTTAACGCCCTGAAACAGGACCGCCTTCGGCATCGGCTTCTCGTCAAAAACTAAGTGAGTAGACTTTTTTGAACTTGCCGAGCAGGCCATCCATATCACTTTATAAAGCCGCAGGTAAATGCCTTGTTACAAAACGGCCTGGTCACCAAAGTGCCAAAAGTCTACTCACTTAGAACCGCAGCCGTCCACGATCGAGCTGTTTTGTGTCTAACGGGCATCTTTCCGTCGATTACTCCCAATTTTGTCCAGTCAACGAATAGTTCGGACCGGAGTAATGTCTCAGCCCTTTGCTCATCTGAACTTTTATCACGATATTCAGCATCGAGCATCCTGCATACGGCCTTAACGATCGCGCGGAATTTATCCTCATCGAATATCTGTCTGTGTGTCAGGAGAAGTACATCGTAGCCCATGGCCTGAAGGGCCGTCATGCGGTCAGCGTCACGCAAGCCGTCCCCTGCGCGCCCGTGCGAGGCCTTTCCCTGACATTCAATGGCCACCTGTCGCGCTCCGTCCGGCGAAGACAGAAGCAGGTCGATAAAGACGCGGGACTTTCCCACAATCGCTCGAGCACTTGCACCTAGCCTCACTTCGACATTGAGCTCTATGCCGCAAAAACCTTCGCCCCCTAGTGTTCGCGGCAGTGCAAACAACAAATACGCCTCGACCTCAAAGGGCGATGCGGCGCCCAGCGGAACGAAACGCGACACCGCCATAAATCGCTTGCCGTACCGCATCCCGTAAACATCTGAACAAAAACGGTCGAGGTCTCCGCTCAAAACCAAAGCGTCGCGACGCCATAAATCTGAAGCGACGCCATCCTCGGACGGACAGCGTGTCCAGCCCGAAGTTGTCGGAATCGCGCCCGAATCAATTGCACGCGAAAGCTCCGCCTCGAGTGCCGCCGGCAGGGCACACACCGCAAACAAACCGCACATCTCCGCCAATACCAAAAGAAGCTGAAGATCCGTCAGATGCCGCAACATGATGAATGCCGTCAGTAGAGGAGACGTAATCAAAAACCCATGCTCCGTTTCTAGCACGGATTCCCTGGGGAGCTCACCGAGAAACAGCCGCTGCCTCATGCCGGCAGGGCAAGTCCGCTTGTTTCTCGTTCGAACCAACGTATACAACGGAAAGCCGAGCGCAACCTTAGCCGTCGGGTTACGGACAAGGTCATATCGCTGCCGGTCTTCTTCCGGTCGTGGAAGCGGCGGACACAAAGCAAGGACTTGAGGGGGCAAGCGCCAGTACCTAAAAGCCGATATGTCACAAAGTAGATCCTTCATAGGCACAGGAGAACACGGATTTCAACCCTGGTACTCACGCATTGGCGCGAACGCACCGAAAAGGGCGTCGAACGGACTGTTAAGTTTTCAACAGCCCTCCCCAACTGGCCAAAAGCTTGCCAAGAACTGGACGGAGCGTTGTTGAAAACCCCGCTTCTTTTCTCATGCGGAAGCCTTGCGCGGCAAGTGAGTAGACTATTTAGGACCCGCCGAGCAGACCGACTAAACTGCTTCACAAAATCGCAGGTAGATAGCTTGCTACAAAACGGCCTGGTCCTCCTCACGCTAAAAGCCTACTCACTTAGGTTAGAGGGTGCGCCCATTAGCTGCGATTCCAGGGTATTTAGCTCATTTGGACTCAAATCGTCGTACTGGACAAGGATTCGAGTCGGGTTTGAAGATCCATGTGCGCCATCGGGACACCAAAAACAGTCATTGATATCGATGTAAGGGATGCTCGAGCGCGCGAGGGCGCGTGTAAAAGAGTTTCCGCCCGTATCGCACTCCGCAACTACGACGCAGTAGAGGCCGGCATCCGCGTGCTCAACCAAAAACTCCCCCGCCGGAAACGCCTTTCGCACAAGCGCCGTCAGGCCATCACGCGCCTCGCGAGCTCGAACGCGCACGCGGTTCACATGTCGCTCGTAATCACCCGATTCCAGCAAGCGAGCCAAAGCGACCTGGTCAACAGAACTCACCGACGAGGCGTAAAAACCAAGGTTGCGCCTAAACCGTTCCATCAGCTCATCAGGCAGGACCATATACGCCAAACGCAGGGCCGACGACAGACTTTTTGAAAAGGTGTTGGTGTAGATGACCGATTGGGCGGCATCGATCGACGCGAGCGCGGGAATCGGCTTGCCGGCAAGGCGAAACTCACAATCAAAGTCATCTTCGATGAGATACCGGTCCGGCTGCTCGGCGGCCCAGCTCAGCAGGGCATAGCGACGCGCAATGCTCGTCACAAGGCCGGTCGGATATTGGTGAGACGGCATCAGGTGAAGGACATCCGCCCCGGTTTTCTGCAGAGCACTCAAGTCCACGCCTTCACCGTCCAACGGGATATGACGCACTTCGCAACCCATAGCCTGATAGATGCGCGTCAGGCGCAGATAGCCTGGATCCTCAACGGCATACACCTTGTCGGCTCCAAGCAACTGAACCAACATGGTATCGAGCAGCTGGGCGCCCGCACCGATAACAATGTTGTTGGGGTCGACATTCATACCCCTCGTCCCGCGTAGATGGTGCGCAATCGCACGTCGCAGCCGAGCGGTGCCCTGCGCCGGCGCGGGCGAAAAGATTTCGCGCTCGTCCTCGGATGCCAGCGTCGCCCGTAGCGCGCTTTGCCAAAGCCGCGCCGCCTCCAAAGCAGAAGGAGAAAGCGCATCGAATCGCTCGACCTGTCCGTTGACATCATGCACGCTGGGGCCCACAGAGACGGCATCTCGGTCGATGCCCTCCGCAGCCGAAGCCAAAACCGGTGCATCCGGAAGCTCGCAAGCGTAGTAGCCACGACGTGGCATTGAGCAAATATAGCCCTCAGCGAGTAACTGGCTATATGCATTCTCAATGGTAATAACACTGATTCCCAGATGACTGGCAAAGGCGCGCTTGGACGGCAGATGCTCCCCCGCCGTAATGCGTCCAGCTACGATATCATCTCGGATTTGCTGGTAAACATACTCATAGAGCGATGCTTCGCCGCGTTTTTCCAAATTGTAGTCAAGCATGAGTTTGTCACCTGACCTTATCGAGCTGTTCAATCTGGTATTAAGCTGACCTTATTATTATCTCGAAAACTGAGTATTTTGCCATGCCCAGCTCCCCGATAGGATTTTCCGTCAAGCAATGCACATGCCAACCAAGGGAGCAACCATGGCAGAACAGACCAGCAAGGCAGATCGCGTCAAACTCAATCGCGAGCTCGCGCAGATGCTCAAGGGCGGCGTCATCATGGACGTCACCACGCCCGAGCAGGCACGTATCGCCGAGGAGGCAGGCGCCTGCGCCGTCATGGCTCTCGAGCGCATCCCGGCCGACATCCGCGCCGCCGGCGGCGTGTCGCGCATGAGTGACCCCAAGATGATCAAGGGCATTCAAGAGGCCGTCTCGATCCCCGTCATGGCAAAGTGCCGCATCGGTCACATCGTCGAGGCGCAGGTCCTTCAGGCCATCGAGATCGACTACATCGACGAATCCGAGGTCCTCTCCCCCGCCGACGATGTCTACCACATCGACAAGACCCAGTTTGACGTGCCGTTTGTCTGTGGCGCCCGCGATCTGGGCGAGGCGCTGCGCCGTGTTGCCGAGGGCGCCACGATGATCCGCACCAAAGGCGAGCCGGGCACGGGCGACGTCGTTCAGGCCGTGCGTCACATGCGCAAGATCCAAAAGCAAATCCGCGACGTTGTCGCCCTGCGCGATGATGAGCTCTTTGAGGCAGCCAAGCAACTGCAGGTGCCGGTCGAGCTGGTCCGCGAGGTCCATGCCACGGGCAAGCTTCCCGTCGTGAACTTTGCTGCCGGCGGTGTGGCGACCCCCGCCGACGCCGCGCTGATGATGCAGCTGGGCGCCGAAGGTGTCTTTGTCGGCTCGGGCATCTTTAAGAGCGGCGACCCCGCCAAGCGCGCAGCCGCCATTGTCAAGGCCGTGGCAAACTTCACCGACGCCAAACTCATCGCCGAGCTTTCGGAGGACCTGGGCGAGGCCATGGTCGGCATCAACGCCGACGAGATCGAGATCATCATGGAGGAGCGCGGACGCTAGTCCAGCAGAAAGGATCGCACATGAGCGATTACGCAGACCAGACGGTCGCCGTGCTGGCGGTCCAAGGTGCTTTTGCCGAGCACGAGGCGAGGCTGTCCGAGCTGGGCGCACGTTGTATTGAGCTGAGGCAGGCGGCTGATTTGAAGCAGGACTTTGACCGTCTAGTACTTCCCGGCGGCGAGTCTACCGTTCAAGGGAAGCTGCTTGATGAGTTGGGCATGCTCGAGGAGCTTCGTACCCGCATCGCCAAAGGCATGCCCGTCCTGGGCACCTGCGCCGGCCTGATTCTGCTGGCTCACGACCTTGCCGCCCATGACGATAAGGGCACGCCGCGTTTGGCAACCATGGATGTACTTGTCGAGCGCAATGCCTACGGCAGGCAGCTCGGCAGCTTTCGAACCAAGGGGCAGGTAGCCGGCATCGACGGTGAAGTGCCGCTGACGTTTATCCGCGCGCCCCGCATCATCGAGGTCCACGGCCACGCCAAGACCCTAGCCGAAGTCGATGGCCGCATCGTCGCTGCCCTCCAAGACAACCAGCTCGGCGTAACCTTCCACCCCGAACTCGACGAAGACACCCGCCTCCACGAACTGTTCCTACAAATGTAGGCATCGAAATCAACAAACGAAACGAGAGCGGATAATCTCCCACTCTGAGCTTGAATACAGGCTCAAACCGGGAGATTATCCGCTCTCACACTATGTAGTCATTGGGGACGCTCTTAAACGACTAGTTATTTAAGAACGTCCCCAACGACTACCTTCTGGCAACAGAGAAAATGCCGATGTTTTGGCAACGGCAGCGAGCGCCCACCAGAGCGAACAAATTGGCATGAAAAGAGGACGGCATAGACCTTCTGGTCATGCCGTCCTCTTTGAATGACAAGTTGTCGCTCTGGTGGGTGCGCAGCGTCAACTAGTTACGCGGTTCGTAGAACCGCGTAACCCCTAGAAACGGTTGCCGCGGAAGCCGCCGCCGTTACGGCCGCCACGGTCGCCACCGCGACCGCCGCGGTCGTTACCACGGTTGCCGCCAAAGCCGCCACGGTTGCCACCGCGATCGCCATAGCCACCACGGTTGCCACCAAAGCCGCCGCGACCGCCACGGTCGCCGCCACGGTCACCAAAGCCGCCACGGCCACCGCGATCGCCACCGCGACCGCCGCGGTCACCGCCACGGCCACCGCGATCGCCAAAGCCGCCGCGACCGCCACGGTCGCCGCCACGGCCACCGCGCTCGTCACGGCCGCCGCGAGGACCGCGGTCCTCGTCCAGGCCCATGGCGACGAGCGGAGCGATGACCTTATCGAGAGCGGCCATCAGCTCGGTGGCCTCCTCGTAAGAAAGCTCGGGCAGGAGCTTCTCCTTCTTGTTGGCAAGCTCGACCAGGCCCTCAGCGGCATCCTCGGCAGCGAAGACAACGATCTTGCGCATATCGCCCTCGGCGTCGTCGATGCGGCCGACCAGATCGGCAGCCTCGGCCTCGGCCATCAGACCATCGAGCTCACGAAGGCGCATGCCCAGCAGGTCGGACATTTCCTTCTGCTCCATCTTGGGCTTGAGGTCAAGGAGCTTAATGGCGCGCTCGATGTTCGCCATGCGCTCGGCCTTGGCCTCCTCCTCCTTGGAAATAGCAAAGCGACGGCTACGCAGCAGGCGAGCGGCCTTCTGCATCTTGTCCATCAGCTCTTCGTCATCGTAATCAGCGGCGGCCTCGACAACCTCGGCCTCCTCCTCGGCGGAAACCTCGTCAGCAGCCTCAACCTCAGCAGCTTCGGTCTCCACGGTCTCGACTGCCTCGACCTCGGCAGCCATGGTCTCGTTCTCGGTCTCGTTCATGATCTCTTCGTTCTCAGACATGAGACTCCTTCTTGGCCCTCTCGGGCATCATCGCCCCATTCGCGGGGCCCGTCGCGCACTCTTTGCGCTTTATACATTCATGCCTCTCGGCAAAACGTCCATTAGTTTATGGTGTCGCCATCCAATCTAGCTGCAGAATCTATGTGCACACATTAATGCGACATGTGCGACTCGCGGCGAGCGTACACCAGCGACACCGCGAACCCGACAACGGCAATCACGGCCGCCACGCGCACGGCGGCTGCAAATCCTATCGCCTGGGCAACGTCCGACGCAACGCCTGCGGCGCCAGCAGCCACCGCAGAACTCGAAAGCAGGCCGATAAACAGCGACGGACCAAACGACGCGGCAATCATGTTCCACGTGTTAAGCAATGCCGTTCCGTGAGGATGCTCAGCGGCGGGAAGCGTCTCCAAACCGGCGGTCTGCGAGGGGCTCAGTACCAAACCGACGCCGGCATACACCACAACGGTCAGCAGCACGACAACGCCGATGTTCATGCTTGCCGCGGTCATCGAGATTGCCGTCTGCCCCACAGCGATCAGGGCAAAGCCGACCGGCAGCAGCGGCCACGCACCACGGGCATCCATCACGCGTCCGCCCACAATCGAGGTCACGGCGTTGCAGGCGATCGCCGGCAAAATGAGCAAACCCGCGACAAGTGCGGTCATGCCGTATGCGCCCTCAAAATAGAGCGGCAACAAAACGCTCATCGAGAACGTCGTCATCATCGACACCACCACAAGCAGGCATGCAGGCCAAAAACGAACGCTCGCCATGGGACGCACGTTAAGCACCGGATGCTTGAGCTTGAGCTGACGAACCGCAAACAGGCCGAGCACCACAACAGCGGCGAAAAGCGTCGCGATACCGGCCATCACATTGGTCGAGAACTCGCCTACGGAATACACGAACGCCGTAATGCCGGCAGTGAGCAAAACAACCGACAGAATATCAAGCGTGGTGTTCGAGCGCTCTCCGACATTCCGAACGAGCTTTGCTGCCGCCGCGGCGACCACGACACCGCCCACCAGCGGCACTACGAACACCGCCCTCCAGCCAAACAACGTGCACATAAGACCACTAATCACGGGCCCAAACGCCGGCCCTAGCGTAATGCAGGCACCGCCCAGGCTCAGATACAGACCGAGCTTCTCGCGCGGAGCACAAGATAGCACCACATTCATCATGAGCGGAAACAAGATGCCCGATCCCGCAGCCTGCAAAATACGACTTGGCAGCAAAACGGTAAACGACGGGGCGACCAGGCACAGGACTTCTCCGGCGACCATGCATCCGCATGCGAAAAACAGCAGCTTGCGCGTCGAGAAACGACCGGACAGAAAGGCCATGATAGCCGTAAAGATCGACGTCACGATCATGTATCCCGAAACGAGCCACTGCGCCGTGGTAGCGCTCACCGAAAAGACCGCCATGATGTCGTGCAACGCCACGTTAATAATGTTCTCGTTAAACGCGGCGACAAAGGCTGCAATATACATTACGACGAGAAACGCCGCAGTGGCCGATGGCGCTACTTGAACTTGTTGCTGAGATTTGCTCCCCATGCATTTCCTTCCTCTTGGAACAACAGTCACATCGCCCCAGAGGAACAGTCCAGGGCGAGCATGAGCCCTAGACTTACGTCAGACGCCGCACGCAACGGATCTGACAACATGGTCCAACGTCGAAAGATTGTAACGCTGACGCGCAGCTTTCCTTCCGCGCTATTATTAAAAGTCCACGAAAGCACGAGACATGAGGAGCCCGCCATGATCAAACCCATCATGAAATCCGAGTTCTTTTTACGCCTGCCTTCCGAAGACGCGGGCCCCGATGACGCCGTGACCGGGCAGGACCTCCTGGATACGCTCCATGAGCATGAGCACGAGTGCGTGGGCCTTGCCGCCAACATGATTGGCGTGCGCAAACGCATCATCTGCGTAAAGGACGGCAACAGGGCGCTGCTGATGTACAACCCTCAAATTCTTGAGCAGGTCAATTCCTATCAGACGAGCGAAGAATGCCTCTCGCTTTCCGGCGAGCGTCCCTGTACTCGCTATCGCCGCATTAAGGTTGAGTATTTGGACGAGAATTTCGTCCACCGCATCAAAAACTTCTCGGGCTACACCGCCGAAATCATCCAACACGAAATCGACCACTGTTGCGGAATCGTTATTTAGTTCCGCCGATTCAAGAAAGCTCCCTGCAGCAAAACAACTGCAGGGAGCTTTTCATAGTGCGGAACTTCTATCCCACTAGCTCTGACGGTAATGGTCGAAGAAGTCGGCGAGGTCTTCGAGGGACTCTTTGAGCACTTCCATGCGCGGCAGGTACACGATACGGAAGTGGTCGGGCTCAGCCCAGTTAAAGCCGCCGCCGCGCGTGATCAGGATCTTCTTCTCGTGCAGCAGGTCAAGGGCGAACTGCTCGTCATCGGTAATGTTGAACTTCTTCACATCCATCTTGGGGAAGATGTAGAACGCCGCACGCGGCTTAACCACCGAGATGCCGTCAATCTTGTTGAGCGCCTCATACACAAAGTTGCGCTGCTCGTAGACACGGCCGCCGGGGCGGATGTAGTCGTTGACGGACTGATGGCCACCGAGCGCCGTCTGAACGATCGACTGAGCCGGCACGTTGGAGCACAGGCGCATGTTGGAGAGCATGTTAATGCCCATGATGAAGTCGCTCATGCAGCGCTGGTTGCCCGAAAGCACCATCCAGCCAATACGATAGCCCGCGATCATGTGCGACTTGGAAAGGCCGCTAAAGGTGACGCAGGGCAGATCAGGAGCGAGCGAGGCAATCGAGACGTGCTCGTAGCCGTCCATGCACAGGCGGTCGTAGATCTCATCGGCAAAGATCATCAGCTGATGCCTGCGTGCAACCTCGACGATGCCCTCGAGCACCTCGCGCGGGTAGACCGAGCCCGTGGGGTTGTTGGGGTTGATGATAACGAGGGCTTTGGTCGCGCTCGTGATCTTGGACTCCATATCCTCCAGGTCGGGATACCAATCCGCCTGCTCATCGCACAGATAGTGCACAGGATGACCGCCGGCAAGGGTTGCGCACGCCGTCCAGAGCGGATAGTCGGGGCTGGGGATCAGAATCTCGTCGCCATTGTCGAGCAGCGCGTTCATCGAAAGCTGAATGAGCTCGGACACGCCGTTGCCCGTGTAGATATGCTCCATCTGAACGTTGGGCAGGCCCTTGATCTGCGAATACTGCATGATCGCCTTGCGCGCGGAGAACAGGCCACGCGAGTTGGAATAGCCTTCGCAGTCGGGCAGCTGCTGGCGCATGTCCTTGATGACCTCATCGGGCGTGCGGAAACCGAAGGGCGCCGGGTTGCCGATATTGAGCTTGAGGATGCGCTCGCCCTCGTCCTCCATACGGGCGGCCTCGTCGACGACGGGACCGCGCACGTCATACAGGACGTTATCGAGCTTGGTGGATTTAGAAAAAGTACGCATGGTGGTGCTCCTTGCAATTTGAGCTGAGGGATGGGGTTCGGGCTTGGAATCGTTGCGGGGTGATGATGCCTCGCCTTGATCGGCGTCGCCGGCAAGCAGCCAGGTAACATCGACCTCCAAAATACGGGCGAGCAGCTCAGCCACATCGCGCCGCGGAATCGTCTTGCCGCTCACATATTGGCTCATCTGACTCTTGCCGAGTTTTTTGCCGAGCATCTCCGATGCGCGGATCACGTCCGACTGGCGAACGTCGCGATCGGACATAGCCTGTCGCAGACGATCGCTAAACGTCTCTTGGGCCACTAGAACCTCCTTGCTGGCAAAGTTCAATTTATACAACACGAATTGAACCTGAGTTCAATTTAGGCAGCAGTATAACGCCGTGCTATTTCGAAAAGTTCAATTTCAAAAATAAAATGAGCAAGACCTCGAGATTTATCCCAAGGCGATAACGACGTGCACGCATTTAGAGGTATTCGAGGAAACGAGCGGCGGCAAGCGAAACATCGGCCGTTCGATATATGGCGTTGATCTGCCGATGGGGATGCCCTTCGAGCGGACGCACAGCAACATCGAACTGGCAGCGACGCAAGATGAGCGCGGGAAGAATGCTCACGCCCAGGCCATCCTCGACCATAGCCATAATCGCATAGTCATCCCAAGTCGACAGTTTTGAGCGCACCGCCAGCCCCGCCCGACGGAATAGCGGCGTAATCTCATCATCGGTACCCCGTTCCAGCAGAATAAACTGCTCTCTTGCCAAATCGGTAAGAGAGACGAACTCCGCCGTGGCAAGCAACGAATCTGTCGGCACCACCGCCATCAGCTCATCACACACTAAAGACCGTGATGCCATGCCGTTTTCTCGGGGCTCACGCGGGATAAAGCCCAGGTCGCAGCGCCCCTCCGCCACCCATTGTTCAATCTCTGAGTAATCGCCCATCAGCAACTCATAATCGACGTCCGGGTGATCGGCGCGAAAACGCGCTATGACCGGTGGCAGCACGTGGGTCGCCACACTCGAAAACGTACCAATGCAGATCTTGCCGCGCATGAGCCCACGCATCTCGTCCACGTGTCGCTGCAGGCGGCCAAACTCCTCGCAGAGCGCCTCAACCGCCGGCATGATCTGCCGCCCATCGGCAGAAAGCACCACACCCTCGCGGCTGCGGTCGAGCACCTTAAAACCCCAATCGGTCTCAAGGTCGCCCACCATGCGGCTCACGCCCGACTGCGAATAGCTCAGCCGCTCGGCGGCGCGCGTAAAACTGCCGGCCCGCACGGTCTCGAGCAGAACCTGCATCTTTTGAATATTCGTTTCCACGGCACCCCTCCACCTTTACATGAGTTTTTGTCATGTTATCCATGCATTATATTCGCTTTTCTTCTAAAGCCAGTTCACCCATAGTGAACATGTTCGGATATAGAGGGGATGTCAGCACATGAACAACGGATTGTTTACGTACTTAGCAGCATTGCTATTGTTTGGCTCCAACGGCATCATCGCCGCTGCCATCGCGCTGCCGAGCTCCGATATCGTACTGTTGCGCACGTTTTTGGGCGCTCTCACCCTTGCCGCCATCCTCTTCATAACCAAGCGCCATAACCTGCAGGCTCCGTCTCGCCCCCGCGAGGCCGCAGCGCTCATCGTCTCGGGCGCCGCGCTGGGCGCCAGCTGGATTTTCCTGTTCCGCGCCTATCAGACGATCGGCGTTGGTATCTCCTCGCTGTTGTATTACTGTGGCCCCATCATCGTTATGGCCCTCTCCCCGCTCATTTTTGGCGAAAAGCTGACCGGCGGCAAAATCGCCGGCTTTGTCGCCGTCGCCTGCGGTGCTTTTCTCATTGCAGCGCAAGGTCTAGGCGGCAATATGCCCATTGCGGGCATCGTCTGTGGAATCGCCTCGGCCTTCTGCTATGCATTGATGGTCATCGCCAGCAAGGGTGCGCCGCACATCGAGGGCCTCGAGAACTCCGCACTCCAAGTGAGCGCCGCCTTTGTGACCGCACTGGCCCTCACGCTCATCACGCAGGGCGCTCCCTCGTTCCTGTCCGCCGGCGTCGCCGCCAGCATTGATTGGCGCGCCGTCGCTATGCTCGGCGTCGTCAACACCGGCATTGGTTGCCTGCTCTACTTTAGCGCCGTCGCCAAGCTGCCCGTCCAGACCGTCGCCGTCGTCGGCTACCTCGAGCCGCTTTCGGCGGTCGTGTTCTCGGCCGCCCTTTTGGGTGAAGCCATAACACCGGTCCGCCTGATGGGCGCCGCGCTTATCATCGGCGGCGCGATTTTTTGCGAACTCGCCGGCAAACGCGCAAACGCCAAGGCTGGCATCGCCCAGACAGCACGTGCTTAAAAGCCCCTGCTTTGAAATGCTACCTGCGTAGATAAATAATCCCCAGCTGAGGATTATTGTCTAAAATAACCCGATGTGCCAAACTGCTCTTGTATGTATAAAGACGGCATAAAGTTTTTTGTCCTAGACAGATAACCGGATGTCTAAGGGAGTCCTCGTGGCACACAACAAACTGGAGGCAAACCTCCAAGACCAGCGCGGGCAAGGCGGGCACGGAGCCATCCCCCTCTCCGCTGGCATGCTGCTCGTAACGCTCGGCGTCGTCTATGGCGACATCGGCACGAGCCCCATGTACACCATGAAATCAATCGTCGCCAACAACGGCGGCATCGGTACCGTCAGCGAGGACATGATCCTGGGCGCGCTTTCGCTCGTCATCTGGACCATGACGCTCGTGACCACGGTCAAGTACGTGGTAATCGCCATGAAGGCCGACAACCACAACGAAGGCGGCATCTTCGCCCTGTTCAGCCTCGTACGCAAGGTGGCACCATGGCTGATTCTGCCCGCCATGATCGGCGGCGCGGCGCTGCTCGCCGACGGCATCCTCACCCCCGCCGTCACGGTCACCACAGCCATCGAGGGTCTGCGCACCATCGAATGGGGCCATGCGCTGCTGGGCGACGGCCAGACCAACGTCATCATCATCACCATCATCATTATCTGCGGCCTATTTGCCATGCAGCGCGCCGGTACCTCGTCAATCGGCAAGCTGTTCGGCCCGCTCATGACGCTGTGGTTCCTGTTCCTGGCAGGCGCCGGTCTGTTCAACATGCTCGGCAACCTGTCCATCTTGCGCGCGCTCAACCCCATCCGCGGCATTATGTTCCTGTTCTCGCCCATCAACCATTCGGGCATCATGGTGCTCGGCTTTGTCTTCCTGTCGACAACCGGTGCCGAGGCGCTCTACTCGGACATGGGCCACGTGGGCAAGGCAAACATCTATGCATCCTGGCCGTTTGTTAAAGCGTCCCTCATCCTTAACTATCTGGGTCAGGGAGCCTGGCTGCTCGCCAATAACTCCAACCCCCAGATGCTCGCGATGGATATCGTCAACCCGTTCTATATGATGCTCCCCGAGCCCCTACGCCCCTTTGCCATCGTGCTTTCGGCCGTGGCGGCCATCATCGCCTCACAGGCGCTCATCACCGGCTCGTTCTCGCTGGTATCCGAGGCAACGCGCCTCAACCTTATGCCGCACCTGCGCATCCACTACCCCAGCGACACCAAGGGCCAGCTCTATATTCCACTCGTCAACAACATCATGTGGGTCGGCTGCATCTTCATTGTGCTGCTGTTCCAGAACTCCGAGCGCATGGAGAGCGCCTATGGCCTCGCCATTACCGTGACCATGCTTATGACCACCACGCTGCTGACGAGCTATATCGCCGGCATCCTCAAGCACAAGCTGGGCGCCTGCGTCTTCGCCCTGCTCTTCGGTGCCATTGAGCTGTGCTTCTTCGCCTCGTGCCTCACCATGTTCTTTGACGGCGGCTACGTAATGATCTTCTTGGCCTCGCTGCTGTTTGGCCTTATGTACGTGTGGCGCCGCGGCACCGCCATCGAGCGCACGCAGACGATCCTGCTGCCCGTCTCCAAGTACATTGACCAGCTCAACCGCCTGCGCAACGACGAGACCTACCCCGTGCTCGCCGACAATCTGGTGTTCCTCACCAACAGCCCCGACCCGCTCACGCTCGACCGCGACGTGCTCTATTCCATCTTGGATAAGCATCCCAAGCGCGCCAAGGCATACTGGTTCATCAACGTGCACGTTACCGACGAGCCCTATACGCACGAGTATTCCGTCGAGACCTTTGGCACGGACTTTTTGTTCCGCGTGCGCCTGGACTTGGGCTTTAAGGTCAACCAGCGCGTTAATGCCTACCTGCGCCAAATCGTTGGCGACTTGATGGCATCGGGTGAGCTGCCGCCGCAGCATCACACCTACTCCATCTACGAGACGCGCGGCAACGTGGGCGACTTCCGTTTTTGTATGCTGCGCAAGATGCTCGCCCCCGAAACGGACATCAACCGCAATGACCACCGCGTGATGGCCATCAAGTACGCCGTCCGCCGCGCCTGCGGAAGCCCGGCACGCTGGTACGGTCTCGAGAACTCGGCCATCATCATCGAGTACGTGCCGCTGTTTGCCCGCATGCGCCCGGCCGTTAAGCTCGTGCGCACCCAAGTGCCGCTCGAGGTTCAGATCGAAGAGGCCGAAGAAATGGAAGTCGACATCTTCTCGGACGACCTGGTCAACGGCAACGAAGCCGGTAAGAATATGAACGTCGATCCCACTGAGCTGCTCGAGAGCGTCGCAGATACGCCCGAACAGCAACTCGACGGACTCGAGAGCACCCAGTTCAACGACGCCAACTTCTAACACGCCACCAGCCATTGACGACAACGGCCTCGCATCTCATAAGAGGTGCGAGGCCGTTTTATGTCGCAACGGACCAGTGAGCTACGAACGACGCGGCTCGGGAACCACGAGCCTATCGGGGCTCGCGCCCTCGGCATCCATCAGGCTCACGTAACGAATCGACGGATCCCCATACATCGCGTAGTAATAATTGCCCGTGCGCGCGCTAAAGCATCCGGTATAGATAGTCTTCTCGAACTTGCCATCGCCCATCCTGGACGCCCCCTCAATCATCACCACGCCCTCGAGCGAGCGGAACATGCGAACGACGTTTTCGGTCTCGCTCTCCTTTTGCGGGTAATTGGCATTGAGGTACGCCGCCTTTACAAAACGGCTCGGCGAATAGCAATCGCCCGGAATGCCGCGCATGCCGGCACCGGCTCCATAGGGCTTAAGCTCGGCGCCACGCCATGTCGCCGTCTGCGGAAAATCGCTTGTGGCGGTGATATAGGTGCGCAGGTTTTCCATGTGCCACGGGAAGGTCGGCTGGTTGGCAAGGGTGTCGACCGGATCGTCGTATACATGCAGGCCGTCAGCCATCATCTCGACCACGATGCTGCGCTGGCTGTCGCCGATAATCCAATGGAGCAGCGACACGCCCAGCCCCTCTCCGGCAGATTTGGCGACAATCACCGTGTCGCGCAGCGCGGCCTCGACCTCATCGACCGTCGAGAACGTCGCTGCCACCCACAGGGGAAACTCATAGGCCGCGATATTGTTCTTGCCGTCGACAGGGCCCTCGGCATACTCGGCATAGCCGGGAAAGTTGAGCCCCGCCACAGCCAGACCCGCATCGTTACCACAGTCGAAAAACATGGGATAGTTCTTGTAATCGATGCACATGCCGATTACCGCGTGTGCCGCCGACGCATCGTCGATAAACGAATACGGAATGTGGAACCCGCGCGGCATCACGCGAACCTGTTGGCCGTAGTCAAAGCTCCAGTCGAGGTTGCGGCCCAGATACATGTGGCCAGAATTATCGGTAAATCGAATGCTCGTGCACATAGCGCCTCCTAGCTTTACGGTCCTGCTAAGGTTATTGTCACCAAACAAAAAGGCGCTAAACACAAAAGCCCGGACATGACAACAATGTCACGCCCGGACCAAAAGAGACGAAGTGCGGTGCTTTGGTCCCCTTAGACCAACTTTCCAAGACAGTGGTCGATCATATGCTGGACCATCTGCGCCTCGAAGCCCACAAAGTCCTGCTTGCGCTCGCGCATCTTGCCATCGACGATCTGGTCAAAGGCAACCTTGCACTTGATATAGCGCGTGGACTTGGTGACCTCCTCGTGCGTCAGGCAGCTCTCCTCCATCTTGCTGGCGCCCAGGCCAAACACCAGACGGGGGTTGTAGAGCACGTGGGGCTCGCCGGCGTCGTCCAGGTAGACGCAGACCTTCTTGGTAACGCCGATCTGGTTGGCGGCCAAGCAGCCGGCATCATCGAGCGACTTGATGGTATCGATCAGGTCCTGAGCAACCGACTCGTCCTCGACGGTCGCAACCTCGCAACGCTGGGACAGGATAGCCTCGTCGTGGCAAAGCTCTTTAATCATACGTTCCTCCATAGGGGTCGTTGTAACCGCTTAAGTATACGGTACCCACACATTTTCATGCGATAAATACCGTCCGTCTGTTACAAAGCGCCGAACATCAACATGCGAGGAACAGCAAGGTTGTAAAGGCGATATAGTAAATGAGTTCGTGTCAATCGGCCTAAAATCGGGGCCGAACAAGGAAAGGGTATGCATGGACGAACTTTTTCACGTCAGTGAGCGCAAGTCCACAATCGGGACCGAACTTCGCGCTGGACTGACAACATTCCTGGCGATGGCCTACATCATCGCCGTCAACCCCGCAGTGCTCTCGGGCGCTGGCATTGATGCGGGAGCGCTCGCCTGCGCCACCTGCCTGGGCGCCGGCATCATGACCATCTGCATGGGCATCTTCGCAAACCGCCCGCTCGCCTGCGCTTCAGGCCTGGGCATCAACGCCATGATCGCGGGCATCACCACCACCATGTGCGGCGGTGACTGGCACGTCGCCATGAGCGTTATCTTCCTCGAGGGTATCGTCATCTTGCTGCTCGTCCTTTGCGGCCTGCGCGAGGCCATCATGGACGCCATCCCCGTGGTCCTGCGCCACGCCATCTCGGTGGGTCTGGGCCTGTTTATCGCCATGATCGGCCTGTGCGACGCCGGCATCATCACCGCTGGCGCCGGTACGCTCGTCGGCCTGGGCGACATCGCCTCCCCCACCTTTATCGTCGGCATCATCTCCATCGTCGTGACGGTTGCCCTGGCTTCCCGCAACGTGCCGGGCTCGCTGCTCATCGGCATCATCGTCGCCGTTATCGCCGGAATCCCGCTGGGCGTCACCCATGCGCCCGAGGGCCTCATCGCACCGCTCGACTTCTCGACCTTCGGCGCCCCGTTTGCCAGCACTGCCGACGGCAACCTTGCCATCGTGAAGGTCCTGACCGACCCGATGCTGCTCGTCGTTGCCTTCTCGCTGCTCATGAGCGACTTCTTCGACACCATGGGCACCGCGATGGCCGTCGCCAAGCAGGGCGAGTTCCTAACCGAGGACGGCAATGTCGAGGACATCCGTCCCATCCTGGTCGTCGACTCCGTGGCCGCTGCTGCCGGTGGCTTTATGGGCGTCTCCTCCATCACCACCTTCGTCGAGTCCACCTCTGGCGCTGCCGACGGTGGCCGCACGGGCCTCACCTCCGTCACCACCGGCGTGCTGTTCATTCTCGCCGCGTTCTTCTCCCCCATCGTCACCATCGTTTCCAGCGCCGCCACCTGCGGTGCTCTGGTCTACGTCGGCTACCTCATGATGAGCGAGGCCTCCGAGATCGACTGGTCCGACGTGTCGCAGGGTTTCCCGGCGTTCATGATTGTCGCCGGCGTGCCCTTCACCTACTCCATCTCTGCCGGCATCGGTCTGGGCTTTATCGCCTACGTGATCGTCGCGCTCTTTAAGGGCGAGGCCTCCAAGATCAAGCCGCTCATGTGGATCGCAGCCCTCGCCTTCCTCGTCTACTTCTTTGTAGCGTAGCGGCAAAGCTGCCAAAGCAGAACACCAAAGCGCGGAGTCGCATCGAGCGGCTCCGCGCTTTTCTTTTAAAGCCAGGCATCGCACGGACGCGCGATATATTGCTTCCCAAGTTTTGGACATTTTGCCCTCCAAACGGCACTACCGCCGGCTACATCCTGCAGATATGCTGGGCGTAATCGCATAGGCCCTATGAGGATGGGAGTAACCATGGCCGCCTTGTTCACGACCCCCAAGCGCAATGACAAAACCTCTGGAGCCCATTTTGTCGAGCCCGACGTGCGCCGTCGCACGTTGCTCGCACACGGCAGCTGGCGCCGCGTGACACGCCGCATCGTTGTAGGCGCCGTATGCGCGCTTACGGTGAGCTCTCTGCTCATGCCGAGCGTCTCGCTCGCGGCGGAGTGGATTGATGTTGGCGGCACCCAGTACAACGCCGGCACTGCGGCGGGCGACGGCGCCGGCACCTGGAGCTGGGACGGCGCCGACGACATGAAGCTCAACGGCTATGACGGCGGCGCAATCAAGGCTGCGGGCAAGCTCAACATTGCCTATGAGGGCAAGAACACCGTGAAAACCGAGCCTGATTACACCGGAGCCGCCATCAAGGCGCAGGACGGCACTAGCCAGAAAGCAGAGTTGAACATAACGAGCTCGAATAGCACGGATGAGCTCAATGTGACAGCCGAGGCCGATGCAATTAAATCAACAGGCGACCTCTCCATTTCTGGCCCAGGCACTGTGAACACCACAAGCACTGCTTCCGACGGAATTGAGGCAAAGGGCGATCTCTCTATCACGGGCTCGGGCACCGTGAATGCAACGGGCGGTACCGAAGGCATCCAATCCAAGGGCAAGACCACCATCGATTCCTCTGGCACAGTGATCGCTAAAGGAGACGAAGGTTACGGCATCGCCGCGGACAGTGACCTGATCATCAAAGGCGGCGGCAAGGTAGAGGCAAGCTCTATAGAAGAAGCGGCGATTTGGGCTAAAGACGGCATCAGCATCTCGGGCGGCAGCCAGGTTAAGGCAAACTCCGAAGGAGATCTTGCCGTCGACACTGAGGGCAGTCTCGCGGTCACGAACGCCTCCCTTGACGCAAGCGGTGTTGAATATGGTGTCTATGCCTACAAGGGCGTTACGCTCGATCACGCGACCGTGACGGTCCGTACAAGCGCGAGCGGCGGCCAGGCCATCGCCCTCATCACTGACGGGGACGACATCGTCATCAAGAATGGTTCCATCGTGGACGCGTTCGCGGAAGGTAAATTCTCGGTTGCAATCTCTACCAGAAACCACCAGCCAAACGTCGCTGGCGGCCACATCTACATCAGCGACTCCGTTGTTAAGGCTATAGCCCGCTATGTCGAGACCGGTGGCGATGGCCCCGATCACTACAGCAGCGACCAAAGCGGCGAGGTCATCCCTGAGCCTAGGGGTCTGAACATCGGTATCTTCGCCCAGACCTACGAGGGCATCACGCCCGCGAGTATCTCGATCGTCCGCAGCAAGCTCACGGCCGAGGGAGACACGGCGGCAATCTTCGCTCTTGCCATAAGCGAGGATGGCAAGGCGATCGGCACCATCGAGATCGAAGGCGCTCCCATCCAGACGCCCGCAGGCGGCAAGATCATTAACTATCGCTACGAAGAAGAGTACGGCCCCAGCATCTCCTACGAGGCAGGTCAAACCATCGGCACGGGCGACGCCACGATCGACTCCCCCTATGACGCCGCTGTCGCCAAGCGCACGGTCACCGTGCCTCCCGAGGAGATCAAACCCGAGGAGAAGCCAGGCGAGACCAAGCCCGAGGGTTCCAAGTCCGAGGGCACGAAGACAACCAAGACCGTTGCAGTTGCAGCCACGGGAGCCAAGACCACCGGCAAGCTCGCGGCAACCGGCGACGCCTCGAGCGCAGCCATCATAGCGACCGCCCTTGTAGGAACGGCCGCTATCGTCACAGGCGCCCTGGCGAGTCGCAAACGCTCGTAAACACTTTTTCGCACAGGACGGGTGGATCGCGGCCCTTGCCTTCCTCGTCTACTTCTTCGTAGCGTAAGGGCAAGGCTGCAAAAGCTGAACAATAAAGCGCGGAGTCGCCATGCGGCCCCGCGCTTTTCTTTTAGCGTCGGTCCCTGCGCCGGCGTGCGGCCTATTTCTCCCCCATTTTGGCCATTTTGCCCTCCAAACGGCACTACCGCCGGCAACATCCAGCAGATACGCTGAACCTAGCCGTATAGGCCCTATGAGAACGGGAGCAACCATGGCAGCCTTGTTCACGACCCCCAAACGCAATGACACTACCGCCGGAACCCATGTTGCCGAACCCGACGTTCGCCGTCGCATAGGACTCGCGCACGGCAGCTGGCGCCGCGTGACGCGCCGCATCGTCGCGGGCGCCGTGTGCGCGCTCACGGTGAGCTCGCTGCTCATGCCGAGCGTCTCGCTCGCAGCGGAATGGGTCAAGGTCGGCGGCAACAAGTACAACACCGCGGCGAGCGACGAGGCCGGTACCTGGTCGTGGGACGGCGCCGACGACTTGAAGCTCAACAACTATAACGGCGGCGAGATCCAGGCCGCAGGCAAGCTCAACGTGAATTACTCGGGAACCAACATCGTCACTGCCGAATGGATCGAAAGCATCAACGTTTCTCATGGCACTAACGAGAATGCCGAGCTCAATATCCAAGGCGACGCGGGCAGCACGCTCAGCGTGACATCTACTGAGGACGCTATCCTCTCCACGGGTAATATCAACATCGACGGAGCCGGATCCGTCAACGCCACGAGCACTGGGTTTGATGCCATCAATGCCGGGGGTGATCTCGCTATCAAAGGTTCGGGCAACGTCAACGCCACGGGTGCATCGGATGGCATCAGGGCAAACGGCAATATCACGATTGACGACAGCGGAGCCGTCACCGCCAGGGCTACCGAGGACAAGGGTATTGGAACCGACAAGAACCTCACCATCAAGGGTGGCGGGACGGTCGAGGCAAGCTCAGCTGATGGTGAGGCCCTTTGGAGCGGCGGCAATATCAACATCTCGGACGGCAGCCAGGTCAAGGCAAGCTCCGAGAAAGACGCTGCCGTCGAGGCCAAGGGCAGCCTCGCAGCCACAAACGCCTCCCTCAACGTAAACGGTGTTGAATATGGCGTCTATGCCCACAAGGGCATCACCCTCGATCATGCAAACGTGACGGTCCGTGCAGGTAAAGGCAGATACGGTGGCGCCATCGCCCTCTTCACCTACCAGGACGACATCGTCGTCAAGAACGGCTCCACCGTGGACGCGTTTGCGGAAGGCGAGGTTTCGGCTGCATTCTCCACCAGAAACGATCGACCCAACGAGAAGGGTGGCCACATCTACATCAGCGACTCCGTTGTCAAGGCCATAGCCCGCTATGTCGAGAACGGCGACGGCCCCACCCCCTACAGCGAAAACCAAGATGGCGAGACGAGCCCCGAGCCCCAAGGCGAGAACATCGGCATCATCGCCCAGACCGGCGAGGGCGTCACACCCGCAGTCATCTCGATCATCCGCAGCAAGGTAACGGCCGAAGGAGATACAGCGGCAATCTTTGCCCGTGCCATGAGCGCTGACGGCAAGACAATCGGCACCATCAAGATTGAGAACGCCGCCATCCAGACGCCCGAAGGCGGCAAGGTCATTGACTATCGCAAGCTCCGTAACGGCATCTACGAGGCAGGCCAAGCCATCGGCACGGGCGACGCTGTGATCGACTCCCCCTATAACGAAGCTGTCGCCAAGAGCATGGTCATCGCACCTCCCGAGGTAGCCAAGCCGGAAGACCCCAAGCCCGACGAGACCAAGCCCGCGGAGTCCAAGCAGGACCCCAAGCCCGAGGGCGCAAAGACGACCAAGACCGTTGCGGTTGCAACCACGAAGGCCAAGGCCACCGGCGTGCTCGCGGCAACCGGCGACACCTCGGGTGCGGCCATCGTGGCAACCGTCCTTGCGGGAACAGCCGCTATCGCCGCAGGCACCATGGCGAGCCGCAAACGCTCGTAGACGCCTCTGCGCACATGGCAGCTCCCGCGAAGGCCCCGAGTCCCAGCACCGTTTAACAACGCCACCGCCGAGCTCCCCTCCGGCGGTGGCGTTTTCCATATGCGTCCGCAGGGTATGCACGAGATTGTCTTTTGTCTAGCCCAACCTGCATGAGCCGGCGTGCGACAATGGGGGCCGTCGATATCACAACGTCGAGAGAAGCCCGTCATGGAAGCGCATCAAAGCAGATAACCGTTCATGCACAGCATGCCGAAAGCGCACCAGTCATCTATCTTCCCGTGGTCATGGGCGACGGCGCGGAGGTTTATGAACGCTGCCGAGAGCTCAACTGCCCGCCCTTCACGCTTGTCGGCATTGGCAGCCTCAACTGGAATCGCGAGCTGAGCCCCTGGGGATGCGACGGAACCGTGCGCGATGCCGAGCCCTTTGGCGGTCAGGCTTCCGGATTTCTCGATGAGCTGTTGAACTGGATAATCCCAGAGGCCGAGTCGTCGCTTCCTCAGCCGCCCACCTGGCGCGGCATTGCCGGCTACTCGCTCGCGGGCCTCTTCGCGCTCTGGTCCCTCTGGCAAACCGACGCCTTTAGCCGCGCCGCAAGCGCATCGGGGTCGTTGTGGTTTCCCGACTTTGTCGATCGCGCCAGCACGGCCCCTTTTGCCGGCAACCCGCAGGCCGTCTATCTGTCACTCGGCAAAAAGGAGACCAAGACACCCAACCGCATGATGCGGCATGTACTCGACGACACACGCGCGATGGAAGCGTTGCTCGTCGCGCGCGGCATTCCAACAACGCTGGAGCTCAACCCCGGCAATCACTTTGCCCAAACCGATCTGCGCATGGCACGTGGCATCCACTGGATATTGACGCATTAAAAATGACACCCGCGCGTACGCATGGGCGCCATTTTTTGATTCAGCTGGACGCAGTTGTTACTCAGCAGCCTCCTCAAGCTCGGAGACATCAAACTCAAAGTCGTTACCCGGTAGGATGGCATTGAGCACAATGCCCACCAGCGAACCCACGGCAAGACCCGAAAGCGAAATCGTCACGCCGCCCAGCTCCAACACGATGGCACCGGCGGTGCTGTACGCAATGCCGAGCGAGAGCACGAGCACCAGAGCTGCCACCAGCACGTTGCGGTTGTTCTGGAAATCGACCTGGTTTTCGATGAGGTTGCGGACGCCCACAGCGCTGATCATGCCGTAGAGCACGAGCGACACGCCGCCGATAACGCATGCCGGCATGGCGGCGATGACCGCGGCGAACTTGGGGCAGAACGAAAGCACGATGGCGCAGCACGCGGCAATGCGGATCACGCGCGGGTCGAACACGCGCGTCAGGGCGAGCACGCCGGTGTTCTCGCCATAGGTGGTGTTGGCCGGAGCGCCAAAGAGCGAAGCCAGGATCGTGGCAAGGCCGTCGCCGAGCAGCGTGCGATGCAGACCGGGATCGGCGATGTAGTTACGCTCGCAAGTGGAGCCGATAGCCGAGATATCACCGATATGCTCGATCATGGTCGCAAAGGCCAGCGGCATGATGGTAATGATGGCCGTCGTGGCAAGGCCGCTATCGAACTGCGGGCCAAAGAGCGCAAACACGGTGTTGTCCCACACGATGGGCAAGCCAACCCAGGGAGCGGCTGCGACGCCAGAGAAGTCGACCTCGCCCAGCGCAGCCGCAACGGCATAGCTCACCACAACGCCTAGCAGAATCGGCACGATCTTGACCATGCCGCGGCCCCAGATGTTGCAGATGACGATAACGGCAACGGCAATGACAGCCACAAGCCAGTTGGTCTGGCTGTTAGTAATAGCGGAACTTGCCAGGATCAAGCCGATGGAAATGACGATGGGACCAGTCACCACCGGCGGAAAGAAGCGCATGACGCGCTTGGCGCCAAACGCGCGGAACAGGGCCGCCAGCACCGGATAGAGCAGGCCGGCGCAGGCTACACCCAGGCAGGCGTAGGGCAAAAGCTCGGCCTCGCCGTTGGGCGCGATTGCGGCATAACCGGCAATAAAGGCAAACGACGAGCCCAAGAAGGCCGGCACCTTACCGCGCGACAGGAAGTGGAACAGCAGCGTGCCCAAGCCGGCAAACAAAAGCGTTGCCGAAACCGAGAGACCGGTGAGCACGGGCACCAGCACCGTGGCACCAAACATGGCAAACAGGTGCTGTAGGCCGAGCAAAAACATGCGCGGGCGGCCGAGCGACGATGCGTCGTAGATGGCATCGGTGACGGCGGGCGTCGAAGACTGGGACATGGATGTCCTTTCGAATGGAAGGGCGATCGGGCATATCGGATAACCTGCCCGAACGATACGATCCGAACCATTGTACGCGATGCACCATGTCTCGCACGCGCCGTCACCTGCAAACGTTACCGCTATTTCCAAACGCGCTCGGCAACGCGCTTGACCAGCGCGATCTTTGCCCATTGCTCATCCTCGGTCAGCTTGTTGCCAATCTCGCAGCTGGCAAAGCCGCACTGGGGCGACAGATACAGGTTCTCGAGCGGAACATACTTTGCAGCCTCGTGAATGCGTTCGACGATGGCATCCTCGTCCTCAAGCTCAGCGGCCTTGGTGGTCACCAGGCCCAACACGACCTTCTTGCCGGGGGCAACGTACTTGAGCGGCTCAAAGCCACCGGCACGCGGCGTATCGAACTCAAGGTAGAACGCATCGACGTTCTCGTGTGCGAACAGGTACGGCGCGATGGGGTCATAGCCGCCCTCGAAGGCATAGGTGGAGTGGTAATTGCCGCGGCATACGTGCGTGTTGATAACCAAATCGTCGGGCTTGCCCGCGATGGCGGCATTGTTGAGCGCCACGCCCAGCTCGGACACCTTTTGCAGGTCGACCGGGCTCATACCAGTCTTTGCCACAAAGTCGGTATCGCAATAGATGCCCCAGGTGCAGTCATCAAATTGAATGTTGCGGCAGCCTGCGGCATACAGGTCGGCAATCACGGTGCGGTATGCCGCGGCGATAGCGTCGGCGAGCTCTTCGTCGGTCTTATAGACAGCGCGCAGGCTCTCCTGCTGGCCATCGCAGCGGTCGAGCGTAACTTCGGAGAACGTCTGAATCGGCGCCGGGATGGTCTGGCGTGCAACGTGGCCCTCGCCCTCAAGTGCCTTGACAAACTTAAAGTGCTCGACAAACGGATGATTCTCGCCGCAAATGGGACCGGTTACCACGGCGGTATCGGCGGTGGTCTCCTCATCGTGGAACATATAGCCCGTACGCGAGGTGCGACGCTCGACGCCGTTCAGCCCCCACATAAAATCGAGGTGCCAGTAGCTGCGGCGGAACTCGCCATCGGTGATGACCTGCAGGCCGGCGGCCTTTTGCTTTGCCACCAAATCGCGAATGGCATCGTCCTCGACGGCCTTAAGCTCCTCGGCATCAAGCGTGCCTGCCGCATAGGCAGCGCGGGCATCCTTTACGGTCTGCGGACGAAGAAAGCTGCCGACGATATCAGCGCGAAACGGCGCGTTCGGTTGAATTGAAGTGCTCATAGATATCTCCCTTTGCATTGGTTGCTTTACTGGGACAGAGTATGAGCGCTCATATGGCCATCGTAAAATATACGTTTACAACAGTTTGATATAGATAGTTCCTATATCAGTCTGGACTGCCGTAAAGAAATTTGACCCGCGCGGAGCACAGCAGCCTAGATATGCTGACGGATCGCGTCGATATAGGCTTGGCCGTAGCGCGTGAGCGTCGTATTTTTGCGCGTGATGATGCCGATCTCCATGTACTCGTCTACATCGAGCGGAATCGAAATGATGCCGGGACCGTTAAGTTCGTGGCTGATCACGCCCGAACACACCGTGTAGCCGTTGAGTCCCATGGCCAGGTTGAACAGCGTCGCACGGTCGCGCACGCGGATATTCTTGCGGCGCTCAAAGGTCGAGGTCAGCTCCTCGGAATAGTAAAACGAGTTATAGCTGCCCTGCTCATAGGACAAGAATGGGTAGTCCTCGAGGTCTTCGAGCGTCACACTGGAGCGGTCAGCCAACGGGTGGTCGGCACACACAAAAACGTGCGGCGTGGCGCAGAAGAGCCCTTCGAACACGAGCTCGTTGGCCGCCAGCATGCGCTCGATAACCTCGCGGTTATGCTCCGACAGATACAGGATGCCCAGTTCGCTTTTCATATGCGCGACGTCCTCGATAATCTCGTGAGTCTGTTCCTCGCGCAGGGTAAAGTCATAGCGCGCGGCATCGAATTCACGGATCACGTCGACAAACGCATTAACGGCAAAGGAATAATGCTGGCAGCTCACACTAAAGTGCGGCACCTGCTCGGACGCGCCCTTGTACTTGCCCTCGAGCAGGTCGGCCTGGTCGAGCACCTGGCGCGCGTAGCCCAAGAAGGTCTCGCCTTCCTCGGACACAATGACGCCCTTGTTGGTGCGCTCAAAGATGTGCACACCCATCTCGTTTTCGAGATCGCGGATCGATGCGGTAATCGAAGGCTGCGACACAAAGAGTCGGCGCGAGGCCTCGGTGATGCTGCCGCATTCGGCAACCTTTACAACATATCTGAGCTGCTGAAGCTTCATAGCGCCCTCCCTAGACGTTCGTGACGTCGAAACCCGTCGCATCCATCTGACGCATAAACGGCGGCATCTCCCCCGTCGCGGCGCAGGCGGCAATCTGATGCAGAGCCTCGGCAACCGCATCGTCTACCGCAGCGCCGATATGCCAGCGCGCGGCAGCCGTGACAGCCTCGTTGGCATTGGCGACTGCAACGGAGTTGGGAACGGCATCGATCATGGGCAGGTCGTTATCGGAATCACCGAATACGGCCACCTCGTCGAGCGTCAGGTCCAAAGCGCGCGCCAGCTCCAGCGCGGCGCAACCCTTGTCCCAACCTGCTGGAAGGATATCGAACAGGCGCACACGATTGTTGGGAAACACGAGTGAGAGCTCCGGTACCTCAGCGGCAACGCGCTCACGTAGCTCCGCGAGCTCCTCACGCGAACGGGCGCTCCAGATATTCGCCTTGTATACCGGGGCATCATCGACAACGGGACGGCACGGAGCCTCTTCGCCCTTGAGCCATGCGTTGCCGCCCGACTCCATGGCGCGACGCACGCGCTCGGGGTCGCTCGTCACGCAATAGGCATCGTTATCCCAAAAGTCGTCACCCAGGCTGTAGACCTTTAGATAGGTATCGTCGGTCTCTTGCTCGAGGTAATCGGCCAGACGCATCAGGGCATCGTTGTCGGTCGCGCGCGAAGCGACCGCCTGACCGTCGACAAACATGACCTGGCCGTTGCAGAACGCACCGGTCGAAAAGCACTCGGAACGATTTTTGAACATCCAGCCCATCGCGGACGGCTGGCGACCCGAAACCGGGCCAAAGTGCAGACCCGCCGCCTGCATGGCATGAATGCCCTCGATGGCGCAGTCGCTGGCGCCATCGTGTCCAGCAGGAATCAGCGTATCGTCCATATCGGTCAGAACAAGTTTGATCATAAGGTCCCCTCGGTCATTCTTTATCCCGTCTATTGTAACGACCTGCCAATAAGGGACAGGTTTATCTTGGCAGGTTTTATCTGGGAAAACGCAGCGCCCCTGTTGCCACCTGCCAAAATAAACCTGTCCCATATTGGCAGGTGCGCTAGTATAGGGAACAACAGATTCGATGCGGGAGTGCCGGCGGTGCAAACCACAAGGCTGAGAGGGCATAGGGCCCAATCCTTTGAACCTGTCAGTTAATGCTGGCGTAGGGAGCATGCCGCCTTTACAGGGGCGCTGTCTATGCACAGCGCCCCTTTTCTATGCCAAGGAGGCATGTGCAGTGATTGATTCGGAACAGCTTAAGCAACATATGGTCAAGGCCGTAGAGGAGATTCGAGCCACCAATCCGATGGCCGGCTCCATCACCAACACGGTGACGATCGACTTTGTCGCCAACGCGCAGCTCGCCGTGGGCGGTTCGGCCGCCATGGTCTATCTGCCCGACGAGGGCGAGGCGCTCGTTGCCGGCGGCGCCGCCATCTATCTCAACATGGGCACGCTCTTCCCCATCTACGAGCAGACGATTCCCCGCGCGGCCAAGGCGGCACACGACGCCGGCAAGCCCTGGGTGCTCGATCCGGTGGGTCTGGGCATCGGTAGCCTGCGCACCCAGCTGGTAAACGAGCTCAAGCAGTACAAGCCCGCCATCGTACGCGGCAACGCCTCCGAGATCATCGCACTCTCCGGCCTGTGGGGTCTTGAGGGCGAGTCGGCCGATCTGAGCCGCGTACGTGGTGTCGATACCACCGACACGGTCGACGCCGCCCGCGATGCCGCCGTGGCGCTCGCTCGCTACACCGGCGGCGCCGTTGTGGTCTCGGGCGAAGTCGACCTGATTACCGACGGCACGACCGTGGCCAAATCCCACGGCGGCAGCCCGCTCATGTCCAAGATTACCGGCTGCGGTTGCTCGCAGGGCGGCGTGCTGGCCGTGTACGCCTGCGCTGCCGATCCGTTTACGGCAGCCGTCTGCGGTACCGCCGTCTACAACGTCGCCGGCACGCGTGCCGCCGCCGTCGCCGATGCCCCGGCAAGCTTTAAGGTCGCCTTTATCGACGAGCTCTACCGCGCAACCGCCCAAGACATCGCCGATAACCAACTCGAGCTCGAGGAGGCATAAGCCATGTCCGAGCCCGCAACCAATGCCGGCATGAACACGCTCGTCGCTGTGGCCATCGCCCCGTGCGGCACCGGCGATGAACTGTCCGCCGAGGTCGCCGAGGTCGTGCGCGTCATTCGCGAGAGCGGCCTTCCCAACCGCACCACCTCGATGTTCACCGAGATCGAGGGCGACTGGGACGAGGTCATGCAGGTCGTGCGCGACGCGACCTTTGTGTTAGCGAGCAAGGGCATCCGCACCGAAGTCGTGCTCAAAGCCGATATTCGACCCGGATTTACCGACACCATGACCGGCAAACTCGAGCGCATGGAAGCACAGATCAAGAAACAGGAGGAAGCACGATGAGCATCCGCGACAACCTTGATATCTCGGCCTATCTGGTACTCGGTCCCGAAAACACGCTCGGGCGCCCCGTGGGCGATGTAGTGGCCCAGGCACTCGACGCCGGCTTTACCTGCATCCAGGTGCGCTCCAAGGTGGCAAGTGCCCGCGAGATCATCGCGCTGACCGACGACGCCGCGCAGGCTATCGCTCAGGCCGGCAAGACCGGTCAGGTCGCCTTGCTGATCGACGACCGCCTTGACTGCGTGCTCGCCGCGCGCGAGCAGGGCATCGCTGTCGACGGCGTGCACGTGGGTCAGAGCGACATCCCCGTCGAGGTCTGTCGCAAGCTGCTGGGCCCCGATGCCATCGTGGGTCTTTCGGCCCGCTGCGAGGAGATGCTCGAGTACGTCAAGACCGCCGACATGAGCCTGGTCGACTACCTGGGCATAGGCCCGCTCCACGAGACCGAGACCAAGCGCGATTGCGGACGCGCGGCCGACGGTTCCATCATCACCAAGAGCTTTGAGGACCTGGCAGCCCTCCATGCGGCAAGCCCCGTACCCATCGTGGTGGGCGGCGGCGTCAAGACGGCCGATCTGCCGCAGCTCAAGGCCACCGGCGTCGACGGCTTCTTTGTGGTGAGCGCCGTCTGCGGTGCCGACGACCCCCACGCCGCAGCCAAGGAGCTCGTCGACACCTGGCAGCAGGCATAAGCATAAGCCGTGCAGCCGATTCGCAGCTTCATATCTTCAGCAATGGAAAGCGCATCCCAGTTTGGACCTCCATTCCGGGATGCGCTTTCCATCGCCGCTCTACCCCGCCAGGTAGGTCTCCAGCGCGGACAACGTCGCCTCCGCATCGTGGCGGCCGATCTGGTAGATGCGCTCGAGCTCATCGGGCTCGCGGCACAGCGACGGCACCTTCACCGATTCGCTCGGCCGCACCACAAAGATCTCGCCGGCAGCCTCGCGACGTGCCAGGTCATCGAGCGTAGCATTGTAGACCTCATGCCGATGCTCAAGCGCTGCGACAAACTCCGGGTAGTGACGGAACACACGACGCAGCATGGGCATCACGCTGTTGGGCTGCTTTACAAAGCCCGCCGGCTGCGTCAGCACCACCACGTTGCGGTCATACCCCTGCGCAAACAGCCAAGCACTGGGAATGGAATCGGCCACGCCGCCATCCAGATATTTATGCCCGTCAATAGCGACAGGACGCGTTGCCACGGGAATAGCAGACGACGCCCGGATCCACTCGATATCGCGCTCGTCACCATACGGCAAATCGTGATAGACCGCCTCGCCCGTCTCGATATCGGTACACACGCACGTAAACCGCATGGGGCAGGCGCGATATGTCTCCAGGTCGATGGGATCGCGCTCGACGGGCACCTCGTGATAGGCAAAATCGGCATTGAACATGTCCCCTGTTCGCAACCAGCTCGTTACACTCGCATAGCGCTTATCGGCACAATAGGCTTTGTTGTAGCGAATGGCGCGGCCGATCTGCCGCGATTTAAAGTTGTAGCCAAACGCCGCGCCCGCCGAAACGCCCACCATATGGTCGCAGGTCAAACCGTGTTCCATCCAAACGTCGAGCACGCCCGCCGTATACATACCGCGGTAGCCGCCTCCCTCGAGCGCAAGCCCCACCGTGCGCGTCGTATCTGGCTGCGTCATGCGATCATCCCCGTTTCTGCGTTTTTAAACGGGACAAGTATACCCGTCAACATATATCGTCTCAGTCGCATTTTCATCGAACATCGCATCGTCGGGTTGATTTTCAATCTCAACGCAACAGCCTGAACGGACCCCGCGTTTCCGCAG
>CAJMMN010000027.1 GCA_905214525.1 uncultured bacterium
CGCAACGCGTTGCGCTGAGTCCTGAGTCTGTTGCAATGAAGATGAGAATCAAGGGACCGAAAAATTTTTTCAAAAAAGTTGTTGCGCGCCGGACAGACTTCTGTGTATACTAATCCCCGCAGCGCACGCGAGCGGAAACAAACGCGAACGTCTGCCTGGGGAGTTAGCTCAGTTTGGTTAGAGCGCCGGCCTGTCACGTCGGAGGTCGCGGGTTCGAGCCCCGTACTTCCCGCCAACGCAATTAAAGCCACGTCTTCGGACGTGGCTTTTTGCGTTTGATGCACTTTGTTTCGATAGAACGATCGCCCTGGCGCATCTTCGCCCAGAATCCCCGCCCCTTCGGGAACGCAAGTAAAATCTAATAAGTATATTTGTCTGAACAACAGCTTTGTTGCGCAACACCTGTTCAACGAGACAGGGGGTTAGGCTATACTAAATTGCACTGTAGGCCGCATCTGATGCATTTCGCTCCAAGCGCGGCATTCAGTGGATATCCGATTTACCATTTGGATGTCCTGCGGTCATTTAGCGTCTCGACACAAGCTCGGCCCCGGAGCTCGTTCGAGCTGTTCGTATTCCTTGAAAGGGGAAAAATGGACATATCGAGGAAGACTGATTACGCCCTTCGTATGTTGGCGATGCTTGCCGAGGATCCGGAGCGTTTGCTTTCTGTTCGCACCGCTGCCGAAGAGGTCAATGTCCCGTATTCGTTTGCCCGCTCGATTCAGCACGGTTTGGTCCAGGCCGGTATTGTGGAGAGCCTGCGTGGCGTCCACGGTGGCATGCGTCTCAAGGTCAGTCCGGACGACGTTACCATTCGTCAGGTCGTCGAGGCCGTTCAGGGCCCTATGGTTATGAATGATTGCACCGCACCCGATGGCGACTGTGCGCGCATGGGCACGTGCTGCTATCATCCCCTGTGGGCCGGAGCTCAAGCATTGATGCGCGACTACCTCGATTCCGTTTCGCTCGGCGACATCGTCGCTCACCGCCAGTTCCCGGCCGTCGATCCCAAGTTCGCCGACCGCGAAGCGTTTCCCGAGTACGCCACCTGTGCGTATACATGCCGGGAGGAATAGCGCCGCATAAGGAGCATAGATATGATTCAGGACCCCTTTCGTTCGATGATTCGTTCGGAAGGGGTCCTGCGTTATCGCGACCTTCCGTGGCGCCGCACGCGCGATCCGTACATCATTTGGCTTTCCGAGGTCATGTTGCAGCAAACACAGGTGCCACGCGTGGAGACGCGTATGCCGGCGTGGCTCGATCGCTTTCCGACCGTGCAGGCGCTTGCCCAAGCCGCGCCTTCCGATGTTTTGGACGCTTGGCAGGGCATGGGCTACAACCGACGCGCTCTGGCGCTCCACAAGGCCGCTCAGCGCGTTGTGGAGGACTGGGACGGTGAGTTTCCGCGTGAGACGCGTGACTTGGTCGCTCTGCCTGGTATTGGCCCGGCAACGGCGCAAGGTATCCGGTCGTTTGCGTTTGACCTTCCAGGCGTGTATCTGGAGACCAACGTGCGCACGGTCTTTCTGCATCACTTCTTTCCCGATGTACCGGCTGTTCCCGACCGCGAGCTGGTGCCGCTGATTCAGGCGGCCTGTCCGGCGGTCCCCGGTGCGGCGACCGACGAGATCGCTCCCTTTGCCGTGCCGCTCGATGATGCCGACACGCCGCGCGCGTGGTATTACGCGTTGCTGGACTACGGCGCATATCTAAAAAAGACGTTGCCCAATCCGTCCAGGCGCTCGGCGGGCTATAGCCGTCAATCAAAGTTTGAGGGCTCACGTCGCCAAAAGCGCGCGCATATCGTGCGCATGTTGCTGGCAGCGCGCGATGGCCAACCGGCGGGGATTACGCTTGCTGATGCCGTGGTGGGCGTTAACGATATGGAAGCGGCGGCTGGGCGCGGGCCGGTCGAGCGCGAGCTTGTCGCGGGCATTCTGGCCGACCTGGAGCGTGAGGGCTTTTGCCGAGCCGAGGGCGATCGCTGGCTGAGCATTTAGCCCGTGGAAATCTGAAGAACAGGATTGTAAGGTTTAGATTTCCGACATGAGGGCATCCTAAAGACGAGGCCGCTCGAAGCCTACGGGCGGCATGCGTTGAAGGGAAGTACACCTATGGATTTTGAGAATTCCCAAACCAAGAAGAACCTCGAGACCGCTTTTGCCGGTGAGTCCCAGGCACACACCAAGTATCGCTACTATGCCTCCAAGGCAAAGAAGGACGGCTACGTTCAGATCTCGAACATCTTTGCCGAGACGGCTGGCAACGAGTCCGAGCACGCCAAACTGTGGTTTAAGTATCTGCACGATGGCGCCGTCCCCGATACCCTGGACAATCTGCGCGATGCCGCCGCGGGTGAGAACTACGAGTGGACCACGATGTACGACGAGTTTGCCAAGACCGCCGAGGAAGAGGGCTTTGCCGAGATTGCCGCAAAGTTCCGTGGTGTCGCCGCCGTCGAGAAGGCCCACGAGGAGCGCTACAACAAGCTCGTCGAGCGCATCGAGTCGGGCGAGGTGTTTGAGCGTGAGGGCGTAAAGGTGTGGAAGTGCCTGAACTGCGGGCACCTGCACGTTGGTGCCGAGGCGCCTGAGGTGTGCCCGGTTTGTAACCACCCGAAGGCGTACTTTGAGGAGCAGGTGGTGAACTACTAGCGCTTGGCGCTGGCTGCTGCGGAGCGCAGGGCGGGAGGCCGGATCGCCTTCCCTCCCCGCTCACGGCTCCGCAGGGTCGCGTTGAGGGAAGGCGATCCGGCCTCCCGCCCTGCGCTCCGGCTTCGGGTCGTCGCGTGCTCGTTACTGAAAAGCTGATTAGAAGTTTGTGTGCCGCCCCTTTTGGGGCGGCACGTTTTTGTGTGGGGTCCCTGTCCCCACAATTTTCGTCAAGCTTTTGGTTAGATTTTGGTCAGTTGGCGTAAGGGTGGAAGGCCAAAAGATTGTTGGCGAAAAAAGCTCAGAGAAAGTGCTGGTAGGGGAGTTGTTGAGGTTTTCGACAGCTTTTGTCAACAAGAAACTTTGCGGCTATTGCTACGGATTGCGTTGTCGCGGTCATGGCGGTGCGGGATGCTGGGCGTAAGCGTCGAATGCTCCGATTTTGGAGGCCAGCATGGATTTGTTTCTTGAGACTCCGCAGCAACAAGCTGAGCGCATGCTGCGTCAGCAGCAACGACTCATGGAGATGCAAATGCAAGGGGCGGCAGTCCAGCCCTTTGCGCAAAATGTCGTGCCCGCTGCTGTACCTGCAGCTGTGCCCGGGTGTGAATCGGCACCAGAGGCCTATTCCGTACAGCAAGATTCATATGCGCAGGAGCTCGCGTTCGACAAGCGTCGTGCGCGTCGTCGCCGCGTGGGCCAGCGCCTGCGCACCTTGGCGATGATCATGCTCATCCCGCTGGGGCTTGCGGCCATCTTTCTGGCGTCGTATGCCCTCACGTGCATCCTCAACGGCGCATCGCCCAACGAGGTGCTCCAGCATCTAGCGGCCCTAGGCCAGCGCTTAGGTGACGTCATAACAACCATCCGCGCCGGCTGGGAGAGTTAGCGTTTGTCACATTAGGACTTCTAGGGTGTAGGGATTCTCGCCACGAGTAGGATTCTTGCATCCTGTGGGTCCTGTCGTGCGACTGAATAGTATTATTGAAGATGAATAATAATAAGGGATACAGGTAATACAAAAAGGAGGTGCTCGGTTGAATCTGACCTTTGAGGGATTCTTAAAAGGCTATTGCCGAGAGCTATCCGGACAGCAGTCGCTGAGTTTTAGAAAATTGGTTGAGCAGGCGACGACGGATGCGCCGCGCGTGGCGGAGGCTCTGTTTTTGCTCGCTTTGGCGCAAGGAAAAGCCGAATACGTTCTGGGTTTATCCGAGGGCTCGTGGATGGAACGGGATTATCGAGACGTTTTATCCTTGTACGGTCAAGCGGGTAGCATGGCGTCTCTATGCGCCAAAAGTGAGCTCCCTAATCGTTATGCCAACGTTTGGCGTGCGTATAGAGCGGTGAAGGAAAAGCCGGCGGCCGATAGAAGGGTGAACGCCCTGATGAGAAAGAAAACGCTGGAAGCATTGGAGGAATCGGGTGTAACGCGCTATGGCCTCTGCCGTGCTCTGCGCCTGAATAAAGGAAACGTATACGCATACTTGGCCGGCGATGACTCAAAGGTGAGCAGGAAAACGGCGCGCCGCATTATGGAATATGCGGAGGAGAGGGGCGCCCAAGAAGGGGCCGGGCGCCCGGTGTGTGTGGCGGGGTAAGATTGATCGCGGTTTTGATTGATGATCGATTGGGTTTGTTGGGCGGAGTTTATGTCTGCAATTGATATTGCACTTATTGTGATTGCTTTGGTGGCGGTGGGGGTCGCTGCGGCCTGTGCCCTGCAGCTCAAGGGCCTTCGTGCCGAGTTGCGGGAGCGTGGCGACAGTAGCGCGGAAACGCTGGCAGCACTCGAGCAGGCCAACAACGCGCTCGATGCCCTGAACGTCGCGCTGGCCGAAACACGCCGCACGGCCAATGCCATCGCGCAGCAGCAGACGACCGATGCGGCCGTGGAGCAGCAGCGCTACCTGACCATCGCGCGTGAGTTCTCGCAGGCGGGCGACCGTATGGATGACCTGCGCCGCGAGACGACCCAACAGCTCGGCGCCAACCGCGAGGGCATCGAGCAGCGCCTAGACAAGGTGCGCGAGACGGTCGATGCCCAGCTGGGCGCCATCCGCAAGGACAACAACGTGCAGCTCGATCAGATGCGCGCGACGGTGGACGAGAAACTCTCCCGCACGCTCAACGACCGTCTGTCGGCATCGTTTAAGCAGGTGAGCGACCAGCTCGAGGCCGTGTATAAGGGCCTGGGCGATATGCAATCTATCGCCACCGGCGTGGGCGACCTTAAACGCGTGCTGGGCAATGTCAAGGCGCGTGGCATTTTGGGCGAGGTGCAGCTGGGCGCGATCCTGGCGGACATCCTTACGCCCGACCAGTATCTGGAAAACGTCGCCACCAAGCCCGGCGCCTCGGAGCGCGTTGAGTTTGCCGTCAAGCTGCCGGTAGACGAGGGAGACCCCGTACTGCTGCCGATTGACTCCAAATTCCCGGGCGACGCGTACGAGCATCTGCTCGATGCCCAGGAGTCGGGCGACGCGGATGCCGTCGCCGCCGCGCGCAAGACGCTTGACGCTATGGTCAAGCGTGAGGCAAAGGACATCTGCGAAAAGTATCTGAGCGTGCCCGTGACCACCAACTTTGGCATCATGTTCGTTCCGTTTGAGGGGCTGTACGCTGAGGTCGTCAGCCGCCCCGGGCTTATCGAGACCCTGGGCCGCGACTATCATGTCAACGTTGCCGGCCCTAGCACCATGGCGGCCATTCTCAACAGCCTGCAGATGAGTTACCAAACGTTTAAGCTGCAAAAACGCACCGACGATGTACTGCGCGTGCTCTCCGCTGTCAAGGCCGAGCTGCCGCGCTATCAAAAGGCGCTGCGCCGCGCCCAGCAGCAGATCGAGACCGCGGGCAAAACGGTCGAGGGTATCATCACCACGCGCACCAACGTCATGGAGCGCAAGCTCAAGGACATCGACGCGCTGGAAGACGCCGGCCAAGCCGATGGGATCTTGGGACTCACGTCCGCGAGCCTTCTCGCGGACCAAGAAGACGAGGACTAATTGCAACAAGACGGTGGGGCACCGGCGCAAACGCGGGCGCCCCACCGGTTTTCGTATCGCACTTGTCTGAAGCGTGCTCCAATGTGCAACAATGGCGTTTCGCCCTATCAGACGCGAAAGGAAGCCCATGTCTCAGAGAAGCACCAGCCCGCTCAAACGCTCCACCGTTCGCCGCACGCTTCAGCGTTTTTGGGACGTCACGCGCACACAGCCGCTGATTGTCTTTCTCTCGGTGTTCTCGTCGGCGGGCTACATCTTTTTGCTCACGTTTGCCAACACCTACGTGATGGCCCTTATCGTTGACCGCGTTCAGGCCGGCCCCGTGGCGGGTGACCAGGTGTTTGAGGTCTTTGGCCCCTATATCCTGGCGCTCGTACTCGTTAACCTGGTGGGTCAGATCCTCTCCAAGCTGCAGGACTACACCGTCTACAAGCTCGAGATTGCGGGCAACTATCACCTGGCGCGTCTATGCTTCGACACGCTCTCCAACCAATCCATGACATTCCATGCCAGCCGCTTTGGCGGATCGCTTGTGAGCCAGACAAGCCGTTTTATGAGCGGCTACACGGGTCTGGTCGACGTGACGGTGTATTCGCTCATCCCCACCATCACCTCGGTCATCTGCACCGTGGCCGCACTCGCCCCGGTGGTGCCGACGTTTACCGTGATCCTGGTGTGCATCATGGTCGTCTACATTGCGTTTGTCTGGCTTATGTACAAGCGCATCATGCCGCTTTCGGCCGCGACGTCCGCCGCGCAAAACAAGCTCTCGGGCGTGCTGTCCGACGCGGTCACGAACATCCTGGCCGTCAAGACCTGCGGGCGCGAGGACTTTGAACGCGATCTGTTCGACGCCGCCGATCGTGCCGCGCGCGACGCCGAGACGGTCTCGATGCACGCCATGATGCAGCGCAACTTTACGACCTCGGGCCTTATCGTCATCACCATGGCCGTGGTGAGTGTGTTTGTGGCGGGCGGCAACGCGTGGTTTGGCATCTCGGCCGGCTCGCTCGTCATGATCTTTACCTACACCTATAACCTCACCATGCGTCTGAACTACGTGAGTTCCATGATGCAGCGCATCAACCGCGCTTTGGGCGATGCGGCCGAGATGACGCGCGTGCTGGACGAGCCGCGTCTGGTGGCAGACGACGAGAACGCTCCCGAGCTTAAAGTGACCGAAGGTGCGATTGATTTTGAGCACCTGAGCTTTGCATATCGTGACGCCGCGGCGGGCGAGAACGTGTTCGACGACCTGACGCTTCACGCGGCGGCGGGCCAGCGCGTGGGCCTGGTGGGTAAATCGGGCTCGGGCAAGTCGACGCTTACCAAGCTGTTGCTGCGCTTGGACGATGTGCAGGGCGGCCGCGTGCTCGTGGACGGCCAGAACGTCTCGCGCTGTACGCAGCAGAGCCTTCGCCGCCAGGTTGCCTACGTGCCGCAGGAGGCGCTGCTGTTTCACCGCTCCATTCGCGAAAACATTGCCTACGGTCGTCCCAACGCCACTGATGAGCAGATTCGTGAGGCGGCGCGCCTGGCCAATGCCCTGGAGTTTATCGACCGCTTGCCCCGTGGCTTTGACACCATGGTGGGCGAGCGTGGCGTTAAGCTCTCGGGCGGCCAGCGTCAGCGTGTGGCTATCGCCCGCGCCATCCTAACCGACGCGCCGATTCTGGTGCTCGATGAGGCGACCTCTGCCCTCGACAGCGAGTCCGAGGCGCTGGTGCAGGAGGCGCTCGAAAACCTGATGCGTGGACGTACCTCCATTGTGGTGGCGCACCGCCTGTCCACCGTGGCGGCGCTCGATCGCATTGTGGTGCTGGCGGATGGCGAGATCGTCGAGGACGGCACGCATGTGCAGCTCGTCGAGGCGGGCGGCGAGTACGCGAGCCTGTGGAGTCGTCAGACCGGCGCATTCTTGGAGGCGTAAGCGTCTCGGACGTGGGACAATTGTGCCTATCAGTTTATTGTGCCGTTGAGCCGAGGAGTCGTTATGCCACGCGAGACCAATGCCGCCAAGCGCGAGCGCGCCATCGAGGTGTGTGAGCGCCTCAACCGTCGCTATGGCCCGGTCGAGTGCTTTTTGGACCACGAGAATCCCTTCCGCCTGCTGATCGCGGTGCTGCTTTCGGCGCAAACGACCGATGCGCAGGTCAACAAGGTGACGCCGCGGCTGTTTGCCCAGTGGCCCACGCCCGAGGCCATGGCCGGGGCGAGCGTGGCTGACGTGGCGGACACCATCAGGTCACTCGGCTTCTACAAGAGCAAAGCCAAGCATGCCGTCGAGGCCGCGCAGATGATCGTCGCCGACTATGGCGGCGAGGTGCCGGCCGACATGAAGGAACTCGTGAAGCTGCCGGGCGTGGGACGCAAGACGGCGAACATCGTGCTCAACGTGGGGTATGGCATCGTGGAGGGCATTGCGGTGGACACGCACGTCAACCGCATTGCGCACCGCCTGATGCTGAGCCCCAAGACGCATGCCAAGGAGCCGCTCAAGACCGAGCAGGATCTGCTCAAGATTTTGCCGCGCGAGTATTGGGAGTCGGTCAACCACCAGTGGATCACCTTCGGTCGCGAGATCTGCGACGCCCGCAAACCCAAGTGTGACGAGTGTCCGCTGGCAGATTTGTGCCCCAGCGTGCGCGTAGCGGGGTAGGGCGGAACGCATCTTCGTCTGGCGTTTTTTGCGGGGCTGGGTTTGCCCTTGAGCCGGAGTCCTCTCCATGCGCTACCATGACAGACAATGTATTTGACGTACGACCCGCCGAGCTTGCCCCGGCGGGCTTTTGGCGTTGCGATGCCGGAGGAACAGCATGCTCATTCACCGTATAGCCGCGCAGCTCTACACTGCCGAGGCGCTGCAGACCGTCGAGGCCGGACTCGATGCCGGCGAGGACGTGACGCTGGCCGTGTCGCAGTCGGGCCGCACGCTCATGGCGGCAGCTCAGTTTGCGCGCCGTCCGCGTCCCACGGTCTACATCGTGAGCGGCGAGGACGCGGCCGATCGCGCCGCGCGCAGCCTGGCCGCCTATGTGGGTCTGGCGCATGTGTGCCGCTTTCCCGAGCGCAAAGACTATCCATGGCGTGAGCAGGCGCCCGACGACGCCGAGGTGGCCCAACGCTGCGAGGCTTTAGGGCGCATCGTGCGCGGCGATAACTGCATCATGGTCGCCTCGGCCCGCGCGCTACTGCGTTGCGTGCCGCCGGTCGAGAGCCGCTATTGGGAGTCCACCACCTTTGCGGTGGGCGAGGAGATTCCCTTCGACGAGGTGCCGCAGCGCCTGGTGGGCATGGGCTACACCAATGCCGGCGCCGCCGACGCGCCCGGTCTGTTCCGCGTGCACGGCGACACCGTCGAGGTGTTTCCCGCACAGGAAAAGGCGCCCGTGCGCATTGAGTTTTTTGGCGACGAGATCGACCGCATCCGCCGCATGGTGAGCTCCACGGGCCAAACCATCGGCAACGAGGACAGCATCGAGATCTTCCCCTGCCGTGAGCTGGCGCTTACCGACGATGCCGTCCACAACATGCACGTGGCGCTCTATCGCGCCAGTCAGGACGACAGCAAACTGGCGGCGCTGCTCGAGATGGTGGATGCGCGTATCGTCACGCCCGAGCTCGACCGCTTTTTGCCGGTGATGTACGGCCAGACCGTAAGCCCGTTGGCGCACGTGAGCGGCAAGGCACTCGTGGTTCTGTCCGAGCCGCGCTCGCTGTTCGACGACTGCCTGCGTGCCTACGAGGATATCGAGGCCCGTGCCGGCGAGGCGGGGATTGACCGCCTGGACGGTCTGTACGTGCGCGCTCAACAGCTCGATTTTGGTGCCCAGCAGCGCCTGAACTACGTAAGCCTCATTCGTGCCGGCGGCGCGGTGACGGCCGAGCTCAAGATTGAGCAGCCTGCCATCGCAGGCTCGGACAACCGTTTTATGACGCGCATCCAGGAGGTCGTGGGCAAGCGCTATGCCTGCGTGTTTGCCATTCCCGACCGCGGCGCGCGTGAGTCGATGGAGCTCACCTTTGGCGACGAGGGCATTACCTTTGAGGAATCGCTGACCGCGGCGCCCGAAAATGCCGGCGCTATCGGCGACCGCGTGCGCGTGGCAGCGGCGGATTCCGCCGACCGTGCCGCACGCCAGGAGGCCCACGCTTCCATTCGCGAGCGTAAGGCCGACGCACTCAACGCCCGCTCGCTCGAGGCGGGCGCGGCCCAGGCTGCCGCCGGTGCCGCCGTGCCCACCATCTCGCGCGGGCGCGTGACCTTTGTCGATGCCGCCCTGCCGCAGGGCGTGGTGGTGCCCGATGCCAACCTGGCCGTGTTCTCGATCGCCGACCTCAACGCCCGTATGGATGCCAACCGCGCGCGCAGCCGCCGCAAGGTGGACATTACGCAGATCACCTTCCCGTTTAAGCCGGGCGACTACGTGGTGCACGCCACTCACGGCATCGCACTCTTTAGCGAGATTGCGCGTCAGGAAGTGGGCGGCAAAGAGCGCGACTACTTTTTGCTGGAATATGCCGACGGCGACAAGCTCTACGTGCCGCTCGAGCAGGTCGACCGCATCACGCGCTATGTTGGCCCCGACGGCGACAAACCGCGCCTGACCAGGCTCAACACAGCCGACTGGACGCGCGCCACCAACAAGGCGCGCAAGAACGCCAAAAAGCTGGCGTTTGACCTGGTCGACCTGTATACGCGCCGCTCATCAATCGCGGGTATCGCCTGCCCGCCTGACACGCCCGAGCAGATCGAGATGGAGGAGAGCTTTCCTTACGACGAGACGCGCGACCAGCTGGAGGCCATCGCCGACATTAAGGCCGATATGGAGGCACCCAAGCCCATGGACCGCCTGCTGTGCGGCGACGTGGGTTTTGGCAAGACCGAGGTTGCCCTGCGCGCGGCGTTTAAGTGCGTGGACTCCGGCCGCCAAGTCATGGTGCTCTGCCCCACGACCATTCTGGCCCAGCAGCACTACGAGACGTTCTTTGAGCGCTTTGCCCCGTTTGGCCTCGAGGTCGAAGTGCTCAGCCGCTTCCGCACCCCGGCGCAGCAAAAGCGCGCGCTCAAGGCGTTTGCCGAGGGCACGATCGACGTGCTCATCGGCACGCATCGTCTGCTTTCGGCCGACGTGAACCCCAAGAACCTGGGCCTGGTGATCATCGACGAGGAGCAGCGCTTTGGCGTGCAGCACAAGGAGCAGCTCAAGAACCTGCGCGAGCAGATTGACGTGCTCACGCTTTCGGCAACGCCTATTCCGCGAACCATGCAGATGGCCACGAGCGGCGTGCGCGACATGAGCCTGATCACGACGCCGCCGACTGGGCGTCGTCCCGTGATCGTGCACGTGGGGGAGTACGACCCCGATGTGGTGAGCGCGGCGATTCGCCTGGAGGTGGGCCGCGGCGGTCAGGTGTATTACGTGTCCAACCGCGTCAAGACCATCGACGACGCCGTGGCGCGCGTGCACGAGGCCGCGCCCGAGGCGCGCGTGGGCGTGGCGCACGGCAAGATGAGCCCGCGCGAGGTCGAGGACGTGATGATCGAGTTTGCGACCAAAAAGATCGACGTGCTCATCGCCACGACCATCGTGGAGAGCGGCATCGACAACGCGACCGCCAACACGCTGATCATCGAGGATTCGCAGCGTCTGGGCCTGGCGCAGCTCTACCAGCTCAAGGGCCGTGTGGGCCGTTCTTCCACGCAGGCCTACGCGTACTTTATGTTCCCGGGCGAGCTACCACTCACCGAGGAGGCGACAGCGCGCCTGACCGCACTTTCCGAGTTCCAGGACCTGGGCAGCGGCATGCGCATCGCCATGCGCGACCTGGAGATCCGTGGTGCCGGCTCGCTTATGGGCGCCGAGCAGCACGGCAACCTGTCGAGCGTGGGCTTTGACCTGTTTACGCAGATGCTGGGCCAGGCGGTAGCCGAGGCGCGCGGCGATGACGATGCCGGCGTGGAGGCGGCAAGCGTGGGCATTAACCTGCCGGCCGACTACTTCTTGTCCGAGGAGTACCTGCCGGCGGTGGATCAGCGCGTGCTCGTGTACCGCAGGCTCGCAGCGGCCGAGGACCTGGAGAGCATCGATGAGGTGCAGGAAGAGACCGAGGCCGCGCATGGCGAGCTGCCGTTGGCAGGACTCAACCTGTTCAATCGCGCACGAATCCGCATTCGCGGCGAGCGCCTGGGGCTCGAGAGCGTCACGCTCAGCGGCGGTCGCATCACGTTTTTGGGCGTCGACGTGCCCAAGAAGGTGGCCTTTGAGCTAAAGACCCGCTATGGCGCGGTGAGCTTCCCCAAGAGCCGCAAACTGTCGGTGCCCTACAAGGCGGGCGCCGGCGCGGGCAGCGGCCTGGGTCGCGGTCTCGACGCCAACGACGTTACCGGCCCCGTGGCCGCGGCACTCATGCTGTTGCAGCAGTTGGGTGCGAGCGACGACGACTAACGGGTCGACGCTGCAAACGCCCCATTTGGGCACTCTGGTTCCATCGAAAGGAAAGCATGTTCGGATACATCTATAAGAAAGACGTCGCCATTATCGCGGTTGTCCTGTGTCTTTGTCTGGGCGTGGGCAGTTTCTTCGACTATCAGATTTCGAGCGCGCTGTTCAACATCGGCAGCATGTACGGTCGCTTTGTCGAGGCGGCCGGCGAGCTGCCGTTCGAGCTGACGGCGAGCATCGCAGGCGTTATGCTCGTGCGCTCGGCACGCCCCGATTCCAGGGGGAGCAAATGGCTCGCTGCGCTGGGCGTTTTGATCAACGTGGGTCTGGTCGGCTACGAGATTATCGGATCGCTGCGCGTCGGCGGCAAGCTCATCGCGTTTCAGCTGGTGCTGACGTTTGTGCTGGTCATTGCGGTTAACGTTATTGCCTATCGCCTTACGCGCGACACCGCGCCCGACGAGCTCACGCGCTGGGCGTTGATGGTACTTGCCGTGTGGGTCGCTCAGGCCATTATCCTCAACGTGATCGTCAAGCCGCTGTGGTCGCGCCCGCGCATGCGCGTGATCGAGGTCACGCCGGGGCTCAATTTTCAGCCGTGGTGGGTAATCGGCAATCCCGACAAGTGGACCTATATCGCCGCCGGCGTGATCAAGGACGGGTTCAAGTCGTTCGCGAGCGGGCACACCGCGCATGCGGCGATCGGCCTTATGCTCGCCGGGCTTCCCGCGGCAGCCTTTAAGGAAAAACCTTCGCGTCGCCGCGTGATCTTTTGGGCGGCGGCTGTGGTCGCGGCGCTCGTCGCCTTTGGTCGCATCGTGATCGGCGCGCACTTTTTGAGTGACGTGAGCTGCGGCTTTGCCCTGGTGCTGGCGCTTGAGTGCCTTGCCGCGCGCATTGCCTATCCGGGCGGCGTACAATAGCCCCATCTGAATCATCGGGCTCGTGCCCGGCTAGAGAGGATTATCATGCTCGCGTTCAACAATGACTATTCCCACGGCGCACATCCGGCAGTGCTGCAGGCGCTCGTCGACACCAATATGGAGCCGCAGCCCGGCTACGGTACCGATGCACACACCGAGCGTGCCAAGCAGCTTATCCGTGAGGCCTGCCAGGCTCCTGATGCCGATGTATTTTTCCTGGTGGGCGGCACACAGGCCAACGCGACGGTGATTGACATGCTGCTTGCGCCCTACGAGGGCGTTGTTGCCGCCGAGACCGGCCATGTCGCCTGCCACGAGGCGGGTGCCATCGAGTTTGGCGGCCACAAGGTGCTCACCATCCCCGGCTACGAGGGCAAGATGCATGCCGAGGATCTCGAGAACTATATCCAGGTGTTCTACGAAAACGAGAGCTACGAACACACGGTGTTTCCGGGCGCCGTGTATGTGAGCATGTCGACCGAGTACGGCACGCTGTACTCCAAGGCCGAGCTCGCGGCGATTCATGCGGTGTGCCAGAAGCGCCAGATTCCGCTGTTTGTGGATGGTGCGCGCTTGGCCTATGCGCTGGCGGCCGATGGGTGCGACATTACCCTGCCCGAGCTGGCGCAGCTGTGCGACGTGTTCTACATCGGTGGCACCAAGTGCGGCGCTCTGTGCGGCGAGGCCGTGGTGTTTTGCGGCATGCACGCTCCGGCGCATCCCATTCCGCGTATTAAGCAGCATGGCGCACTGCTCGCCAAAGGCCGCCTGACGGGTGTGCAGTTTGAGGCGCTCTTTACCGACGGCCTGTATTTTGAGATCGGTCGCCAGGCGATCGAGACCGCGCAGGCGCTGCGTCGTGTGTTGCACGGGCGCGGTTACCAGTTCTTCTTGGAGACGCCCACCAACCAGCAGTTTGTGATTTTGCCCAACGAGGACATGGCCCGCATTCGCGAGCATGCCTCGATCGAGTATTGGGAAAAGTACGACGAGACCCACACGGTGGTGCGCTTTTGCACCAGCTGGGCCACGACGCAGGAGGACATCGACGCGTTGGCGGCTGTCCTGTAGCCTGATGTAATGACGAGGGGCCGCCTTGCGCTGGGTTTGGCGCAAGGCGGCCTTTGTTTTTGAGGGAGAAGGGTTGTATGACCGAGATGTCCAAGCCGACGATTCGCCTGGCGACGCCCGATGATGCGCCGGCGTTGCTTGCCATTTACGAGCCGTATGTGCGCGAGACGGCGATAACCTGCGAATACGAGGTGCCGAGCGTTGAGGAGTTCGCCGGGCGCATCGAGCGCACGCTCAAGCGCTATCCGTACCTGGTGATGGAGCTGGACGGGCGTCCGGTAGGCTATGCCTATGTGAGTCCGCTTAACAGCCGCGAGGCCTACGACTGGTCGGTCGAGACGTCGATCTACCTGGCGCGCGACGTGCGCCACGGCGGGCTGGGCCGCAAGCTGCACGATGCGCTCAAGCAATGCCTGGTCGCGATGGGCATCACCAACATGTGCGCGCTCATTGCCGTGCCGCACGATAAGGACGACGAGTACCTGACGCACAACAGCCAGGATTTCCATGCCCATATGGGGTATCGCCTGGTGGGTGCCTTCGACCGTTGCGCTCAAAAGTTCGGTCGCTGGTACGACATGTGTTGGATGGAGCTGGTCCTAGCCGAGCGCATACCCAACCAACCCAAGCCAACCTGGTTCCCCGACCTCCCCAAACCTGCCATTTAGGGACAGGTTTATTTTGGCAGGTTTTTGGCTGTCTTGTGGTATCAAATCGCCGCAAGTAGCGTGGCGTTTGTACGCTATTTTGACCTGGATTGTCCCCTCGGGACGCCTTGCGGGCTAAGTGAGTAGACTTTTTTGGCGCAGGCCGAGCACAAAGCGTATCTGCCTTAGTAAAACCGCAGGTCACGGAGGTGGCTGTTTTGAATGTGCTCGGCAGCTCGCGAAAAGTCTACTCACTTAGATTTACGGTGCTGGATATTTTGGGCAGGAACAGTTGAGCTTGGGCGGCGAGTGTTGCCAGGCGATGTTGGCATTTGCGCCATGCCGGCTTGAGATTTAATAAAAACCGCAGGTAAAACGTTTATTAGGTACATTTTGCCTCGTTTGGTGCGCTAGCCGATGGGCTCGGTGTATTTGGCGCGGTCGGTACGTTGGATGCGCTTGGAGACATGGAGCGGGCGACCGTCGGTGTCGTAGACGTAGTCGGTGATCAGGATCAGCGCCTGCCCGCGCTCAACGTTGAGCAAAAATGCCTCGTTTTGCGAGGCGTAGCACACCTCAAAGGTCTTGTGCCCCTGTGCCGGCGCGCGATGGAATTCCTGGCGCAGCGTGGCGTAGAGCGAACCGTTGATATCGCGATCGATGAGCGACCCAAAGCTTGGCGGCAAATAGGTGGTCTCCAGGCACAGCGGCGCATCGTCCAGGTAACGCAGGCGGACAAGTTTGACAAGCTTGCTGCCCACGCTAGCGTCAAAGAACTTGGCCACGCTGCCCATTGCTTTGGCAAAGCCCGAGTCCACCGTGCGCGTGGTGGGCTTCATACCCTGGCCTTCGACCTGCTTGGTATAGCTCGAAAACACCAGGTTGTTCTCGTGGAGCGCCGGCGTGTCGGCCACAAAGGCGCCGCGCCCGCGCTCGGTTCGAATCAGGCCCTCGTCAACTAACACCTTAAGCGCGTGGCGCACGGTACTGCGCGACAGCCCCGATTCGTCCATGAGCTCCATCTCAGACGGCAGCTTGTCTCCGCACGCGTAGATGCCGGCGGCGATGCGGTCACGCAGCGTACCCGCCAGACGCTCGTATTGGGCCAAGTTCTTTTTCGACGAAGTGCTCATGCGAACAACCTGTATCTAACCTGTATGCTTACTGAACCAAGCATGTATCCAACATGACAACAAAACCGCTGATAATGGATTGCCGAAAACTTTACCAGCAAAATATCTAAGACAAATATAGCATACAACTAGTCGACATAACCAAAACATGTATGTAACTTGTATGCCATCAAGAGCATCAAACGAGAAGAAAGGCTGATGCACGATGACTACTCAGGAACAGGTTAAGGATGTCGTCTCCCAGGTTTTGGCTGACAAGGCAGACAAGGGCGGCATCAAGCGCGTTGTGTGGATCGGCGCCGGCGGATCTAACGGTGGTAACTATCCTGCTCAGTACTTTATGGAGCACGAGGCTACGCAGGTCGTGAGCTCCAGCTACACCAGCAACGAGTTCGTGCACGCAACCCCTGCCTACGTCAACGAGAACACCCTGGCCGTCGTCGTGTCCATGCGCGGCACCAAGGAGACCATCGTCGCCGCCCAGGTCGCCAAGGACCACGGCGCCAGCACCATCGCCATCTATGTTGACGAGTCCGGCCTCACCGAGGTCTGCGACTACAAGATCCAGTACGACAGCTTGGCCGTTGACGAGTCTTGCATGGGCCGCACCAACTCCGCCGTCGTGACCATGATCGCCATGGAGCTCACGCAGCAGACCGAGGGCTATGCCGAGTACGAGACCGCTATGGCCGCGTTCGACTTGGTCGACCCCATCTATCGCAAGGCCGTCGAGTACACCCGTCCGCTCGCTGCTAAGTGGGCCGAGCAGAACGCCGACAAGCCCTGCATCAACGTCATGGCCCAGGGCCCGCTCTTTGGTGCCGCCTACGTCTTTAGCATCTGCAACGTGCAGGAGATGCTGCAGATCGACTCCTGCACCATCAACACCTGCGACTTCTTCCACGGCCCCTTCGAGATTCTGGACAAGCGTACCTCGCTGTTCCAGCTCATCAGCGTCGGCCGCAGCCGCTGCAACGACGAGCGCGGCATCCGTTTTGTCAATCAGTACGGTGGCGAGCGCGTCTACCAGCTCGACGCCAAGGAGCTCGGCCTCAACGACATCAAGGACAGCGTGAGCGAGTACTTCAACCACCTGATCTTTGCCCCGATCCTCAACAACGTGTACATGCGCGCGCTTTCTGCCGTCACCCACAAGGACTACATGACGCGCCGCTACATGTGGAAGCTGGACTACTAAGAGTTACGCGGTTTTACCAAACCGCGTAACGGCTCGACGCTGCGCGGACCGCATTTGGACAATCTGACGTTCAACTTCAAGGGCGCGACCAGAAGGTCAGCGCCCTTTCGTTTCACGCCACCTTGCCTCAAATGCGGCCCGCTCGCTGACTTATGCTCAACCAGCGGTGCCTTAGACGTTGGGGACGTTCTTAAATGACTAGTCATTTGGGAACGTCCCCAATGAGTATGTGGGGAAGCAGATTTTTCCGTTCGGCGATTTGTGTCTTGAAAAATGTATATAACGACTATAACGTAGTGTGAAACATATTGGAAACAATACCGAGGAGGCTGCGTTGAAGAAAAGCAATCTGGGCTATGTGCTGGTGCTGATCGCCGCGCTTATGTGGGGCAGCATCGGAATCTTTGTAAACGGCATCTCGGCCATGGGCGTTACGTCCCAGAGTATGGCTGCCTTTCGCTTGTTGGTCGGAGCGCTTATCTTGGCGCCGGTCCTGATGTTTATGGGCTGCCGTCCGGGTGAGGGGTCTACCGTGGCTCAGGGTCCGCTGGCCCTGTTCAAGGCAAGCCCTAAAGAGCTTGTTCCCTGCGCGCTTGTCGGTATCGTCGGTTTGGCCGCCGCCAACACTTGCTATTACGAGTGTATGGGCGAGGTGGGCATGTCCACGGCCTCGGTGCTGCTCTATACCTCGCCGGTGTTTGGCGTCGTGCTCGGCCGCGTGCTTTATCGCGAGGACGTGACCCCCAACAAGCTCGTTGCCATCGCTTTTAACATAGGGGGCTGTGTACTTGCAGTAACTAATGGCGACCTTTCCGGTTTCCATTTTTCGGTTTGGGGCGTCACGTCGGGCGTGATTGCAGGCTTTTGCGGGGCGTCGCTCGCGGTGTTTAGCCGGATAGCAACCAAGACGGTCCACCCGCTGGCTGTCACGTTTTGGGGCCTTGTTTTTGGCGGTGCGGTTATGGCGGCTATCGCGGCTCCGTGGCCGGATGTCGCCGCGGCGATGTCGCCACAGCTGCTGCTGCTGTTCCTTGGCTTTGGACTCATCCCCACAGCCGTGGCTTACATCTTATATATGCAGGGTCTGTCCATGGGGCTCGAGACATCGAAAGTTCCCGTCGTAATGTCTTTCGAGACGGTCGTCACCGTACTGGTGGGCATTGGTGTCTATGCCGAGTCCGCCGGCGCGATCAAGGTCCTGGGTATTGTGCTGGTGCTCATGTCCATCCTGATTATGAACACCGACTTCTCCAAGCTGCGCAACAGTGTATTTGTCGGTCATGTCGCTGAGAGCATGACCTTTAAGCCCAACGCGTGGTGGACGGAGAAAACGCAGGACATGGATCTGTTTAAGGAGCGCACCGGCATCGCGCTGGAGCCCACCGTGCAGGAAAGCCCCTGGTACTTCGTGCGATAGGGGATTGCGCGCAGGGTCCGACTTGGGGTTATCCCGCCAGTGCCGGCCTGCCCAGCCCCAACGTTTCAAGTACGTTAAACCCGTCAACGGTCGATTTTCACCCGCGAACGGTCTTTATACTAATTAACAATATCCGCAACGTATAAGACGTTATAATGACAATAACGAAAAGGAGGAGGCAAGATGAATCAGATCATTCTCGCATCTCATGGCGGCCTGGCAGCAGGCGCCAAAGACACGCTCGAGATGGTTCTCGGCGACGTGTCGAACGTCCACGTCGTGTCGCTTGCTCGTGACGACAAGGAGCCCATCACCAACAAGGTGGACGCCATGATCGCCACGTTCAACGCGGACGACACCGTCTATGTGCTGACCGATATGCTCGGCAGCTCGGTCAACAACAGCATGGTCGAGCTTTCCCGCAACGGTGCGGCATTCACGGTGATCAGCGGTTTCAACATTCCGCTGGCACTGACGCTCGCTATGAGCCCCGCCCCCGTCAAGGGTGCCGAGCTCGCGGCCCTCATCAACGAGGCCCGCACCGGTCTGACCAACCCCAACGCACCGGTCGAGGTTGCTGCGGCTCCCGCCAAGAAGGCTAAGGCGCCCCGTCACAGCTCCGGTCCCGCCAAGATCGTCCTCGCACGTCTTGACTACCGTCTGCTGCACGGCCAGGTCGTCTTTACCTGGACCACCAAGGTTCAGGCCGAGCGCATCATCGTCGTCGACAACGCTGCCGCCAACGATGACATCAAGAAGGGCGCTCTTAAGCTGGCCAAGCCCCAGGGCGTGCGCCTGAACGTCTTCACCGTTGAGCGTGCCCTTGCCAAGATGGACAAGCTCAACACCCTCGGCGAGCGCGTCATGTTCGTCTTTGGCAACACGGCCGAGATGCTGCAGTTCTGCCAGGGCTACAAGCTCGACGCCATCAACCTGGGCGCCACCGCCAACCACGACGGTGCCGAGCAGGTCGGCGGCAAGGACAGCTCCGTCTTCTTCGATGCCACCCAGAAGGCCGACATCAACCAGCTGCTCGACATGGGCGTCAAGCTCTACGTCCAGCAGACCCCCACGTATCAGAGCGTCGACATCGACGCCAAGCTGTAATCAACCAGGCTTTTGCCTGACTGAAAGGAGAAGGGTATGAATACGTTCATCAGTGCGGTGCTCGTCGGCCTCGTCGGCGTGTTCTGCATGTGGGACTCCCGCCTGCTCGGCCGTCTTAACTTCGAGCAGCCCCTCGTTGGCGCCACGCTCGTCGGTCTGCTGCTGGGCGATGTGCCCACCGGCCTTGCCGTCGGTGCCGCCGTCGAGCTCGTGTCCATGGGCCTGGTGCAGGTCGGCGCCGCCGTTCCGCCCGATATGGTCCTGGGCGGCATCGTGGCCGCTGCCTTCGCGTGCCTGACCGATGCTTCCGCCGAGACCGCCATGACGATCGCCATCCCGGTCGCCGTCCTGGGTCAGCTCCTCGGCATCGTGTTCCGTTCCATCATCGCCGCCCTCACCCATGTGGCCGATAGCGCGATTGATAACGGCAAGTTCAAGACCGCCTACCGCATGCACATCTGCGCCGGCTCCGGTCTGTACGCCATCATGTACTTCCTGCCGATCTTCCTGGCCGTCTTTGTCGGTACCGACCTGGTCCAAGCCATCGTCAACATGGTTCCCGAGTGGCTGTCCGTTGGTCTGAACGTCTCGACCAAGATCATGACCGCCTACGGTCTGGCCCTGCTGCTCACCATGATGATCAAGAAGGGTATGACCCCGTTCCTGTTCATCGGTTTCCTGCTCGCCGCCTACCTCAACCTGTCCGTCATCGCGGTCGCTCTGATCGGTGTGTGCCTGGCTATCGTCTTCATGGGCTTCAAGTTCAATGGCTCCCATGCAGCCGCCGGTGTCGATTCCGACTACGATCCGCTCGAAGACGACGAAGACTAAGGAGGAACACACTATGGCAACCGCAACCAAGGACGTGTCCCTGAACAAGAAGGTCAGCCAGTTCTTCTGGCGCTCCTGGGCCATCCAGGCCTCTTGGAACTACGAGCGTCAGATGAACATGGGCTTCCTCTACGGCATGGTCCCCACGCTCGATCGCCTCTATCCGGACGAGTCCGACCCCAAGCAGCTCGCTGCTAAGAAAGAGGCTTACCACCGTCACATGGCGTTCTACAACTGCACCCCGCAGACGAGCGCTTTTGTCCTAGGCCTCGCCGCCTCCATGGAGGAGGAGTACGCCAAGGATCCCGAGAACTTCGATCCCGATTCGATTAACGCGGTCAAGACCTCCCTCATGGGCCCGCTTTCCGGCATCGGTGACTCTTTCTTCCAGGGCACCATCCGCGTTATCGCCTTTGGCCTGGGCGTTCAGCTGGCTCAGCAGGGCTCCATCATGGGTCCGATCCTGGCCATGCTCATCTCCATTGTGCCCTCCGTGCTGATCACGTGGTTCGCTGCCAAGATCGGCTACCAGGGCGGCCACGAGTACCTGAGCAAGCTCCAGGGTGGCGACCTCATGGAGAAGCTCATGTATGTCTGCGGCATCGTGGGTCTTATGTCCGTGGGCGGCATGATCGCTACGCTGATCGGCGCCACCACCCCGCTGCAGTTCGCTGACGGCACCGTCGTGATCCAGGACATCCTGGACGGCATGATGCCCCAGATGATCTCCCTTGGCCTCACCGGCCTTATGTACTGGCTCATCAAGAAGAACGTCAACACCGGTTGGCTTCTCGTGATCGCCATCGTGGGCGGCATCGCCCTCTCCGCGGCCGGCATCCTGGCCTAGTCGCGACCCAGCGCTTCCCCCGGGGGCCTGCCTGGCATCCCATACCCCAGGCAGGCTTCCATCCCTAACATGTGACAAAGGGATAGTCCCTTTGTTACATCCTCAACGGGCCGGCGACTCGGTCCTAACTACGGTAACCCTGCGAGCGTCCGGCAATGTGACGCCGCAACAAATCGAAAGGAATGTGTCAGATGTACGAGATCGACCTTAACCTCCCTAAGCAGATCGTCGCTGACGTCCTGTCCAACCACGAGATCCACAGCGTCGCTTTCGTCGGCTGCGGTGCTTCCATGTCCGACCTTTACCCCGCCAAGTACTTCCTGGCCAACAACACGGACAAGCTGAACGTTCAGATCTTCACCGCTAACGAGTTCAACTACGACACGCCTTCCTGGGTCAACGAGCACACCTTCGTGATCACCTGCTCCCTGGGTGGCTCCACGCCCGAGACCGTCGAGGCCAACAAGACCGCCAAGAAGCACAACTGCCCGGTCGTCTCCCTCACCAACAAGGCTGGCTCCGCTCTGACCGTCGATGCCGACCACGTCATCGTTCACGGCTTCCACGCCAACTATGCTGCCAAGTGCGAGAAGCCTGGCTACGCCATCGCTCTTGCTGTCGAGATCCTTCAGCAGACCGAGGGCTATGACCACTACGAGGACATGATCACCGGCCTTACCAACGTCTTCGATCTCTGTGAGAACGCCGCTCAGTCCGCCAAGGGTCTCGCCAAGCAGTTCGCCCAGGACTTCAAGGACGACGAGATGATCTACTTCATGGCCTCCGGTGCCTCCGAGAAGATGGCTTATTCTCACGCCGCCTTCCTGTTCACCGAGATGCAGTGGATCGACGCCGCCGCCTACAACACCGGCGAGTACTTCCACGGCCCGTTCGAGGTTTCCACCGAGGGTAAGCCCTACGTCTTCTTCATGTCCGATGGTGCCACCCGTCCGATGGACGCCCGCGCCCTCACCTTCCTTAAGCGCATGGGCGCCAAGGTCGCTCTGATCGACTCCAAGGACTACGGTCTGGCCGACGCCGTGCCGGCAAGCGTCGTCACCTACTTCAACCCGCTGCTGCACCTCGCCGTTATGCGCGAGTACGGCAACCAGATCGCCGAGGCCCGTCAGCACCCGCTGACCATGCGTCGCTACATGTGGAAGCTTTCCTACTAATCACAAGTAAGTAGACCTTACGGGTTGATTGAAAGGGGATGGGGTTTGCGCCCCGTCCCCTTTTTGCTTTGGGGAGGGCGCGCCCGTCGCGCCGCAAAACCCCAGATAAAACCTACCAAAATAAACCTGTCCCTTTTTGGCAGGTGGGAGGAGATGCGTATGATCAAGGCAGTGCTGTTTGATATGGACGGCGTGCTGGTCGATACCGAGTGGTTCTATAACCGTCGCCGCGTGGCGTTTATGGAGGAGAAGGGGTTCCACTTTGACGAGATCCCCGATCTTTCGGGGTCTAACGAGCCTGCCATTTGGGAGGCGCTGGTGCCCGACGATATTGAGCTGCGCGAGCGTCTGCGCGTGGAGTACAAGCAGGTCTACAGCCCGGACCACCCCGTTCCGTATGCCGAGCTGCTCAACGAGCAGACGGAGCCGGTGATGCGCGAGCTGCATGAGCGCGGCGTGAAGTGCGCCATCGCGAGCTCGTCCTATCGCGAGCTGATCGACGAGCTGGTGGAGATTGCCGGCATCGCCGACGTGCTGGACTACACCATCAGCGGCCACGAGTGCAGTGCGTTTAAGCCCGACGCCGAAATCTACCTGCGTGCCATGGAGGCGCTGGGTATGGAACCTGCCGAGTGCCTGGTTATCGAGGACTCGCCTTTGGGCATCGAGGCCGGCAAGCGCTCTGGCGCCCGCGTCCTGGCACTGCGTCCGCACGAGGGCGTCAACCTGGATCAGTCCGCCGCTGATGCCATCATCGATAGCCTCGCCGACATTCTGACCGCTTTATAGCGTCAATTCGCTACGAGAAGTACCGATTCACGCGTCTTTTGCGGTGGATTGGCTCATTTTGGCTTCGATTTGATCCGTTTGGCTCCGATTCAGACTAAGTGAGTAGACTTTTCAGCTCAGGCAGAGCACAAAGCGAATCTGCATTAGTAAAACTGCAGGTCACAGAGGTGGCTGTTTTGGGTGTGCTCGACAGGTCGCGAATAGTCTACTCACTTGGAATTTGGGCTCTTTGGTTGGGGAGATGCTGGCTCGTTTTGGTTGTCGAGAGCGGGTGAATTGAAGCGCCCTTTCGCGCTCCATGCTACAATCGCCGACATGCCCCACAACTACATCTGCCTTCGAAAGGAGCCTACGTGGCGAACGCCATCGATCAGCTCACGGACCGCGTGCTCGTGCTCGGCCGCCTTACCATTGTCCGCCGCGCCATCACTGCTGTGGCGGTCACAATTTCCGCCGTTCTCCAGACATTCCTGATCCAGGCGTTCATTCGCCCCGCCGACCTGCTTCCGAGCGGTCTCACCGGCGTCGCGGTCCTGCTCGATCGCGTTACCTCGCTCGGCGGCGTTCATATCGACATCTCGCTCGGCATGCTCGCGCTCAACATCCCCGTGGCGCTTCTGTGTTGGAGCGGCATCAGCAGGCGCTTCGTCATCTTCTCGATGATGCAGGTCGTGCTTTCGTCGCTGTTTCTCAATATCTTTCACTTCGCCCCGTTTTTGGGCGACAAGATCATGCTCATCATTTTTGGCGGCGTGGTCTCGGGTCTGGGCGCTGCCATTGCGCTTAAGTCCGGCGCATCCACCGGCGGTACCGACTTTATCGCGCTGTGGGTTTCCAACCACACGGGCAAGACCATCTGGGGCGTCATCTTTGGCTTTAACTGTTTTATCCTGGCGATCTTCGGCTTTATGTTTGGCTGGGACAATGCGGCGTATTCTATCGTGTTCCAGTTTATTTCGACCAAGACCATCGACAGCTTCTACCGTCGCTACGACCGCGTGACGCTGCAGATCACGACGCGCAAGGCCGACGAGGTCATGAACGCCTATATCGACCATTTTCAGCACGGCATCAGCTGCGCCGAGGTCGTTGGCGGATACAGCCGCGAAAAGATGTACCTGCTGCACACCGTTGTCTCGACCTACGAGAGCCAGGACATCATCAAGTTGGTGTGCGACATTGATCCCGGCGCCGTGATCAATGTGTTCCACACGCTTAACTTTGTGGGCGGCTGGTGGGGCGGTCATGTCGACGAGCCCATGCCTACGGCCGTACCCGATCCCGACAAGCCCGCGCGCATGGCCAGCAGGCAGGCCCGTCTGCACGATCAGGAAAGCTTGCAGCAGGACGACGGCAAGTAAAGATTTGCTGTATGCGGTGTATCGTTTTATCAAACTAAGGTAACATATAAAAAGACGTTATATACGTATTAGTTATTTCGATATTTTGATAAGAGTGATCAGATATGCCAGCGCCCAAAAATGCACCGCTTTACCAGCAGATTTACGACGAGATCAAGGAAGCGATCGAGAAAGGTGTTTATGCACCAAAGGAGCGCATCCCGTCCGAGCTTGAGCTTGCCGAGCAGTACGAGGTAAGCCGCATTACGGTGCGTCGCGCCGTTGAGGAGCTGTGCTCCGATGGCTACCTGGTTAAGCAGCAGGGCCGCGGCACCTTTGTCTCCACGCCGCACATCAACCGCCAGTTCCACGCCTCGACGCTGCAGACGTTTACCGCGCTGTGTGCCGACAATGACATGAAGGCGGGTGCACACGTGGTCGATCGCCAGATTGTGCCGGCACGTCAAAACGAGATGGAGTTCTTTGGCCTGCAGAAGGACGCGCTGCTACTGCACATTAAGCGCGTGCGTACGGCCGACGGCGAGCCCATCTTTGAGGAAAACATCTTTGTGCCGTTTGATACATACCGTGAGCTGTTGACGGCCGATCTTGAGGACAAGTCGATTTTTGCCGAGGTCGAGCGTGTTGGCGGAACGCCGATTGTCTCGGTTGGCTACCGTACGGTCGAGGCCGTTCGCGCTAACGCCGAGCAAGCGGCCGAGTTGGGCATTGCTCCGCACGATCCACTGCTCAATCTGCGTGCCGGCTTTATCGGCCCCAATGGCGAGCCGGTCCTGATGGGTAAGCAGTACTACGTGGGTAGCCGTTACGTCATGGTGATGTAGGTTTTGTTCCGCCGTTCTACCGAACGGCGGAACGGGCCGACGCTGCGCGACGTCCAGGGCGACAATTTGTCATTCAAAAGGCAGGGCACGACCAGAAGGTCTATGCCTTGCCTTTTTCATGCCAACTTGTTCGCCCTGGACGTCGCTCGCTGTCCGTCCTCTACCTGCGGCATTGTCTTGCTCCAGGTGGTCGTTGGGGACAGACTTAAATGAGTAGTCGTTGGGGGCACTCATTTAAGTCTGTCCCCAATGAGTGCACGCTCGTCTGACTAGTCGTTTAAGAACGTCCCCAATGACTAATCTCTTGATCGCGTTGGCCGTGGCTGGTGGCAGTTCTGCACCGGTCCGCGTGGCGGCGTATAATCGGCGGCAGATGACTTGGACGTTAGGAAACCATGACCGATAGCATGCAGCAGACGGCGCTCGACACGCTCGGCGCCTATTTTGGCTACACCTCGTTTCGCCCGGGGCAGGACCGTATGGTCGATGCGATCCTTGCCGGCTGCGACGCGCTGGGCGTTATGCCCACGGGCGCCGGCAAGTCCATTTGCTACCAGGTGCCCGCGCTCATGCTTCCCGGCATCACCTTTGTGGTGAGTCCGCTGCTGTCGCTTATGGAGGACCAGACCCGCGCGCTGCTCGCGGCGGGTGCGCGCCCCAGTTATCTCAACTCCAGCCTTACTCCGGCCCAGCAAAACACCGTGCTCAAGCGGGCGCGCGAGGGCCGCTACCAGCTTATGTACGTGGCGCCCGAGCGCCTGCTCGAGCCACGCTTTTTAGCCTTTGCGCAGGAGGCCGCGGCGGACGGCGGCATTGGCGTGCCGCTCGTGGCCATTGACGAGGCCCACTGCGTAAGTCAATGGGGCCAGGATTTTCGCCCCGCCTACCTGCAGATTCGCGAGTTCATCGATTCGCTGCCGCACCGCCCCATCGTGGCGGCCTTTACCGCTACGGCGACTGAGCGTGTGCGCGCGGACATTCAGCAGATGCTCGGCCTGCAAAATCCCGCGACGGTGGTGACGGGCTTCGATCGCAAGAACCTCTACTTTGGCTGCGAGGAGATGGGCGACAAGGCCAAGGCAGCGTGGGTGCGCGACTATGTGATCGCGCATTCGGGCGAGAGCGGCATCGTGTATTGCTCGACCCGCAAGACGGTCGATGCGCTGGCAGGCGAGCTTGCCGAGGCGCTGGGCCCCAGCGGCATTCGCGTTGGCCGCTACCATGCCGGCATGGGCAACGACGCCCGCCGTCAAAGCCAGCGTGCCTTTATTGACGACGATCTTCAGGTGATGGTTGCCACCAACGCCTTTGGCATGGGCATCGACAAGCCCAACGTGCGCTACGTGATCCACAACAATGTGCCCGAGAGCATCGAGGCCTACTACCAGGAGGCGGGCCGCGCCGGCCGCGATGGCGATCCGGCCAGCTGCCACTTACTGTGGAACGGCAACGATTTCCGCATGCGCCGCTTTTTAATCGACCGCGGCGATGCGGCCGACGAAACGCTCGACGACGAGCAGCGCGCGTGGGCGCTCCAGAACCGATATCGCCTGCTCAGCCAGATGGAAGGCTACTGCAATACCACCGGCTGCCTGCGCGAATACATGCTGCGCTACTTTGGCGACGAGGCCGCGGCCGAGCATGCGGCCGTGGGCGGCGCTGCTACGGACGACGCCGAGGGCTGTGGCAACTGCAGCAACTGCCTCACGCAGTTCGAGGTCGAGGACGTCACCGGTATGGCTCGCGCCGCCGTGCGCTATGTGGCCACGCGACCCATGCGCTTTGGCAAGTCGCTGATCGCTGATGTGCTCCACGGCGGCAACACCGAGCGCATTCGCCAGATGCATCTGGACGAGGACCGCGGCTATGGTGAGCTGTCGAGCGAATCGGTCGGGCGCATCAAGGACATCATCGGCCAGCTGTGCGGCCGCGGTTATTTGGCCACCTCGCAGGGGCAGTACCCGGTCGTGGGCCTGGGCCCGCGTGCCGGCGAGGTCGAGGACGAGGCGTTTGCCTTTACCGTTAAGCGCCGCGCGTCCAAACGTAAGGCGTCGGCCCGCGCTCGCCGTGCGGTTGATCTGCTGCGCGAGGAGGCCGAGCTGGATCAGCGCCCGCGTGTGGGCGACGATGCCGAGCTGTTCGAGCGCCTGCGTGCCCTGCGCAAGGAGATCTCGACCGAGCTGGAGATGGCGCCGTACATGGTCTTTTCCGACAAGGCCCTGCGCGGCCTGTGCCGCCTGCGCCCGCAGACGCGCGACGAGCTTGTCCAGGTCAACGGCATTGGCGAGAAAAAGGCCGACGCCTTTGGCGAGCAGTTTATGGCGGCGATTGAAGAGTTTGAGTCCGAGCATGCGCGAGATGGAGCGTAACGATGGCAACCGACGATAAAACCGAGCGTGCCGACGTGTCCGCCGTGCCGCTGTACCAGCAGGTCATGGACGACCTAAAGGGCGAGATCGCGCGCGGCGTGTACGCGGCCGGTTCGCGCATTCCTTCCGAGATGGAGCTCGCAAAGTCCTACGGCGTGGGGCGCATCACCGTGCGCCGCGCCATCGAGGAGCTGTCGCGCGCGGGGTATCTCAACCGCCAGCAGGGGAGGGGCACGTTTGTGTGCGCGCCCAAGCTCAAGCGCAAGATTGTCCAGAAGGGTGATGTTCAGAGCTTTTCCGAGGGTTGCGCTGCCAACGACATGGTGGCCGGTGCACGCCTGGTGTCGCGCACGGTGGTTGCGGCGACGCGCGAGGACGCGGCGTTTTTTGGGGTGGAACCCGGCTGCGAGCTCATCGTTGTCGAGCGCGTGCGCACGGCAGACGGCGTGCCCGTCATGCTCGAGAACAACGCCTTTGTGCTGGCCGACCATACCTATCTGCAGACGCTGGCCGATAAGGACCTCACCGATAACTCGATCTTTGCGCTCGTTGCCGAGCATTCGGGTCGAGCACCGCTCAAGTCCGACCCTTGTACCGTGGAGATTGCGCTTGCCGATGCTCAGGCGGCCCCGCTGCTGGAGGTGCCGGTCGGCGAGCCGCTCTTCTATATGGAGGCATACTTTACCGATGCAGACGGGCGGCCCCTGCTGCTCGGGCGCCAAAAGATCGTGGGCTCGCGCTACGTGTTCGACATCTAACGTCCATAGATAGAACAACATAGAACAAATCTGCTGAAACGACTTCACCTGTGACAGCTCGCATGCTATAAATAGAACAATATAGAACGATCGCAGGTACGAGCTGCCGTCGTCCAAAGCCGCCACACAAGGAGGAGCGTCACCGTGAACGCACACGATCTGATTCAGGAAATTATCGAGCGCAAGGGTAAGGTCGAGCACGTCTTTTGGATCGCCTGCGGCGGTTCGATGATCGACCTGATGCCGGCCAACGAGCTGCTCAAGCGCGAGGCCACCACGTTTGCCTCGACGGTCTACACTGCGCGCGAGTTTTGCCTGATGGCCCCCAAGAGTCTTGGCGAGAAGTCACTCGTCATCGCCTGCAGCCACAGCGGCAATACGCAGGAGGTCGTCGACGGTTGCGAGATGGCGCTGGCAGCCGGCGCCGAGGTCGTGGCCATGACCGACTGCGAGAGCTCCAAGATTGATAACGGCAAGTGGACCACCTGGGTCTATCCGTGGGGCGAAGGCGTGCCGCAGGCCGAGGTTCCGCAAGGCATCGGCGTCCTGATGGCTGCCGAACTGCTCGACCAGCAGGAGGGTTACGAGGCGCTCGCCGATATGTATGAAGGCCTTAAACAGATGGACGCGCTGTTGCCCGCTGCCCGTGAGAAGGTCAATGCCGAGCTGGGCGACCGCTTTGCCGAGCTCTGCCAGCAGCACAAGTTCTTCTACATCCTGGGATCCGGCCCCAACTTTAGCCAGACCTACGCCATGGCCATCTGCTCGCTCATGGAGATGCAGTGGCAGCACTGCTGCTATATCCACTCCGGCGAGTACTTCCACGGCCCGTTCGAAGCCACCGAGCCCGGCGTGTTCTACTTTGTGCAGCTCGGATCGGGCGAGTGCCGCCCCATGGAGGAGCGCGCGCTGGCGTTTCTCAACACGCACACCGATACGGTCATGGTGCTCGATGCACTCGAGTACGGCGTGGGCGAGGTGCCCGCCAGCGTGCGTTCGTACCTGGAGCCGATCTTCTTCTACAACATGAGCTGCGAGCTGCGCGCCGCCCGCGGAAAGGTGTTCGACCACAGCCCCGAGGTTCGTCGCTACATGGGCATCGAGCAGTACTAGGTACCGGGAATAACCTCTCACGACGGGGCCTGCGCCACGCGCGGGCCCCGTTTTGCGTTGTGGCGGCTGGATTTGTGTTTGCGCGAAAACGAAGGTGAATACTTTTCCGCGAAGTGAACGACCTATTTTGGACCCCCGAAGCATCCACACTTTTTTGCGGCAAAACTGCAGGAAAAACTCGGCGAAACCGCAGGAAACGGCGTCTGAAAAGTGTCGATGCTTCGGGGGCTCGTTTTTGCTCGTTCACTTCGCGGAAAAGTATTCACCTTCGATTCGCAAGGGCGCTGCGTGAGTCAAAAAAGCGGGCCGCGCCGGGGATTTCCGGCACGGCCCGCTTAGTATCGCGCTTAGATTCGCAAGGTTGCGGCAGCCAGCGAACTACTTTGCGTCGTAGGCCTCGGCGTCCCACCAGTCGAGCTGGGCGATGTTGTCGCGGATGTGCTGGCAGCTCTTGTGGAAGCCCTCGAGCTCGTACTCGGACAGGTCGAGCGTGTAGACCTCCTCGACGCCCTCGGCGCCGATCACGCACGGCAGGGAGGTGAAGATGCCCTCCTCGCCATACTGGCCGGTCATAAGCGTGGAGGCCGAAAGCACGGCGTGCTCGTTGTGCAGCACGGCGGCGCAGACGCGTGCGGCGGAGTTGGCGACGGCGTACTCGGTGCACTGCTTGCCCTGGTAGGTTACGTAGCCGCCCTTGCGCGCGAGCTCCTCGATCTCCATGTGGTCGAAGGCATACTTGTCGGGGTTCTCGGCCTGAAGCTCGTTGAGGCTCTTGCCGGCGATGGTTGCGGCCTTAAAGGCGGCCAGCTGGCTAAAGCCGTGCTCGCCGATCATGTAGGCGTCGATAGACTTGGGGCTCACACCGACCTTCTTGGAGATCTCGGTGCGCAGGCGGGCGGAGTCCAGGCCGCAGCCCGAGCCGATGATCTTTTTGGGATCGTAGCCGGTCAGGTGCCACAGCTCGGTGCACACGACGTCGCAGGGGTTGGAGATGCTCACGAAGATGCCGTCAAAGCCGGCGTTAACGATGCGCTTGGCAAAGGTACGGGCGGCGTCGGTGGTAAAGAACAGTTCGCCGTCGCGGTTGCCGGCGGCCAGCGCGACCTTGCCGGCGGCGTTGACGATGACGTCGCAGCAGGCCAGCTCCTCGTAGTGGTCGTAGCGGTTGACGATCTTGGTGTTGTACGGGACAAACGAAAGGGAGTCGCGCAGGTCCTGGACCTCGGACGTCACCTTGGCCTCGTTGATATCGCACAGGTACAGCTCATCGGCAATGCCCTGCATGAGCAGGCTGTTGGCGACATGTGCTCCTACGTGGCCCTGGCCGACCACACCGATCTTACGCGTCTGGTACATATACGTATCCTTTCGGCCGAGTTTTTCGCGTCGGACCATTGTAGCGTCCAGGCGTCACTTTGCTAGACTAAAGTGCCATAGATTTTTGGGACCTACCCGAAAATCTACCGCTGGGCGATGTGCTCGCGCGGATGGGGCCGCTCGTTGTACCATAGCTGCAACTGACTCGTAAGGAGCATCCATGCCCATTCGTATTCCCGACGCCCTTCCTGCTGCTGCGCAACTCGAGAGCGAGAACATCTTTGTCATGACCGAGTACCGCGCGCTACATCAGGACATCCGTCCGCTGCGCGTGCTCATCCTCAACCTCATGCCCACCAAAATCGCCACCGAGACGCAGATCATGCGCAAGCTCTCCAACACGCCGCTGCAGGTGGAGGTGGACCTGCTACGCACCAAGACGCACGAGGCCACGCACGTGAGTGCCGGCCACCTGGAGACGTTCTACCGTACGTTCGACGACATCCGCGACATCCACTACGACGGCCTGATCATCACAGGCGCGCCGGTGGAACAGATGCCGTTCGAGGAGGTCGACTACTGGCCCGAGCTCTGCCAGATCATGGACTGGTCTACCACGCACGTGCACTCTACGCTGCACATTTGTTGGGGCGCGCAGGCGGGGCTCTACCATCATTACGGTATCCAGAAGCACGACCTGCCGGCCAAGGCGAGCGGCGTGTTCGAGCATCATCTGGTGAAGCCGCAAAGCCCGCTGGTTCGCGGCTTTGACGACCGCTTCTATGCCGTGCACTCGCGCAACACCGATGTGCGTCGCGAGGATGTGGAGGCCGAGCCGCAGCTTGAGGTCGTGGCCGTGTCCGACGAGGTAGGCCTGTACATCGTCAAGTCGACCGACAGCCGTCGCTTCTTTGTCTTTGGCCACCCCGAGTACGACACCGACACGCTACGCCTGGAGTACGAGCGCGACGTGAAGCGCGGACTCAACCCGGAGGTGCCGGCGCATTACTTCCCAAACGACGACCCCTCGGCCGAGCCGCTCAACGTCTGGCGCAGCCAAGCTCAGCTGCTCTACACCAACTGGCTCAATTATTACGTCTACCAGACCACGCCCTACGACCTGGCCCGCGCTGGCGAGGAGCACTAGGTCGCGGCCGTGGCCGTGACTGCCGCCGTGGCCGCCGCGTGACGAGCGTGGAAATCCGGACACACGAGCGTGGATAATCGGACGTTTGCAACGTGAGCGTGGATAATCTCCCGTTTTTGGCTCACAAGGGGTCTCAAAGCGGGAGATTTTCCACGCTCATTTTTTCTGCAGCTGCCGTACCGTCGGCATCATCACACGTTGAGTACATGCGGACTACATCGCAAACTAGGTAGTTTCGAGCCACAGCATATTTTCTTTCAATGAAGTCGGTGGCTTTTGAGGCTCAAAATGTGGAGACAGGGACCTCTCAACAACCGTTCTACCTGCAGATATAAGCCATTGGCCTAAAACATCCAAAACCGTCAGGCATTTGGTCAGCATCTGGACAGCATTTGGTCAGACTTCGCATGAAACCGTCTGGTACGTTTGCGCCGTTCCAAGAGTTTGGGGGCGACATGGCAAACATAACGGCGAATCAAAGACTCACAAGTCACATTGAAGCATGCGAGCAGCAGGCGAGCTGCGTGTACGCGCGCACGACGGCGGAGGCAAAGCAGATTGAACGGCGGGTGGCGGCGGGAAGTCTCAAGGTGGTCATGCCGGGACTGTATGCGCGTCCGGAATACTGGTCCGAGCTCAAGTTTCGGCAGCGTTATCTGCATCGGGTGCGGGCGCTTGCGCAAAAGCACCCCGACTGGACGTTTTGCTCCTATACGGCGGCCGTTGTCTATGGCCTTTCGGTTTCGCATGCCAATTTGACGCACATCCATATCGCCGCGATGCCGGCGCAATCGACGACGCCAGGCTCTCAAGTCGTTCGCCATCGGTATGCTTATCGGACACGGGCCAGCGAGATGGATATTGCCGTGACCGATATCGATCAAACGATTGCGGATTGCCTGGTCGATGCATCGTTTGTCGAAGGGCTGATCATTGCGGACTCGGCGCTCCATGAGCAGCTTTTGTCGAAGGAGCATCTTGTTGAGACGGTCGACAGGCTTGGCTTGAATCGTCGCGGTATTGTGACGGCGCGCAGGGTCGCGCGGTGTGCCGACGGCTTGTCGGAAAACGGCGGCGAGTCCAAGGCGCGTGCGCTGATGATCGAGCGCGGCTGGCAGGTTCCGGAGCTGCAAGTTGAGCTGTTCGATCCGGTTGAGCCGGGAAGGCCGTATCGCGTTGACTATTTGTGGCGCGTGGGTGACCGGTTGATTATTGGGGAGTTCGACGGATTCGTTAAAAGCGAGAAGGCGGCGGAGGAGGGCAAGCTCGCAAAGGCGCAATTTGACGAGCGCCAGCGCGAGTCGAGGCTTTCGATGCTCGATAACTGCAAGATTGTGCGCTTGTGCTGGGATGACCTAAGGGATCCGACAAAGCTCGATCGCAAGCTCAAGGTTGCCGGCGTGCCGCGTGCCTGCTGAGACGGTTACAGGGCGTTAGGCTGCACGAGCGTGGAAATCCGGACGGATGAGCGTGGGAATTTAGACGCGATTTGGTTGAGCGTGGATTTTCGGACACACGAGCGGGTAGCGCGCAGAGATGTGGTGTAAGAGGCGGGGAATGCCCCGCCTCCGCCCT
>CAJMMN010000028.1 GCA_905214525.1 uncultured bacterium
GGGCGGAGGCGGGGCATTCCCCGCCTCTTACACCACATCTCTGCGCGCTACCTTGATTATATCCAATCCGAATCGATTGGTCTTAAATACTTTCCAGATGATATGTTACCGCTCAAACCACAGTACTCATATTTGCCATTTTTTGCCCACAGGGTCTATTCGAGGATAGTTTCCTGCGCCTCCAGCCCACCTCATGGTCGCCAAAACCCATTCAGCAACAGCTACCGCACATTTTGACATCAGCCAAACACCACTCACGGAGCTGTACTCCGCTATCGCCGAACCAAAATCAGAGTCGAGTCCCTTAAAAATCAAAATAACGTACCCTCATTTCAATGAACTCCGACAAGAACGGCATTTACATGAGCACCGTCACGCATCAATACGCCCTCATCGGGGGTACGCTATTCCAATTCAAGAAAACCGTCGCCCATGTATCGGAGCCGCACAGCCAAATCGTCATCTGCGGCAACGGTCCAGACATCCGTTACGCAACACTGGAAGAATGGGAGAAAGCTAGCGAATCTTTCGATAGACGGGCACAGGTCGAAGGAATCGTCACCAGTGCGAGCCCAGCGCGCGACAAACTCGAGCTCTTTCGCAATCTCTTTACTGGCCGCAAAGATGTTTACGCCCATGGGTACCGCAGAAAAGACGGGGGAATCGGCTATACGCCCGTCTGCGCAAACGAGTGGAAGTCAGGCATTTGTCCCAAAGCAAATCGTCAGAAAACCAAATGCGCTGAATGCGGCAACCGCGTCTTCCCCGAGTTGAGCGATACCGCGATCATCTCCCATTTCAAGGGCAGTGACGACAGACTCCGAGACGTCATAGGTCAATATGTTCTCGATAATGACAGCAACACAAAAGTCCTGGTCATCGACTTTGACGGAGCCGATTGGAAAGAAGCGACAAACGCCATTCGGCTTGTCGCAAAAAACTATGGAATCGATGCTGCAGTCGAGCGATCGAGATCAGGTAACGGCGCTCATGTCTGGTTTTTCTTCCTAGAGCTCACCCGCGCAAAGATCGCACGAGAATTTGGAAGCAGCCTTATCACCGAAGCGGCGGCGCTCAACAAGACAATCACCTTTGAAGCTTTTGACCGAATGCTGCCCGCACAGTCCACCATTCCTGAGGGCGGCTTCGGAAATCTCATAGCGCTGCCTTTTCAAGGAAAAGCACAGCGAAAAGGGAACAGTGTATTTGTTGACGAGCAATTTGAGCCCTTTCCCGATCAATGGCTTTACCTTTCGCAAATTCAGCTGGTTCCACATGCAACGGTGCAAAATCTGATCGAAAGCATCGACAATAAACCGCATGGAATATCAGCTGCAGTGGTGGGAAACACCGCCGCGCCACATTCTCAGAGGCCGCGAAAGCGGCTTCCGCTCACGCCGCAGGACTTCCCGTCATCGCTGTCCGTCACGCAGGCCGATATGCTCTATATCCCCGAAAAATCTCTGAGTCCCGCAGCTCAAATGGAAGTCCGCAGGCTTGCAACATTTGCCAACCCAGAATTCTTCCGCGCACAATCTATGCATCAATCGGTATTCCACAAACCGCGGTTCATAGACCTCAGCGAACTTAGAGATGGCTACGTCGCGATTCCCAGAGGCTGCAAGGTTCAACTTGAGCGGCTGCTTCAAGAAGCCGGCGTTTCTGCCCACTATTCAGACAAACGCAAGTCGAGCAATCCAATTGTGATGGCATTTAAAGGGACTCTTCGCCCTGAACAGCAAATTGTCGCTGAAAAGATGCTCGGCTATGAAGACGGGATCATGTCCGCACCGACGGGGTTCGGCAAAACCGTCATCGGAGCTTATCTTATTGCTGCCATTAGTCTTCCAACGCTCGTCATCGTTCCTAAAACTGCGCTCATTGCCCAATGGAAATCCCAACTCGAACGATTTCTCGACATCACGGACAACAGAGAGCCCGTCCGAACCCCAAAGGGACGAATCAGCAAAAGACAGCCTCCGCTCATTGGGCAAATCGGAGGAGGCAAGACCGCCATAAGCCGTCTCATCGACATTGCTTCATTCCAGTCGCTATCCGGCAAGGATCCCCAAACCGGCGAGTCATTAGCCAAGGAGTTCGTTCGCGATTACAGTCTCATCATCTGTGACGAATGCCACCATGCGGCCGCGCCACAGCTTGAGCTTGTCCTCAAGTCCGCTCCTGCCAAATATGTATATGGCCTTTCCGCAACGCCCGAGCGTTCGGACGGACTCACGCGGGCACTCTCGATGCTCTGCGGCCCGGTTCGCTATGTCGTCGATCCAAAAACGCAAGCAATCCAGCAGGGGATTCGGCGCATTGTTAGACCGCGTTTCACCGGAATTCGATTACCCACCTACGAACCAGGAGCATCCTTTAACCAAATTCTCGATCTCCTGTGTGTACACGCCGCGAGAAACGAAGCAATTATCGAGGACGCCCTCGAGGCCGCATCAAACGGCCGGCATCCGCTTGTGCTATCTAAAAGAAAAAAGCATGCCGAAGAGCTATGCAGGCTACTTCAAAGCCGTGGACACGAACCCATACTCTTAACCGGAGAAATCGACGCCAAAGAAAGAAAAGCAATACTGAAGAGTCTTCCCAGCTTTGAGCATGAGCATCGAATCATCGTCGCAACTGAAAGTCTTCTGGGCGAGGGCTTCGACCTGTCTTACCTTGACACTTTGCTCATTGCCACTCCAATATCTTGGGACGGCAGCATAACGCAGCAGGCAGGTAGGCTACACAGAAGCCACGAGGGCAAACAGCGGGTTGAGATATTCGACTATGTTGACCTGTCGATACCCATGTTCGCGCGCATGTACCAAAAGAGGCTCAAGACCTACGCCAAGCTGGGGTATGAAGTCTTTGCGGCAAACGACAACAGACAGGACGATCGAAATATCCTCGTTAGGTCGGCAAGAGCCGTGGAGGCTTTAGTGAATGACATCGAGAACGCATCGAAAAGCATTTTTATTGCCGCACCCTACGCGTCCGCCGCATGCCTTGAAAAGCTCGCCGCTGCACTCGCGGATGCCGCTACCCGTGGAATTGCCCTTGAGATTTCTATTGCTTCAACTCCACGCGATGACGTGAAAGCGATTTTTGCCGAGATGAACGTCAACTATCTCATCAAAGCCGAAGGACGCTTGTGCGCATCAGTGATTGACGAGGAAACTGTCTGGTATGGAGCTATTCCGTTGCTGGCTTTCCCAAAGAAAGAAGACTGCAGCATTCGTTTCAAAAGCAGCGAAGTCGCAGCCGAGCTTTTGAGCGAAATTCAGCGAAAAGTGGAACCGGAGGCCGCGGCGACGAACGGGGTACCCCCAGCAGTTGCGGTTAAATAGGGACTGTTTTTGACTTATTAGCCGTCAATCAATCCCTATTCCACCGCAACTTAGAATCGGCAATCAGCCCTGCGGGCCCTGGAACAGCTCCTCATGCGAGCCCATTCTGACCAGCCGGATCACAGGATTAGTCTTATGCGGTAAGTAGAGAACGACCACGTCGACCATGCCATCGGATAGGTGGAAATCGATGTGGCCGTTGTAGTTTCCGCCCGGGTTTGAAAGCTCATGGGCACCATATTCCGCGGGAAGCGAGCCGTGAGCTGCAAGCTCTGCGACTGCCGCCTTAAACTCACTCTTTAGCTGCGGATGCATGCGCATCGTTCGTTTGTAGTCCGCCTTAAATTGAGCCTCGACTTTAATCTCGAACATCGCTATTCCTCATCGAGGAATGACATAAGCTCATCAGCGTTGTTGAATGACAGGCTATCGTCCGGCAAAATCCCCAGCTCATGAGCCTCGGCGATCACCATGGCGCGCCTCGTTGCCTCATTGGGAACTTCGGTTCGACCAACAATCTCAAAAGGAATCTTTCGCTGATTTACAAGCTGACGAACAGCAAGGTTGAGATACGAATTGAGACTCAGGCCAACCGAATCCAAGAACTCAGTCGCCTGTTCCTTGAGCTCCTCTTCGATGCGAACCGTCGTAGGCTTAACTGTTGCTGCAGGCATTTGCGACCTCCTCGCTCTCGTCTTTTGCATCAGTATACCCAATATTCATGGCAATGTGATGTTAGATAGCATCAGATTGCCATGCGTATTCATGTCGCGTGGGCACGATTGATCTACATCAGCCCGCTGAGCGCAATGTCAACGGCCTCGTTGAGGTCGTCGGTAATGTGTACCAGATCCGGATCGAGCGGACTGATCATGCCGGCGTCCATCACCGGACCGTTGAGCCAGTCGAACAGGCCCTGCCAGTACTCGCTGCCCACCAGCACGAGCGGCATGCGCTTGACCTTGTGCGTCTGCACCAGCGTGAGCACCTCGAACATCTCGTCGAGCGTACCAAAGCCACCGGGAAACACGATAGCGCCCGAGCTGTATTTGACGAACATGGTCTTGCGCACAAAGAAGTAACGGAAGTCCATGCCAAGGTTCACATATTTGTTGAGCCCGTGCTCGTGCGGAAGCTCGATACCCAAGCCGACCGACTTGCCGTTGGCGCTCGCCGCTCCCCTGTTGGCCGCCTCCATGACGCCGGGACCACCGCCGGTGATAACCGCCACGCCGCGCTGGGCGATCTTGCGGCCAACGGCGCGTGCCGCCTTGTAGAGCGGATCGGTCTTGGGCGTGCGGGCACTGCCGAAGATGGTCACTGCAGGACCAAGCTCGGCAAGTGCGCCAAAACCATCAACGAACTCTGCCTGAATGCGCAGCACGCGCCAGGGGTCGGTGTGCAACCAGTCGGTCGAGTCCTCGGGCGCCAGCAGGTTGGCGTAGGTGTTGTCCTTGGGAATCATGGGGCCGCGCATGACCACGGGGCCGCGGCGGTACGTCTCGTCGTAGGCAGGCTCGCCCTCGACGTTCTCATTCTTAATCATGGGTACTCCTATCGAAAAAAGAAACGGGCGGGGTCGACGCCATGCGTCAAACACCCGCCCGAACATCAACTATTCGGTATGGTACCCATGATGCATCATGCGCTTGCAAGGCATCGGTCAGCGGTCGCGGCTCTTAGTAATCCACCGCGGCAGGACTATTCATCCAATCGCTCACGAATGCGCCGTAGCGGCCCTCGATAATGGCCTGGCGGGCACGCTGCATAAGGTTGAGCAGGTAGTAGATATTGTGCATCGAAAGCAAAATGCCGCCGAGCATCTCCTTCTGCGTGACCATGTGGCGAATGAGCGCGCGGCTGTAGCCGCCCGTGCACACCGGGCAGGTGCAGGTGGGGTCGATGGGGCCGTCGTCGTGCGCAAAGCGCGCGTTACGGAAGTTAAGGCGACCTTCACTGGAGAACGCCGTACCCATGCGACCGGTGCGCGTCGGCAGCACACAGTCGAACATGTCGATGCCCACGCCCACGCCGCGTACGAGCGTGGTGGGGTTGCCGACACCCATCAGGTAGCGCGGCTTATGCTTGGGCATGTACTCGCTCACGAGCGGCGCCAGGGTCTCGAACATGGTCTCGTGATCCTCGCCCACCGAATAGCCACCGATACCATAGCCCGGGAAGTCGCCGCACTCCTCCAGATGGCGCAGCGAACGCAGGCGCAGATCCAGGTGCATGCCGCCCTGAACGATGCCAAAGAGCGCCTGGTCATCGCGGGTATGCGCCTTATAGCAGCGCTCGGCCCACATGCTCGACAGCTCAACGGCGCGCTCAACGTAGGCGCGCGTGGCGGGATAGCCCGGGCACTGGTCGAGCTGCATACAGATATCGGAGCCGAGTTTCATGGCGATTTCCATGTTGTCCTCGGGCGTCCAAAACACGTGGCGGCCGTCGTAATCGTTGACAATAAAGCGCACGCCCTCATCGGTGAGCTTGACGGCATCGTTGTGGCTGAAGACCTGGAAACCGCCCGAGTCGGTGAGGATGGGGCCGTGCCAGTTCATGAACTTGTGCAGGCCGCCCAGCTCGGCGATGGTATCCTCGCCGGGACGCATGGACAGATGATAGGTATTGGCGAGCACGATCTGGGCGCCGAGCTTCTTGACAGTCTCGGTAGGAATGCCCTTGACGTTTGCCTTGGTGCCCACGGGCATAAAGATCGGCGTCTCGATGTCGCCGTGCGGGGTGTGCAGCACGCCGGCGCGCGCGTGCGTCGTCGGATCCTCGGCAATCAGGTCGAATTTAAAAAGGTTCTGGTCCATAAACTGGAACTCCTTGGTTGCGGTTCATACGCAAACCATTATACGGGCAACCCGCAAGAAGCACCGACTCGACAGAAACTGGCGCGAGGAGGATACGGCAGGGACACGGCAAATGAGCGTGGATTTTTGGACGCTTACCGGATGAGCGTGGATAATCTCCCACTTTTGCCCAAAGCACAGCCCAAAAACGGGAGATTATCCACTTTCATTCTGCGGGCACTCATTTAAGTACGTCCCCGATGAGTGGAGCTATTTACCAGCCACGGCAACGCCGATATTTTGGCAACGCCGATGTTTTGACAACGTCAGCGAGCGGTCACCAGGGCGAACAAATTGGCATGAAAAGAGGGCGGCATTGACCTTCTGGTCATGCCGCCCTCTTTGAATGACAAGTTGTCGCCCTGGTGACCGCGCAGCGTCGACCCGTTACGCGGTTTGGTAAAACCGCGTAACCCTACGGCCGCTGGCCCATGCCGCCCTCGAGGGTGACAGTCTCGCCGTTCATATACTTAAAGTCGGGACCGCAGAGCTGAACGACAACGCGGCCGATCTCCTTCTCGACGTCGCCGTAGTGGCCTGCCGGCGGCATGTGAACGTTGGCCTTAAACGCCTCGGGATAGGCATCCTGGAAGTTCTCGAGCGCAGCGGTCCAAGCAAGCGGGCACACGATGTTGACGTTGATGCCGTCCTTGCCCCACTCGTTGGCGGCGACGCGGGTCAGGCCGCGGATGCCCTCCTTTGCGGCAGCATAGCTGCACTGGCCGTAGTTGCCAAACAGGCCGGCGCCCGAAGCAAAGTTGACCACGGAGCCCTTGGTCTCCTTCAGGTGCGGATAGGCCTTCTGCATGTACAGGTAGGTGGCATACAGGCCAGAGTAAATGGCCAGGTTAAACTGATCCATGGTGTGGTCGGCGATGGTCACGCCCGAGGCGCTGGCCTGAGCATTGTTGACGACGGCGTCGATGCGGCCGAACTCCTCAATGGCCTTGTCGATGACGTTCTGGACGACGGCCTCGTTGTCCTGACCAGCCGAGACATCGGCCTGAACAGGCAGAACCTTGACGCCGTACTCGGCCTCGAGAGACTCCTTGGCAGCCTCGAGCTTGGCGACGTTGCGGCCGGTAATGACGAGGTTTGCGCCCTCCTTGGCAAAAGCGATATCGATGCCGTAGCCGATGGAGCCAGCGGAGCCGTCCTTAAGCGTGGCCTTGCCGCCGCCGGTGATAATCACGGTCTTGCCAGTGAAAAGTCCCATAAGAAAGTCCTTTCAGATCACGACGGGCACGCCCGCCGACTGCGCGCATCCAAATTCACGCGCCAAAAGCTGAAATGCAACTTTAGCGTGTTCGAGTGAAAAATAAAGACCGTAGCAGGCGAACGGCACAACGTCATTCGGCGAAGGGGATGTCAAGCACGAACTGGATAAAGAGGCCGATTTTTTGTTATCCAAATGAGCTATCGAACACGTTTTGAAACTTTGCTGCAGCGCGCGGGTTGTCGGCGCGAGACTTTATCATAGGGTGACAAACAACGATGAGGAGCACATGCCTATGACAGACGAGCTGGACCCCCAGACTCAGCAGCATATTGATCATTCCGCAGGCGCTATCGACGACTGCGATACTCCTACCTGCGCCGACGCGCCCGCCGATGCATCGGCGGAAGATACGCACGCCACCGCAGATGAGGTCACAGACGCAGATAGTACTGTCGAGCAAGGCGAAGACGAGCAGTCGGAACCGGGTGGCGCCGAGCCCGATGCGGAGCCCGCGGCACAGGTAGCGGGCCCCATCGAGGTGTCTTCGGAAGAAGAGCTCGATGCCGTCATGGACTCCATGATGGATGCCGTCAAAGCGATGAAAGACGCCGTGGCCGACGCCGATGTTGACGCCGAAGAAGAGGAGGCCGCCGAGGCCGCCTCGACCTTCGTACCCGGCGAGACCCCCGTTGCCGATCAAGGCAGCACCATGCCCTCGTTCCTGCAGCTCGAGCACCCCACAATTGGCGCCGATGCGGTTGACCCACACGCTGCCGGCTTTTCCGTGATCGAGGGCGGCACCGGCAATCTTGCCACGGCGCATGCCGCCGATGCGGATGCCACCGACGCTGCTCGCCCGACCGCCCCGCATTCCCCCGCCGCGAGCCGCGATCTGGGGACCGCTGTCTCGAACACTGCGAACGCCGTGGGCACTTTTATCGCCCAGGGGGCCTCGGCTATGCGTGAGATGAATGCCGCAAAGAAAGCACTCGCGGACGCCCGCGCCCATCTGGCCGAACTCGAGCAGCGCATCGCCGATCAAGGCGAGGAGCTCGAGACGCGCCAGGATATCGCAGGGCGCTACGAGCAAATTGTCACCGAGCAACGCCAGACAATCGACTCGGCTCAAAAGGCCGCGGAGGCGGCAGAAATCCGCCGCGATACCCATGCCGCCAAGACAGCAGAGCTCAAGGCACAGCTCGAACAAATGAAAGAAGAAGACGACGCCACCGAGCGGCGTCTCAAAGCCGCACTCGACGCGGTGGAGGCGCGCGAAGTCAGCTCGCGCGAAACCGGCAACCGCCTCGTTCGACGCCTCGAGGATTCCAAGCGTATCCGCGACAAGGTGCAGGCAGAGCGCGATGCCGGTGTTGCCGCCGCAAAGCAAACCGTCGATGCCACGCGCGCTCAACTCGAAACGTTGCGCCGCGAGTATGCCGAGCTGCAGCGCAATCCTTCGGCAAATCCCGCCAATTACACGGTGCGCACCAGCGAGCTTTCGATGCAGATTTCCGACACGGCCGACGCCCTGCGCAAAGCCGAGGAAGATGTCCCGCACATCACCGCCGATCTTGAGCACTCGCTCGCAGCCGCCGAGCAGGCCGTCGAGCAGGCGCAGGCCCCTATTGCCGACGCCAAACGCGCCCATCAGGCCGTAACGGCCGAGGCCGATGCCGCGCGCGACGAGCTGCAGACCGCAAAAACCGCCGCCACAACGCGCCAGCGCGAACTGCGCGAGAAGATTGCCGCCGAGGATAAGGCTCGTCGAGAGCAAGAACAGTCTATCGCCAATGCCCAGGCAAACATCGCGCATGCCCAATCGATCATCGAGCAGGCGACCGAGGTGCACGACCATCCCGAGATTACCGAGTCGCTCGCGGGGTCCCTGGCCCGCGATAAGGCCGGACACGCCGAAACCGAGCACGAAGTGGCTCAACTCGAAGCCGCCGAGGACGACGTGCGCGAGCGCACCCGTGACTCACGCGTCAAATTCACCGGCGCCATCGTCTGCATTATCGCCGCAATCCTGGTGATTGTCCTCGTGTGGCTGTTCACAAGCAAATAGTCGTTGGGGACGTTCTTAAACGACCAGTCAAACAAGAACGTCCCCAACGACTAATCAATGATGAGAGTGAATAATCTCCCACTTTGAGCCCGCAGACGGGCCAAAAACGGGAGATTATCCACTCTCATTCCGCAGGTACTCATTTAAGTACGTCTCCAATGAGTGCCCAACGACTAATCAAATGGAACGTCCCTAAGTGCCGCCTTTTTGGCAACAACGGCAACGCCGATGCTTTGGCAATGTCAGCGAAAACGCCCCTAAGCGAGCAAGGTGACGTGAAAGAGGAGGGCATTGACCTTTTTTGGTCATGCCCGACGATTGAACGTCAGATTGCCGCTTAGGGGCGTTTGCAGCGTCGAGCGGTTACGCGGTTCGTAGAACCGCGTAACTAACAAATGAGCATCGCGTCGCCAAAGCTGAAGAAGCGGTAACGTTCTTCGATGGCGGCGGCGTAGGCATCCATGATCTGGTCGCGGGTGGCAAGCGCACTCACGAGCATCATGAGCGTGGAGCGCGGCACGTGGAAGTTCGTGATCAGCGCATCGACCACGTGATAGGTCGAGCCGGGCATGAGGTAGAGCTGCGTCGTCGCGTTCTCGCGCACCACGATGTCACCGCGGCCGAGCGTGTCGGCGCCGTCCTCACGGCCCTCAAAATAGCGCGCCGTCACAGCCGGATCGGACACCGGCGCGTCAGCGTCAAACGCGCTCTCGAGCGAGCGCACCGCAGTGGTACCAACGGCGATCACGCGATGCCCCTCGGCCTTCGCCTTATGCACGGCGTCGACAACCTCCTGCGACACGTGGTAGCGCTCGGTGTGCATGACGTGCTGCGTGGGGTCGTCCTCTTCCACCAGGCGGAAGGTATCGATGCCCACCTCGAGCTCAACGGCGGCAAACTTTGCGCCCTTGGCCTCGATGGCAGCCATGAGCTCGGGCGTGAAGTGCAGGCCAGCCGTGGGAGCAGCGGCCGAGTGCTCCTCCTTCATGGCGTACACGGTCTGATATTTCTCGGGATCGCCCTCGTAATCGGTGATGTAGGGCGGCAACGGCACGTGACCGGCGGCGTGAATGGCCTCGTCGAGCGTGCGCGGGTCGCCGGCGGCGTTGCAGCCCGCCGGCTCAAAACGCACCAGGCGGCCGCCGCGGCTATCGGTGACAAAGTCGACAACCTCGGCCGTCAGCACCACGGGAGCCCCTTCGGGCGCATGGGCGCCACCGGCGCGATACTCAATCTGAGCACCGGGCTTCAGACGCTTGCCCGGCTTGACCAGGCACTCCCAAACGTGACCCAGCGGATCAACATCCTCGCGGCGCTTGAGCAGCAGTGTCTCGACCACACCGCCCGAGCCTGCCTTGCGACCGATCAGGCGGGCCGGCATGACACGCGTCTGGTTGATGACGAGCACGTCGCCCGGCTCGATATAGTCGATGATGTCGCGGAAGATGCGGTGCTCGACGGTGCCGCCGTGCTCCAGCGGCATTCCCGCCTCGGATCCCTTGCGATTTACCACCAGCAGGCGGCAAGAGTCGCGCGGCTCGGCAGGAGCCTGGGCGATGAGCTCTTCGGGCAGGTTATAGTCAAAATCATCAGTACGCATAGACACGTCGGATTCTCCTTATATAGCTAAAGTCCGCTCTACATCCTAGCAGGCCGCCAGCCCAAAAGAACTACTTTTTGGACGCTTTGCGCTCGTCGCGGATGCGGGCGCGGTCCATGGCCGCCTCGACGGCCGAAAAGCGGCAGCCACAGTAGTTCTGCCGATACATGCCCAGCTCGCGCGAACGACGCGTGGCCTCGGGATAATACGGGCGAAAATCGCGAATCACCGGGGTGAGCCCGCGGGCGGCGGCCAAGCGCTCAAGCACATCATTACACGTGTCGAACAGCTGATACGGCGAGACGGCGAGCGTCGTGCCCACATATTCAAACCCGCGTTCCTGGGCCACACGGCACGCTTCGGCCAGGCGCAGGGCATAGCACGCGCGACAACGACGGGGCCGATCGGCGCCCAGCGGGGCCACGCCGGCCTCCCAGCGCTCGCGGTCCTCCCCCGCCTCGATGAGCTCGATGTCGCCATCGGCACACCACCGGCGCAGCTCGTCCAAGCGCCGCTGCCATTCATCGTGCGGCTGAATATTGGGGTTAGTCCAGCAGATCGTGGGCTCAAACCCCTCCTTGCGCAGCAGGCGAACCGGCTCAAGCGAGCACGGCGCACAGCAGGCGTGCAGCAACAACGGCTTCATCGACATCCCCTCCCAATCCTTGCCCAAAGACTACTTTGCGAAAAAGCGGACGCCAAAGGATGTGTCCTCGCAGGCGACAATACGGCGGTCGCGCAAAATGGTCCACACGTAATACCAGTCGCCCACACAGCCCGACAAATGCAGGCCGGCCGCTAGGTAGCACAGCAGCGGATAGCCAAAAAACGCAAACCCCAAGACAAGCACAGCCGTCAGGATCACCGTGGGCGCCAGGCAAATGGCAATGTAGCGCCGGCGCGAATACACAACGCCCTCGGCACAGGCGTAGATCATCGCCGTCTCGCGATTCGCCCCAAAGGTCACATGCGCACCCGCAGGCGCCAGCAGCTTAAAAAACACCGCATGCACCAGCTCGTGCACGGCAAATGACGCCGCCGAAACCGCGATCAAACCGACCATCCAGCACACGACCGCCGTCCAGCCGCCCGCTTCAGCCGCATCCAAGTCCGCAGGCCCGCCCAGCAGTATAAACACCGGCACCAGACACACGGCAAATACGCCAAGCACGGCCATCCCCCACACGAAGCAGGCGTGCAGAAAATCCTCGTCCTCAAACGCATGTATGTTGGAAATCTCATTCATAGCATCTTAGGATAGCGCCCCTGCCACGCACCCGCCCGCATGTGCGATAATGTCGAACGATATGCACGAATTGACCACCGCGCCGCCAGGCCTTGCGCCGGCCGCGCTTTCACCCATGCGAAGGAGTCCCATGGCATCCAAATACTCCATGAACGACCGTCCCAGCTGGCCGCGCCGCGCCATCGTTACCGCCGGCGAGCCCTACGGCAACAAGGGCCTGCACTTTGGCCACGTTGGCGGCGTCTTTGTCCCGGCCGACTTCTTCGCCCGCTTCCTGCGCGACCGCCTGGGCCGCGAGAACGTCATCTTCACCTCGGGAACCGACTGCTACGGCTCACCCATCATGGAGAGCTACCGCAAGCTCAAGGAGGGCGAAGGCTACGACAAGTCCATCGCCGAGTACGTCGAGTCCAATCACTCCCGCCAGGCCGCGACCCTCAACAACTACAACATCAGCTGCGATATCTACGGCGGTTCGGGTCTTGAGCCGGCCGCGCAGATTCACAACGAGGTGACCGCCGAGATTATCGAGCGCCTGCACGAGCAGGGCACCATCTCCAAGCGCTCCACGCTGCAGTTCTACGATGCCAAGGCCGGCACGTTCCTCAACGGCCGCCAGGTGATCGGCCGCTGCCCCATCCAGGGCTGCAAGTCCGAGAAGGCCTATGCCGACGAGTGCGATCTGGGCCACCAGTTTGAGCCCGAGGAGCTCATCGCGCCCAAGAGCCAGCTCACCGGCGAGGTGCCCGAGCTGCGCCCGGTCGACAACCTCTACTTCGATCTGCCGGCCTACCTCGACTTTATGAAGACCTACACCGCCAAGCTCGCCCAGAACCCGCAGGTTCGCTCCGTGGTCTCCAAGACCATGGAAGAGTGGCTGCTGCCGGCTCAACTCTATATCCAAAACAAGTTCCGCGAGGCCTTCGATGCCGTCGAGGACCAGCTGCCCGAGCACACCGTGCTGGAGCCCGAGGGCAACAAGAGCAGCTTTACCGTCACCTTCCCCAGCTGGAAAGAGCGCGACGACGCCCACGCGGTGCTCGCCAACGGCGGCGTGCGCTTCCGCAGCGGCAAGGCGCTCGTGCCCTTCCGCATCACCGGCAACATCGACTGGGGCGTTCCGGTGCCCGAGGTCGACGGCGTGACCGACGTCACCTGCTGGTGCTGGCCCGAGAGCCTGTGGGCGCCCATCAGCTACACCCGTACCGTACTCGCCCGCGACGCCCGCGCCGCCGGCGTGACCGAGGGTGTCGCCGCCCAGGACGCCGCCCTCATGGGCGAGCCCGCCGCCGATTCCACGCAGGTCCCCGCGCCCACCTATCAGCACAGCTCACTCGACTGGCGCGACTGGTGGTGCTCGGACGACGCACAGATCTACCAGTTTATCGGTCAGGACAACATCTACTTCTACTGCATCGCGCAGACCGCCATGTGGGAGGCCCTGGGCTGGGACCTCACGCAGAGCACCGTCAGCGCCTGCTACCACCTGCTCTACATGGGCAAAAAGGCCAGCTCGTCCTCGCAGACGCCTCCCCCGCCGGCAGACGACCTGCTCAACCACTACACCTGCGAGCAGATGCGCGCGCATTGGCTGTCGCTCGGTCTGTCCGAGAAGCCGGTGAGCTTTAGCCCCAAGGCATACGACACGCGCGTGACCGGCAAGGACAAGGACGGCAACGAGGTGCGTGCCTGCGACGACAAGCGCGTCATCGATCCGGCCCTTAAGGAGAGCGCCCTTTTGACCGGCGTGTTCAACCGCCTGGCCCGCAGCTGCTTCTACGGCGTTGCCGTCAAGGAGGGCGACGAGAGCCCCTATCGCAACGGCTGCATTCCCGCCGGCGCGGCCTCTGCCGCCGTGGTCGAGGCCGCCGAGCAGGCAGCCCTTGCCTTTGAGCAGGCCATGTACAAGTTCGAGACGCACCGCGCGCTCGCCGTGTGCGACGACTATCTGCGCGCTGCCAACAAGCGCTGGAGCGATGCCTCCAAGGCCGCCAACAAGCTCGAGGGCGAGCCGGCCAATGTCGCGATGACGCAGGCCCTCGTCGACGCCTTTACCGAGTTGCGCGTGGCAACCGTCCTCATGCACGGCATTGTGCCGGCCGGTTGCGAGCTCATCTGCGAGTACTTCGACGTCGACCCGGTCGCCTTCTTTAGCTGGGATAACATCTTTGCCTCCACGGACGAGTTTGTGGAGAGCCTGGGCGAGAAGCCCGGCGAGCACCGTGTGAAGCCGCTGCCCCCGCGCTTCGACTTCTTTAGCAAGCACGAGAGCCAGTACTAGACAATCGCAACGCGCCCGGGAATGACTATTCTGGAACGGGGATTAAAAAATCATTCCCGGGCGCCACGGTACAGTCTTTTTGTGACGGGGGTCATGGAATGATTTTTAATCCCCGTCCCAAAATAATCATTTAGGTGGAAGGAAAGACGGATGTCTAAGCCGCGTCGTCGTAAGCAGAAAAAGCAGGTTAAGCCCGAGCTCAAGCTCAGGCAGTTTGCCGCTACCGAGCTTTCCGACCAGCTTGCCGCCCAACCCTCCGCCGCCAATCTGCCGCGCTTTATGGTCGACACGGTTGCCGGCGCCTATGCACCCACCGATGCCGAGCTCATGATCGAGGGCTTTGGCGCCGCAGCCGCACGCCCCGTCACGCTGCGCGCCAACACGCTCAAGGCGACCGCCGAGGATATCGCCGCGGCGCTCGACGCAGCCGGCATCGCCCACCAAACCGTTGCCTGGTACCCAGACGCCTTCATCCTGCCCGAGGCCCAGGTTTCCGACCTGTGGGATCTCGACATCTATCGCGACGGCAAGATCTACCTGCAGAGCCTGTCGTCCATGATGCCGCCGCTCGTGCTGGGCGCCCAGGCCGGCGAGGACATCCTGGACATGTGCGCGGCCCCCGGCGGCAAGACGACGCAGATCGCCGCCCTCACCCAGGGACAGGCACACCTCACCGCCTGCGAGATGAGTATTCCCCGCGCCGAAAAGCTCGAGGCCAACTTGGGCCGCCAGGGCGCCAAAAACGTGCCCGTCATGCGCATTGACGCGCGCGAGCTTGACGAGTTCTTCCGCTTTGACCGCATCCTGCTCGACGCCCCCTGCACCGGCACGGGCACCGTTATCAGCGGCAACGAGAAGAGTCTGCGCGGCCTCACCGAGCAGTTGCTGAGCAAGTGCGCCCGCTCGCAGCGAGCACTTCTGGACCGCGCCATGGGTGCCCTCAAACCGGGCGGTACGCTGGTCTATTCGACCTGTTCGATCTTGCCGCAAGAAAATGAGGATGCCCTGCAAGAGGCCCTCGACAAGCACATGGACTGCGAGCTCATCCCCCTTGACGGCACGCCGAGTGAAAGTGAGGCACGCCGCGCCCAGGAAGCTGGCGAGAAGCCGCGCATCGAGTCCAACGCCCTGACCGAGGCCATTGCCGCGGGTCAGGTATCGGCCATCGCCAACGGCCTGCCCGGCACGCTCACCATTCCGCCCAGCCGCGAATTTGAGGGCTTCTACATTGCCCTGATCCGAAAACGCAGCTAGCGTACGGATCCAAAACTCAACAAGCTATCTCCGTGCGCGTTTGTCCTGCTGGTCGCGATGCTGTTTAAGCATCGCGCGCTCCTTGCGTTCGGCCCTTTTGCCCTTAATGGCCGTGACCACAAAGTAGATGACCGCGGCGGCAACGATTGCGCCCACGCATAGGCCAATCGAGCCCAACATTGCCGAAAATTCCATACCGCGTCACCTCTCTTTTAAACGGGACTTTCAAGATAGCACCTCGATCCCCGCCACCACAGCTCCTTCACGTTCGCCGCCCTTCGGTCTAACGGAGGACGCGGCGGGGAAAAATCAACTCGTCAAACGATTTAGCAAGCACAACGCTGCCGGCACCCTGCCGGCCGTCATCACATAGAATCGAGCCTCCATGGATACCCTCAACGATCTAAATGAGCGCGTCGACGCCTTCGTCGGCACCAGCTCCTTCGACACGCCTGCCGCGGCAAACGACCAAGCCCCCATCGATGTGCCCGCCGAGGTTCACGAGGACATTGTCGCCTCGGTCGATTTCTCCGAGGTCGAGCTCGCAGACGAGTTCACCGAACCCCAGGTAGCCGTGACCCCCAACGGACTGCTTCCCATGGAGCCGCTGCCCATCGACGGGCGCCTGCGCAAGGCGGCCCTTCGCATGCCTGACGAGATTGAGGAGGCCAGCGGCTTCACGCTCTTCGGCCGTCGTATCAAATCGCTCATCTACACCACCGACGTCGCGGTCATCCGCAACTCCAATGCCGATGCCGTCTTTGCCGTTTACCCCTTCACGCCGCAGCCGGCCATTACGCAGGCACTGTTGACCGTCGCCGAGTGCCCGGTCTTTGTAGGCGTGGGCGGCGGAACTACGACCGGTAAGCGCTCCGTTCAGATGGCAGCCGTCTCCGAGATGCAGGGCGCGGCGGGCTGTGTGGTCAACTCCCCCGCTACTGCCGAGATGGTCGAGCACATCACCAACATCGCCGACATCCCCGTCATCGCCACGGTCGTACGTTGCGACGACGATGCTCACGCAAAGGTGCGCGCCGGCGCCAAGATTCTTAACATCGCCGCCGGCAAAAACACGCCGCAGGTCCTGCGTGAACTGCGCGAGCACTATCCCAACCTGCCGCTCATCGCGCCGGGCGGCAAGACGCCCGAGAGCATCCGCGAGACCATCGCCGCCGGCGCCAACGCCATCATCTGGACGCCGCCTTCGGCACAGCAGCTACAGACCGACATGATGCAGCGTTATCGCAAGATGAAGGAAGACGCCACGCCCGTTATCTCGCGCGACGATGTGCCCATTATCGACCAGGTCGCCGCCGCCGAAGTCAGCCAGGTCGAGAACATGAATCCCGACGTGCCGATTCCCGACGAGGTCATCGAGCGCGTCGCTTCGATCCACGAGCGCGTCGAGGAGCGTCGCGCCAACCGCGGGCTCAAGCCCTCACTGCACGGCTTTTTCTTCCGAGGAAAGAAACGCTAGCAAAACATCTTGGCCCGCCCCACAAACGTGAGGCGGGCCGTTTTCGTTTGAGCAATCATGCAGCGATGTGATGGGGCAAATTAATCCACGCGCTTGTCGCCCATAAAGAAGAGCGCCACCGTACCAGGTCCGGTATGCGAGCCAATCAGAGTACCGATGTTATTGATCTCAATCTTGCCTTTAAGCTGCGGAACCTGTTTCTCAATCAGCGCCGCAACTGCCTCGGCATCCTCGCGGCACGCCGAGTGCGACATGATGCACTTACCCGAATAATCCGCACCGTCCTGCACGTGTGCCATCATGGTCTGAGCCATCTCGGAAATCGCGCGCTTCTTAGTGCGAATCTTCTCACGTGGCGACAGCCCACCTTCGCAATCGACCGTCATAAGCGGGCAAATCTTAAGCGCCGTGCCGATGATCGCGCTCGCAGCCGAAATGCGACCGCCGCGCAGGTAGCTCGACAGATCGGTCGAGAAGAACCAGTGGTGCAGGTTGAGCTTGTGCTCCTCGATCCAGGCAGCCGTCTCGTCGAGTGAAGCCCCGCTATCGCGCACGTCGGCGGCACATTCCGCCAGCAGGCCAAAGCCCGAAGACGCCGCCAGCGAATCGACGACGCGCACCTTGCCGCCCTGGGGATAGCGATCCGCGAGCATCTGCGCCGCAACGCAGGCCGATCCATACGTGCCCGAAATACCCGACGACAACGTCAGGTGCAGCACGTCTTTGCCCTCGGCAACAAGCGGCTCCCAAAACTCCTCGTACTCACCCACGCTCACCTGAGACGCCTTGGGCATGGCGCCCGCGGATATCTGGGCAAAAAACTCGTCCGGCGTAATCGACTGATACAGATCGTCCGCATAGACAACATCGTCGATCTCGTAATGAAAACACACGACAGGGATATTGCGCGATTCAAAGAACTCCCGAGTTCGATCGGCGGCGGATTCACAGGTCAGGACAAAATCACTCATATGAGGCTCCTTACGTATAGTTATAAAAATTATCGCACAGCAAGCATAAATACGGTACAAATGTCCACTATTTACCAAATAGAGCCAAAGGTGGTGAACATCTTTACCGTCATCATCTCTATCGATCCCGGAGGCATACGTCTGTAAAAACGACCCTACGTCTCCACCCAACCGCCATATCTACCTCAACTAAATCGATTTACCAAACCGTTCGGCCAACAATTCGACCTCCCACCCCCAATCGAAACAAAAGCGGCGCATACTGATAAACGTTTGACGCTGTTTATCAGTTTTACCAACCCCATCGGAAGGTGTTTCATGGTCGCATTCGATCGCAATCCGCAAGACTTCAAGTATCTGCGCCTGCTGTCGAAACAATTTCCCACCGAGCAATCCGCGTTTACCGAGATCATCAATCTCTCGGCCATCCTCAACCTGCCCAAAGGCACCGAGCATTTTATGAGCGACGTGCATGGCGAGTACGAAGCCTTTATGCACATCCTCAACAACTGCTCGGGCGTCGTGCGCGAGCATGTCGACGAGATTTTTGGCGACACGCTTTCCTTTGACGAAAAGGGCGAGCTGTGCACGCTCATCTACTACCCGCACGAGAAGATCGAGCTGGTCCGCAGCCAGCGCGAGGACTCGCCCACCTGGTACAAGACGATGCTTGACCAACTCATTATGGTTGCCCGCTCGCTTTCGAGCCGTTATACGCGCTCCAAGGTGCGTAAGGCCATCCCACGCGATTACGCCTATATCATCGACGAGCTGCTGCACACGCACCCGGACGAGAACAACTATCGCGTGCGCTATCACGAGCGCATCGTGGAGTCCATCCTGGAGACCGCAAGCGCCGACGACTTTATCGAGTCGCTTGCCTCGCTCATCAAGCGCCTGGCCGTCGACCACCTGCACCTGGTGGGCGACATCTTCGACCGCGGTGGCGGCGCGGCCAAGATTATGGACCGCCTGCTCACCTACCATTCGCTCGACATCCAGTGGGGCAACCACGACCTGCTGTGGATGGGCGCTGCGGCCGGTGAGCCCGCCTGCATCGCCACGGTGCTGCGCAACAACCTACGCTACGACAACTACGAGATCCTGGAGAACGACTACGGCATCTCGCTGCGTGAGCTTGTCGCCTTTGCCGATGCCACCTACACCGACGGTGAGCCCATCACCCCGCTGATCAAGGCCATCAACGTGCTGCTCTTTAAGCTCGAGGGCCAGATTATCCAGCGCCACCCCGAGTTCGATATGACCGACCGCCTGTTACTCGACAAAATCGATCACGACACCGGCACGGTCACGCTCGCCGACGGCAGTGTGTGGCCGCTCACGACCAACGACTTCCCCACCGTCGACCCGGCGGACCCCTATACGCTCACGCCCCAGGAGCAGCACATCATCGACAAGCTCGTGTCCGAGTTTGTCACCGCCGATCACCTGCATCGCCATATCGATTTCCTCTATTCCCACGGCTCGATGTACAAGGTCGCCAACGGCAACCTGCTGTTCCATGGCTGCGTGCCGCTCAACGAAGACGGCACCTTTAGCAGCATGAACTGTCTGGGCACCTGGCACGCTGGCCGCGATTATCTCGATTTTTGCGACCACATCGCCCGCCGCGCCTGGCGCGTGGGCGACCGCGACGCCCTCGACTGGATGTGGTACCTGTGGATTGGCTTTAACTCACCCGCCAGCGGACGCCTGGTGCGTACCTTTGAGCGCGCCTATATCGCCGATAAGAGCACCTGGGTCGAGCCGATGGACCCGTACTTTACGCTTACCAAGTCGCCCTCGGTCTGCGATGACATCATGCGCGAGTTTGGCGTCGTGCCCATGGCATGTTCACCGACCGGCCACATCATCAACGGCCACACGCCCGTTAAAACCACCAAGGGCGAGCAGCCCATCCGCGCCGAGGGCAAGCTGCTGGTCATCGATGGCGGCTTCTGCCGCGCTTACCATCCCAAGACGGGTATCGCCGGCTATACGCTCATCTCGAGCTCGCGCGGCTGCCGCCTCAAGTCGCACCGGGCCTTTACGACGGTTGCCGAGGCACTCACGCGCAACGTGGACATCGAAAGCGAGACCAACCGCTTTGACGAGGCCGACCGTCGCCGCATGGTGAGCGACACCGATTCCGGTGTCAAGATCCGCAGCCAGATCCAGGACCTGCGCCAGCTGCTCGATGCATATAGAAACGGTGCTATCGAGGAGCGCGCCTAGCTCCACCCGTGGGGATTGGCTAAACTTGCTGAGTTTGTCATCCCCGCGGCGCTTCGGCGCCAGCTTAAGGCAGGTACCATGCAAAAGCTCCTTGCGCAGATCATGAAATTTGGCGTCGTCGGTGTCATTGCCACGGTCATCGACTTTGGCATTATGAATCTGCTCCACTACGGTCTGGGCCTCAACATCCTAATCGCCAACACCAGCGGCTTTATCATCTCACTCATCTTTAACTACCTCGCCAGCATGAAGTACGTGTTTGCGCACAAGGAGGGCATGAGCCGCCGCCGCGAGTTCATTATCTTTGTCGTGCTGTCCGTGATCGGCCTGGTACTCAACGACGCTATCGTGTTGACACTCAACGCCGGTCTGGGACTCGAGGCCAATATCGCCAAGATCTGCGCCACCGCGCTTGTCATGGTCTACAACTTTGTGACCCGAAAGATCTTCCTGGAAGGCGACGAGACCAAGTAACTCGCAACCTTACAGCTTTACGATGCCCACGGATGACGCACGTCGAGCGCTGTGTCGTTCGTGGGCTTTGCTCGTTTACGGGCAAATTTTCAACGTTTGCGGATTAGCTCTTGAAAATTTGGCGAGTTCGTATAGTTCTTGGCAAGGACCTTACGTTTCCCTTGCAAAAGCTCTAAAGTATCCTCTGCTCGATTCATCAACGCATTGGATGTGATTACGTGCGCAAGGCACTGGCACAACCTCATACCAAGCAGTTCCTCAAGTTCGCTGTCGTGGGTCTCATCTCCTTTGGCATCGACTGGGGTATGCTCATTGCGCTCGTCGAGCTGTTTCACCTCGACTTTTTGATGAGCACCACGGTCTCGTTTACCACGTCCGTCGTGGTCAACTACTGGCTCAGCATGAAGTACGTGTTCGACCATCGCGAGGGCATGAGCCGCAAGCGCGAGTTCACGATCTTCACCATCCTGTCGGTGATCGGCCTGGGCCTCAACGACCTGTACATGTTTGTGGGCGTCACGTTTTTGAGCATCGGCTACCAGGCCATGAAGGCCATCGCCACGTTCCTCGTCACCTGGTACAACTACTTCAGCCGCCGCTTCTTCCTCGAGGGCGCACGGTCGTAGTCGATTCGCTATTTGCTTGAATGTATAACCGGTTGGAATTCCCATTCCAACCGGTTTTTTTGTTTGCCGAAAGACCCGGCGACCCAGTCCCATTCGCATGAAAAACAGGCGGCCCGGATGTCTGTCGGAACCGCCCGTTTGGTGCGATATGTCGAGGCCTCTAGCCTGTAACGTAATACCAGACCACGTTGTCGCCGTTGGAGAGAACGTAGTTGCTGCAGGCCGTCATGGGCGTTGTGCCGTTGACGGAGTACATCCAGCCACTCGTGCCGCCGTACTGTTTCTCGGCCAAACCGCCAATCGCGGAGACATACGTGCCGTACGACGAGCCATGTGCGTTGACAGAAAGGCCCAGCGCGCACAGGGCATCGTAGACGGTAGCACCTTCGTCAAAGGTAAAGGTGCCACCAGAGGACACAGGATTGCCCACGGCGCTCGATGTGACCGAAACCGTTACCGTTACGTAGTTGGACTCCTGCGAGCCGCCCTGACCGCCCGAGGGAGCGCTTCCGCCATTAGAGCTGGAGGCTCCATCAGACGACTGACCGCCGCCCGAAGAAGCACCGCCAGACACATTGGAAGTATCGCCGGCTCCCGTATTCTGGGCAGCGGATTTATCTCCAGACTTCTTGCCGTCCCGTCCATCGGACTTCTTGCTATCCGAGCTTTTATCCGATTCCTTGTTTGAAGACTCGGAATCGTCCTTGGACTCATCCTTTGCGTCATTCGATGACTTGGAATCCTTGGAACTGGCCTCGCCCGAAGTCGTAGTCGAGCCAGACGCCTTGGTGTCCTTGGTGACGACGCTCTCCCCCGTCACGGTCTGAATGATCCAGTCGATGGACCAGGCACCGCTTGTGGAAGGATGGACGAAACCCAGCGAGACGACGATCAGAATGGTGCACGCGGCAGTCAGAACGCCAAGGAGCGCCTTGCGACGAGGAGCGGACGCCGCCGAAGCGGCGCCCTTTTGCTTTGCATCGTCGAACTGAATGAACGATGAATCTGGTTGCTTGGGGTCAGCGTCCTTGGATTTATTGGACACAGCCCTCACCTACCGACGTTTGGTGAACACGAACACGCCGACGATGGCGAGACCAATGACGCCGGCGGCAACGCCAACAATGGCGAGCGGGTTGATGCCAGTCTCCTGCTCGGAAGCACTAGAGGACTTCTTAGCAGCGGTCGTGGAAACAGCACCCATATCGGACTTGGAATCGGACTTCTTGTCGGACTTGCTGTCCTTCTTGCCAGACTTCTTGTCAGACTTCTTCTCGTCCTTCTTATCGGACTTATCGGAGTCTTTCTTGTCGGACTTGTTGTCCTTGGTCTCGGTCTTGGTCGACACCGTCGTCTTGGTCACCGGCTTCTGACCCGGGGCGATAGCGCCGCCAGCCTGCTGGCCCTTCGTGCCGGAGCCGGAGCCCGTGCCAGCGCCAGCACCGGAACCGTTGCCAGCGCCACCGTTGCCACCATTAGTGCCAGAACCGCCATTACCGCCAGGGTTAACGGCATTCTTGGTCCACTTGGCATACAGCGTCAGATCGGCCGTCACCGGCGTGCTAAAGTCATACGCCTGCGCGCAAGCCTCATCGGTATACCAACCGGCAAAGGTGTAACCCTTGCACTGCGGCTTAGTCGAGGGCTCCGTCGCCACCTTGCCTTCCTTCACGCGTTGAGAATCGGGCATCGCCGCATCCTTACCGTTAGCGTCGAACGTCACGGTATAGCGCTTGACCCTTTGGCCATTACCCTTGACAGCAAACAGCTTGCCCGAGTCATTGACATAGTAGAGCGAGCCATCGGATCCGACCGAAATAGAAGCCATGCAGTACTGCTGGTCGCCCGCCGCGGGCGTATAAAGCAGCTCGGCCTCGTTGTCGCCAATACGGTAGCGATAGATGCCGCCCGGGTTGTTGTTAGACGTAAAGTAGACGTACGTCTCGCCATTCTGGACAGAAACGACCGGCTGCGACTTTACATCACCGCCGCCCGAAGCCCCCTGACGAATATAGCTACCATCTGCCTTGCAAATGGAATAGTCCACGGCAAGTGTCTCGGCATCAATCACTGCAAGCTGGCCGTAGTGATACGTGTACTTGTTCTGATAACCGCCCATAAAGGATTCGGTCGATGCGCCTCCGACCACAATCTTGCCGTTGACCAGCACTGGCGTCGAGGTCGAGCTGCCACCAAACGTCACCTTGCCAAGCTCGGAAAGCGTTCCGTCCGTTCCAACCGAAAGCTTATGCAAAACGCCATCGGCGCTCACGACATAAGCGATCGATCCATCGACCAGCACCGTCGTGCGCACGCGCTCGGCAATCTTGAGCGACGCAACGGTCTTTCCAGTTTCGGGGTCAACCGTGCTCACCGTACCGGAATCATCTGCGATGACGCCATAATTGCCCGAGAACGCCAAGCCGGCCCAGTAGTAGCCCTTGCTGTTCTCGTTCTTATGCTGCCACATAACCTTGCCATCGGAGATGCGCACGCAGAGCAGGTAGCCGTCGCTCGAGTCGGACCAGCTGGCCGATGCCGTCCCAAAGTAGGCAAAGCCGTCACGAACCGTAATGGACGCAAGAGACTGCTGAGCACCATCGGGGCCAGCAGGCAACTCATCGGTTACCCAAACCGTCGCCAGAGCATCAACCGTCAGCGCCTGCAGGCGACCGCTCGAAAGCGGCACGAGTATCACGCCGCCGGTGTATACCATACGCGAGGTCGAATCGATCTTTGCCGCCAAAGGCGATTCGGCAACGGTCTCACCCGTGTCGACATTTTTCTTGAGCAGCTTGGAACCAACGGCCACGTAGAGGTAGTCACCGACCAGTAACGGGTCGGAAATACCCTTGCTCCATTCGTTCGAGCCCTTGAGCTCGCTCACCCATTTTGCCTCAGCGTCCTTCGTGGGTACAGGAGCGTCGGTTACTTTGCCTGCGCTCGTATAACCAGGCCAATCGCTATCCCAGTTAGGGCGTGCGGCACCCGGGTCAACAACAACACTGTCGACGCCGGGCACGGTATCGCCGGGAGCAAAAGCCCAGACGATTTTGTCGCCAGACTTGAGCACGTAATCGCTATCGAGCTGAGACCCAGGAACGCCGTTGACAAAGAACGACCATGCACCCGACAGCTCGGTGCCATCAAGCGGAGATACGAGACTATAGACGCCCCAATAGCCAAATTGGTCGTACATTTTTGACTTTATGCCAAGGGCATCGAAGTAAGCAGCAGAGGCATCCTTAATCGACGTGCCCTTAGCAAACACCTGGGTCGAAGGGCTCGTCCAACGCTGAGCTATCTCGGCCTTTTTGCCAATAATCTCCATCGTGACGGAAACCTGCTCGGGCGCGGGGTCGCCGTACTTCGAGTAGCACCAGACGACGGAGTCGCCGTCCTTGAGCGTGTAGCCGCCCGCGCCGGCGTCGGAGGCGCTGCCGTTGACGAACAGCTGCCAGTACGCGCCGGTCGTCGAGTCGTAGCCGAGCTTGCGGCCCTTATCGAAGGGCGACGTGATCGTGTTGAGCGCCCAGCCCCAGGTGCCGTTGGGGTCGTAGTCGGCCTTGAGGCCGGCCTGCTTGAAGAGCTGCTCGGAGAGGTCGGCCGCGGTCGAGCCCTCCTTCAGCGTGATCCGCTGCGCGGCGGCCCAGGTCTGCTGGGCGCCCTTGGCGTCGGTGCCGACGATGGAGCACGTGGCAGAGACATCCTGGCCCTCGGCCTTGGCAGGCTGAGCCTTGGCCTCTCCAGCGGCAGAGACAACGGCGGCGTCCTGCTTCGAGGCATCGGACGTCGATGCAGCCGGCGCCTCATTGCCTGCAGCGCTATCGTCCTCAGTCTTGTCGGTAGGGCCCGAAGCTGTTGCGGCGTCATCTTGCTCGGTAGTGCCTCCATTCGCCACCACGCCGCTCACATTGAGGTCGGCAGCAGGGCTTGTCGCGAACTCACCAGAGCCGTTCTCGGCAGGCGGTGCCGCCTGAGCCACAGCCTCGGCAATGCCCTCGGCGCCCTCGGCCCACAGCTGAGCCGGCGTGGTGCCAAAGGCCATCGCGAAGGCCAGGAATGCCACCAGGCCGCGCTTGGCTATACCGCGTGCAATCGCGCCACGGCGATGCAACGAGGCGCACACACGCTCGTCCACAAACATATCCATTTGTCTCCCATTGTCTGTACTTGGAGCGTTGCCTTGAGGCTGCCCCACGTCATCGCGCATGTTGCGCTCGAGTTCCCCCATCGGGGTCCCCCTTCCCTCCAGAGCCCTATGCACACCGGCGGCATACGCCGCAGCCGCATGCAAGATGGGAGGCGATCCGACTTAACCTTAACGACTCGGGCACGTCGTCCGATCTGCGACGCGAACATCCCGAGCCAAGAGGAATTACGGTTACTGGTACAGCCGGGGACTTGCACCCCAATTCTCCCAAACGCGCAGGTAAACCGCGCATTCATGCGTCTCCGCACCACCATCTAGGCCATCGATTATTACCGTCAAAATGGTATCACGCAAAAGAGCCTCGCACGCAGGCGAAGCCCAAGGTAAAAACTATTGTTTGCGATAGGAAAATGCGGTGACGGTCGCGGCCTCTAGTGCTTGCCGCCGTGACTGTTGAGCCAGATATTGCGGCCCAGCATAAGCGCCAGCACCAGCGCGCTCACGTAGCCCATAAAGCCAATGACTGGGATACCAAACACAACCGGCTCGATGCGCGCGTAGTACACCACCGACGAACCGATAAACAGGCCAGCAATCACAATTGCCATCGACATACGGTCGATAATTCCGCCCAGCTGTCGCAGCGCCTTATCGCTGCTCATGATCTGCGTGTTCACCTTAAGCTGGCCGCGCGTGAGCATGCGCGAAGCCAGGCCAAGATACTCGGCCGCCTCAAGCGAGCCTTTTGCCGCGCGATAGCTGCTCGCGGCAAGATCGCGTCCCATGTCGCGCACGCGCGCATAAGTGCTTTTTTCGTTTTTGATATGCGTCTGAATGATCTGGATCATGTTGACGTTGGGCATGTACTCGGTCAACAGGCCCTCGAGCGTCACCATGCCGCGGGCGAACATCGTTACCACGCTCGGCAGCTCAACGTCGTTTTTGCGCGCCAGGTTTAACAGCGAGGTCAAAAACTCGCCGATATCCAGATCCTTCAGGTCAAGGCCCGCAAAGTCAGCCACGATAAAGTCCAAATCGGACAAAAAGGCCGAATGATCGAGCTCAGCCGAGTCGCCACGCGTCACGGCGAAGCGCATGAGCGAATCCTTGAGCTTGGGCACGTCACCCTCGGCCACGGCGAAAATCATGTCCTTGACGATACCGCGATCGTGACTCGACATGCGTCCGACCATGCCCAAGTCGATAAAGTAAACGATGCCGTCCTTGAGAATAATGTTTCCCGCATGCGGGTCGGCATGGAAAAAGCCGTCATCGAGCACCTGCGTCGAGTAATCCTCGACGATTGCGGCACCGATCTTTTCCAAGTCATAGCCCTCGGCCACCAAGCGTTCAGGATCGGCGATCGAAATGCCGTCGACGTAGTCCATAACCACCACGTGCTCGGTGCACAGGTCCAGATAGGATTTAGGACACGTCACGCCATGAACGCTCTTATGGAACTCGTAGAAGTCGTTGAGGTTTTTGGCCTCGGCCAAAAAGTTGGTCTCCTCGCGAAACGAGGTCCACAACTCCTCGACTACGCCGTGCAGGTCAACAAATTGATCGGTGTTGACGAACTTGGAAACGATACGCACCACCGAGCGGATGATATCGATGTCCTGTGCCATAACCTGCTGCGCACCGGGGCGCTGCACCTTGACGGCCACGTCCTCGCCCGTCACCAGACGAGCGCGGTGCACCTGCGCGAGCGATGCGCTACCAAGCGGATTGGGGTCGATCGCATCGAACATCTCCCCCAGGCGCAGGCCGTATTCTTCTTCCAGACAACTGAGTACGACCTCGTACGGCACCGGCTCCACGTCGGAGCGCAGACGACGCAGCTCGTCGCAAAAGCGTTGCGGCAGAATCTCGGACCGGTTGGCCAGAATCTGCCCCATCTTGACGAACATGGGGCCGAGTTCCTCGAGCAGGCGGCGCAAACGAACCGGCGTGAGGTTATCCCACACACGGTACTTTTTGACCAGGCGAACAATCTGCCCGATGCGTTCGCGACGACCCGCCGGCGTGAGCTGGTATTCCTCGTCCGGCGCCATCGCGTCGGGCTCCTCTGGCACCATATCGACAGCGCGCGGCTTCTTGCGAGCGCCCGAGACGGCGGCGTCGACCTCATCGACAACCGCTGCCTCGTCACCCAAGGGATCTAGATTGTTGTAATCGGTGGTGGAATCTGCCATCTGCGCTGCTACTCGGCCTCTTCGGTATCCTTCGCATCGTCGGGCTCAACGGACTCGACGGGCACCGAGGTCACGTTGTCCTCGACCGAATCGACGATGTCGCGCACATGGGCCAGGAAGGCCGTGCGCTCGGGGGCTGTCATGACGCGGACGCGAGCCAGAATGAGCTCGTCGAGCACGCGCTGGGCCGCGGTCTCGCCCTGCATGCCCAAGCGCTCGGTCAGATCGGAGATGGTACCGCCGGCCTGTTCGAACATGTCGGACACACTGCGGGCGATACCGGGGGCGCCTGCGTCCTTGCGCACCTGCTCGCCCTTGGTGTTAAGGTCGTCGAGAACCTTCTTGCTGCCCTCGACGGCAACGGCGGCGGCGCCAAAGCCAACGTTGATGGCGCCGTTAACAAGCTGATCGAGTTTCATAACCATGGTTGTCTCCAATCACAAACAACTGCATTGGCGTTCTTGTACCCAAGATTGAGTGAAAGCGACAAAGCGTTTTAGCGCTATTCGATCGACGGGAAATCCCTACCTCACGTTGTCGTTCATCGCGAAAGAGTTCTTCATGGCGCAGCTCGTGGTGTAGAGCACCTTGCCCAACAGGGCATCGGTCTCCACGCGCACGAGCTCGGCAAACTCCTCGTTGGCGCGTGCAAGCTCGGCAGGCACCTCGGCCTCGGGCAGAACGGCTACGGCAGCGTCGACGTCATGAATCTGCTTGTGGCCCATGCCGCCGACCTTCTCCTGATAATCCTCGACTGCGCGGCCGCACTCATGGAAGCGGACGTCGGCCAGCGCGCCGATCAGGCGGTTGGCCCAGTAGAAGTTTTCGGACGTCACGCGAGCCTGCGTGTCGGCAAAGTACTCGGGCATGGTCTCGACGTTGGCGTACAGCGGAACCAGCGCGTTAAACGAGTTGGAGCCAAAGGCCATCCACTGCACGGCGCGGTAGGCCGGCTGTGCATAGGGGCGCAGCTGCAGCACGGCGAGCTGGCTGTTGCGGTTGATGCCGATGGGGCGATAGGCACCGCGCGTGGCGGGCGTGCCCTTGCTGCCGTAGCAGTCGTACTCCGTGCCCTGGTAGTGGCTGGAGAGCACGTACTTGATGTCCTCGATGGTCACCTTGCGCTCGGGCACACGGCTCCAGGGGATGTCGTCGCTCTCGGGCGTGTAGTCGGCATCGGGGCCGTCCCACACGTCGCTGGGGTTGAGACAGCGCTGCATGTACCAGGCGCGCGGCGTGTTGTAGACATGGTCGCTGTCGCTGTGCGAGCCAAAGGCCTCGCGCGGGTTAAAGACCGTCGCCGGGCCGTCGCCCTCGACACCCAGCGTCAGGTCCAGATGCCACTCGGCCATCCAGGAGCGCAGGTCGGCGGAGCACATGTGGTCGGTCTGGGCGCCCTCGGCGTCGTCCAGGTCAAAGCTGTCGATACCCAGCTGGTTGGGCATGGTCACATAGGCGTCATCGGGCACGCGCTTGGCGATCCAGTGGTGGCCGCCGATGGTCTCGAGCCACCAGATCTCGTCAACGTCGCTAAAGGCGATGCCGTTGTTCTCGTAGGTGCCGTAGCGCTCGAGCAGATCACCCAGGATACGAACGCCGTCGCGAGCGGACTTGGCATACGGCAGGACCAGGGTCACCATGTCCTCCTCGCCCAAGCCACCGGGCTGCGCCGGAACGTATCCATCCTCGCCTTCGTTGCCCTTGGCGGGCAGGTAGTCCACAAGCGGGTCGGCGCCGCGGACGCGCTCGTTGGTGGTGAGCGTCTCGGTTGCGGACATGCCGACATTGAGCTCGTTGAAACCGGCCTCGGCCCAGATGCCGTGGCCCGGGACAACATCGGGGACGCTCGTGTAGCGCATGGGATTGTCGGACAGCTCAACGGTTAGGTGACTCAGGACGCTCGTGTAGACGCGCGGCTGCTCGTCGGGATGCACCACGCGCATGCGCTTGGGCTCAAACACCCCGTTGGACGAGTCCTCGTTACGCGCGACCAGGGTCGACCCGTCGTAGCTCGCATTCTTACCAACCAAAATCGTTGTGCACGGCATGCGCATCCTCCTTGAGCGAAGAAATCAAACGGTAACAGTGTATCGCTTCGGCGCAAAAAGGGCGAAACCGCCGCCCCGGCAGCCCCCTCGAGATCCCTGTGGTCAAAAAATGCCAAATATGAGTACTGTCACAAATTTAGTAGCAGCAATTTAACCGAATGCAGGTGTCGATAATCTACATTTGTTCAAAAGCTTGACAATGTAATTCCTCATAAGTCCAATAAAATAGGCTCTCTATCGATAATTAATACCGATTGAGAGCCAAAATGACCTAAAGCATATGTGACTATCTTGGCAACAGTGGTGGCGCGCGCAGACGTGGTGTAAGAGCGTCCCGAGGTCCGTCGCTGCAAGTC
>CAJMMN010000029.1 GCA_905214525.1 uncultured bacterium
ACTTGCAGCGACGGACCTCGGGACGCTCTTACACCACGTCTGCGCGCGCCACCCATTAGCATTCTCGTCGCCCCCACATCCCCTAAAAAAGTTCTTAAAACAGCCTTAAAGGCGTTCCAACTTGCGTTGACAGCGTAAAATACGCATGTTTGACTATGACAGAAGTGGATTTTAGGGGAGGAGCACGCCATGGAGGTGCTGGTTGTTGGCAACACCGCATATGTTGACGATGACTTTTGTGCCAAGGCGTTCCCCGGGGACCACGTTAAGGTCGTCGCTGCCGCGGAAGCGCGCCGCGACGAGTCGTCGCCCCATGCCTCGTGGAAAGAGCTCCTCCAGCACCTGGATCAGGCCTACGAGTTCGACCGCGTGGTCTACCTGTCTAATTACCTTACCCCGCATACCGATACCGTGGGCGAAATCGAGCTGCTGCGCTCGGTCTTTCGTACGTGCGCGGGTCGCCGGGTCCAACTGCTGTATGTAGCGGGGCCCGCGGGTGCCGAGGGTGCCGCCGATGCCGCGGGGCGAACGGGCAAGGGCATTATCGCGCACGCAGCCAACGACCTGTGCCGCTACTACGCTGCTCGCGAGGGCGTTCAGACCAAGATCCTGCGCGTGCCGTTCCTGTATACCGCGTCTGCCGCGCTGGAGGACCCGTTTTTGGTGCCGCTGTTCGACGCATGCTCAACCGGATCGGCTGCTCTGCAGGGCGCGCAGGATGCCGCGTTTCCCCTGCTGTGTGCCGAGGAGCTTTCGGTGCTGGTACGCCGTATCTTCGACAGCTGGAATGGTAACTTTGAGACGCTCGACGTAGCCGATACCTTCCATCATACGGCGGGCGAGGTGGGCGAGGCCCTCAAGGCACTGTTCCCAGGGCTCTCAGTTGCCTATGGCGATTCTGCCGGCTACGCCCTGCCCGCCAGCGACGTCGCTCGCGTGCGCTATGGCTGGTTTCAGCGCTACGACTTGTTGCGCGACCTCTCGACCATTCAGGCTCGCTGGGATGCTGGCCGTGCAAAGAAGGTCAACCCCTTGCGCGCGGCCATCGACCGCATCCAGATGCACTCGCTGCCCATCAAATGCCTGGAGACGGGCGTTGCCTGGGTTCTGTTCGAGGTGCTGGAGCGCTTGTTCTCCCAATCGACCCAGCTCAACGTGCTCGATTATCGCCTGCTCTACGTGGTGCTCATCGGCACGCTGTATGGCTTGGACTTTGGCCTGGTTGCGGCGCTGCTGGCGTCGGTGGGTTTGGCCGCGAGTTACTTTACTCTGTACGGCTATACCTTCCAGGGCCTGTTCTACGAGCCGTCCAACTGGCTGCCGTTTATTGCGTACTTTGTTGTGGGTGCCGTGTGCGGCTATGTGCAGCTGCGCAATAGCGAAGCCATTAGGGCGGAGCGCGATCAAAACGAGCTCGTGCGCAACCGCAATACGTTCCTTACGCAGCTCTACCACGACGCGATCGAGGACAAGCGCGCGTACAGGCGCCAGATCGTGGGTCGCCACGACAGCTTTGGCAAGATCTTTGCCGTGACGCAGGAGCTCGACGTACTCAACCCGCGCGATATCTATCGCAAGTGCTGCGAGCTTCTGGGCGAGATCCTCGAGAACGATTCGGTGGCGATCTACCATGTTTCGGGCGGGGCATTTGCACGCCTGGTGGCAGCAAGTCCCGCGATTGCCGAAGATGCCGCACGCTCGCTCACGCTCGAGCAGCTTGCACCTCTTTTGGGCGACGGGGGTCGTTCGAACCTGTGGGTGAACCGCGAGCTGACGCCGGGGCTTCCCATGTTTGGATACACGATCGAGCGCGACGGGGCACCCGCCGTGTTGATCTTTGTGCGTAGTGCGGCCGAAAACCAAATGACCCTCTATTATCAAAATCTGTTCCGTATCTTGTGCGGGCTGGTCGAAAGCGCGCTGGGCCGTGCCTTTGACTATGAGGCGGTGGCGCAGGATAAACGCTGCGTTGACGGCACTTGCGTGCTCAAGCAGGCGGCCTTTGGCCAAGAGCTTGCGGCGGAGCAGGCGCTGGCAGATAGCAAGATGGGGAGTTTTTTGCTCCTGCGCGTGGTACCGGGCATGGAGCCTGTCGGCGAGCTGGTGGGCGCAATTGGGTCGGCAATCCGCGAGAGCGACGCGGCGGGCTTGGTCGACGGCAACGTGCTCTACCTGCTTATGCGCCAGGCAAAGGCGTGCGATCTTCCCATTATCCGCGAGCGCCTGAGCGCAAAGCAGATTGCGGTGGAGCCCGTCGATGGCGAGGGCATCGTGGCGTTGCTGCAGCACATCTCTTACACCGGTGACGGCGAGGGGGGTGTCGCTTGATCTCGCTTGTCGTTGCTGCCGTCTTGCTGCTGATTCATGCGCTGGTTTGCCTGATGCTGTGGACGCTCATGAAGCTGGGCCTGCTGCCGGTGCGCGGGCACATGTTGGCTGTGATAGTGCTGGTGCCGCTGTGGGGCCCGTTGCTGGTGGTTCTGCTATCGGTCCGCAGCGCGGCGTTTGGCGAGGGACTGAAAGAGTCTGCGCTGGAGTCGCTGCGCTTCAACGACGAACTGCATCGCAGTATGTCGGTACCGAGTGGTGAGGACGATGCAGGCGTAGTGCCGCTCGAGGAGGCGCTCATCGTCAACGACCCGGCATACCGGCGCCGCCTAATGCTCTCCATGCTCACCGAGGAGCCCGACGCGTACCTGGCGCAGCTGCAGGCGGCTAAGCTTAACGATGACGTTGAGGTGGCGCACTATGCCGCGACAGCGGTGGCGCAGATTTCTAAGGAGTCCGACCTTAGACTGCAGCAGCTGGAACGTGCCTTTAAGACGGACCCGAGCGCGCAAAACCTCAACGAATACTGCGATTATCTTGGTGAATACTTGGGCTCGGGCTTGGCTGAGGGGCACGTGGCTCAGATTCAGCGCCAACAGTACGCGCGCCTGCTTGCGCGTCGCTGCGAACGCGAGGATACCCTTAAGCTGCGCATTCGATACGCGACGGCGCTGGCCGATGTCGGACAGATCGACGAGGCGCAGACCGTGACCGACCAGCTGGTGCTCGACGTGCCAGAGGAGCAGGAGGTTTGGATGCTTTGCCTGCGCCTGGCCGTGATGCGCCGCGACGGTGACGAGGTCCACCGTGTGATCGATGCGATCGACAATCAGCATGTGTATTTGAGTGCCGCCAACCGCGAACAGTTGGCGTTTTGGCGCGACGGGGAGGAGGCCAGATGAGCGTGGTGCAACATATCCGCGACCGTGCAGACCGCTTTCGTTGGATGGGGCTGCTCGTAGTGTGGGCTGTTTTTATCGTCATGGCCGCCGTGCTGCTGATCGAACGCGCCGGCGTGCAGTACAGCGCTGGACAGCACAAGCTGGGCATGCTCGCCGCCAACGACGCGGTGCCGGCCTCCTCGGCAATCTTTGGTCAAAAGCCCACGTGCCTGGTCATTACCGATTCCGATCAAGCTGGCGTCGAGGACGTAAAGGAACAGTTCGACCAGATTCTGCTCGACATGAAGATCGCGCACCGCGACGTGGACCTTGCCCTGGATGGTGCGGATGCCATTCCCTCGCTGACCTCCTTCGATCGCGTGATTTTGCTCATGCCGTCGCTCGATGGGCTCGGTACGCACCTGAGCGACATTATGAGTTGGGTGAGTGCCGGCGGTTCGCTTATGCTCGCCATGCCGCCGGATAACTCGAGCTATCTGCAAGTGATTGCCTCCAAGCTTGGCATTGAATCGGCCGGATATGACTATGTAAAAGCCGAAAGCATTGTGCCGAGCGAGGACTTTATGTTGGGCGGGGGAGAGCGCTACGAGCTCTCGGACCCCTTTGATTCGTCGCTTTCGGTTTCGCTGCGCGAGACGGCGCACGTTTGGGCCAAGACCGGCGATGCGGGCGCCCCGCTCATTTGGTCGAATGACTGCGGTAGCGGGCGCACCGTGGTATGTAATATCGGTATCTATGACAAGGTCATGCGCGGCTTTTACGCCGCGGCGATCAGCCTGCTGGGCGATGCCACGGCCTATCCGGTTATCAACAGCGCTGTCTTTTATCTGGACGACTTTCCTAGCCCCGTGCCCTCGGGCGATGGTACTTATATCAAGCGTGACTACGGCCTTTCCATTGCCGATTTTTACACCAAGGTCTGGTGGCCCGATCTGCAAAAGCTCGCGCAAAAATACGGCATTCGCTATACCGGCGTGATGATCGAAAACTACGAGGACGCGGTCAACCAGACCGAGCCCGCGCGCCAACCCGATACCACGCAGTTTCGATATTTTGGCGGCATGCTGCTGCAGATGGGCGGCGAGCTGGGCTTTCACGGCTACAACCATCAGCCGCTTGCGCTCTGGGACACCGACTATGGTACGTTGTACGTCTACAAGACCTGGAAGAACAAAGAGACGCTCGTCGCTTCGCTCAACGAACTTATCGCGTTTCAGGACGATGTCCTGCCCAACGCTCATGGCTCGGTTTACGTGCCGCCGTCGAATATCCTTTCGGCCCGCGCGCGCAAGCTTATCGGTACCGATCTTCCGCGAATTAAGACCATTGCCAGTACGTATTTTGAGGATGGCACCGACCTGCCGTACGTGCAGGAGTTTGGCGTGGCGAGCGATGGCATTGTGGAGCAGCCACGTATTGTTTCGGGCGGCATGGTCGACGATTCCTATATGCGCCTGGCAGCCGTGTCCGAGCTCAACATGCACTACGTGAGCACGCACTTTATGCACCCGGACGACCTTTTGGACCCCGATCGCGGAGCCAAGGAGGGCTGGGAGGTCTACAAGGGCGGCCTGGTCGACTACCTGGAGTGGCTTACCAAGTTTGCGCCCGACCTGCGGCACCAGACGGCGTCGGAGTGCTCCGGTGCCATCCAGCGTTTTTCGTCCGTGACGGTGAGCATGGATACCAGCGCGGATGCCTGGACGCTCAGCCTGGGCAATTTCCACGACGAGGCGTGGCTCATGTTCCGCGCCAATAATGGCGAGCCGGGTGCGGTGACGGGTGGCGAACTGACGCACCTTACGGGCAATCTGTATCTGCTCAAGGCAAATGATAAGACCGTGACGATCGAGCGCAAGGAGGGTGGCGATAAATGAGAATCTGCTTGGTACTCGAGGGTTGCTACCCCTATGTGCACGGCGGCGTATCTACCTGGATGCATGGCTATATCCAGGCCATGTCCGAGCATGAGTTTGTGCTATGGGTGATCGGCGCACATGCTGCCGACCGTGGCAAGTTTGTCTACGAGCTTCCCAGCAACGTGGTCGAGGTGCACGAGGTGTTCCTGGACGATGCCCTGCGGCTTTCGGGCGAGCAACATGAAGCCAGTTTTAACGACCGTGAGTGCGAGGCGCTACGCCGTCTGGTGTCGCTCTCCAATCCGGACTGGGACGTGTTATTCGATATCTTCCACCGCCGTCGCGTGCATCCGCTCTCGTTTTTGCAGAGCCGCACGTTTATGGATATCTTTCGCGACGTGTGCTTGGCCGAGTATCCCTACACGCCCTTTGCCGATGCATTCCACACCATGCGCTCCATGTTGCTGCCAGTGCTCTACCTGTTGGGCAGCGAGGTGCCGGTGGCCGATGTGTACCATGCCATCTCGACCGGCTACGGTGGCCTGCTCGCCTGCCTGGGCTCAAGCGTTCACCATGCGCCGGTGCTGCTGACCGAGCATGGCATCTATACCCGCGAGCGCGAGGAAGAGATCATTCGCGCCGATTGGGTGGTGCCGTCGTTTAAGGACCGCTGGATTCGCTTTTTCTACCTGCTTTCGGAGGAGATCTACCGCCGCGCCTTCCGCGTGACGAGTTTGTTCCATAACGCCCGCAAGACGCAGATCGATATGGGCTGCGATGCGGACAAATGCCTGGTCATCCCCAACGGCATCCAGCTCGACCGCTTTAAGGACATCCCCTTAAAGCCCGATGACGGCTGGGTGGACATTGGCGCGGTAGTGCGTCTGGCGCCCATCAAGGACGTCAAGACCATGATCTATGCCTTCTTTGAGTTGCACGAGCGCCTGCCCAAGGTGCGCCTGCACATCATGGGCGGCGTGGACGACGAGGAATATGGTGCCGAGTGCCACGCGCTGGTCGAAACCCTGGGCGTGCGCGACCTGATCTTTACCGGCCGCGTCAACGTGGTCGAGTACATGCAAAAGCTCGACTTTACCATTTTGACGAGCATCTCCGAGGGCCAGCCGCTGAGCGTGCTGGAGTCGCTCGCCGCGCGCCGTCCCTGCGTGACGACCGAGGTGGGCTGCTGTCGCGAGCTTCTCGAAGGCGCCCCGGGCGACGACTTTGGCGTGGCAGGTTTTGTGACGCCGCCTATGTATCGCAAGGGCTTGGCCGATGCCATGGAACGCATGTGCACAAGCCGCGCCCGGCGTATCGAGATGGGGGAGCGCGGCCAGCGTCGCGTTGCCACGTACTTCTTGCACGAGCAGATGCTCGCCAACTATCGCGCGCTGTACGACGAGACGGCGTGTGCGTTTAACCTGCCCAGAGAGGGGGAGTAGCCGGTGGCCGGAATTGGTTTTGAGCTCAAGCGCCTGTTTAGGCGCAAGGGCCTGTTTGCCACGATGCGCGCTTACGGCTACGCCGGCATTGTGTGCACGGGCCCCATGCTGTTGGGCGTTCTGCTCCAGGTGGGTATCTTGGTGCTGTGCGGTCTGTGGGGTGTGGGCCGTGCCAACCAGGATCTGCTGGTGTGCATGGTGACCTACACACTGCTGGCCTCGCTTACGCTCACGAGCTTTTTCTCCATGCCGGTCACGCGCTTTTTGGCCGATATGCTTTTTGCCGAGCGCGAGGATGAGATCCTACCTTCGTTTTGGGGCTCCAACACCATTGTGCTCGTTGCGGGCACAGTGCTCTACGGCGTCTTTTTGCTGTTCTCGGGCGCCACGCTGCTGCAGGGGCTGCTGTGCCTGTGGCTGTTCAACATTATGATCGTCAACTGGAATGGCATGAGTTACCTCACAGCCATCAAGGATTACCGCGGTATCCTATGCAGCTTTGCGGCTGCCATTGGCGTGGCGTGCCTGTGCGCCCTGGCCGCACTGGCGCTGGGACTGCCGCCGGTCGAGGGCCTGTTGGCATCAATTGCTCTGGGCTACGGCGTCATGCTCGCCTGGGACGTTGTGCTGCTGTACAGGTATTTTCCGCAAAGCGACCGCAGCCCCTGGCTCTTTTTACGGTGGCTCGATCAGTTTATGCCGTTGGCGCTCACGGGCTTGTTTACCAACCTGGGCCTCTTTGCGCACTTGGTGATAATTTGGGCCGGTCCCATTGGCGTGCAGGTCAAGGGCTTGTTTTATGGTGCGCCCTACCACGATGTGCCGGCGCTCATCGCGTTTTTGACGATCCTGGTCACGTCCGTCAACTTTGTGGTCTCGGTCGAGGTCAACTTTTATCCGCGCTACCGCGACTACTACAGCCTGTTCAACGACGGTGGCGTGGTGGGCGACATTGTGGTGGCCGAGGAGGAAATGCTTGCCACGCTCAACCGAGAACTGCGTTTTTGTGCGCTCAAGCAACTGTTTGTGACGGCGGCGGTCATCTCGCTCGAGACCACGGTGCTGTCGGCCCTACCGTTGGGCTTTAACAACCTGATGCACGGGTATTTTCGCACGCTGTGCGTGGGCTACGGCCTGTATGCCGTGGGCAACACGATCCTGCTGATCTTGCTGTACTTTACCGACTACAAGGGGGCCGTGCTGGCCTCGGGATTGTTTGCCGGTGTGGCCGGGCTGGCGACTGCCGTGTCGTTGCTTTTGCCGCAGCAGTTTTACGGCTTTGGCTTTTTGTTGGGTGCGGCGGTGTTTTTTATCGTGGCGCTGCTGCGGCTCGATACCTATACCGCCAACTTGCCGTATCGTATCCTGAGCCAGCAGCCTATTGTGGCGACCGACAAAACGGGTCGTTTTACACAGCTGGGCCGCTTGCTCGACCGTGCCGAGCAGCGCTATGAGGAGTGCCGCCGTAAGGGTGAGCCGCACGGCGCGTTTGAGCGCACGGTGGTCCGTGTGTATCGCAACCATTGGGGAGGTTCTGATGGCCGATAGGATGATGTCTCGCCGTCGCCTGTTTGAGGCGGCTGCCGGTGCGCTGTTGCTTTCGGGCTGCTCGGTGCAGGAAGACTCCTCGACCAAAAAGGTCAAAAAGCAGGACAAGATTAAAAAGGCCGAGTCCTCGGACGGTACCAAGCACCTACGCGATAAAGACGAGCTGTACGAGGTCTACGACGACTCGGGCATTGTGACCATGTACCTGACGGTTTCGCGCGGCAACAGCTCCGAGAACACCGACCACAGCTGGGCCGAGATCAATACGTACTCGGTGTATGACTATGCCGACATGGGCGTGACGCGCTATCAGGTTATGGGCCTGCTGCAGGCGGGCGACGAAGACGGCCCGGTGGCCGGCGAGGTTGGCTATGGCGAGGAAGCGCCCAATGCTACCGTGCAGGTGCGCGGCCAGACGTCGAGCTCCTATACGCAGAAGAATTACAAGGTGGAGCTCAAAAAGGGCAAGGGAACCTGGCGTCAACAGCGCGCGATTGCGCTCAACAAGCACATGGGCGAGGGTATGCGTTTTCGCAACAAGATGGCCTATGACCTTATCCGCGGGATTCCCCAGATGATGGGCCTGCGCACGCAGTTTGTGCATCTGTGGGTGTGCGATCAGACCGAAAAGTCCAACGATACCTTTGAGGACTACGGCCTGTATACGCAGGTAGAGCAGCTCAACAAGATGGCACTTAAGGCGCATGGCCTGGATAAGAACGGGCATCTGTACAAGGTGAACAGCTTTGATTTCCATCGCTACGAGGACGCCATTAAGCTTGCCGATGATCCCGACTACAACCAGGCAAGCTTTGAGGGCATGCTCGAGATCAAGGGCGATACGGACCACACCAAGCTCATCGAGATGCTCGATGCGCTCAACGACGATACGCAAAAGATCGACGATGTGCTCGACGCCTACTTTGATACCGAGAACCTGGTCTATTGGTTGGCGTTTCAGATCCTGACGGGCAACTGCGATACGCAGAACCGCAACTGCTATCTGTACAGCCCGCTTAACTCCAAGGTCTGGTACATCCTGGATTGGGATAACGACGGCATGCTGCGTAAGCTTGAGCTGAGCCTGAAGGGGTTCTCGGACTATGCGAGCTGGGAGCGCGGCGTAAGCAACTACTGGGGCAACGTGCTATTCAATCGTGCGCTGCGCAGCAAATCGTTTCGCAGTGAGCTCGATCGCGCCGTCAAGGACCTGCGCTCGTATTTGACCGAGGCGCGCCTGACAAAGATGATCAAGCACTATCGCGAGGTGACCGAGTCGCTCGTCTTTGCCGCTCCCGATATCGATAACCTGCCCGTGACAAAGGACCAATACGAACAGATTGCCGCGGCGATTCCCTCCGAGATCGAGGAGAACTACAAGAGCTTTCGCGAGAGCTATAAAAAGCCCATGCCGTTCTACATTGGTGTGCCGCAGATCGATAACGGTAAGCTGCGCATTAACTGGGATGCGTCCTACGACTTTAAGGCGCGTGACATTCGCTATACCGTGGAGCTGGCGCGCGACTATGCCATAAGCGACGTGCTTTTTAAGGCCGAGGACGTGCTGCTGCCCGAAGTGACCTGCGATGCGCCCGATGCCGGCCAGTATTTTGTGCGCGTGCGCGCCACCAACTCAGACGGCTATACGCAAGATGCGTTTGACTACTATGTGACCGACGACGGCAAGCACTACGGCATGAAGTGTTTTTACGTGCAAGACGGCGGTAAGGTCGTGGAGGACACGTATGAGGAAGGCTAGCGCGCTGCTTGAGCGCTTGGCGGCTCCGCCTGTGCGTGCCACGCAGGAGCGTTACCGCCACGAGCTCAAATATCTCATTAACGAGGGTGAGCACGCCGCGCTGGCCTGCCGCATGGCGCCGGTTTTCAAGCTAGACAAGCATGCGCAGGCGGGCGGCTATACCATTCGCAGCCTGTACTTTGACGACTACTGCAACTCGGCCTACGAAGAAAAAGACGCCGGCATCCTCATGCGCAAAAAGTATCGCGTGCGCATCTACAACGGCAGCGACAAGGTGATTAAGCTCGAGCGCAAAAAGAAGTACGGCAGCTGGATCTACAAGGAGGACGCGCCGCTCACGCGAGGCGAGTTTGAGCAGATCCTGGCCGGCGACTACGACTTTTTGCTGAGGAGCCCCTATCCGCTCTGCCGCGAGTTCTACATCGAGTGCATCTGCAATATGATGCGCCCGCGGACCATCGTGGACTACGAGCGCGAGCCGTGGGTGATGGACGAGGGCACCGTGCGCATTACCTTTGATAGCAACGTGCGTGCCGCGGTGGGTAGCTTTGACATTTTTGACGCGACGCTGCCCGCGCTGCCAGTCCTGGAGCCCGGCAAGCTGGTGATGGAGGTCAAGTTTACGGAGTTTTGCCCGCAGCTGGTGCGCGATATGGTGCCGCCGGGCGCGGCCGAACTCACGGCGGTCTCTAAGTACTGCCTGTGTTATGACAAGACCGCCTACCTGCGCGGATTTAATTACTGGGAATCGGATTTTGAGAACCGAGGGGATATTTAGACCATGAGCACCAGGGACTTTTTTAAGAACTCCGTCTTGGAGGCGTTTGGCCAGGTCGACCCTGCCAAGATCGGTCTGTCGCTGCTCGTGGCGCTCGCCATGGGCATCCTGATCTATTACGTGTACAAGCGCTTTTTTACCGGCGTGGTGTATTCGCGCAGTTTTGCCGTGACGCTCGTGGGCATGTGCGTGCTCACCTGCATGGTCACGCTCGCGATCTCGACGAACGTGGTCATCTCGCTCGGTATGGTCGGTGCTCTGTCTATCGTCCGCTACCGTACGGCGGTCAAGGACCCGCTCGACCTGCTGTATCTGTTTTGGTCCATTACCACGGGCATTACGGCCGGCGCCGGCATGTATGCGCTCGTGGGGCTCACGGCGGTGGTGATCGTGGTGATGATCGCCGGCTTTGCGAGCCACCAGGACAAGGCGCGCGTGTACATGATGGTTATCCACTACACGGGCCAGACCACCGGCGATGATATCGTGCGTGCATTTGGGCGCACCAAGTTCACCGTCAAATCCAAGACCATGCGCGGCGACAAGGTCGAGATGGCCGCCGAGGTGTTCTCGGACGGCGTGGATATGCCCTATGCGGATGCCATCCGTGCGCTCGACGGCGTTGAGGACCTGACGCTCATCCAGTACAACGGTGAATATCACGGCTAGTTTGGTTCAGTTTTATTTAAGGGGCGGTGTCGCTTGGACGTGCAACAGTTAGAAGAGGACTGGGCTGTCAGGGCTGGTGCGCGTGAGGCGCGTCTTGTTGCGGCCTCGCATGTGCCGGCGGCGCTGTCGATGCTGGGGATTGTGCAGCCCGGCGATCGCTTGGTGGCCTTTGCGGACGACTTTGCCGATGCATTTGCCTGCGGCTTTGATGGCTGCGATGTTGTGCTGGTGGGGGAGCCTGCGGCTGCGGCGTTTGCTGCTGCGTCCGAAGGCTTTGATGCTTCGTTTGATGCCGAGGGGCCGCACCTGTGGTGGTTCGTCAACTCCATCGGCGGGTTTGGTCTGCGTGTGCCCGACCTTCGCGCTCTGGGCCGCGCCGCTCGTGATCCGCATGCGCTGCTCGTGGTTGATAACACTGCGTCAGGCGTCTTTGGGTGCAACCCGCTGCGTCTGGGCGCCGTGCTTTCGCTCGAGGCACTCGACCGTGTGTGTGCCGGCGTTGCGCCGCGCAAACTCGTCGCCGCTTCGGTGGCGCGCTCGCGGCTTAAGCGCCATCGCGTGGATGCCGCCGCCGAGTGTGCGTATGCGCTTCTTGCGGATTGCGGTGCGTCTGCACTCGACCTTTCTGTTAATGAGGCTTGCATGCTGGAGCGGGGGCTGTCTTCGCTCGACGCTCGCATGCAGGCCCACTTCGATCGCGCCCGTGCGCTGGCCGAGTATCTGGCCGCCAACGAGATGGTACGCAACGTGCACTATCCCGGGCTGACCTCGCATCCCGACCATGCCATCGCGACCGGCATCCTGGAGCACGGTTTTGGCCCGGCAGTAGAGTTTGACCTGATGGACTGCATCGCGGGTGAATTTTTCAGCATACTGCCGGACGAATTCCGCACATCACCCGCCGGCGGCTCAACAACGCGCCTTTCGGCCCCGCGCGGTAAGCAGGGGAGCGCCATCCGCCTCTTCGCCGGTACCGACGATCCCCTGGTTGTAGCGTCCACCCTAGACAACGCCCTTCGCAAGTTAGCTACTCTTTGATGGTGGCAATGAGGTCGCTGGCTTTGGTGGCGATGACGTTGTTGATGTCGGCCTGTAGCTCCTCGTAGACCGCTATGGCTCGCTCGCCGGCCGGCGTGAGCGTGGATCCGCGGGCGCCGTCGCGCTCGATGAGTTTGCATCCCAGCTGCCCTTCGGCCTCGTTCACGATGCGCCAGGCCTTAGAATACGCCATGCCCATGCTCTTGGCGGCGCGGTTGAGCGAGTGCTCGCGGGCGATGCCCTGCAGCAGCAAGACACAACCGTGGCCGAACACGCCCGGCAGATCTTTGTCGCACGCTTGAATGACCAGCTTTGCCGTCGTCTTGTACTCCATGTGCTTCACGTCTTCCCGCTAAAGTGTTTGCTGGGCAAACGCAAAGCCTGCGTCAAACCCTCGTGTGCTCTTTCTAAACCATGCATTGTAGCAGTCAAAGTGCGTTAAGATACTTCCCCAGTATTGGGCGCCCAAGGTTGGGCTGGGTCCTACGAGGCCTGCAGCCGACCGGTCGCATGGAAAAAGGAGAAACATGGCTACGTTCTTTCCCGGTGAGTCCCACACGTTTTCGGAGTATCTGCTGGTCCCTGGTTACTCGTCTTCGCAGTGCATCCCCAACAACGTCTCTCTTAAGACGCCGCTAACCCGCTTCAAGCGCGGTGAGAAGCCGGCAATCACCCTGAACATCCCCATGGTTTCCGCCATCATGCAGTCCGTCTCGGGCGTCGACATGGGTGTCGCGCTCGCTACCGAGGGTGGCCTGTCCTTCATTTACGGTTCTCAGACCCCCGAGTCCGAGGCTGCTATGGTCAAGGCCGTTAAGGATCACAAGGCCGGCTTTGTTCAGTCCGATTCCACGCTGACACCCGACATGACCATGGAGCAGGTCATCGAGCTCAAGGAGAAGACCGGCCACTCCACCATGCCGGTCACCGACGACGGCACTCCCAAGGGCAAGCTCCTGGGCATTGTCACCAGCCGTGACTATCGTCCCAGCCGCGATGACCACCAGAAGAAGGTCTCCGAGTTCATGACCCCGCGCGAGCAGCTCATCGTGGGCGACAAGAACATCAGCCTCAAGGTTGCCAACGACGTCATCTGGGACAACAAGCTCAACGCCCTACCTATCGTCGACGACAACGATCACCTTATGGGCATCGTCTTCCGCAAGGACTACGACAGCCACAAGACCAACCCCAACGAGCTGCTCGATAACGACAAGCGCTATATGGTCGGCGCCGGTATCAATACCCGCGACTATGCCGAGCGCGTGCCGCTGCTCATCGAGGCCGGTGCCGATGTCCTGTGCATCGATTCTTCCGAGGGCTTCAGCGAGTGGCAGAAGCGCACCATCGAGTGGATCCGCGCCAACTACGGCGAGGACGTCAAGGTCGGTGCCGGTAACGTCGTCGACGCCGAGGGCTTCCGCTTCTTGGCCGACTGCGGGGCCGACTTCATCAAGGTCGGTATCGGCGGCGGTTCCATTTGCATCACCCGCGAGACCAAGGGCATCGGCCGTGGCCAGGCCACCGCGCTGATCGACGTCTGCCGCGCCCGTGACGAGTACTACGAGGAGACCGGTGTCTACGTGCCCGTGTGCTCCGACGGCGGCATCGTCTACGACTACCACATGACGCTCGCCCTTGCCATGGGCGCCGACTTTATGATGCTGGGCCGCTACTTCGCCCGCTTTGACGAGAGCCCGACTGAGCGCGTCAACGTCAACGGTCAGTACATGAAGGAGTACTGGGGCGAGGGTTCTGCGCGTGCCCGCAACTGGCAGCGCTACGACCTGGGCGGCGCCGCGAAGCTCAGCTTCGTCGAGGGCGTCGACTCCTACGTTCCCTACGCCGGCTCCCTCAAGGACGGCGTGGGCGGTACGCTCTACAAGGTCAAGTCCACGATGTGTAACTGCGGCGCCCTCTCGATCCCCGAGCTCCAGGAAAAGGCACGTCTGACCTTGGTCTCCTCGACCTCGATCGTCGAAGGTGGAGCCCACGACGTCGTAGTCAAGGACTCCCAACAGAGCGTAACGTATCGATAAGATAAGACCTGCACATAAAGGTTGAGCCTCAACCACGTTATTTAGATAAAGCGAGATGCCTGCAAGTCGCAGGCATCTCGCTTGTCGTATTTGCTATTATCAGTCGAGTCAACCTTAGGGTCGGGCGGCTTAGCTTTGTTCGCTACAAGTTCCGCACGCAAAGAAGAGCACTAAATGTGCTCTTCGTCTTGCGCAGGACTGTTCGCAGTAGCGAATAAAGCTAAGCCGACCGACCCCAGCAAGATTAAAGGAGCTGATATGTGCGATTGCACAGATCATAAGGACGAGATCCCTGTCTACGACGCGCAGGCCATTGAGTCCAGGTGGATGAAGGCTTGGGAGGACTCCGACCTCTTTGCCGTCGACACCGACGCCAGCAAGCCCAAGAAGTATGTGCTCGAGATGTTCCCGTATCCGTCGGGCGACCTGCACATGGGCCACGCGCGCAACTATACCATCGGCGATGCCATGGCCCGTCAGGCCCGCATGCGCGGCTTTGACGTGCTGCACCCCATCGGCTTTGACGCCTTTGGCCTGCCCGCCGAGAACGCCGCCATCAAGCACAACACGCAGGCTGCCGCCTGGACGTATAAGAACATGGACCAGGCGCTCGCCACGATGAGGCGCATGGGCTTCTCCTACGACCTGGATCGCACCGTTAAGACCTGCAGTCCCGACTACTATCGCTGGGGTCAGTGGATCTTTGAGAAGATGTGGGAAAAGGGCCTGGTCTATCGTAAGAAGAATCCGGTTAACTGGTGCCCCACCTGCAAGACCGTTTTGGCTAACGAGCAGGTGACCGAGGGCAAGTGCTGGCGTTGCGGCACCGAGCCCGAGAAGCGCGACCTTGAGCAGTGGTACTACAAGATCACCGAGTACTCCCAGGAGCTGCTCGACGACCTGGAGAAGCTCCCCGGCTGGCCCGAGCGCGTCAAGCAGATGCAGGCCAACTGGATCGGTCGCTCCGAGGGCGCCGAGGTCGACTTTACCCTGTGCGATGCCGATGGCGAGCCCATCGAGGGCGACGAGGGCAAGATCACCGTCTTCACCACGCGCGCCGACACGCTCTTTGGCGTCTCCTTCTTTGTCCTGGCTCCCGAGTACGCCCGTCTGCACGAGCTCGTCGAGGGCACGGAGTACGAGGCGGCCGTCACCAAGATTGTTGAGGACTCCAAGCACATTTCTGCCGTCGAGCGTGCCCAGGGCACTCTCGAGAAGCACGGTGCCTTTACCGGCCGCTACGTGGTGAACCCCGTTAACGGCGAAAAGGTCCCCGTGTGGGTTGCCGACTACGTCGTGGCTGACTACGGCACCGGCGCCGTCATGGCCGTTCCCTGCGGCGACCAGCGCGACTTTGAGTTTGCCCGCAAGTATGATCTGCCGATCGTGCCGATCATCTTGGACGACGATGATCGCGCTGCCGTCGAGGCCAGCGGCGAGACCATCGATACCTTCCATGCCGAGACCGTCGACTGGGATTGCGCCCACGCTGCCGAGGGCACGCTCGTCCAGTCCGGCAAGTACACCGGCATGCGCGGCGGTAAGCACTCCGAGGGCGAGGCTGCGATCGTGGCCGACCTCGAGGCCATGGGCTGCGGTCGTCGCAAGGTCGAGTTCCGCCTGCGCGACTGGCTCATCAGCCGCCAGCGTTATTGGGGCAACCCCATCCCGGCCATTCACTGCGAGCACTGCGGTATTGTGCCCGTGCCCGAGGATCAGCTGCCGGTGACGCTGCCCGAGAACCTGGACCTGGGCGCCGGCGAGACGCTTGCCGAGTGCAAGGACTTCTACGAGACCACCTGCCCGGTCTGCGGCCGCCCGGCCAAGCGCGAGACCGATACCATGGACACCTTTACCTGCTCCAGCTGGTATTACCTGCGCTATACCGACCCGCACAACACCGAGCTGCCCTTCTCCCGCGAAGCCGCCGACCGTTGGATGCCCGTCGATAACTACATCGGCGGCATCGAGCACGCCATTTTGCACCTGCTCTACAGCCGCTTCTTTACCAAGGCGCTGCGCGACCTGGGCCTGCTGAGTGTGGACGAGCCCTTCACCAACCTGCTGTGCCAGGGCATGGTTAAGGACGAGAACGGCGACACCATGTCCAAGTCCAAGGGCAACGTCGTGCCCCCGAGCTCGGTCATCGAGCCCTACGGCGCCGACACCATGCGTCTGGCGATCCTGTTTATCGCCCCGCCCGAGAAGGACTTCGACTGGGATCCCAAGGCCGTTGAGGGCGCCAACCGCTTCATTAAGCGCGCCTGGCGTATCGTTTGGCAGCTCGTCCAGTCCGGCGACGCCAACGTGGCCTTCGACAAGTCCGCGCTCGACGAGACCGCGATGAAGCTCTATCGCGAGCGTCACCGCACTATCGCCAAGTGCACCGAGGACTTTGACCGAGGCCAGTTCAACACCGCCATCTCGGCCGTCATGGAACTCGTCAATGCCGCGAGTGCTTACCTCAATGCTACTGAGGGCGCTTCCCGTGACAAGGCGATGTGCTACGGCGTGGCTAAGGATATCGTGAGCGTCCTTGCCCCCATCTGCCCGTTCTGGGCCGACGAGCTGTGGCATGAGGCGCTCGGCTGCGAGGGCAATGCCTACACCGCCGCCTGGCCCGAGTTCGACTTGGCCGAGTCCATCGAGGACACGGTGCAGATCGTCGTACAGGTGCTCGGCAAGGTCCGCGGCCGCATCGACGTCGCCCGCGACGCCTCCAACGAGGAGATGCAGGCTGCCGCTGAGGAAGCCGTCGCCAAGTGGCTCGAGGGCAAGACGGTCGTCAAGGCCATCTGCGTGCCCGGCAAGCTGGTCAACCTGGTGGTCAAATAAGCTCTGCGCGTAAAGCTGACATGCAATAAACGAGGGGCGGTCCGGTTGGGTCGTCCCTCGTTTTGTGTTGTCTGCCCTGCTTAGTCAGTGCGTCGCACCGTCTTCTACGGGATGTGTACCAGGTCCCTAAAGTAAACGTTGCCTGTTGCCTCTTCGAACATCCAGATGTTGAGGTAGATGTCGTTGAGGTCGTTGTTCACATCAAAGTCCGGGTCGTCGAAGGTGCCCACAAAGGTGAGCATGGCGCGCGTTTCCTCGCCCGCTGCGACCGGCTGGCGCATGCGCACGTCGCGGACCACGCCGTTGACGTAGGCATAGGAGTCCACATCGCCAAACATCATGTCGACATCGGTATTGTTGGTTACCGTAAAGACGAGCGCGGCGTCCCCGTAGCCGTCGGTGTCCTTACCAACGCAGGTGACGTGGACGTTCTCGTCCGCCTCTAGGTCGATGGGGAATTGTTCTTGGGGGTCGGGGCCCAAACCCTGGGGATCGACGATGTCCTCGTCTATTTTGTCGAAGCTCACCGGGGGTTCGGTTTTCTCGATGGCTTTGGTGCTGCCAGGGTTCGGTTCGCATGTTCCGGTTTTGCCATTCGTGTTGCCGCAGCCTAAGAGGGCCAACGAGCACGTTGCGATGGCGAGCGCAGTTATGCAGGGGGTGCCTAGACGTTTCATGTGTGCCTCCTTGCCGTAGAGGATTTGGAATGGTTCGTCGTTGCGCGACTTGCTGGCTGGCTTGTTGCAGAATGCCCCTTAGCGTAAGTCTGATCGATAGGGGCTCGGGGAGGAATGCCCTTGGGGTCCGAACGGGCCTGTGGAATGGGACGCATGGCCCGTTTTGGGACTGTTGAGGGCGCGCCGCATGGGGTTCCTCGGTCAATTGTCCTATTCTTGTGGAGAACCTGTGCGCACGCTGACCTGCAGATTCGTACTGTGCTTGCGCGTTTTCGCAGCTATTGGTATAGTTTGCTTGCAAATGAAGTTGTAATTTAAAGAAGTGGGGTTTCGGCCCCGCTTCTTTTTTGTATGGATGGAGGTGCCGCAATGGTCAAGACCAAGACCGAGCAGGCGATCATCGACGCGCTCGAGGCCGTCGCTCCCCAGCACGATGTCGACATCGTCGACGTCGAGCTCGTGGGCGCCACCAAGGCCCCCTGCGTGCGCGTGCGTATCGAGGGTGCCGAGGGTCAGAGCCTGTCTCTCAACGACGTCACGGCCAACACCAAGTGGGTCGGCGATGTGATTGAGGAGCTCGACCCTATCTCTTCGAGCTATACGCTTGAGGTGTCGAGCCCGGGCATGGCGCGCCCGCTGCGCCGCCCGAGTGACTTTGCCCGCTTTGTGGGCGAGAACTGCGAGCTCACCTCTACAGCCACCGAGGGCCGTCGCAAGTACGCCGGCAAGATTGCCGCTGCGACCGAGACCGAGGTGACCCTCGAGCTCGAGGACGGCGAGTCCGTTACCCTCGATTTCTCTAATGTTAAAAAGTGCAAGTTGAAGCCCACCTACGACTTCAAGCCCGCGAAGGAAGGAAAGTAAGATGGCAGCATCCGACATGATGTCCGCCCTGATGGAGCTTTGCCAGGAGAAGCACATCGACCAGCTCTACCTGATCGACCGCCTGGAGCAGTCGCTCGCCAAGAGCTATGCCGAGATCCTGCATCTTGAGTGGGGCGCCAAGGTGACCATCGACCGCACCACCGGCAAGATCTACGTCTACCGCCTGGAGCCGATCGACGATTCCATGGACGAGGAGGGCAACTTCACCGAGTTCGAGGAGATCGACGTCACCCCTAAGAACACGAGCCGCATCGCTGCCCAGCACGCCAAGGCCGAGATCAACGCCATCGTGCGCAACTCCGCCCGCGAGCAGATCTACGAGGAGTTCTCCGGCCGCATCGGTGACCTCATCAGCGGTACCGTGCTGCAGTCCACGCCCGACTTCACGATCGTCAAGATTCGCGAGGGCGTCGAGGCCGAGCTGCCGCACTTCGATCAGCGCCGTTACGAGAACGAGCGCAACGAGCGCCCGATGGGCGAGCGTTACCTGCACAACCAGCACATCAAGGCCGTGATCATCGACGTTCGCGACCCCAACTCCAACCTGCAGCCGGTTCGTGGCGAGCACAGCCGTCCGCCGATTGTCATCTCCCGTACCCACCCCGAGCTCATGCGTCGCCTGTTTGAGCAGGAGGTGCCCGAGATCTATGAGGGCACCGTCCAGATCAAGTCGATCGCCCGCGAGCCCGGCCAGCGTTCCAAGGTCGCCGTCCACTCGCTCGACGACCGTCTGGATCCCGTGGGCGCCTGCGTCGGCCCCAAGGGCAGCCGTGTTCGCGCTGTCGTGGGCGAGCTCCGTGGCGAGCGCGTCGACGTCATCCTGTGGGATGCCGATCCTGCCGTCTACGTTGCCAACGCCCTGTCGCCTGCCAAGGTCACCCGCGTCCTCATCGACGAGGAGAAGGCCTACGCCGGCGTCATCGTGCCCGATGACCAGCTGTCCCTCGCCATCGGCAAGGAGGGCCAGAACGCCCGCCTCGCTGCGCGCCTGACCGGCTGGCACATCGACATCAAGTCCGAGACGCTTGCCGCCGACATCCTCAAGAACGTTCCCGTTCACGAGGAGCCCGCCGCCGACCTGATCGGTGACGAGGAGGACGAGGACGTCCGTCGCTGCGAGTATGTGTCCGAGGACGGCATCCAGTGCCGCAACCAGGCTCGTCCCGGCTCCCGTTTCTGCGGTGTCCACGACACCGACGCCTTCGATGATGCGGAGGACCTGATCTAGCGCGCGGTCGCGCCGGGCAGGTCCCGGCGCATCTCCCACGCTCGTTCAGTCTCTAGGCACCCAAGGTGCCAGAAAGGGTAGGTGAAGTCATATGGCAAAAGTCCGTGTGTCCACCCTGGCCAAAGAGTTCGGCATGACCTCCAAGGAACTGATGGGTCATCTCGCCGATATGAAGATTCCCGCTAAGTCCGCATCCTCCACCTTGGAGGACGCCTATGTCGCCATGGTCCGCAAGCAGCTCGCCTCGGTGATCGAGGCCCGCGCTCAGGAAGTCGAGGCCGCCAAGCAGGCCGAGGAGCAGGCTGCCGCCGCCGAGGAGGCTGCACGCGCCGCCGAGGCCGAGCGCGAGCGCATCGCCGCCGAGAAGGCACGCGAGGAGGAGCGCCGTCAGTTTGCCGCAGCCCAGGCTGCCGAGGAGGCTGCCCGCGCCGAGGCCGAGGCCAAGAAGAAGGCCGAGCAGGAGCGCCTTGCTCGCGAGAAGGAGGAGGCTGCTCGCGAGGCCCAGCGCCGCGCCGTTCCCGCTTCCGACTCCGGTTCGCGCTTCCGTTCGCTGCTCGACCAGATCGCCGCACAGGAGACCGTGCTCAAGGAGAAGAAGGACGCCGAGGACAAGGCCAAGGCCGAGCGTGCCGCCGAGCGCGGTAACCGTCGTGGCGGCAACAACGACCGCCGCGGAGGCCGTCGTAACGATCGTAACGCCTCCGACAGCAACTCCGAGCGCAACGCCTCCGAGAGCCGTCCGCATAGCCATCGCACCAACGCCAGCAACAACGTCGCTGTCGGCATGGACTTCCCCAACCCCGACAAGCAGGGCAAGGGCAAGAAGCGCAAGGGCGGTCACAATAACGAAGAGGACCACTACAGCCGTATGGCTCGCGAGGCCGAGGAGTACAGCCGCGAGAAGGTGCTCGAGGAGGCCCGTGCCGCCGTCGAGGAGGCCTCTCGCGAGTCCACCGGTCGCCGCAAGAAGCGCAAGGAGAAGCGCGAGCGCGAGGCTGCCAAGGCTCAGGAGGAGCGCAAGATAGAGGAGGCGCTGGCCCAGGGCGTGAACCCCGAGGAGCTCGACGCCATCAAGGTCTCCCAGGGCGTTACCGTCCAGGAACTCGCCGAGGCGCTCGACGTTCCGGCCAACGACATCATCAAGCGCCTGTTCCTGTTGGGCACGCCGCTCACCATGACACAGTCCATGTCTGACGACCTCGTCGAGCTCGTTGCCGACGACCTGGGCCGTCAGATCAAGATCATCACCCCCGAGGAGGAGAACACCTTCTCGTTCTACGACGATCCCGCCGACCTTAAGCCGCGTGCACCGGTCGTCACCGTCATGGGCCACGTCGACCACGGCAAGACGTCGCTGCTCGACGCCATCCGCCACACCGGCGTTGCAGCCGGCGAGGCAGGCGGCATTACCCAGGCAATCGGTGCTTCGCAGGTTATGATCAACGACCGCAAGATCACCTTCATCGATACCCCGGGCCATGCCACCTTTACGGCCATGCGTGCCCGTGGTGCCAAGGTGACCGACATCGTCATTCTGATCGTGGCTGCCGACGACGGCGTCATGCCCCAGACCGTCGAGTCGATCAACCACGCCAAGGCCGCCGGCGTACCCATCGTCGTTGCTGTCAACAAGATCGATAAGCCGGGCGCCAACCCCGACCGCGTGCGCCAGGAGCTCACCGAGTACGGTGTCATCCCCGAGGAGTGGGGCGGACAGAACATGTTTGTCAACATCTCGGCGAAGCAGAAGATCGGTATCGACGACCTGCTCGAGACCGTGCTGCTCCAGGCCGACGTGCTCGAGCTCAAGGCCAACCCGGACACCTTTGCCTCCGGCAACGTCCTCGAGGCCAAGCTCGACAAGGGCCGCGGTTCGGTCGCTACCGTGCTCGTGACCCGCGGTACCCTGCACGTGGGCGATACACTGGTCGCCGGCCTCACCTACGGCCGCGTCCGCGCCATGCTCGACCCCAAGGGCCGCGCTGTCACCGAGGCCGGTCCCTCCGACGCCGTCGAGATTTTGGGCCTGCAGTCCGTACCCAACGCCGGTGACGAGTTCCGCGTGTTCGAGGACGAGCGCGAGGCACGTGCGCTGGCCGACGAGCGTTCGCTCAAGGCCCGTATCGAGGAGCAGAGCCGCGTCAAGCACGTCACGCTCGAGAACCTCTTCGAGACCATTGCCGACGCCGAGGTCAAGGAGCTCAACCTGATCATCAAGGCCGACGTCCAGGGTTCCATCGAGGCCCTTCAGGACTCGCTCGACAAGATGGATCAGTCCGAGGTCCGCATCAACACGATCCACTCCGCCGTTGGCGCCATCAACGAGACCGACGTCGTCCTGGCCGACGCCTCCAACGCCATCATCATCGGCTTTGGTGTGCGTCCCGACGGCAAGGCTCGCTCCGCTGCCGAGCGCGAGGGCGTCGAGATCCGTTGCTACGACGTCATCTACAAGTGCCTCGAGGAACTTGACGCTGCCCGTATCGGCATGCTCAAGCCCACCGAGGTCGAGGTCTCCACGGGTACCGCGACCGTCCTGGACACCTTCAAGGTGCCCAAAGTCGGTATCGCTGCCGGTGTCCGCGTCGAAGAGGGCGAGATCGCCGCGACCGATTCCGTGCGTCTGGTGCGCGACGGCATCGTGGTCTTCAACGGCAAGATCGCCTCGATGCGCCACTACAAGGACGAGGCCAAGAGCCTCAAGAGCGGATCCGAGGGCGGCATTGGCCTGGAGAACTTCCAGGACATCAAGCCCGGCGACCAGATCGAGGGTTACCGCATCGACCAGGTTGCCCGTACCGAGTAGGGGGTAGCGCTATGAAGCAAACGCAGGCAACCCGCCGTCTGGGCGAGCAGCTTCGCGAGAAGCTTGGTTATATCCTGCTCTTTGAGGTTTCCGATCCGCGTCTCGACCTGGTTACTTTGACCGCGGTTGAGGTCGCGGTGGACCGTTCGTTCGCGCGTGTGTACGTGTCGTGCGATGCGAGCCGCTACGACGAGGTCATGGAGGCGCTCGCAAGCGCCAAGGGCCGTATTCGCAGCCTGTTGGCTCGCTCGCTCGATTGGCGTGTTACGCCCGAGCTCGATTTTCGCATCGATCGCTCGACCGATGAGGCCGAGCGCATCACGCGTGCGCTGGAAAACGTTCCCGCCACGCTTGCGATCGAAAAGGACGAGGACGGCTATCCGATAGCGGATGCCGCCCAGGAGGCAGCTTTAGATGACTAATTCCGCCGACCTCGCCTCGTGCGAGTCTGCAGATATTCAGCGACGCATCCTCGAGCTCATCGAGGGTGCGTCCTCCATTGCGATTTCGGGACACACTTCTCCCGATGGTGACGCCCTGGGCTCCGTGTTGGGTCTGGGCCTCTCGCTTATGAAGTTTTTCCCTAACAAGGACATTGCCCTGCTGCTGGCAGACGATGACCCGGTTCCACGCATCTACCGCTTTATGGAAGGCTCCGATCGCCTGGTGCCGGCATCTGCGTACACCGGCAATCCGGACCTGTTCATCTCGGTGGACGTGCCGGTCGTCGAGCGTCTCAATAATTCCGCCGAGGTGCTTCGTCGCTCCAAGCATGTGGTGTGCTTCGATCACCATCCGGCGCGCGAGGAGTTTGCCGAGCTCAGCCTGAGGCGCGTCGAAGCTGCAGCCTGCGCCATGATCATCGACCGCTTCTTGGACAATTGCGGCATTGTCGCACGTGATGGCGTTGCGACCTGCCTGCTGTGTGGCTTGGTTACCGATACCGGCCGTTTTCAGTACCAAAACGCCGATGCAGCCGCGTTCCATGCAGCCTCGCGTCTGGTTGCCCACGGTGCCGATCCGGCGCGTGTGGCACTCGAGGTTTACCAGAGCATGCGCGTTGAGTTTTTGCACCTCAAGTCCATCGTTATGGGCCGCATTAAGACAGTGGCCCACGGGCGCGTCGCGTATAGCTACGCGTACCAGAGTGACCTTGAGGCCTGCGGTGTCACCTCGGATGAGTGCGACGGTCTGGTTGACGTGGTGCGCTCGGTGATGGGCGTCGAGGTCTGTCTGTTCCTGAAGGGCATTGAGGGCGATACCAAGGTGCGCGGCAACCTGCGCTCCAAGGGCGACCTCAACGTGTCCGAGATCGCTGCTACCTTTGGCGGAGGCGGACATCCCGCTGCCGCCGGTTTCTCCAACAACGGAACGATTCTCGAGACGCTTACCGTGGCACTTCCCATGCTGGCCGAGCTGGTGGGGGAGGATCCCGCTTCGGTGACCGTCGAGCTTTAACTTTTTGGATGGTACATGGCTCGTCGTACGCCTTCTCAACTGAATATGCTGCTCTCCGTCGATAAGCCGGTGGGCTGCACGTCCCACGATGTGGTTTCGAAATGCCGGCGCGCCCTCCATGAGCGGCGCGTCGGCCATGCCGGCACGCTCGACCCCATGGCATCGGGTGTCATGGTGGTTGGTGTGGGCCAGGCCACCCGTCTGCTGGGCATGCTAACCCTCGATACCAAAAGCTATGTCGCCGACATCTCGTTTGGCGCCGAGACCAATACCGATGATGCGGAGGGCGAGGCGGTCCGCACGGTGGCTATTGCCAACGAGCTGCGCGATCCTGCCTATGCCCGTGAGCGCTTGGTCGCTATGCTGGGTCCGCAGATGCAGGTGCCGCCGGCGTTTTCGGCTATCTCGGTCAATGGCGTTCGCGCCTACAAGTCTGCTCGCGAGGGCAATGCGGTGGACCTACCTCCGCGCCCTGTCGAGGTCTATGCCGCCGACCTGATCGCCGTGGGCGGCGAAGGTGATACGTGTGTGTGGACCGTGGCGTTCTCGGTGAGCAAGGGCACCTATATCCGTGCGCTCGCTCGCGACTTGGGCCGCGCCTGTGAGAGCGCCGCGCACATTTCCGCGTTGCGCCGCACGGCCTCCGGTGTTGTTTCCATTGGCGCTTGTCATGCGGTCGAGGAACTTTCCCCCGAGTCCGCGGCTGGCTTTGCCCTGGATCCCATTGCGGCCCTGGGCGCCACGCGTGTTGACTTGCCGGGCAATCTTGCCGACGACCTGCTCTGCGGCCGACGCATTCCCGTTGAGCGTGCGCTTGCCGATTTCGATGCCTCGAAGGCGCCGTTTGCGTTGGTGCTCGATGGGGGACTCAAGGCGCTCGCCCGCATTCAGAGTGGCCGCTTTGTCATGGAGCACGTGTTTCCGCAGGCAATCGGCGGTGTTCGATGATGTTGTCCGCTCGCGAGCTCGCGCGTATCTTTTTCGCGGGCGAGTCGGACGAGGCTCGCATCGTTGCTGCCGATGCATTTGATGGGTGCGAGCACTTGGGTGCTGCCTCCATCGCCATTGGCGTTTTCGATGGTGTGCACCGTGGACACCAGGAACTCATCGAAGCGCTTGTCTGTGATGCCCGTGCCCATGGCTGTAAGGCGGTCGTGGTCACTTTCGATCCCGACCCGGACGTCGTGGTGAGCCCTTCGCCCGCTCAAAAATTGATGACGACGGCCGACCGTCTACATGCCTTGGCTCAGACCGGGGTCGATGCGGTAGTGGCCGTTCCCTTTACGCCTGAGGTTGCGGCACTCGACCATGTCGGTTTTCTCGCACTGTTGTCACGCGTTGTCGACATTCGTTCGATTCGCGTTGGCAGCGATTTTAGGCTGGGTCGCGGCGGTGCTTCTGGTGTTGCCGAGATGCGCGCCTGGGGTTCCGAGCGCGGCGTTGACGTGTATGGTCACGACCTGCTTTGCGAGGGCGGCGAGGCCATTTGCGCCACCCGCATTCGTCATGAGCTGGGACAGGGCCATGTGGAGCTTGCTGCTGAGTTACTCGGCCGCCCGTATATGGTGCGTGGCGGTGTTATTCGCGGCCGTCACGAGGGTTCTGACATGGGCTTTCCCACGGCAAACCTACAGGTTCCCGACGGCATTCAGGTGCCTGCCGATGGCGTGTATGAGGGCCTGGTGCTGGTAAACGACATCGTGTGGCCCGCTGCCGTTAACGTCGGCCTGCCGCCGACGTATGCCGACGATGCCGCTTCATCGCATCTCGAGGCTAACTTAATTGGTTATACGGGCGACCTGTACGGCGCTTCCGTTTCGCTGGCGTTTACGCGCTGGCTGCGTCCCTCGCGTGTGTTCGACTCGCTGGATGAGTTGATTGCGACCGTCGAGGGTAATATCGAGGGTATTCGTCATAACTTGGGTGAGCAGGGGGTGAGCATCCGTGATTAGCGATGAGGAAAAAGACCAGGTACGCGCTGCGTCTGACCTGGTTGCCATCGTGCAGGAAACGGTTGAGCTCAAGCCCCGCGGCCATGAGTTTTGGGGTTGCTGCCCCTTCCATGGCGAAAAGACGCCTTCTTTCCACATTATCCCCGCCACGCAGGTGTGGCATTGCTTTGGCTGCGGCGAGGGTGGCGACGTCTTCACCTATATCATGAAGCGCGAGAACCTGAGCTTTCCCGAGTCAATCCGTTATTTGGCCGATCGTGCAGGCATTGAGCTGCACGACACCGGAGATCGCCGCGAGCGCGGTACCAAGCGTGCCCGCATCTACGATCTGTGTGCCGAGACCGCCCAGTTCTACCACACCATGCTTATGCGCGGTAAGGATGGCCGTCCACGTGAGTACTTTGCCAGCCGCGGCATGGGTGGCGACGTCTGCCGCCGCTACTGCCTGGGCTTTGCGCCGGGTCGTAATATGCTGGTGGCTCATCTGTCGCAGGCGGGCTTTACTCCGCAGGAGATGATCGACGCCAACGTTGCCGTGAGTCGAGGGCGCGGGCAGCTTGCCGACCGCTTCTACGACCGCGTGATGTTCCCCATCTTTGACGAGCAGGGTCACAACATCGCCTTTGGCGGTCGCATCATGGGTGACGGCCAACCCAAGTACCTCAACACCGCCGAGACGAGCGTGTTTCATAAAAAGCGAAACCTCTACGGCTTTAATTGGGCCAAGGAGTTTATCGTCGCGCAGGATACCGCCATCGTGGTAGAGGGCTATACCGACTGCATCGCCTGTTGGGAGGCGGGGATTAAAAACGTTGTCGCTACGCTGGGCACCGCGCTCACGGAGCATCACGTCAAGACGCTCACCCGCTTTGCCAAGCGCATCGTGTATATGTTTGACGGCGATGCCGCGGGCCAGAAGGCCGCCCGTCGCGCGATTCAGTTTATCGAGCAGGATTCGATGGACCTGCGCTGCGTGGTGCTGCCTGACGGCAACGATCCCATGGAGTTCATCACGGCCCACGGCGGAGAGGAGCTGCAGAAACGCATTGACGCCGCCGAGCCGCTCATGGACTTCGTGTACCGTTCGCTGCAGGAGTCGAGCGACATCACCACGCCGGGCGGTCGCGCCAAGGCGCTGGAGGATGCGCTCACGCTCATCTATCCGCTTCGTGACAGCTATATGATCGATACGTACTTTATCCAGATTGCCGATCTGCTGGGTTTGGATTTGGAGACGGTGCGCGCGAGTTCGGGTCGCGTGTTTCGCGATGTCGCTAAACGCGAGGATGCGGAACGCCGACGCGAACAGAACTATGAACGCCAGCGGGCGCAGGCTGAGCGATCTGGTAGCGCGGGCGGTCGGTCGTCTGGTTCGCAGGGAACATCTCGTGGTGCTTGGGCGTCGGGCGCGACGCCGCCGGTGTCCGCACCGGTCGAAGAAGAGCCGTACGACTACGTCCCACTCGATGCCTACGGTGCCGCGCCGGTCGAGGTCGTCGACGACCTGCCGCCGATCGATGTGCCTGACGGTATGGGCTCTACGCCCGCCGGTGCCCCGACAGACGCCTCGGCCCCTATGGTTTTGACAGATCTAGAGCGCAAGTCCTTGGCGGGGGAGCGTGAGCTGCTAACCATGCTCACGAGCTACCCCGACCTGTTCCGCACGTATGCCGACCGCATCTGCTCCATCGAGTGGGTTGACCCACGTCACGAGTCCATCGCATGGGCCGTGCTGGCAACGCCGCCGGGAACCGATCCTGCAGCCTGCATGGATGCGGCACGCTCGGTGTGTCCCGAGGCGGCAACGCTTGTGAGTGCCGGGCGCATCTCGGCGACGAGCAAGCACCCCACCGAGACGAACATCGTGTTTATGCTCGATACGCTCGAGCTCTACACAATCAAGCGCCGCATGCGTGCCGCACAGGCCAAGCTGCGCCAGGACCGTTCGCTCGATGATGAGGCCCGTCGTGCGCTGACCGTGCAGGCCGCGCAGGACTCGCAGCGTCAGCGCGAACTGCAAAAGTCGATCGGCGGCGTGGCGGACCCGTTCCGTTTGATCGGCCTGGAGGCCGCAGGCACCGAACAGGCCTAGATGTTGTGGTCAACCAGCGTATTCTCGCCTATATCCAGTCCTCTTTTTGGGTATAGACGTCAATGTGTGTGCTAAAGTATTGAGTCCTGTGGACTATGAAGGGAGAATCTGTGCCAAAAAAGACTGAGAGCACGGGTACTGGGCTGGAATCCTACGTTGCAAAGCTCATGGGCAACGGCTCAAACAGGACTTCGGTAACCGAGGACGAGATTCAGGTCGCCCTGAAGGATATCGATGTTTCTGACGAGCAGCTCACCGCGGTGTATTCCGCGCTGCGCAACAGCGGCATCCAGATTATCTCCGCGAGCGGAAACGACGACGCCCCCATGGACGTCGACGATGACGATAACGATACCGATACCGACGATTTTGATGACGACGACGAGCACGATTCCGGCTCGCTCGACGATCACGAGCTCAAGATGGCCCGTCAGGCCGACGCCGAGATGGGTTCTTCCAAGAGTAAGAAGAAGCGCACCGTGCGCACGTCCCGTTCACGCTCCCGCGTGCGTGGCATCGATGCCTCCACGGTGATGCTGACCGGCGATCCGGTTCGTATGTACCTCAAGGAGATCGGCAAGGTCGACCTGCTGACCGCTTCCGAAGAGGTCGATCTGGCTATGAAGATCGAGGCCGGTCTTGAGGCCACCGAGAAGCTCGAGGCTGCCGATGCCGGCGAGCTCGAGCTCACGCGTGCCGAGATGCGTCGTCTTACGCGCATTGAGAACGTGGGCCTCGAAGCCAAGCAGGCACTCATCAGCGCAAACCTGCGTCTGGTCGTCTCCATCGCCAAGCGCTATGTTGGCCGCGGCATGCTGTTCCTGGACCTGATCCAGGAGGGCAACCTCGGTCTGATCCGCGCCGTCGAGAAGTTCGACTACCAGAAGGGCTTTAAGTTCTCCACGTACGCCACGTGGTGGATCCGTCAGGCCATCACGCGCGCTATCGCCGACCAGGCCCGTACCATCCGTATTCCCGTGCACATGGTCGAGACCATCAACAAACTCGTCCGCGTGCAGCGTCAGCTCCTTCAGGACCTGGGCCGCGACCCGACCCCCGAGGAGATCGGTGCCGAGATGGACATGAGCGCCGACCGCGTCCGCGAGATCCAGAAGATCTCGCAGGAGCCCGTGTCGCTCGAGACCCCCATCGGCGAGGAAGAGGATTCCCAGCTGGGCGACTTCATCGAGGACTCCCAGGCCATCGTTCCGCCCGATGCGGCCAGCTTCTCCATGCTGCAGGAGCAGCTCACCCAGGTGCTCGACTCGCTTGCCGATCGTGAGCGCAAGGTTATCGAGCTGCGCTTTGGCCTTGTCGACGGACATCCCCGTACGCTCGAGGAAGTCGGCCGCGAGTTTGGCGTCACGCGCGAGCGCATCCGCCAGATCGAGTCCAAGACCCTGGCCAAGCTTCGCCACCCGAGCCGCTCGAGCAAGCTGAAGGACTACATCGAGTCATAACCTCGCAAGCAAGAAGCGCCCTCAAGCACATCCGCTTGGGGGCGCTTTCATGTGGTCATTGGGGACGTCCCCAATGACTAGGGCGGAAGATTTCTTAAAAAAGTTCTTGCCCTGAGCTGATTCGTCCGTATAATAAACTTCGTTGCTTGAGAGCACGCACCTATTCCTCGGTAGCTCAATGGTAGAGCACGCGGCTGTTAACCGCGCTGTTGTAGGTTCGAGTCCTACCCGGGGAGCCAGAATTTCTCAGCCCATTCCGCTGGGCTTTTAAATTCCTCGGTAGCTCAATGGTAGAGCACGCGGCTGTTAACCGCGCTGTTGTAGGTTCGAGTCCTACCCGGGGAGCCAGGTTGTAAAACCCGTCGCTTATGCGGCGGGTTTTTTCATTAAAGGCTTTAGCCTGTGCGGGGCGCGCAGCGCGCCGCATCAGAAACCACCCG
>CAJMMN010000030.1 GCA_905214525.1 uncultured bacterium
GGTTTCTGATGCGGCGCGCTGCGCGCCCCGCACAGGCTAAAGCCTTTAATAAAAACCTCCCGGAAAGCGTTTCCGGGAGGTTTTCTAATTTGATTATCGATGTCTTAAGCCTGGGACACCTCGCCAGTAGCCAAGATCCGCTCGAGCGCGTCCTCGTCCAGCACGGGCACACCCAGCTGCTCGGCCTTGGTGAGCTTGGAGCCCGCTTTGGGGCCGGCGACCAGATAGCTCGTCTTCTTTGACACGCTACCCGAAACCTTGGCGCCGAGCACCTTGAGCGCCGCGCCCGCCTCGTCGCGAGTGCGGTTGACGAGCGTGCCGGTGAGCACGAAGGTCAGACCCGCAAGCGGCTGTGCGTCGGCGAGCTCGCCCGCCACGCCAGCGTCGGCCGCGGCTTGCGCGTGCGCGGCGCCCAAGTCGACCTCGAGCGACAGACCAGCCTGGCGCAAGCGCTCCAGCACGGCAAGGTTTTCGGGCACGGCCAGGAACTGTTTGACGCTCGCCGCAATCTTGGGACCGATGCCCTCGCACTCGGCAATATCCTCTTCGCTCGCCAAGATGAGCTTGTCAATCGACAGGAATCGCTCGGCGATGACCTCGCCCACGCTCTTGCCCACATGGCGGATGCCCAGGGCAAACAGCACGCGACCGAGCGGCTGGCTTTTGGACTTGTTGAGCTCGACGATGATTTTCTCGGCCGTCTTGAGGCCTACCGGAATGGGATCGCCCTTCTTAACGCCCTTTTTGCTATTGGTGCTCGCGTACACGCGCCCCGTATCCAGGCCTGCGATGTCATCGACCGTGAGCTGGTAGAAGTCTGCGACATCGTGGATCAGGCCGGCGGCGATCATCTTGTCGACGATCTCGTCGCCCAGGCCGTCGACGTCCATGCAGCCGCGGCTCACCCAGTGGAGCAGGCGCTCCTTGAGCTGCGCGGGACAGTCGATGGACACGCAGCGGTAGGCAACCTCGCCATCCTCGTGGACCACGGGGCTACCGCACACGGGGCAGACCTCGGGCATGTGCCAGTCGACCGAATCGGCCGGGCGTTTATCGAGCACCGGACCTACGACCTCGGGAATCACGTCGCCCGCCTTGTGCACGATGATAGTGTCGCCCTCGCGCACGTTTTTGCGACGGATCTCGTCGATGTTGTGCAGCGTTGCGCGCGCGATTGTGGAGCCGGCGACCGTCACCGGGTCGAACTCGGCGACCGGCGTGAGCACACCGGTGCGGCCCACCTGGATGCGAATTTCGCGCAGGACGGTCTGCTTTTCCTCGGGCGGGAACTTAAAGGCAATGGCCCAGCGCGGCGCGCGGGCGGTAAAGCCCAGGTCGAGCTGCTGTTGGAAGCTGTCCACCTTTACGACCACGCCGTCGATGTCGTAGTCCAAATCGCCGCGGTGCTCGAGCGCCTGGGCACAGAACTCGTGGACCTCGGCCGGCGTGGCGCAACGGGCAACGTTGGGGTTGACGCTAAAGCCGGCGCTACGCAGCCAATCGAGGAACTCGCGCTGACTGTGGACGTGCAGCGGGTCGGTATCAGCAATGGCATAGATAAAGGTGGCAAGGTCGCGGCGCGCCGTGACCTTGGGATCCTTCTGACGCAGGCTGCCGGCGGCGGCGTTGCGCGGGTTGGCGAAGGGGTCGCGGCCCTCGGCATCGGCCTCGTCGTTCAGGCGCACAAAGCTGCCCTTAGGCATGTAGACCTCGCCGCGCACCTCGATGGTGCGCTCGCGGTCGGCGCCCATGTGGACGAGCGCCGGCTCGGACAGGTGCATGGGCACGTCCTTGATAGTGCGCACTTTGAGCGACACGTCCTCGCCCGTGGTGCCATCGCCACGTGTGGCGGCGCGCACAAAGGTGCCGTTTTGATAGGTAAGCGCAACGCCCAGACCGTCGATCTTAAGCTCGCAGGTATAGGTGACGCTACCGGCACCGAGCGCATCCTCGGTGCGCTGGAGCCACGCGTCGAGTTCGTCCAGATCCATGGCATCGTCCATGGAATACATGCGTGCCATGTGCGTGACCGGCGTAAACTGCTCGCTCACGTATCCGCCCACACGCTGGGTATAGCTGTCGGGCGTCACCAGGTCGGGATAGGTCGCCTCGATTTCCTGCAGCTCAACGAGCATTTTGTCAAAGGCGGCGTCCGTGATTTCGGGCGCATCGAGCATGTAGTAGCGATAGGCGTGGTAATCGAGCTCGTGGCGCAGCTCGGCCGCACGCGCTGCCGCCTGGGCACGGGCGTCGGTCGGTGCGGCGGTATCCGTGCTCGCGGGCGTTTCGGTATCGATATCCACACCGTCACCAAACAGGCTCGATTGCTCCATAGCGGCACTCCTTCGCTCGATTTCAAACGGATACTAGAGTACCACCGGTCGCAATGAGGCCGAATAGCGGTCTCAAACCGCACCGAATCGGCAGCCGTCGGATTGGGGTGGACAGTTAGTTCAGATACGTATAAATGCTAGAGCTGAATCAGGCACGAACACCCCTGTTTCAACTAATTTGGGCTCCTCGAGACCATGTAAACGTCCCGTTCTCCCTCCCAAACACCCATTCAAGCCCCATCCCAATCAATAATTGCTCAAAACGCATCCCAAGCTGCCCCAGATTTATACGTATCTGAACTAACTGTCCAGACCATTCCGAACCAGGCCCCTTGTCAGCCCCAAGTGATCCGTTTTCCTCCGTCCCCAAGGGATCAGTACGAAAAGAGGGGCTGCCCCGCGTTGGCGGGACAGCCCCTCTGGCTTCGGTATGTGCGAAACGGCTCGTTAGTAGCCCTGGCCGTGGCCTTGCCCCTGGCCTTGCTGGCCGAGCAGCTCCTCCAGGTACTGGCGCAGCTGCTCGTCGGTAATACCGCCGTTGCCGGTATCGGTCGCGCTGTCGTCCTGCTGCTGGTTCTGCAGCTCCTCGTCGGAGCCCAGCTCGACAGTGACCTTCTTCTCTTCCTTGCCGCGCATGAGCGTGATTTCGACCTTCTCGCCCACCTCGTGGCTGCGCAGTGCGATGATCAGGCCATCGGCGCTCGTGATCTCGTCGTCGCCCAGCTTGGTGATGACATCGCCCTCCTGAATGCCGGCCTTGGCAGCAGGACCATCCTCAACGACGCTCGCCACATACGCGCCGCTATCGGTGCTCAGCTTGTTGGTGCGGGCGTTGAGCGCGTTGACGCTCGAAAGCGTAGCGCCCATGTACGGATGCACCGGCGTCTTGCCGTCGATAATCTGGTCGGCAATGTTCTTGGCATAGTTGACCGGAATGGCAAAGCCCACGCCCGAGCTGGAGCCCGAGTAGCTCTCGATGAGCGAGTTGATACCCACAAGCTCGCCGTTATCGTTAACGAGCGCGCCGCCGGAGTTGCCCGGGTTGATGGCGGCATCGGTCTGGATCATGTTGGCATAGATGGTGTTACCGTTGGCAGAGCTCATGGCCGTGGAGCGATAGAGCGCCGAGACGATACCCGTGGAGACAGACTGCTCGTTGCCGAACGGCGAGCCAATCGCCATGACCCACTCGCCCACGTTGAGCTTGGAGGAATCACCGATCTCAATCGGCGTGAGCTTGGAGGCGTCTGCGTCCTTGAGCTTGATGACGGCCAGGTCGCTCGAAGCGTCGTTGCCCACGAACTCGGCCTCGTAGGTGGTGCCGTCATCCATGGTCACCACGTACTGGTCATAGCCATCGACCACGTGGTTGTTAGTGAGGATGTGGCCCTCGGTATCGAGCACCACGCCCGAGCCGACGCTGCCCGAGCTGTCCGACTCGTCGGCAGACTGCGAAAGCGAGCCATTCTGGCTGCCGCTCGAAGTGGCGGTAATGGAAACCACGGAGGGCAACGCCTTGGCAGAAACGGCCTCGGCCAGCGTGGTGTCCTCGGAATCAATCGTAATCTTTTGCGTCGATGAACCCGAAGCACCCGCCGTCACGGCATTCTTTCCGCCGCCAATGTTGAGCGTGCCACTCATAATGAGCGCAATGACCAGCAGGGCGCCGCAGGCACAGCCGGCGAGTGCCGTAATAAAGATCGGCAGCTTTTTGGTCTTAGTCTTGACCACTGTGTGCTTGTTTACAACCTGCTGGCTGCCCAGCGGCTTTCCGGTCTGCGTGTCGTAGGCCTGCACGTAGGGAATGTTGCTGTCGGCAGGCGTCGACTCTACCTGCACACGCGGCTGCTGTTGGGTCTCGCCGGCGTTGCCCGCATCCTGGGGACGCTGGGAATCGTTCTCGCTCATAGCTGCGATCCTTTCGTCAAATAACCAAAGGCCCGCCAAACATGTGGCGGGCCATCATTGTTCACGTTGAGTTGTACCCCAAGCTGGGCAGTCCCGAGCACTAGATGCCAAGATTTCAGCTTTGCTTAAGTAATGACATGCTTATAGGCCAATTCGTTTTATGCCGTCATGTCTATTCGATATAACAGTCGATAGCAAAGCTATATGTTGAATCGTTAATGAAGTCCGTAATCGTCGCGCCCATGCCTGATCCGCACGTCCACTTATCTTTCTCCGCGTCGTATGGCGTTGGCTCCCACCCCGTTTCATATGATGCTTCGCTTTCCGTGAAGTTATTCATCACGTATTTATCCTTCTGCATGAGCGCGTACCAAGCGTTTGCATACATCACAAGCGGATCGATTTGGACTATCGAGTACTTTCCGGAACGAATCTCAATTTCTGTTTTATCGTTATAATAAGCGACTGTGAGCTCAATCTTGGCAAGCAGCGGCAACGTTTCGTCTGATTCCCTCTGGATTGTTATGACATCACCGGCCATAGCGTCGGCAGACACAGTTTTGCTCTCTGGCGTGAAAATAGTCTCTCTGCTTCTTGTTCGCGTTTTTTCATTGCCATTTTCATCTCTGACCACCGTGTCGACCACGAGCGTCAATCGCTTCTGAGCGTCCGGCAACTCCACGGCTTCTGCCATCCCGGCTCGCATCAAAATAGGAGCCCCCGCCATCAGACCTAAGAACTGCTTTCTATCAATCATTCTTCATTCCCCTTGTCTACTTGATTTGACTTTCTCAGCTGAATGGGGATACAGAACAGTCCCGTCAAGTTCCTTATCTTCCACAAAAACTAGAATCCATTTATCACCTGCTTTCAACCCTGAGACATATCCGGAACTTGACTTACGGCGCATATCGATTCTCTTACGGCAACCACTTGGCATAAGCGCCTCAAATTGCCCGTTATGAACATCCGATAGAGCGCGCACCTCGACTGCAACAACCGTGTCGTTTTCTCCCCCATTAGTCGCCCTTAACAGAAAGAAGCTCGCTGCGGTGAGCAAAGCAAAGGAAAGCACCAATAGGAGCATTGCCCTTCGAATGAACTTGTCGCCGTTCACGAGTACAATCAACCCTTGCAATATGTGCCATCGTGAGACGTGTAAATTGATACGTCATATGGAAGAAACTGTAGCTGGTTTGTCCATCCATTCCAAACAACAAGCAGGTACTTCTTGGCATTCGAGTATGTGTTATGCATTGCCACGTAGCCCACAACTGCCATTGCGTGCCCGCTGCCATTTGACCGGAGCCTTCCAGAGAAAATACTCAGATTCCCCGAGTCGGTATTCACCCTAAAGGAATCCCATGACGGATACCAAACGAATGACGTCTCAAGCTCCTTGCCTCGTCTTGCACAAAACTCCTTTAAGGCCGGAGCGGGTTTGTCAGGAGAAGTCTTGCCTTGAGTAAAGTACAGACCAGTCGCTTGATCATATTTCTTTTCTTCTTCTTCCCATGTCCCCGACAGCCTCCAAAGCTCCGAGTATAAATCGGACAATTTAAGGCGGTTCAAAGTCACATAGTGACTGCTAACTGCAAACATTGCCGAAACAGCGCAAGCATAAGTCCCCGTTTCTTTGATAACTTCTGTTTGCGTTGGCGTTATTATTCCCGAAACCGTTTTGCTCGCATCAACAACATATCCCTGTTTATACAAATCCTTGGCAGATACAAAAACGTCATCGAAATGTTCCGGCGATCCGCTGCGATTGCCTCCCGAGGACAATTTATTTGGTACTTTTTTTCCACTTGCGTCTAAAACAATGTTTTTATCTAAGTCGGCAACGCCAACAGTTAGCTCGTCAATCTTTAACGCAACGACGTTATCCGAGGATGCGAGGAGTGCAATTTCTTCGCTTGCACTCTCGATAGGTAAAAGAGCGTTCGGAGCCAAGCAGTATTCGCTGATCCACCAAGATCGCTCTGAATCAAATACGACGTAGCCATAGTTAACGTCATCCCGCTTCGCACGAACGATATACCCGATTGATTCCCCATCGGAATTCACCATTTTTACTGGGTCACAAGCGGTCACCGGCTCATCCGATACATCATCAAAGAAAGCCTGCGCTTGCTCCACAGCTATTTGCGGTGTGACACGGACCAAGTCGTCGTCTCCAAAAACCAACCTTGGAGACATCAGGGCGGCAAGCAACACTATGAATCCGACAATCACCTTTCTCGAATAACGCATTTCTTCCTCCATCCGTGTAGTAGGGAGATACGGTAACTAAATGATATTCTCTAGATAGTGTTATACGTTTGATATTGTTTTTACTGACACACTTTTAATCGGTGAAAGGTCTTCTTTTCGCCCTAAACGAGAAAAGGGTACTGGAGAAATCTCCGGTACCCTCACATTGCCCTCTATTTACTTGCTAGTCCTTAAACAGATAGCCCACGCCGCGGACGGTGGTGATGTGCGCCGCGATCTGCGGGCCCACCTTGGAGCGGATGCGTCGGATATGCACGTCGACGGTGCGCGTACCGCCGCAGTACTCAAAGCCCCACACGCGGTGCAGCAGTACCTCGCGGCTGTAGGCGCGGTTGGGATGCGTCGCCAAAAAACTCAGCAGCGAGTACTCCATCAGCGTCAGGTCAATGGGCTCGCTATCGAGTGTCACCTGGTAGGTGGCCAGGTTGATCTCAAGGTTATCGATGTTGAGCACATCATCGGAGGCGACGGGCTCCTCCTCGCCCATCAGACGCTGTGCACGAGCCTTGAGCTCGTTGGGCGTCGCCGTGGGACATACAAAGTCGGCATGCGCATGATTCGGCAGGCGCAGGGTGCCGAGCGCCTCGTCGTCGACGATCACCAGCATGGGAACACCGCCGCGATCGTCGAGCCACTTGGCAATCTGATCGATGCGGTCGCTGCGGATGCCATCGGAATCGAGGATCAGCAGGTCAAAGTCGTGCGCCGCAGTTGGCGAATCGGGGGTGGCCAGACTCACCTCGACACCCAGGGTGGTCGTCAAGCTGCGGGCAAACTCGTGGAAGCGCGTCGTGCGCGCCATGAACAGGGCACTCTTTTCGGACATATCGGCCTCCAAAGAAATGAGCTCAATCGTACTGGGACAAGCCAGCGCGATTAGGAGTTCGCCAGGTAGTGCTTGATCTCCCATTCGGTGATCGTGGACTCAAACTTATGCCACTCGTCGCGCTTCTTTTTGAGGAAGAAGCTATGGATGTGCTCGCCGAGGGCATCCTTCATAAACTGCGAGTCCTCAAACACGTCGAGCGCCTCTTTGAGCGAGCGCGGCAGCGGCGCGTAACCGGCCTCGAGCATCTGACGGCCGGTGAGCTTGAGCGTCTCGGCCGTTGCCTCGGGCGGGAGCTCCAGCTTGCGCTCGATGCCGTCGAGACCAGCCGCCAGCGTGACGGCGTTGACCAGATACGGGTTAGCCATGGGATCGGGGCTGCGAAGCTCAATGCGTGTGGAAAGCTGCTTGCCGGGCTTGTAGACCGGGATGCGGATCATGCTTGCGCGGTTGCGCAGGCCCCACGTGGCGTACTGCGGCACGGAGTCGCCGCCCGTGGTGATGCGCTTGTACGAATTGACCGTGGGGTTGGTGATGGCGCTAATCTCGCGCGCGTGCGCCAAGATACCGGCCATATAGTGCTTGGCGACGTCGGAGAGATGGTACTTCTCGTCGCCCTCGCCCCAAAAGACGTTGTTGCCGTCATGGTCGAACAGCGACTGATGCAAAAACATGGCGCTGCCGTCCTCGCCCGCCAGCGGCTTGGGCATAAAGGAGGCGTGGCAGCCGCTCTCGTAAGCCTGCTGCTTAATGATGAGCTTGGCCGTGGTAATGGCGTCGGACATGCTCAGGGCCTCGGCGTGGCGCAGGCTCATGCCGTGCTGTGAGCGACCGGCGGCGTGGAAGGTGTACTCCACGGGCACGGACATCTTCTCGAGCGTGAGGACCGTGTTACGACGCAGGTCGCGAGCGGCATCGCTCACCGAAAGATCGAAGTAGCCCACGTTGTCGAGCGGCTCGGGCGTGTGCTCGTCGGGGAAGTAGTAATACTCCAGCTCAGCGCCCACGTTGAGCAGATAGCCAGCCTTCTCGGCCTTGCGGAACATGCGGCGCAGGGCATCGCGCGGGTCGCCGGCAAACGGCTTGCGATCGGGAGTGCACACGTCGCAGAACACGCGGGCGACGCCGTTGTGGCTCGGGCGCCACGGCAGAATCTGGAAGGTCGAGGCATCGGGGAACGCCAGCATATCGGCTTCCTCGGGCGTGGCAAAGCCCTCGATGGCCGAGCCGTCAAAGCCAATGCCCTCCTCAAATGCGACCTCGAGGTCCTCGGGGCTAATAGCAAAGTTTTTGAGGCGGCCGAGAATGTCGACAAACCACAGACGCACAAAGCGGATATCACGCTGCTCTACGGAGCGGAGTACGTAATCGATGTTCTGCTGGTTCATGTCGCTCCCCTTTCTTTCGGGCGGGTTTCGACTGGTCTATATCGCAGATACTATCGCAGAAAAATGTTTCCGCAGGGTTAAAGCGTATCAAGCGCTCAAAAAACGTGTGTGAACAGGCTGGTATGACAAGTGATTATCGCTCGGATTCGGAAACAATTTGCCTACACGCTCGTTCCAGCGCCGGAAACTCCATCGTCACCGCATCCCAAACAACCGATCGGTCGACATTGCCGTAATCATGCGCGAGGTAATTTCTCATGCCGATAATTCCACGCCACTCAATTTCGGGATGAAGCCGCTGCGAGCGTTCCGACAACTTGCCCGCTTCTTCCGTCACCCTAAGCGCGCACATCAAAAGGGAGTCCGCCAACGCCCTCGTCCGCACGTCATTCGCATGCAGAAACTGGTCCTCGGTGATATCAAAAGCCTTGATGCGCTCGTTCGTTTCAGCGATGGCCTCCAAGACCTCTTGGGCGCGGAGGCCGTCTGACTTACGCGCGATCATAAAGGATCACTCCTTCGCGCTCGATTACCGCGGCAAGATCGTCATCAAGATAATCGCTCGAGACAAGGTCCACCTGCCTTCCGGTTTCCTTGCGCACTGCCTCGCCAAACGCCGACAACGCAAAAAGACCAAAGCCCTGCTCGCGATCGACTTCGAGGCGCAAGTCGATATCACTATCTGCACGCGCCTCGCCACGGGCATACGATCCAAATAGGATCACGGTTTTGATGGCGGGAATCGGGCTGGCTGCCTCGCGGACGGCGGACTCAATCTGAGCGGTATCCAAAATGCCCGCTGCGGCGCTTTCGCTCGCAGAGCTTTTACCGAGTGAAGGCACAAACGGCAGCGAGCGCTCGCGCAACATCTGCCTCATGAACATATTGACCGCAACGGACGAAGTCATGCCGAGTTCTTCGCACAGCTCGGCAAATGAATCTTTAATTGACGAGTCCACTCGAACACTCAGCACAGACGCAGCCATGGATACCTCCTGTATGACATTGTCTATATAATATCACACAGACTAGCGCGAGGTCGAAGCGCGGTGTTCGATGTGACCGGGGATCTCGATGCGCTTGGGGGCGAGCTTTGCGGCGTCGCCCACCGTAGTGGTAACGACGTCGATGCGCTCGGACAGACGCTCGATTACGCGCTCGGCGATGGTGTGGGTGTCTTGCGCGGCCGTGGTCACACCGCCAAAGAGCACGTGGTTCCAGGGGTAATCGTCAAACGTTGCGATCTTAAGGCCCGCCGGCAGCGAGGGACCCAGCTGCGCCAGTGCCTCGGTCAGGCGCAGGAAGACCAGGCCGTTGACGGCAATGAGGCCGAGCTTTTTACCCGCATAGCCGCGGATGGTCTCGTCCAGGCGACTGACACCCTCGGCACCACCGTCCGCCAAGGTGACGACCTCGCCGGCCAGGCCGCGGCGCGAGAGCTCGTCGGCAAACGCCTCAGCGCGCTCACGACGCACGGGGCTGTCATCGCTTGCCTCGGTAAGCAGGCACAGACGCTCGCTGCCCGCAGCAGCCAAGGCGTCTACCAGGCCGGCGACCAGCTCACGGTTGTTAGATGTCACCAGATCGATGCCGCCATCGGCAACATCGCGGTCGAGCAGCACAACGGGTAGGCGTCCCGCTGCCGCGGCGATCGCCTCGTCATTGCCTCCGCAGGTGTTGACGACCAGGCCGTCCACGCCGGCATCGATAAGTCTGGTGAGCGACTCCGCTTCCTTGGCGGGGTCGTTGCCGCTAATGGCCGTCATGAGCGAGCAGCCGCGCGCGGCGGCGCTGGCGGAAAGCCCTTCGAGCATGGCGCTGGAGAACGGGTTGGCGATGTCGGCCAAGATTACGCCGATGAGGTTGGCGCGCGAGCTGCGCAGATTGCGTGCGGCGGCACGTGGGCGATAGCCGGTGCGCTCGATAACCGCCGCGATGCGGGCGCGGGTCTCCTCGGTCATCTGCCCGGGGCGGTTATTGAGATAGCGCGAGACCGTGGCCGGGCTCACGCCCGCCTCGGCGGCAATGTCCTTAATCCTCATCTGCGCCATAGCGCACCCCGTTTCCCAATTGTCAGCAATCTGAGCCATTTTAGGCATTTTTTAAAAATCTCGGTTGCAAAACGCTGTAGGTGAGCAGCATCGTTTTTGTGTCTCGAGCAGATGCGGCGATGGGCTAGATTGACGAGTCTTTCGACAGCTCAAAGTAGTCGGGATGCAAGGCGATAACCGGGCCCTGTTCCTCGGGCATCAGATGCAGGTGCGTCTCTGCCAGGTAGCTCGCCGCGTCGGTATCGCCCTTCTTAATGGCCTCGAGAATTCGGCGATGCTGCCGACGAATCGGCTCCCAATCCAGATCCTGCGACACCATACGCAACCAGTTGTATCGCTCAAAATGTGTGTTGACGCTCTTCATCCAATCCCACAACATGTGGCGGCCGGCAATCTCAAAACACGTCTCATGGAACAGGTTGTCCAGATCGAAAAAGCGACGCGTTTCGCTATGGTCGAGCGACTCGGACTCGGCAAGAATCCGCTCGAGCCGCTGCTTTTGCTCGGGCGTGACGGCAGAGCAGCATTTAATGAGCACGCTTCTCTCGAGTTTCTCGCGCAAGAAACAGGCGTTCTCGGCGCGCTCCATGCTGATTTTTGAGACATAGGTGCCGCTTTTGGGACGCGTTTCCACCAGCTCCTGCTCACGCAAGCGCACAAAAGACTCGCGAATGGGCGTGCGCCCGATTCCCGTCTCCTTTTCCAGACCAATCGCCGAAAGGCGCGTGCCGGGCTTGAGCTCGGCATAGATGATCTTGGAGCGCAATGCGTTGTATGCCTGATCTTGCAGGCTCTGATTATGCTGGTGTTGTTCCATAAAGCCCTCGGATGAAGCTCACGGTTTGTCGAATTTCACCACGTAATACTATCGCATCGACACGCCCCAGCTCCCAATCGGTCTTTTTGGGACGGGGCTCTTTTAGCTACCCTGGCCCGCAGATCGGCCCCCCTTGCCACAAAAGTGGCCCATCTATTACGTTAACACGGATAGCCTCGGCCATACCGAAAACCGTGAAAACAAAACCGCAGGTAGACAGCTTGTCGATTTTCGAAAAAACCGACTATGGTTGACCCCTGCGGCTTAAACGTAGTAGATAGGCCCTTTTCGTGGCGCAGCACTACTGCACCCCAAATTGGCACCCCGAGCCTGTTATAAGTTGCTGTGAAATACGGACGGTTGATAATCAAGGGTTGAAAATCAAGGCGCGCTATACGGCTTGCTATATCTCACTATACTTTGCTGTACGTCGCTGTACTTTGCTATAACTTGACAATAATCGGCCCATTACCATCCGGGATATAACGGACCCCAAGCCAACGCTGGCTTGGGGTCCGTCTTGTACCATGGCTCTTTTGGACTATGAGCGCTCGTATTTCGTGGCCCGCCCGGTTCCCTGCCTTACGATTGCATTCCGTTCAAGCAGAGATTCGAGTGCCGCCAACGTCCGCATGCGGCTCAGCCCCGTCTGTTTTTCAATCTCGCTTCGCGACATAATTCGCCCGCCCGACAAGGCCTTGAGAACCTGGACCTCTTCCTCGGACCCTTCAAAGGCATCGGTAACGGGCAATGTGACGGCCACCATGCCGCCGCGAACATCAAAAATTGGTTGATTGATCGAATCGCGATAGGCACGTCTAATGCGCGCAATTCCCGTACCAAATTTCTCGATGTAATCCAGCTTTAAGAAGGCCTCTGCAACGATGGGGTTTCTGAGCACGGATATCTGCCCATACAGGTATTGTTCCGTCGTCAAACCGGCGGGCAGCGATCCGGGGGAGGTCACAACGACGCGATCATCGTACAGGGCAATTTGAACGTTCGCTCGAACGTCCCACGTCCGATGCACTAAAGCGTTTGCAACAGCTTCGCGGAATGCCTCAAGAGGAATTCGATCGGTTTGGACGCGCTCCATCCCTTCGATACGCTCATAACGGTAGTAGCGTGCAAACATAGCCACCGCCCTGTCCGCCTGCTCAATTGCGGATACATTTGTCGCCGCCTCGCGATCCAAGATCACATCCTCGGTATCGCCAAAACGGACGCAGTCGATGCCTGGAAAATCATTCTTATCCGCTAAAATCGCCGCGGCATTGGTATAGCCATCCTTGCCGAGCAAGCGGAGCGTACGCAAGATATCCGACGTTAGCTCGGAAATGCCGAGGTGTTCAACACACTTATGCTCGAGCGTATGAAAGCTCAAGTCCTGGCGAGCCGACGTGAGCGCGTCGAACGTTACGTTGCTGCCTTCGAGCGTCAGCCTGCCATACTCAAACCGGTCGACCTCCACCGTTGCCGAATCGTTTCGCCTGTAGGCCTTTCCCTTGCTTCGATAGGGTTTGTCCTGTCCCTCATAAACCGTAAGGATTACGGTCCCGTGTTTCTCATCGGGCTCGAGCGTGTAACGGGGAGCGGGGTCCAAGCTGTCATTAATCATGTTCTCGATGCGGAGACACTCTGCGACCGGATCTGCAAGGCCGACAACCACGCCCTCGTCATCAACGCCAAACTCAATCTTGCCCGTCCCATAGTTTGCATAGGCGCTCACCGTTTTAAGAAACGTCGGCGTAACGCTTTCCTTGTATTCGACTGTAGGGCTCTCTCTAACAACCATATGCACAACCCCCTCGTTTCGTACCATTCATAACCGTATTATAAGACGAAAACCGTTTGCGTACTGATTTATATAAGACGCAAACTGTTTTCGTCTTGATTTGCGTACGGAATTAAGACGCATAATTTCGCTTTCGTATGGCTCAATACCGGACGCAGACTGTTTTCGTCTGTCAATACGTCTGAAATCCAAACGAAAAGAGCCCCGAGCTCGTATGAACTCGGGGCTCTTTGTGCCGCACATCTATGAGAGGAAAAATTCGATGCGTACGGGCGCTACCCCATGAAGCCGCCCTGGGATGGCGGCAACCTCGCCGTTACCCGTCTGATGGGTGTGCTCAAGGCATCCGTTCCCCTCTTTATCGACGTAACGGGCAAAAAAGTTCGTCGAGGAGACCATCCGCACGCACCACGGTGTGGCCGACGCCATTGAGACGCGCAACCCCACCGCCGCTCACGATGCGATGTATCTGCACCTGGTCTACAACCGCAATATGATTGCGGAAGGCACACAAACAAAAGGCATTTAAGGCTCGACAATAATCTTTCTTTGATAAAACGCAGGCAGCGAGCGCTTGCGTTTTATCAAATGGTGCAATGGGGTCAGGTTTACATGCATCAACTTAGCGCAAAGTAACCTGGCCCCCACGCAACAAAGGGTTAACTAGAGCTCGCAGGCAACCTTGTAGCCATCGCCGATGGCGTCGCGAATGTTACCGCACTTGTTGGCATCGCCCAGCACGTGGGTGGCAACACCGGCTGCAGCCAGGTCGTCTGCCAGCTTGGTATTGGGACGATAGCCCATGGCAAGCACCAGCGTATCGGCACCGGTGATGGTGTGGACCTCGCCGTCCTTCTCGTAGCTGATAGCATCCTCGGTAATCTCGGTCACCTTGGCCTCAGTCAGCACGTGGACACCCTTGGAGAGCATGCGCGTGATGAGCACCGCGCGGCCGGCACCGCCCTCGTTGGCGGCGAGCGTCTTGGTCATCTCGATGACGGTGACATCGCGATTGGCCGGCGACAGGTCGTTGACCAACGGGGCCAGGTAATCGGCCGTCTCGCAGCCGACGGTGCCGCCGCCCACGATGACGATCTTCTTGCCCGGAAAAGCCTTGCCGCCCAACAGGTCGTCAGCCGTCATAACCTGCTTAAAGCCCTGCATGAAGGCCGGAGCGATGGGCTCGGCGCCATAAGCTAGGACGACCTCGTAGCCGGCGTAGTCACGCTGAATGTCCTCGGCAGTAAGCTCAGTGCCAAATACGCACGTGACGCCGGCCTCGGCCAGGCGACGGTACTGGTACTTGATCACACGAGTGAGCTCCTGCTTTGCCGGCGGAACGGCCGCGATGCGCATCTCGCCGCCCGGTTCGTCCTGCTTATCCACGAGCACCACGTTATGGCCGCGCTTGGCGGCAATGTAGGCCGCCTCCATGCCAGCGGGACCGGCGCCCACGACGAGCACGTTCTTGGCCTCGGCGGCAGGCTCGTAGCCGGCCTCGTCGCGCTCGACGTCCGGGTTGACGGTGCAGGAGATGCGCTTGCCAAACATGATGCCGTTCAGGCAGCGCAGGCAGCCGATGCAGGGACGGATCTCGTCGGCGTTGCCGGCAGCCGCCTTATTGCAGAACTCGGCATCGCACAGATTGGCGCGGCCCATCATGCAGATGTCGGCGGCGCCGTCCTCGATCAGCTCCTCGGCGATCCAGGCCTCGTTGATGCGGCCGACCGTGGCAACGGGAATGTTGACGTGCTTCTTAATCTCGCGCGAGCAGGCGGCATGCGAGGCCTGCTGCGTACCGGCGGCGGGAATTGCGGAGCCACGCTTGATGGTGGTGCCGCCCGACACATGAATCATGTCGACGCCGGCCTTCTCCAGGCGACGCGAGACGTAGATCATGTCGTTGAGGGTCAGGCCGCCATCGGTGTACTCGTCGCCCGAGATACGGACGTCGATAATGAAGTCCTTGCCGCAGCGCTCGCGAATCTCGGCGATGACCTCGAGCAGGAAGCGCATGCGGGCGTCGAGCGAGCCGCCGTACTCGTCGGTACGCTTGTTGTAGAGCGGAGTCAAAAAGCCGCCGAGCATACCGTGGGCGTGCGCCGCATGGACCTCGACGCCATCGACGCCGGCCTTCTGCATACGCACGGCAGCGTCGCCGAACTGATGCGTGAGCTCGTGGATCTCGTCAACCGTGATGGGACGCGGTGCCTCGCGGGCATAGGACGGGCCCACAAAGGACGGGGCGATCAGGCGCGGCGTGCCTGGAATGTTAAAGGCCATGTAGGCGGGGTGGAAGAGCTGCGGCATGATCTTGCAGCCGTACTCGTGGACGGCCGCGGCGAGCTTTTCCCAGCCGGGGATAAACGTGTCGTCGTAGCAGCACATGTCACCCGGCAGATAGGTATAGGTGGGCTCGACCGTCACGACCTCGGTGATGATGAGGCCCACGCCGCCCTTGGCGCGGGCGCGGTAATGATCGACCAAGTCGTCGGTCACATAGCCATGATCGGCCAGGTTGGTTGACACTGGCGGCATAAAGACGCGGTTCTTGACCTCGGTCGTACCGACCTTGATCGGGCTAAAGAGCATTGGATAGGCAGAAGACTCCATGCAGGCTTCCTTTCGTTTGAGCCGCTCGGCGGCAGTTACTAACGTACTTATCGTATCAGTATCCGCCGCATTCGCACTCGCTCGCACTCCCCACCTTCAATCCCGACCCTCACAAAAAAGTTGCGGTGGAATACGGAGTAGATGAGACTTTTGACAGCCAAAACAGTCCGTATTTCACCGCAACCGATGGGCGGGGTGGAATTGAGGGCTCAGATAGTCAGTCATGCCCTCATCCGCCACTCCCTCACTTACAGCGCGCCGTCCAGCATAAGGTTCACCTTGAGCACGTTAACCGTGGGCTCGCCGAACACGCCGAGGAAACGGCCCTTGGTGCACTGGGCGATGATCTCGCGCACCTCGTCTTCGCTCTTGCCCGTGGCCTTGGCAAGGCGCGGGACCTGGTACTCGGCGGCATCCGGAGAGATCTCCGGGTCGAGGCCGGACCCCGAACACGTCACCAGGTCGACGGGCACAGCGTCCATATCGGCATCGGAGTTGGCGGCGCGAATCTTCTTCACGCGCGCATCCACAAGCTGCCGATACTTCTCACTCGCCGGGGACAGGTTGGACGGGGCACCATACGCCATGAGCTCGCCGTCTTCGCCTTCGACAATTGACACGTTCTGGATACGACCCCACATGTGGGCTTCGTCATCGAAGTTCTGGCCGATGAGCTCGGAACCCACAACCTTGCCGTCGACCGTAATAAGCGATCCGTTCGCCTGGTACGGAAACGCAAGCTGCACGACGCCGGTCACCACGAGCGTGTATCCCAGGCCGCAGACGATGGTAAACAGCGCGAACACGCCAAGTGCGCGCGATGCGATACCTTTGAACATACAAACCTCCGTCTACATCATGCCAATGCCGAACAAGGCCAGCAGCATGTCGATAATCTTGATGAATACGAACGGCGCCACGATGCCGCCCAGACCCCACACCAGCAGGTTATGGGTCAACAGCTGGCCGGATGGAACCTCGCGGTACTTGACGCCCTTGAGAGCCGCCGGAATTAGCGCGACGATGACCAGCGCGTTGTAGATGATGGCGGACAGCACGGCCGTCAACGGGTTGGTGAGGCTCAGGATGTTGAGGGCGCCCAGTCCCGAATAGATCGGCGAGAACAGGGCCGGGATGATAGCGAAGTACTTCGCCACGTCGTTGGCCACCGAGAAGGTCGTGAGCGAGCCGCGGGTCATGAGCAGCTGCTTGCCAATACGCACGACCTCGATGAGCTTGGTGGGGCTGGAGTCGAGGTCGACCATGTTGCCGGCCTCCTTGGCAGCCTGGGTGCCCGTGTTCATGGCCACGGCGACGTCGGCCTGGGCCAGAGCGGGCGCGTCGTTGGTGCCGTCGCCGGTCATGGCGACCAGGTGACCCTCACGCTGGAACTCGCGGATCTTCTCGAGTTTGCCTTCAGGGGTGGCCTCGGCCAGGAAGTCGTCAACGCCGGCCTCGGCGGCGATTGCCGCGGCGGTGAGCGGATTGTCGCCCGTCACCATGATGGTCTTGATGCCCATCTTGCGCAGGTCGGCGAACTTCTCCTTAACGCCGGACTTGATGATGTCCTTGAGGTACACAACGCCCAGCACGCGGCAGTTCTTGGTCACGACCAGCGGGGTGCCGCCGGCCTTGGCGATGCGTTCGACGGCCTCTTCGCACTCCTGGGAGAACACGCCGCCGGCTGCCTCCAGATAGGTGCGCACGGAATCGGCAGCGCCCTTGCGGATCTCATTGCCCTCGTAGTTCACGCCGGACATACGCGTTGCCGCGGTGAACGGGATGAACTCCATGCCCTTATCCTCGAGCGTGCGGCCGCGCAGACCGAACTGCTCCTTGGCGAGCACGACGATGGAACGGCCCTCGGGGGTCTCGTCGGCCAGCGAGGAAAGCTGGGCGGCATCGGCCAGCTCCGCGGGATCGACGCCGTCGACCGGGATGAACTCGGCGGCTTGGCGGTTACCCAGGGTGATGGTGCCGGTCTTGTCGAGCATGAGGATGTCGACGTCGCCGGCGGCCTCGATGGCGCGGCCGGACATGGCCAGCACGTTGGCCTCGTTCAGACGGCTCATGCCGGCGATGCCGATGGCGGACAGAAGGGCGCCGATGGTAGTGGGAGCCAGGCACACGAGCAGCGCCACGAGCGTGGTCACGGCCGTGGGGTTGACCATGTCGTTAAGACCGACCGAGAAGCAGGAGTAACAATACAGGGCCAGCGTGACCAGAATAAAGACGACGGAAAGGGCCACCAGGAAGATCTCCAGAGCGATCTCGTTAGGGGTCTTCTTGCGCGCGGCACCCTCGACCATCGCGATCATCTTGTCCAGGAAGCTCTGGCCGGGCTCACTGGAGATCTTGACGATGATCCAGTCGGACAGCACCGTGGTACCGCCGGTAACGGCAGAGCGGTCGCCGCCGGCCTCGCGGACCACGGGGGCGGACTCGCCGGTGATGGCGGACTCGTCAACGGAGGCAGCGCCCTCGATGACGTCGCCGTCGCCGGGAATCTGCTCGCCGGCGCGTACGATCACCAGGTCGCCGCGCGTGAGCTCGGTGCCGGGAACGACGGTGAAGTGCTCCTTGTCCTCAACGGACTCGATGCGATGGGCCTCGACATCCTTCTTGGCCGCACGCAGAGAATCAGCCTGAGCCTTACCGCGGCCCTCGGCAAGCGCCTCGGCGAAGTTCGAGAACAGGTCGGTGAGCCACAGGATGACCGCGATGGCGACCACATAGTAGGTGGGCACACCCGCGTCCCGCACACCGAAGATGGAAGCGACGACCAGGACGGAGGTCATGACGGCTGAAAGCCACACCAGGAACATGACCGGGTTTTGAATCTGGACGCGAGGGTCCAGCTTGGCAAACGAGTCGCGGACCGCGCGGCCCATCATGTCTTTTTGCATAGTCATAAATCTGCGCCCTCCTTTACGCAATCATCTGGAAGAACTCGGCAACGGGGCCAAGCGCCAGGGCCGGGAAGAAGCTCAGGGCACCGATCAGCAGAACGATGAACACGAGCAGGAATACGAACATGCCGTTGGTGGTAGACAGGGTACCGGCGCTCTCGGCGACCTTACCCTTCTTGGCCAGCGAGCCGGCGATAGCCAGCGTACCGATGATGGGCATGAAGCGGGCGAACAGCATCTCGAGGCCGAGCATGACGTTGATCCAGGGAATGTTGCAGTTCATACCTGCAAACGCCGAGCCGTTGTTGCCGCCGCATGAGGTGAAGGCATACAGCACCTCGGAGAAGCCGTGCGCGCCACCATTGTTGAGCTGGTCGGCAAGACCGGGCACCATGCAGGCGATGGCCGAGCACACCAGAATGGCAAACGGAGTTGCCAGGCACAGGACAACTGCCCAGCGCATCTCGCCCGGCTCGATCTTCTTGCCCAGGAACTCGGGCGTGCGGCCGACCATAAGGCCGGCGATGAACACTGTGAGGATGGCGAAGCCGATCATGCCGTACAGGCCGCAGCCCACGCCGCCGAAGACAACCTCGCCCAGAGCCATCTGGAGCATCTGGACAAAACCGCCCAGCGGGGTGTAGGAGTCGTGCATGGAGTTAACCGAGCCGTTGGAAGCGGCGGTGGTGTAAGCCGACCACGTGGAGGAGGTGACGATACCGAAGCGGCTCTCCTTGCCCTCCATGTTGCCGCCGGCTTGGCCGTCGGTCATCTCGATATTGACCGCTCCGCCATCGGCCAGCTGCGGGGTGCCCGCATGCTCGTTGACGGCGATGATGCCGGTGAAGATCACCAGCAGGATGAACATGGCGGCAAAGATGGCCTTGCCCTGCTTGGTGTTCTTGACGCCGATACCGAAGGTGAAGCAGCAGGCAGCCGGGATCAGCAGCAGGCTGGTCATCTCGATGATGTTGGTGAAGGCACTGGGGTTCTCATACGGATGGGCGGAGTTCACGCCGAAGAAGCCGCCGCCGTTGGTTCCGGACTGCTTGATGGCGACCTGAGGAGCCGCAGGACCCTGGGGCAGGAACTGCTCGGTGACCACGCGCGCGCCCTCGACAACCTTGCCGTCGACCTTGACCGTGTCGCCCTCGATCTGGGCGCCGTCGAGGACGCTCCAGCCGCCGTCTGCATTAGGCTGGACGGCGACGGGCTCTACGAGCTCAGCCTTCTGAGCCGGCTGGAAGTTGGAGATGACGCCACCGGCAGCCAGGCAGATGCCGAACACGAGGTTCAGCGGGATGAGCACATACAGGACGGTGCGGGTGAGGTCGACCCAGAAGGAACCCAAGCTCTGCTCCTTGACCTGACGGAAGCCACGAATCAGCGCGAACATGACCGCGATACCGGTGCCAGCGGAAACGAAGTTCTGCACGGTGAGACCCATGAACTGCACAAGGTAGGACAGGGTGGTCTCGCCGGAGTAGGACTGCCAGTTGGTGTTGGTTATGAAGGAAGCAGCCGTATTGAACGACAGGTCCCATGGCACACCCGGCAGGTGCTGGGGATTGCCTGGCAAGAAGGACTGAAGCGCTTGAAGTGCCACAAGGACCACGAGGCCGATCCCCGAAAAGACCAGCACGCTCGCCAGGTAGCGCCTACACCCCATCTGCTCTGCCGCGTCGATGCGAAGCAGACGATAGACGCCACGCTCCACAGGAGCAATCACAGGCGACAGGAACGTATGCTCACCATCCATGATATGGGCCATGAACCGACCGAGCGGAACGGCCAGGACGACGAGCACGGCAAAGTACAAGATGTACTGAATCGCAGCGTCCATAGTTTACGAATCACTCCTCATCAGAATGTAGATGTAATAGATAAGGAGTCCAATGCAGACGACTCCGATGATGGGAATGAGGATGTTCATTTACCGCCCCTTTCACGCGCGGTCCGATGTCTCGGACGCCTGCTCTCGCAAGCGCCTGGGGACAGTAAACGCTTCTAGAGATTAAAGAGGCGTGAGGGCCGGGGCTCACGACCTTAAGATGCCGTAAAGATGCAGGTAGAAAGCACTATTGCGGCTGCAGTGCGCCTATACTCGACCTCGCGAGCATACAGTGGCGTCCTCACCGCGTATGCACGCATGGGCAACGTTTCAGAAAGGCTACGCTATGCAGCGCGACGCATCGGACACTCGCGTCAATCCAGACCTCATCCTCAAGGCAATTGAGAAAGACGAGGCCGCCGATGACGCTCGAACCAGCCGGGGACACCTCAAGATTTTCTTTGGCTACGCTGCTGGTGCAGGCAAAACCTATGCGATGCTTCAAGCCGCCCACGCCGCCAAGCGGCGAGGTGTCGACGTCGTCGCGGGATACATCGAGCCGCACGAACGTCCGGCAACTGCCCATCTTGCACAAGGGCTTGAGAACGTGCCCTGTAAACTCGCTGAGCACAACGGCATTGCGCTCAGCGAGTTCGATCTAGATGCGGCTATCGAACGCGCCCCTCAGCTCATCCTTGTCGACGAGCTCGCCCATACGAATGCGCCGGGGTCTCGCCACGACAAACGTTATCAAGACGTCGAGGAACTTCTACATGCAGGCATCGACGTCTATACGACTGTGAACGTTCAGCATATCGAGAGCCTAAACGACATGGTTGCATCCATCACCGGCGTTGTCGTGAGCGAACGAATCCCCGACCGCATCTTCGATGATGCCGACCAGGTCGAGCTCGTTGACATAGAGCCCGAAGACCTACTTGAGCGCCTTCGCGCCGGCCTCGTCTACCGTCCCGCACAAGCCGAGCGAGCGCAACAGCATTTTTTTACCGTCGAGAACCTCACCGCACTCCGAGAAATCGCGCTGCGCCGCTGCGCCGATCGCACCGGCCACCTCACAGACGCCGCACGCGTGCTGGGAAACCGTGACTACTACACCAGGGAGCGTATCTTAGTCTGTGTCTCCCCGGCGCCGACCAATCCCCGCATCGTCCGTGCCGCCGCACGCATGGCGAAAGCGTTTCGCAGCGAGCTCGTCGCCCTGTTCGTAGAGAGCCCGCGCACGCAAGCCATGAGCGATGATGAGCGCGCCAAGCTTGCAGACAATATCGCCCTAGCCGAGCAGCTCGGAGCACATATGGAAACCGTCTATGGCGACGACGTCGCGTTTCAGATCTCCGAGTTCGCACGCCTGTCGGGTATTTCGAAGATCGTCATGGGGCGCACGGGCGAGCACAGCAGCGTCCGTCAGGCCCTCTTTGGCCGCAAATCTCTCGTAGAACAGCTCATAACATTCGCCCCGAACCTCGACATTTACATCATTCCAGACCAGTCGACTCCGCCCTCCCGACCCAAAGGACGCCGCCATGCGCTCGCCCTGCAGCCGCCCAGCAGCCGAAACGTGCTTCGCACGCTGGCCCTCTCTCTTGTCGCCACAGCGATCGGCACGGCTTTCCGCCATCTGGGATTTGCCGATTCCAGCATCATATCCCTCTATATCCTCACGGCCCTGCTGACCGCCGTCACCACGACGGGGCGTATCTGCACGATCGTATCGAGCGTGCTCTCTGTAGTGCTTTACAACTTCTGCTTCGTAACGCCTCTGTTTTCGCTCGCCAGCTACGACCGAAGCTATCTGGTCACGTTCGGCATCATGTTCGCTACCGCTATGGTCGCCGGCGAGTTAACTGCGCGCATCGCCGACAACGCCCGTACCTCCGCCGAGAACGCATTCAAAACGCGCGTACTCCTCGAAACGAACCAGCTCTTGCAGCAAGCCCATAGCGCGGAGGAGTGTGCCCGCGTCGCCATGAACCAACTCATCAAACTGCTAAAACTCGACGTGGTCTTCTACACCGCCGAACACGGCACGCTCGGCAAGACGCTCTATGAGTCCGCTGGCACCGAAAACCGATCCGCGTCGCTGCTCACCGACTACGAGCGCGCTGTTGCAACCTGGACCTACACCAACAACAAACGCGCGGGCGCAAGCACGCGGACCCTGCCCGAGGCGCGCTGCCTCTACCTCGCGGTTCGCACCGGCGACAAGGTATTCGGTGTCATCGGCATCGACCTGGAGGGGCGCGAGATCGAAGCCTTCGAGCATTCGATCGTCCTATCTATCGTAGGCGAATGCGCCTTGGCGCTCGAAAGCGACCGGGCGGCGCAAGAGCGCGAAGAGGCTGCGGTCTTGGCGAAAAACGAGCAGCTGCGCGCCAACCTTTTGCGCTCCATCGGCCACGATTTGAGGACACCACTCACGGCTATATCCGGATCTGCGGCAATCCTTCGGAAGAGCGACGAGAAGCTCAGCCTCGAACAACGCTGCGATCTTGCCGATGCCATCTACGACGACTCCCTCTGGCTTATCGATACCGTGGAGAACCTCCTCGCCATCACACGCGTCGAGGATGGCACCATTTGCCTCAACTTCACATCCGAGCTCATCGACGAGGTCATCGAGGCCGCCCTCAGCCATGTCGCCCAAGCATCGCATGGACGTACCGTCACCATCGAGCACACTGACGACATCCTGCTGGTACGCATCGACGTCCATCTCATCATGCAGGTGCTTACGAATCTCATCATGAACGCCTTCAAATACACGCCCGAGGACTCGACTGTCACCATCAGCGCACGTCGCGAGGGTGCGTTCGTCGTGGTGGACGTCGCAGACGATGGGCCGGGTGTGGCAGACTGCGACAAGCCTCATATCTTTGAGCGCTTCTTCACCTCACGCAATACGCGGCCCGTGGATTCGCGTCGAAGCATCGGCCTTGGGCTGTCGCTCTGCCGCTCCATCGTGGAGGCGCATGGCGGCGTCATCGAAGCTCGCGACAACCACCCCCATGGGGCCGTCTTCCGTTTTACCCTGCCCGCCGAGGAGATCGAGATTCATGAATAATGCCGCTAAGCCACGCATCCTCCTGGTCGAAGATGACCTGACCGTTCAAAACCTCGTTTCGACCGCGCTTGACCTCCACGGCTATGTCGTGAGCAAGGTTTGCAACGGCCAGGCCGCCATCATGGATGCGGTGTCGCACGGCCCCAGCCTCATCATGCTCGACCTCGGCCTTCCCGACATTGACGGTATCGAGGTCATCACGAAGATCCGAAGCTGGTCGGCAGTCCCCATTATCGTCATTTCGGCGCGCACCGAAGATTCCGACAAGATTGCAGCACTTGACGCAGGGGCAGACGACTACCTCACCAAGCCCTTTTCTGTGGATGAGTTGCTCGCGCGCGTCCGTGCGAATTTGAGGCGCTCCTCGATGGCGTCAAGCGAATCGACAGAAGCGAGCACGTTCGACAACGGTCCGCTGCATATCGACTACGCCGCGGGATACGCGACGAAAGACGGACGCGAGCTCTCGCTCACCCCAACCGAGTACAAATTGCTCGTCCTTCTGGCGAAAAACGTCGACAAGGTGCTCACCCACACCTTCATCACCCGCGAGATATGGGGCACGAGCTGGGACAGCGATCTGGCGAGCCTGCGCGTGTTCATGCGCACCCTGCGCAAGAAGATCGAGGCAGACCCCTCTCACCCCAAGATGATTCAGACGCACATGGGTGTCGGGTACCGCATGCAGCGTCTCTAGCCCACCCCACAAAAAAGTTGCGGTGGAATACGGAGTAGATAAGGCCTTTGACGGCCAAAACAGTCTGTATTTCACCGCAACTGATGGGCGGGATGGAGTTAGAGGCCCAGGTAGTTGGTCATGCCTTCGACGGCGAGATTGGCGCCTGGATGTCGGGCCTTACTTGATACCGCGGCCCAAGTCTTCGGCAATTTTGTCTACGCCCTTAAGTGCGGCGCAGGTCTTTTTGTTGGAGCAATGTCCCGTGCAAACGCCACCTTGAGCGCAGTCGGCGCAGGTGCCCTTGCGATAAATGCGCACGCACACGGCGACAAACGCAATACCGATAACAGCCAGTACAACAATATCGATAGGTGCCACAGCAAGCCTCCTCTAGTTAACCATCACTTACTTTACCCCATTCTCAACCTACCAAAAAGGGACAGGTTTATTTTGATCGGTTTTATCTGCGGAAACGCCACATCTCTCCCACCAAAAAGCCCGAGTGTCGCTGGGACACCCGGGCTCGTGGAAAGGGGCTAGTCCTTATTCGGACTTAAGCGGAAACTGCGGCGGAAGCGGTGTTGGTCTCGTCCTCGTCGGTCCAAGCGTGCTTAGGCATGGGACGGAAGATCTGGAAGAGCATCGCAACCAGCAGCACGATAGCCACAACCGTCCAAATACCAAACTGGCCAAGGACAAGCAGGTTGTAGAACTGGTTGATGAACAGGCCGATCACCCAAGCGAAGGCGCACTCGTAGCCGATGGCAATCGCGGTCCACTTGCCGGAGTCCATCTGGTTGCGGATGGTACCCATGGCGGCAAAGCACGGAGCGCACAGCAGGTTGAACGCACCAAAGGCAACGCAAGCGCCCATAGTCGGGAACATGCCGGCGAACGCGGTCCACAGGCTCGGGTCGGTCTCGCCGGCGTCGGCGACGGACAGCAGCGAACCGGCGGTGGCGACGACGTTCTCCTTAGCGACAAGGCCCGAGACGGTCAGCGCAGTTGCCTGCCAGGTGCTAAAGCCGAGCGGGGCGAAGATCCAGGCGACCAGGTTGCCCAGCATGGCAAGCACGGAGTAGTCCATGAACTCCTCGGGGATGCCGTCCATCGCAGGCAGGAAGCCAAAGGAACCGTTGTAGCTGCCAAAGTTGGAGAGGAACCAAACGACGACGGTGGACGCGAAGATGACCGTACCGGCCTTCTTGATAAAGGCCCAGCAGCGCTCCCACACGTGCAGCGCCCAAGAACGGATCGCCGGGAAGTGGTAGGCAGGAAGCTCCATAACAAACGGCGTCGGGCGACCGGCGAAGAGCTTGGTCTTCTTGAGCATGAGGCCCGAGGCGATGACGGCAAAGACGCCCAAGAAGTAGAAGAGCGGGCTGATCCATGCGGCGGTGGTGGAAGAATCGCCGATGATGGAGCCCATGAGCAGGGCGATGATCGGCAGCTTAGCGCCACAGGGAATGAACGTGGTGGTCATGACCGTCATGCGGCGGTCCTTCTCGTTCTCGATGGTCTTGGTGGCCATGACGCCGGGGACGCCGCAGCCCGAGGACACGAGCATGGGGATAAAGGACTTACCGGACAGGCCAAACCGGCGGAACACGCGGTCCATGATGAAGGCGACACGGGCCATGTAGCCGCAGTCCTCCAGGAAAGACAGCATCACGAACAGCAGGAACATCTGCGGCACGAAGCCGAAGATGGCGCCCAGACCGCCGACGATACCGTCACAGACCAGCGAATCGACCAGGCCACCGTCCTCGGTGCCGCCCGCCACAAGGGCATCGTGCACCACGGTGGTAATACCCGGAACATAGGGGCCGTACTGTGCCGGGTCGACCGAGTCGGCGGCGTCACCCGCAGCCTCGACAGCTGCGTCGTAGGCGTCGCGGCCCTGGCCGAGCACATACCAACCGTCGGTGCCAAAGAGCTGGTCGTTGGTGAAGTCGGTCACCGTGCCGCCCAAGGTAGAGACGGCAATGTAGTACACGCAGAACATGATGACCACAAAGATCGGCAGGCCCAAGATACGGTTGGTAACCACACGGTCGATCTTCTCGGAGGTGCTCATCTTGGCCGGAGCCTTGGTGAGGCACTCGTCGATGATGTGGGCGATCACGCCGTAGCGCTCGCCGGTGATGATGGACTCGGCGTCGTCGTCGCAATCCTGCTCGCACTGGGCGACCAGCTGCTCGACGCGAGCGGCCTTCTCCTTAGTGAGGTTGATGAGCTTGCAGGCGTCCGCGTCGCGCTCGAACAGCTTGACGGCGTAGTAGCGACGCTTGTTGGCGGGAACGCTCGCCGGCAGATTGTTCTCGATGTGGTCCAGAACGTCCTCGATGGAGGAATCGAACTTGTGCTCCGGCACCTGGCCCTTGGAAGCAGCGGACTTCTTGACCTGCTCGAACAGCTCGTTGATGCCCTTGTTCTTAAGGGCCGAGATCATCATGACCGGGCAGCCGAGCTTCTTGGAGAGCTTGTCCGTGTCGATCTTGTCGCCGTTCTTCTCGACCAAGTCGGCCATGTTGAGGGCGACGACCACGGGCAGGCCGGTCTCGATAACCTGAAGCGCCAGGTACAGGTTGCGCTCCAAGTTGGTGGCGTCGACCACCTGGACGACGACATCGGGCTCGCCGCTCATGAGGTAATCGCGCGAGCACTGCTCCTCAGGGCTGTAGGGGGAAAGCGAGTAGATGCCAGGGAGGTCCGTGATGGTAACGTTCTTGTCGCTTAGGAGCTTGGCCTCCTTTTTCTCAACCGTGACGCCGGGCCAGTTGCCAACGTAGCCGTTGGCGCCGGTGATCAGGTTGAAAAGCGTGGTCTTGCCGCAGTTGGGGTTACCCGCCAGCGCGACATGGATCTGAGAATCCGCCATTCAATCCTTCTTCCTTGTGTGCCTGCGCTGCTTTCTCCGCGCAGGCTGGATAATGTGCTTCAAAGATGCTGCATTAAGTTAGAAAAACCTAACTTTATCTGCAGATATATGCGCCGCGAGCCCTTACTGGACCTCGACGACGGCAGCCTCCTCCTTGCGGATGGAAAGCTCGTAGCCGCGCACGTTGATCTCGACCGGATCACCGAGCGGTGCAACCTTCACGACCTTGAACGAAGTGCCCTTGATGAGCCCCAGGTCCATAAGGTGACGGCGAAGCGCACCCTCACCGTGAAGCTTGACGATGGTAGAGCTCTCGCCCACCTTAACGTCACCCAACGTCTTCATCCTCTTGTCCCCCTTTCAGTTTTTATGAAATGCTGCGGACTAACCGACGGTCATGATGTGCATGGCAACCTTGGAATCGATGCCAAAGCGTGCGCCCAGCACCGTGACGATGATATTGGCGCCACTCGAGCTCACCACGTGGATTTCGTTGCCCTCGACAAAGCCGAGGTCCTTGAGGTGGTGCTTCATGTCCTCATTGCCCTTTACACGAGACACGCGCACGGTTTCGCCCGCTTTTACCATCGAAAGCGGCATGGCCGGCATCTGCGGTCCGCAAGACATGAGTGGCTCCTAACGTCAGTTCGTCCTCAACATCGACGCGATAAAAGTTAACCACGTCTATGTTCGCTTTAGTAAACTAGCACGTGGTTAACTTTTTGGAAAGGGTCCCTATTCAGATTTCGAAAAAGTTTCCTATATGAAACAAAAAGGCGCGGCAAAGAGCTGTCCTTTGCCGCGCCCTGTCATGCTTAGAGCGAGAGGTTTCTGATCGACGTAACGCAGGAAGCCTCGTCTACGCCCGAAACGCGAAAGATGATGTCCTCGCCGCACTCGCCGTAGAGAGCCATGAGGCCCATGACATCGCGACCGTCGGTATGGCGGTCGCCGATGCTGACCGACACGTCGCTACGGTGCTTGGCAATGATGTCATAGAGCAGCGCAACCGGGCGGGCGTGTAGTCCCAACGGATCTTTAATCGTCTTTGTAAACTCGACCATGTCCCCTCCCACGACATCACACATTCGGCCGGCAAACCCAGCCACGTGGTAGTTATTGTAGCGTTAGATGCTTATCGAGGGCCCCTCCGGATACCCCGTGGTCAAAAAGTGGCAAATATGAGTACTGTCACAAATTTAGTAGCAGCAAAATCGAGAGCAAATTGCCTAGCTTGAGCGATTCGAAGAGGTTGAAAGCCGTCAAACGCCCTTTAAAGGGAGTTAGATAGGTAGCGCGCAGAGATGTGGTGTAAGAGGCGGGGAATGCCCCGCCTCCGCCCTT
>CAJMMN010000031.1 GCA_905214525.1 uncultured bacterium
GAGCGCCACCTTGCCAAGGTGGAGGTAGCGAGTTCGAGCCTCGTCGGCCGCTCCAGACAAAACAAGCCACTGCAAAACATGATTCGTCGTGTGATGCAGCGGCTTTTTTGTACGTTGAAAGCTTTTTTGGAATTGGAAAAGGAGGGAAAAACGCAGTGATATTCGGCAAGTACATCAACCGGTATTACCTCAAGCATGCTCCCGTACTGCTGCTGGGCCTTGCGGCCCTGCTGACGGTGGATTACATCCAGCTTTTGATCCCGCAGCTCTACCGGCTGGTCATCAACGGGGTGAACCTTGGCCAGGTGGTGGTGAACGGTGAGACGCTGCCCTTTACCAAGGAGGTGCTGCTGCAGCACATCTGCCTGCCCATGATCTGGATCGTGGTGCTGATGGTCATTGGGCGCTTTTTGTGGCGCATCTGTTTCTTCGGCTCGGCGGTGCGGGTCGCGGCAGACCTGCGGGAGCGGATGTTCGACCACAGCCGCAGGCTGTCCCAGCAGTACTATCAGGTGAACAAGGTCGGCAACCTGATGAGCCTGTACACCAACGACCTGGACACCATTCAGGAGTGCTTTGGTGACGGCGTGCTGATGTTCTTCGACGCGCTGACCCTGGGTCTGCTGGCCCTTTATAAGATGTGGACCATGGACGTGCGGCTGACCCTGCTGGCCCTGATCCCGGCCCTGATCATGTTTGCCATCGGCACCCAGATGAGCAAGGTGATGACCCGGCGCTGGGAGGAGCGGCAGGAGGCCTTCTCCGGCCTTTCCGATTTCGCGCAGGAGAACTTTTCCGGCATTGCGGTCATCAAGGCCTTTGTCAAGGAGTACAAGGAACTGCAGGCCTTCCGGAAGCTGAACAAGGAAAACGAGGAGATCAACGTGACCTACACGAAGATCGCCACCCTGCTGGAGGTGCTGGTGACCCTGTTCGTGGAGTCCGTGATCTGCATCATTCTGGGTTACGGCGGTTATCTGGTCTATCAGGGCCGATTCAACGCCGGCCAGCTGGTGGAGTACATCGGCTACTTTGAGGCCATTGTCTGGCCTATCATGGCTGTGTCCATGCTGATCGAAAAGACCAGCCGCGGCAGGGCCTCCCTGAACCGCATCACTGAGCTGCTGGATGCCCCCATCGACGTGGCCGACCGCCCCGGCGTGGCCGACCTGACCGACCCCAAAGGCGGCATCGAGTTCCGCCACCTGAACTTCCGCTACCCGGACGGCGAGTACGATGTGCTGCGGGATATCTCCTTTACCATTGCGCCCGGCGAGAGCGTGGGCATCGTGGGCAAGACCGGTGCGGGCAAGACCGCCCTGGTGGACCTGCTGCTGCGCACCTATAATGTGCCGGACGGAACCCTGTTCGTGGACGGCAGGGATGTGAACAGCCTCTCCATCCACTCGGTGCGCAATGCCTGTGCCTACGTTCCGCAGGATAATTTCCTGTTCTCGGACACCATCGCCCACAACATTGCCTTTGGTGTGGACGATGCCACCCCCGAGGACATCGAGCGGGCGGCAAGCATGGCCGATGTGCGGGATAATATCGTGGATTTCAAGGACGGCTACGAGACCGTTCTGGGCGAACGCGGCGTGACGGTGTCCGGTGGTCAGAAGCAGCGCATCTCCATCGCCCGCGCCCTGCTCAAGGACGCGCCCATCCTGATCCTGGACGACTCCGTCTCGGCGGTGGACACCAGCACCGAGAAGATCATTCTGGACAACCTCAAGAACAGCCGGGCAGGCAAGACCACCCTGCTCATTGCCCACCGTATTTCCACGGTGGAGCGGCTGGATAAGATCATCTTCCTCAACGAGGGCCGGGTGGAAGCCGTCGGCCCCCATGACCAGCTGTATGCTTCCTGCCCGGAGTACCGCCGGATGGTCGATCTGCAGCGGCTGGAGGATGAGACGAAGGGAGGCGAAAACGCATGATGCATCTGAATCCGTTGGTTCTGGTGGGCGCTGTTATCGGCGTGATCACCGCCCTGCTGGTGGCAGCCTATGCCGCCGTCAAGGACAAAAAGACCGCCATGGGCTTTGAGCGCAACATGGAGGACGGCGAGATCATGCGCCGCCTTGCCCGCTATGCCCGGCCCTACCTGAGCAAATTCCTCATTGTGGGCCTGCTGATGCTCTTCTCCATTGCCTACGATATCATTTCACCCCTCATCGTGGGCCGCATCGAGGAGCTGGTGGCCGGGGAGTTTGAACTCCGCGCCCTCTTCCTGGGCGTGTCAGTGTATGCAGGCGTGCTGGTGTTCTCTATGGGCAGCACCTACCTGCAGGCCGTGATCCTGCAGCGGGTGGGCCAGCGCATCATCTCCGATCTGCGCGAGGATCTGTTCAGCCACATTGAATCTTTGGCACACGAGCAGCTCAACGAGATCCCGGTGGGCAAGCTGGTCACCCGAGTGACCAACGATACCAACGCCATCTCCATGATGTTCACCAACCTCTTGGTCCAGCTGACCAAGAACAGCTTTGTCATTCTGGGCATTCTGGTGGCCATGCTCTGCCTGAACTACGAGCTGACGTTGATGGTGCTCTGCTTTGTGCCCTTCATCGTGATCTTCACGGTCATCTTCCGCAAGTTCTCCCGCCGCGCCAACCGCAAGCTCAAGAACGCGACCACCGATATCAATACCTATCTGTCCGAAAACCTGTCCGGCATCAAGGTCACCCAGATCTTTGGCCGGGAGGACGAGAAGATGGAGGACTTCCGCCAGAAGAGCCAGAAGCTGGCCCGGGCCAATCAGGAGCAGATCTTCGTGTTCAGCGTGTTCCGTCCGCTGGTGTATATGCTCTATGTCAGCTCGATCCTGTGCCTGTTCTATCTGGGCGGCATGGGTCACCTGAACAATGTCAGCTTTCTGGGTCAGACCATTTCCAGCGGCACCATCGTCACCTTTTATATGTATATCTCCAAGTTCTTCACCCCCATCCAGAACCTGGCCGAGCAGTTCAATTGGCTGCAGTCGGCGCTGGCATCGGCAGAAAAGGTGTTCTCCATCATGGACATCCAGCCCAAGATGCAGGATGCCCCCGATGCCATTGAGCTGGACGAGGTGAAGGGCGAGATCGAGTTCCGGGACGTGTGGTTCAGCTACGTTCCCGGCGAGTGGGTGCTGCAGGGCGTTTCCTTCCATGTGGATGCCCGCCAGACCGTGGCTTTTGTGGGCTCCACCGGCTCCGGCAAGAGCACCATCCTCTCCCTGATCTGCCGGAACTACGAGTTCCAGAAGGGCCAGATCCTGATCGACGGTATCGACATCCGCAAGATCAGGATCTCCTCCCTGCGCAGGCACTTCGGCCAGATGCTGCAGGATGTGTTCCTGTTCTCGGGCACCATCCGCTCCAACATCGTTCTGCGGGAAGAGGGCATCCCCGACAGCGAGATCATGGAGGTGTGCCGCTACGTCAACGCCGACAAGTTCATTAACAAGCTGGACCACGGGCTGGACGAAGAGGTGCGTGAGCGCGGCAACAACTTCTCCGCCGGCCAGCGGCAGCTGCTCAGCTTTGCCCGCACCATCATCCATAAGCCCAGCGTGATGATCCTGGATGAAGCTACCGCCAACATCGACACCGAGACCGAGCTGCTGATTCAGGATTCGCTGGAAAAGATGCGCACCGTGGGCACCATGCTCATTGTGGCCCACCGGCTGTCCACCATCCAGCATGCGGACAACATCATTGTGCTGTCCCACGGTAAAATTCTGGAACAGGGCACCCACCAGCAGCTGCTGGCCCAGCATGGCCGCTACTACCAGCTGTACACCCTGCAATACCACAAGGAGCAGCTGAACGCAGCCGAATAAGCGCAGACGGAAAAGGCCGTTGACCTGAGATGGGTCAGCGGCCTTTCTGTCTGCACCGGGGGTGGAGTCGTCCGCTTCCGGATCGTCGAGGGAACGCAATTAACACTTGCAAAACAGGTGCATCGCTCGTATAATAGAATGTGGTAAAATAATAAAAAAGAGAAATGGAAAGGAGGGGCCACAGGATGCAGTGGATCGATGCGATCGGCTACGAAGAAGTGATGACCTTTCTGCGCAGTACACCGGCGAACCTCTTTTTCAAGGATACGGAATGCCGTTATCTTTTTATTTCGGACGTTAGGACTTTCTTCCCCTACGGAGAAGGGCAGGAAGAGGATGTGCTGGGCAAGACAGATCTGGAGATCTGGGGCAGCGAGGAACAGGCCCGCTTTTATTATGAGCAGGACCAGAAGGTGCTTGCCACCGGCAAGGGAACCGGCTATATCACCGAGGTGCCCCGGAAGGATGGGACGGCATACTATCAGATCAAAAAGAACCCCGTTGTGTTGGAGGGAAAGATCATCGGCATCGTGGGGCTTATTGGTGATATCACCGAACGGGTGCGGCTGGAAAAGCAGGCCCAGAACTGGGCCGTCCACGATGAACTGACCGGTCTGTATAACCGCAACTACCTGAAGATAAAGGGCGCAGAGCAGTTGAAGGAAGTCACCATGCCCGTCACGATCATTATGGGTGACTGTAACTACCTGAAGCGTGTGAATGATGCCTACGGCCACGAGTACGGCGACCTGCTGCTCAAGCGGGTGGGCCGGGTGATCCGGGAAAACCTGCCGCCCGAGAGCGTGGCCCTGCGGATGGGCGGCGATGAATTCCTCATTGCCTGCAACCACTTCTCTGCAGAAGAGGCCGAACAGCTGATCGAGAGGCTGCACGGGGAGCTGGCCCGCCAGAGCGACGACCGCCTCAAGCTGGATGTTGCCTTTGGATACCACACCGTGACAGAAGGCCCCTTTGATTATATCGCAGTCTACCATGCTGCCGACCGGGATATGTACCGGAACAAGCGCAAAAACCGCTGATAATACGGACGAAAAAACAGCCTCAGCCCGATCTCCCAAGGGCTGAGGCTGTTTTGGTGATCTGTTACATCAGGGCGGTGAGCACCGTGCCCATGAGGATGGCCAGCGCACCGGCTCCGATCAGCAAAAACAGCACAGCCACCTGCTGCGGCTTACAGGATCACATTTTTGATGAGCAGGGAAACGCTGCCGTCCGGATCGTGGAGGAATTCCAGCTCGGAATCGGAGTTCAGCAGCTCGGTGGGGATCTTGACCTCGATGCCGTTGGCGGTGCGGATGCTCCGGCTCTCCATCCGGCGGATGCGGGCGGGAGTCACGGTGACAGGAGCAGCGGCCTCTTCCAGCATCTCGCTCTTTTCCACATAGTCATCAAAGGGCACAGCGGCCAGCGGGTATTCCTCGGCCAGCTGCTGGCGCACCTGCTCCACCGATACCTGATTGTCGTTGTCGGCAGCCTGGCTGGCAATGAGCATGGCCACCTGCGCGTCGGCATGGGGCTCATCCTCATAGGCATCCTTCACAGCCTGTGCGGCGGCCTCCTGAATGGCCTGCAGCTTCTTTTTCTCGGGCTCGGCCTGGGTATACTGGAACACAACAGAGGAGAGGTAGAACTCCTTGTGGCCATCGATGTCGTATTTCTTTTCCAGCAGGCGCATGGAGTAGTCTGTCAGGTTGACGAGCGCACCCTCCTCCACCTTGCCGCTCTGGGTGGGCAGGCAGGCCCGCTGCTGGATGATGGAGTTGACCGGGGCACCCTCCACGGTCTCGGTGTAGTGGGTGTAGCCGTTTTTATAGTTCAGCTTGAGGATGCCCAGCCAGGGCGCGCCGTCCCGGGTGAAATCCACCACGGCCAGGTCCGCCCCGGGGATGGTGGTGTGGGCGTGCATGTAATCGAACAGCACCCCCGCAATGCGGCAGGACAGATCAATGAAATCCTGATTGTGCTCCAGCTCGTTCCGGAAAGCCGAATCCGGCAGAGGGCGGCACTGGCGGATCTCATCGCTGGCCAGCAGCTTTTCGATATGATTCTGTAAGTAGGCGGTCTTTTCGGCAGTCAGCTCCATGCCGCCGCCGCTGAGCACCGGCGCGTCCAGCGTGGTGTCCAGCACATGCAAAATTGCCTGATGGATGATGATCTCCATGGGTCAAAACCTCATTTCCCGGGTGATTGTGATGTTCCTGCCCAGTATAGCACATCCGGAACAAAAAGGCGAGAGGGAGCGCAAAGGCTTGTCAACCGCCGCCTGAGATGCTACAATGGGGCTGGCCAAACATCCGGACAAGCCGAAAGGGGAGTGTGTTATGGAATTTCGGGACAAGCCGATGCAGAACCTCATCCGCATCAAGGAAAAGGAGATCTGCAAAAATGTGCAGGAGCTGCTGCTGGACGGTGAGCAGATCGTGGGGGCCTACAAGACCGTGCGCGATCAGGCCGTGTTCACCACCCACCGCATTTTTATGGTAGATATGCAGGGGATGACCGGCACCCGGCAGGAGATCTTTGTGCTGCCCTACCGCAAGATCCTGCATTACGGCATCAAGACGGCAGGTTTCGGTGACCCGCTGCAGACCTCAGAGCTGACGGTCTGCTTTGCGGATGAGCACGAGGCGAAGTTCGGCTTCATCGGGCAGGATGAGCTGCTGGCGGTGGCACGGGCCATCAGCCGGTGCATCCTGTAACAGAACAAACGTAAAACGCCCGCTCCGGCTTCTGACCCCGGAGCGGGCGTTTTACATTGCTGTAATATGCGAAAAAAGGAGAAGGTCGAAGGGTCAGCAGGCGGCGCGATCTCTGCGGCCGGCCTCAAGCATATAGTGCAGGAAGCCGGTGACATCAGCAGGGTCGGTGACAGAGATGTCAAAGCCCTTGGAGGGAGCGTCCATCATCTGGAACAGCTCGGTGGCGGCGTTGTCCTTTTTCAGGTCGCAGGTCTCGCCATTGGCCAGGTGCAGGAGCACACTGCCGCGGCTGGCGGCTACCTGCTGCATGAAACGGTCTTTATCAAGATACTGGATGCGAAGCATAAAAATACCTCCCACAAAGAAATGTTTTATTCTGGAAGAGTCTCCCGGGCCAGGCTGCCCGTGGGGAACGCTTCTCGGGAACCGGATCAAGCCGTGCCGGGGGTTGTTTTCCGCCCCCTGCGGTGTTATACTGTGCTTGCTGGTTCTGATGAAATAATACCACGAAACTGGCACGATAGATAGAATAAAAACACCCGATTTGTACAACAAAATCGGCTTTGACAAAAAATATTCAAAGTATTGCGGAAAGGAATTGTTCAATATGGCGTTTCAGACAAGCTGTGTCTCTGCTGCCAATATCGTTACCGGGCTGACCTTCCAGCAGGATGTTATGGCCGATGCCGAGGGGCGGGAACTGGTCCAGCATGGCAGCGCCCTGTTTCCCATTGCCTGCTACGCGGAGAACCTGAAAAGCTATTCGGTGGCCTGGCACTGGCACGAGGAGTTTGAGTACATCCTGGCCATGAAGGGCCCCCTGACGGTGGACGTGAACAAGACCCGGGTGACCCTGCAGACGAATCAGGGCGTGTTCCTGAACTCCGGCATCCTCCACGCGGTGGAGCAGGCGGAAAAAGGGGAGGCTCTGCTCCACTCGGGCGTGTTCCACCCCCGGCTGGTGGGCGGAATGGACACCATCTTCTGGCAGAAGCTCATCCGACCCATGCTCCAGCCGGATGCCCCGGCGTTTTTTCTGCTGGATGGGGCAGTGCCCTGGCAGGCGCAGGTGCTTGCCTGTCTGCGGGAAGCCTGGCAGGCGGTTGCCGTGGAGCCCTTTGATTACGAGAACCGGGTGCGATATTATCTCTCTGCGGTACTGCGGCTGCTGAGCACCCAGTGCGTGGGCGGCAAGACCAAGGTCTCACAGCAGGAGCAGATCGCCGCCGAGCGGATGAAGCAGATGCTCCGCTTTGTAGAGGAGCACTACGCCGAGGAGCTGACCGTGGAACGCATCGCGGCCAGCGTGGCACTGAGCGAGAGCGCCTGCCTGCGCAGCTTCCGGCAGATGCTGGGCATCACGCCCATTCAGTATGTCAAGCAGTTCCGGGTGGAAAAGGCCGCCGAGCTGCTCCGTTCCACCCGGCTCAAGACGGGCGAGATCGGGATGGAGTGCGGCTTTGCAGATGGCAGCTACTTCATCAAGACCTTCCGGGAGATCAAGCACTGCACACCCAAGGAATACCGCGCAAAATTCTGCTGAAATGTCTGAGATAGGAATCGGAGGAAATGATCCCCATGCAGCACAGTCTGACCCAAGGCCCCATTACAAAGAATATCCTGCTGTTTGCCCTGCCGCTGATGTTCGGCAACCTGCTGCAGCAGATGTACAACATTGCCGACACCTGGGTGGTGGGCCGCTTCCTCGGCGCGGATGCGCTGGCGGCGGTGGGCTCCTCCTACACCCTGATGACCTTCCTGACCTCGATCCTGCTGGGCCTGTGCATGGGCAGCGGTGCGGCTGTGTCCATGCAGTATGGCAGCGGCGAGACCGGGAAGATGCGGCAGAGCGTGTTCCAGTCTTTCCTGCTCATTGCGGGCATCGCCCTGGTGCTCAACCTGCTGGTCTATCTGGGTCTGGACGGCATCCTGTGGGTACTGCGGGTGCCCGCAGAGCTTTGTCCGCTGATGAAGGGCTACCTGCTCATCATCTTTCTGGGCATTGCGGCGACCTTTTTGTATAACTATTTCGCAAACCTTCTGCGGGCCATCGGCAATTCCGTGGTGCCGCTGGCGTTTCTGGCCGTGTCCGCCATCCTGAACGTGATCCTGGATCTGGTCTGTGTCCTTGTGCTTGACTGGGGTGTGAAGGGGGCCGCCGGGGCAACTGTCTTTTCCCAGTATGTGTCCGGGGTGGGCATCGGCTTGTACACCCTGAAAAAGTTTCCGCAGCTCTGCCCGAAACGGACGGACTGCAGGTGGGACCGGAAGAACCTTGCCAATATCCTGAATCTTTCGGTGATGACCAGCGTTCAGCAGTCCATTATGAATTTTGGCATCCTGATGGTGCAGGGGCTGGTCAACAGCTTCGGCACGGTTATCATGGCGGCCTTTGCGGCGGCAGTGAAGATCGATTCCTTTGCTTATATGCCGGTGCAGGATTTTGGCAACGCCTTCTCGACCTATGTGGCCCAGAATTACGGGGCAGGCCAGCCGGACCGCATCAAAAAAGGAATCCGCAGTGCCGGGCTGACAAGCGCGGTGTTCTGCATCGTCATCAGCGTGCTGGTCTGCGCCTTTGCCGCCCCACTCATGGGGATTTTCATCGACCCGGCTCAGACCGAGATCATCGCGGCGGGCGTGCAGTATCTCCGCATCGAGGGCGCGTGCTACATCGGCATTGGCGTGCTCTTTCTGCTCTACGGCTATTACCGGGCGGTCAACCAGCCGGGGATGTCGGTCATCCTGACCATTGCCTCCCTTGGCACCCGTGTGGCGCTGGCCTATCTGCTTTCTGCCACGCCGCTGGGCGTTACCGGAATCTGGCTCAGTGTGCCCATCGGCTGGGCACTGGCAGATGCCATCGGCATTGGGTATTATTTGAAGAAGAATGCTTGCAAAAATGACGAAGCTATGGTAGGATAAAGAAAAGAATACCATGGAAAGAGAGCGTGCACGATATTGGAGAACCGACTGGTGAGTTTTACGATGGGTGGAATGGCCTTTGAGTATGACGAACAAAAGAACCAGATCAATATCCGCAAGCACGGTCTTTCCTTTAAAAGTGCGGCTCGTGTGTTCTTTGACTATGACCGCATTGAGTTTTATGATGACACACACAGCGATGAGGAGCCGCGTTATGATACGATCGGTGATACTTCCGCAGGTAAAGTTTACTGTACAGAAGGAAATACACTGATCGGCAAGGTGAACGAAATCTTGTTTGTGGTGTATACAGAGCGCATCCGTGTAGAAGAAAACGGAGAAAAAACGGATGTGACACGGCTGATCTCAGCAAGACTGGCAACGAATTTTGAGAGGGGGCTCTATTATGGTAAATGTGAATAAATTGTCCGCAGAGATGCAGAAAGAGCTGGCTTTCACAAAAGAAGAGCTGGCAGAGCTGGAACGGGCCAGGAAAATGCCCATTACTTTTGATGAGGACTGCCCGGAAACGACCCCGGAACGTGCATTGAAGTTCCGGCGTGTCAACCCGCCCCGGAGCGCAAACGCCCACGGCGCATAACTCAAATAAGAAATCTCCCCCGCTGCAAAACGTGTTCTGGCACGTATGCAGCGGGGGAGATTGTTTTTTCTGGGGTTTGAGGTGATTCGAGCGGGGGCTTATTCCCCTACGGCGGGGACGTTCTGCATCGTCCAGAGGAGCTTCTGGACATCCACGCTGCCCATGTGGGTGGGCTCCTCACCCAGACGGAGGAAATCGGTCTGCTGGGCGGTAACAGTCTGCCACTGGGGCAGGTCTGCGCCGTTGGGGTCGCCGGTCCTGGCAAAGTTGGTCAGGTAATCCACCATCTGAGCGCTGAGGGCGGTGTCCTTCTCAGTGAAGGGCCGCCAGCAGTGAGCCAGTGTGCCGAACCAGTACCACAGGTCGCTGGAATGCCAGGCACCACGGTCATCACCGGGGAGCTGGCGATCGAAGAACCAGCCATAGCTGTCGGCGTTCCGAGCGCACCAGTCCTGAGCCATCTGGTAGAGGTAGGGCGGAACGATATCCTCGCTGGTGAAGCCAATGAGGTAAGGAATATGGTGCTGCTCATCGGCAACCAGCGTCTCGGGGCCGGACTTGACCTGAAAACGGCCATCCACCACGGGCTCACAGCCCATACCCTTGAACTGGGGCTGGGTGCGGACGGCATCCCAGGCTGCAAACAGCTGGGCGGGGGCGAGGGCGCGGAACTCGGCCAGCGTGCTGCACCCGGCGGCTTCCATGACCTGCTTCCAGAACGGGTAGTGGGCCTCAGCGGGCTTGGCCGTCAGCATCTGGCTCACGCCGCCGCCGCTGCTCATCACAGCCTTGGAGAACAGCCCCCTGGTGATGGGGGAGAGGACGAGCTGCTGGACGCTCATGGCACCGGCGCTCTGGCCCATGATGGTGATGTTGTTGGCATCACCGCCAAAGGCAGAGATGTTGGCGCGCACCCACTGCAGGGCCGCCAACTGATCCAGAAGGGCGTAGTTGCCGGTGGACCCGGCCTCATCGGCCAGCTCGGGCAGGCAGACAAAGCCCATGGGGCCGAGCCGGTAGTTGATGGTCACAGCCACGCAGCCTTTGGTGGGCCAGACGGGGCCGTCGAAGTGCTTCTCGTGGCCGCAGCCGCCGGTAAAGCCGCCGCCGTGAATGTAGAAGATGACCGGCAGTCTGTTCCCGGGAGCTGCATCGGCAGGGGCCCAGATGTTCAGGAACAGGCAGTCCTCGCTGTAGGTGTACGTTTCGCCCTTGCGGAACTCGTTGTAGTAGAAGGCTTTTCCGGGTGCGGCGGCTTCATCATAGAAGGCGCGGGGCTGGTAGCAGCAGGCACCGTATTGGGTGGCATCATAGACACCGTCCCAGTGGGTGACGGGGACAGGAAACTCCCACCGCCCGGCGGTGGCGTAGCGGATGCCCTTGTAGGCGGCAATGCCCGGCCACTGGCAAGCCGTGCCGGAGATCACGCCGCAGGGCGTGGTGCGCTCAAAGCTCATGGGGAAAACCTCCTTGTCTTACTCCGCCGCTTTCAGGCCCCGGATGTCCTCGCCCGCAAACAGGCAGGGGACAAAGGAGGAAAGACGGCTGGAGATCTTTTCGGTGTATCGCTTTTCCAGCAGGGAACCATCCGCAATGTTGGTGGTGACGATGGTGGGCAGACCGGCTCCCAGGCGGTTATTCAGCAGGCTGTAAAAAGTGGTGATGAAGTAGGGGGTGACGAATTCGGTGCCCAGATCATCCAGGATCAGCAGATCGGCGGCAGAGGCGGTGCGCAGCAGGGTCTCGGCATCCTCGGAGGAGTCGAAGCGGGCGTTTTCCAGCTTGCCGAAGAAGTCCGGACTGGAAACGTAGATCACGTCAAAATCCTTTTGCAGCACGATGCCCGCAATGGCAAGGGCGGCGTGGGTCTTGCCCAGCCCCGCATTGCCAAAAAGCATCAGGCTCTCGCTGTTGTGGTCGAATTCCTCAGCGTAGCTGCGCAGATCCTCCAGCAGGCCGCCCATGTAGGTGCGGACAGGCTCACCCAGCTTCTCGTCCATGGTGTTGGGGTAGTACCGCAGCTCCATGGTGTCAAAACTGGAAATGGACAGGCTGGACAGCGCCTCGATCTCCTCCCGCCGCAGACCCTGCATCAGCTTATGAACGCAGGTGCAGGTGCGGCCCTGCACGCTGCCGGTATCCTGACACAGCTTGCAGGTGAATTTGGGCTCCAGCGCATCCGCAGGGCGGCCGCTGGCGGCCAGCAGGGCGGTGAGCTCCTGCCGGGCTTTGCTCAGTGCGGCGGCGGCTTCGGTGCGGTCTTTTCCGGCCGCACCTGCCAGCGCGCAGCGGATGCCCCGCACCCGCACCTCGTCCTCAGCGTGGCGCAGGGCCGGGATGGCGGCCTCCGCCTCCAGCCGGGCATCCTCGGCATTGGCGCGGGCGGTCTGCCGCCGCAGAGCCACCGTGCGCAGGGCGGCTTGATACAGTTCCTGTTTGGTACGCATAAAAGCTCCTTATTCTGCAGGCGTGTCCGTCTTTTTGCGGAGCGGACGGCGGCGGGCAGCGTTCTTGAGAAAATCGTTTCCGCTGGGCTCGGTGCGGTCCACCCGGAGGTTCCGGCTGGCACCCATCCCGGCCACCGGGCCCCGCACATCGTGGACGGTGCGCAGGCCCTTGGCGTTCCAAGTCTTGAGGATGCTGTTCCAGTACCAGAGATCCCGCTTGGGCCCGGCCTGCACGGCGGCCTCCTGCACCATGGCATCATCGTAGCCGTAGACCTCGTACCAGCGGGCAATGGCCTTGCGCCCGCCAAGGGTCAGCTCGGTGTCGGCAATGCCCAGCAGGCCGCTGACGTACTGCTCCCGCTGGGCGCGCAGGGCCAGCAGCTGGAGGTGTGCGTCGGCCTGTTCGCCGGTCTCCACACCCTCGGCCCGCCAGACCTTCAATTCGTGGCTGACGGCACCCATCGTCCGCTTGCCCCGGCTGGCCACATAGGCCACACAGAGCATGATGGTCTCGGGTGCAAAGGCCTCCTGCACATAGAAATTCACCAGCTTTTCCATTTCGGGGTGGGTCAGCGGACGGGCAAAGCTGGTCTGGGCGCAGTCGATGAGGGAGGAGATCATGGGGTCGGTTCGGCTGGCCGCTGCGATCTCGCTCCAGGTCATGGGGGCAGGGGCTGTGGGCTCCTCGCCCGGGGCGGCGTTCTCCTCGTACCGTTCCAGCAGACCCGCACCGGCCCAGAAGGACAGGGCACTCTCGGCGGTCATCTTGCTGCGAAGCTTTAAGTCGGCGCAGAGCTTCTCCGGGTCAGTGATGCCGGTGGCCAGCACATACAGAGCCACCCGGACGTTATATTCCTCCGCAATGCCCAGCTTGGAAAAGACCAGCTGCGGCACCGGGATGGTGTCACCCTTGAATTCTTTCAGTCGGTAGATCATGGTGCACCTCAGTGTTGTGTTTCGGCATCCGGTTCCGGTGCGGGCGGTGTCCAGGGCTCGCAGTCCAGGATGGACGGGTGGGCGCTCCAGCGTTCCGGTTCGGCGTTGTAGGCATCGTTCAGATATTGGGCGACTGCGGTGCGGCCCTCCTCGGTCATCGGGAAGATCTCCCGCCGCCGCAGGGCCGGGTCGGTCTTGTCCAGCGTCCACGGCTCGGGCCAGAGATCCACCGTGAGGATGGCCTCTTCTTTTTTGGCCTCCTCGCCGCCGTCCGGGTCGGGGACGGAGCGCTTGCCCGGGGTGATGAGGTAGCGCATCCCGTCCTCGTTGCCGCTGAATGAGTTTTTGTTCTGCAGATAGTGCAGCATGGGCACAAAGATCATGTAGAATTCCTTCCATTGTGATAATCTATCTTTCATTATAAAGCAACTGGCGCAAAAAGCAAGTTTTTTCCGCCTGCCGCGTTCCGACAGAAAAAACTGTTGACAAAACCGCTGCACTTTGCTACACTAATGGAGCAGTCCTGCAGGGTTAGCTCATCCGGTAGAGCGACTGCTTCCCAAGCAGTAGGCGGCGGGTTCGAGTCCCGTATCCTGCTCCACAAAAAGAGCGCTGATTCGTCAAGAATTGGCGCTTTTATCATTTCAGCAAGTCTAAAACTGAGAGGGACGTCATGATTTTTGTACCCCTTCTGCACTATTTCAAGTGCAAGAATCAATACAGCGGCAGCGAGGACGGGATGCGCTATCTGCTCTCGCCCGGCAAGCGCAGTGTGCCTGACCCGGACGGCGGCGAGGGCGCGCAGAAAGAGGAAGCCATCCTCACGGTGGACATCTGGCCCGACCCCTGGGCGCTGGACCGCACAGACCCCGCCCTGCGCCGGCAGATGGTCTTTCCGCTGACGGACGAGGGCCGGGCCGCAGCGGCGGAGTATCTGTCCTCTGCCTACAGCACTGACCTGGCGCTCTGGAAGCAGCGGCCCTCCATCCTGGACTGTGAGCCCTGGTCACCGCCGCCGAAGGACGAGGACGCAGAAAGCGGGGAAAGCCAATGATATACCGTCTCAAAGAGCTCAAGGGCGATACCATCCCGGTGCCGCAGCTCATCTTTTCCAAGCTGGGCATCGCCGAGGAATACAACGTCCGGGTAGCGCTGTATGTGCTGGCTACCGGCGTCACTGACCCCGAAAAAATTTGTGCCGACCTCAAACTGCGCAGCCGCATCTCTGCCGAAAGCGCTCTCTCTTTCTGGGCCGGTGCGGGGCTTCTCGAGCGCTACGACGAGAACGCCGCGCCGGGAGCAGAGCCCTCTGCTCCTGCCCCCATGACCTGGGCGGAGATCGCCGCCGCAAGCCGCACCGACCCCATGATCTCGAGCCTCATCGACTGCGCTCAGACCGGCTTTGCCCGCCCGCTGACTCACAGCGAGATGGAAAAGCTGGTCAACCTCTACGTACAGGAGGGCTTTGCCCCCGAGACCGTCATGCTCTGCGTGGCCTATGTGGCCAGCCGGGGCAAGCGGACGATGGCCGCCGTCCTCCACGAGCTGAAAGTCTGGCGGGCCGAGGGCGTGGAGACCGGCGAACAGGCCGACGCCCATCTCAAGCTGCTGGCCCTCCGCCAGACCCGGGAGCAGTATGTTGCTTCCCTGCTGGGCATCCCGGACAGCGAGCTCACCCTCGGCGGGCGGAAAGCCATCGCCCGGTGGTATGAGGTCTACGGCTACGATGACGCCATGGTGCAGGAGGCCGCTGTGCAGGCCGGGCCGAAGCGCGACCTGTGGTACTGGAACAGCATCCTCAAGACCTGGAATGCCAAGGGTCTGCGCAATATCCACGATGTGCGCACTCCGGTGGCCGCTGCCGGCGCCAGCCGGAACATCCGGGTGGACCGCGAGACCCCCAGCGGCAACGACTTTCTCAAAAACGCTGCCCGCCGCCGCACCCTCAAGAAAAAGTCCGAGTGACCCCCGGCATAAGGAGACACTATGCGTACCAAAAACGAACTGTATCAGGAAGCCCTGCGCACCGTCGCCCGCCGTCGTCAGACCGCACGGGCCAAGGCGGAGGACGCCCGCGCTGAGGCCGAGGCTGCTGTCCCCGGGCTGCGCCACGCCGAAGAAGAGGTGCGGGTGCGGGGCATCCGCTGCGCACTGGCCGGGGCGGCAGGCAAGGACCGCACCGATGCCGCTGCGGCCCTCACCGATGCCCGCAAAAAGCTGGCCGACCTGCTGGCCTCCAGCGGCCGTCCCGCCGACGCACTGGAGCCGCACTTCACCTGCAGGCTCTGCGAAGACACCGGCATTGTGGACGGCCACACCTGCAGCTGCGTCCACAAGGTGATGCAGCAGCTCCGCCGGTCGGAGATCGAGGCTCTGTCCAGCCTCTCCATTTCCAGCTTCGATACCATGGAGCTGCGCTACTACCCCGCCCGGATGGACGCCTCCCTCGGCGAGCCGGTGCGGAGTTATATGTCCACCCTTCTGGACGACCTGCGCGGCTACGCCGACGAATTCGATACCACCAGCGAGAGCCTGATGCTCCTCGGCAACGCCGGTCTGGGCAAGACCCATGCCGCTCTGGCCATCGCCGGAGAGGTGTTGGAAAAGGGCTTCGACGTCATCTATGTGTCCAGCCCCGACTTCTTCTCGAAGCTCGAGGCCCTGCACTTCGGCTCCGACCCCGCCGGGGAGGAAGAGATGCTCCTGCGCACCGCCGCCGGGGCTGACCTGCTCATCCTCGACGACCTGGGTTCCGAGTTCAACTCCAGCTTCCTCATCAGCACCCTTTACAGCCTGCTGAACAACCGTCTGGGCGCGAAGCTGCCCACCATCGTCACCACCAACATCACCGACGGCGCTCTGCTGGAAAAGCTCTACACCGAAAAGATCTCCAGCCGCCTCTCCTCTTTTGTTCCCTTCCTCTTTATGGGCGACGATATTCGGGCGCAAAAGGCAGAAGAAGCGTAAATAGGATAGAAGTCAAAGAGAGTTCTTATTCAGGAAAGGAATTTCAAATATGGGAATCGTAGTCATCGGCGCAGTTTTCGTGGACATCAAGGGCTATCCCTTCTCCACCTACATCCCCGGCGGACGGAACGCCGGCCGCATTGAACAGGTGCATGGCGGTGTGAGCCGGAACGTGGCGGAGGACATCGCCAATGTGGAACTGCGCCCCACCTTCGTGGGTCTGGTGGACGACACCGGCATGGGCCAAGACGTCATCGACAAGCTGGACAACCACAAGGTCAACACCAGGTACATCCAGAAAGTCCCCGATGGCATGGGTACCTGGCTGGCCATCTTTGACAACGACGGCGACGTCCACGCCGCCATCTCCAAGCGCCCTGACACCACCCCGCTGACCACCCTGCTGGAGGAGAAGGGCGACGAGATCTTCAAGGACTGCGACGCCATCGCCATCGAGCTGGATCTGGAGAAAGACACGGTCAAGCAGGTGCTCCGCTATGCCAGGAAATACAACAAGAAGGTCTTTGCCGCAGTCTCCAACATGAGCATCGCCATGGAGCGCCGCGACTATCTGCAGCAGATCGACTGCTTCGTCTGCAACCAGCAGGAGGCCGGTCTGCTCTTTTCGGACGACTACGAGCATCTCACCCCCAGCCAGATGGCTCAGGTACTGGCCCGGAATGTCCACAGCGCCAACATGACCAGCATGGTGGTGACCATGGGCGGTCAGGGTGCCGTGTACGCCAAGCACACCGGCGAGTGCGGCGTCGTACCCGCCAAGAAGGTGGACGTCATCGACACCACCGGCGCAGGCGACGCCTTCTTTGCCGGCACGGTCATCGGCCTGACCTACGGCAAGAATCTGGCCCAGTCCTGTGAGATCGGCAGCCGCCTGGCCGCGTCGGTCATCTGCATCACGGAGAACGTCTGCCCCCGTTTCCGCCCGCTGGAATTCGGGCTGGATGTACCGGTAGTGGATTGACGCTGCTCCCTCTGAGCACAGGAGCTTCTGCTTCTTATCGAAAAATCGGTTGAATCCCCTCCCCGGCTGTGATACACTGGGGGTATTGAATTTGTGAAAAGAGGAAAATCCAATGAATCAAAAACAGCACAAGCGAAGCGCCTTTTCGGGCAAGATCGGCTTCGTTCTCTCCGCAGCAGGCGCGTCGGTGGGCCTCGGCAACATCTGGCGCTTCCCCTATCTTGCGGCCAAGTACGGCGGCGGCATCTTCCTGCTCATCTACATCATCCTCGCCTTCACCTTCGGCTACACCATGATCGTGGCCGAGACGGCGCTGGGCCGGATGACCAGGAAAAGCCCGGTGGGCGCATTCGCCGCCGTCGGCAAGGGCGGGCGCTCCTTCGGCGGCTGGATCAATGCCATCATCCCCATCCTCATCGTGCCTTATTACTCGGTCATCGGCGGCTGGGTCATCCGGTATCTGGCCGACTACGTCAGCGGCCACGGCAGTGAGCTGGCCACAGACGGCTACTTTTCGGCCTTCATTTCCAGCGGCGCTTCGGCGGAGATTTGCTTTGTCATCTTTACCATCTTCACCCTCGCCATCATCTTTGCAGGCGTGCGCAACGGCGTGGAGCGGGTCTCCAAGGTGATGATGCCCATCCTCGTGGTGCTGTCCGTCATCATCGCGGGCTACTCCGTCACCCGCCCGGGTGCGCTGGAGGGCGTGAAGTATTTCCTCGTGCCCAACATCGCCAACTTCTCATGGATGACCGTCGTGACCGCCATGGGGCAGATGTTCTACTCCCTCTCCATCGCAATGGGCATCCTCGTCACCTTCGGCTCCTACATGAAGAAGGATGTCTCCATCGAGGAGTCCACCGAGAACGTGGAGATCTTCGACACGGCCATTGCCATCATGGCGGGCCTGATGATCATTCCGGCGGTCTTCTCCTTCTCGGGCGGCGACCCGGACACCCTGCAGGCCGGCCCGGCCCTCATGTTCATCACCATCCCGAAGGTCTTTGAGAGCATGGGTCTCGGCACCGTGGTGGGCATCCTCTTCTTTACGCTGGTACTGTTTGCCGCCGTCACCAGCTCCATCGCCCTGACGGAAAGCGCTGTCTCCACCTTCGAGGACGAGCTGGGCTGGGACCGTAAGCAGGCCACCGTCCTCATCGGCATCATCATGCTGGTGCTGGGCAGTCTGTCGGCTCTGGGCTACGGCCCGCTGGCCCGGTTCACGGTCTTCGGGATGCAGTTCCTTGACTTCTTCGATTTCCTTACCAACTCGGTCATGATGCCCATTGCAGCCATCACCATCTGCCTGCTGGTGTCCCGGGTCATCGGTGTGGAAAAGATCGAGGAAGAGGTCACGCTGGAAGGCAAGCCCTTCCGCCGCAAGCGCATCTTCAACTTTATGATAAAGTACCTCTGCCCCATCTTCGCGGCCATCATCCTCATCAGCTCGGTGGCAAACGCGCTGGGCGTCATCTCCATGTAAGCAGACAACAAAAAGCGCTGGAAGCCTTTACACCGCTTCCAGCGCTTTTCTTATGCCCGTTTCAGGATGCTCTTTATCTCGTCCAGCTCTTTTGCAAAATAAATGCCGCTCTGCCGCTCGGGGCTGGACAGCCCCATCTTGACCATATGGGCCAGCAGAGCTTTCAGGCCGGCGTAGTAGCCGTCGAGGTCGTAGAGGATGCAGGGCGCGTCCAGATGACCCAGCGAGACCTTGGACATCACCTCGGCGATTTCTTCCAGCGTACCGGTGCCGCCGGGGAACGCGATAAAGGCGTCGCCCAGCTCGATCATCCTGGTCTTGCGCTCGGTCATGTCCTGGGTGACGATGAGCCTGGTCAGGCCGTCATACTGCACCTCAGAGTCGATGAAGAACTGGGGCTCGACGCCGGTCACCTCGCCCCCCGCTGTCAGGACGCTGTGGGCCAGACGCCCCATCAGGCCGCTGCGGGAGCCGCCGTAGACCAGCGCGTTCCCGCTCTCGCCGATCCAGCGGCCCAGTTCCTCCACCGCCTGTTTCAGGGCCGGGTCATTGCCCTCATTGGCCCCCAGATAGACCGTAATATTCATCGGTATTCCCTCCGTTATCTTGCCCATGTCATTTCCTGATCCAGGCCGGCATAATCAAACTTACCGTCGTTCTTTTCTTCCAGCGCTTTTATCATATGATACGCAAACTCATTGTAGGGCGTCGGGATGCCCAGCTCTTTGCCCATCCGGATGAGCGCACCCGAGAACATATCGATTTCGGTATGGCGTCCGGCGTCGAGGTCTTGCAGCGTCGAGTAGCGGGCCGAGGGTTTGACGGCACAGCCCTTGCCGGACACGGCATCCACCTTCTGCAGATCGATGCCTTTGGCTGCGGCAATGGCTTCCAGCTCACGGCGGAGACCGTCGCTGATGGCTTTTATATGGACGCTGTCACGGTAGCAGCCTACGCCTGCGCCGAGGATGGCCTGGGGCAGATTGTTGCAGACGTTGAGGCGGAACTTGCTCCACATCTCTTCCCGGATGCAGTCGGTGGCCCGGAAGTGCAGCTCTGTGCCGCCGAACAAAGCCTCCACGGCCTTGACGCGGGGGCTGTCGCAGGGCGGCTCCTTCTCCCCGAAGATGATGCCAACGGTGGTCGCCGGGTCGAAATGGACGCCGTCAGCCTCCTTGTGGGACGCCACTTTGATGAGGGAGTAAAGCAGATGCTCCCCACCCACGGCAGAGGCAATGATGTCCTCGCTGTCCACGCCGTTCATCAGGCTCATGATGGTGGTGCGGGGGCCGGTAACGGCTTTGATGCTGTCCAGTGCGCCGGGCAGCGCACCGTATTTCAGGCAGACGATGAGAAGGTCGGCGTCATGGGCCTCCTGCGGCGTCCAGACCGCCGGACGGTAGACTTTGCCGTTGATGGCACAGCCATCTTTTGCCAGACGCTCGCCGCGCGGGCCATCGGCCACCACGCCAAGCTCAATGTCCCTGCGGGCCGAAAGCCCCCAGATGACATAAGAGCCGACCGCACCGGCTCCCAGAACTGCAACTTTTCTGATGTCCATGACCTTCTACCTCACTGTCGTTTTCCAGCCTTTATCATGAAGCTATTATACCATGCTTTCCTCTTCCGGAAAAGCCCGGAGTGTTTCATTTTTGGACGTCAAAAATCTTTGACTTTTATCGAAAAGTTATAACAAAAGTGTAGAATCTCTCTGGCAAATAGAATCTTTGCCAAAAAAGGGCTTGATTTTTTTCGAAAACGGACTAGAATATCTTCTTGCGGAAAGGTTTCACCTGTACAGCCTTCCGCGAAACTGTTTTTTCAAAAGTATGGAGATTTTCCATATGAAACTCAAGAATGTTGCTGTTACCGTTGCTGCTCTGGTCCTGGCTGTCAGCATGACTGCCTGCGGCAGCTCTTCTTCTACCGCCGCTTCCACCTCTGAGGCTGCTTCTGCTGCCGCTCAGTCTGAGGCTGCTTCCACCTCTGCCGTGGCTGAGGAGAACAGCGCTTCCTCCGAGGCTGCAAGCGAGGCTGCATCTTCTGAGGCTGCTTCTGAGGTCTCCAGCGAGGCTGCTTCTTCTGAGGCTGCTTCCTCCGAGGTCGCTTCTTCCACTGCTGCCTGAGATCGTCTGACAGCCCCCCCCAAAGCATGAGCAAAGGCTCCGGCCTCGCCCCCACCGGGCAGGCCGGGGCCTTTTTTGCCCTGCGGCGCAAAGAGACCCCCGGCACCCTGCGGAAGGTGCCGGGGGTCTTGCAATATGGAGGGGGGCGGGGTCATGCGGAAGCCCCGCCTCCGGGGATGGTTAGTCTTTCACCAGGTCGCTGTGGTCTGCCTCCACCAGCAGCAGGGTGGGCTCTTCGGCCCCACGGTGGGTGAGGTAGAACACCTCGCTGCCGCTGCCCTGTGCCAGCAGGTCGCTGATGGCAAAGCTGCTGGTCTGGCCATTGGTGACGAACTGGATGGTCTGTGCGCCATGCTCCTGCAGGTAGCGCAGGGTATCCAGGTCGCCGGTAAGGGTGGCAGTGTCATAGGCACCGGTGTAGGTGCGCAGGGTGCCGTTCTGGCTCACCGTAAAGGGCTGGTTCATGCCCTCAGCGTCCACCACCCGCAGCTCAAGGGCGCTGTTGGTGTTGAAGGGCTGGCCCTCGGTGGCACCGCAGTCGGGGCAGGTGTGGGTGCCGTCGCCGTTGTCCTTCCAGTGGTGGCCGGTGGCGGGGATCTCCTGCGTCTCGACGTGGCCGCACTCCGTGCAGGTATGCTGCTTTTGGCCTGCGGTGGTGCAGGTGGCCTCTGTAACAGTAGTCCACTCGCCGTAGCTATGGGCCTCGGTCGCATCGCCCTTGACGCAGATATGGGTGCTGTTATCGCCGTTGTCCGTCCAGTGGTGGCCGGTGGCAGGGATGGTCTCCGTCTTTGTTTCATCACAGCGAGAGCATTTCCAGACAATAGTTCCCGCTCTCTCACAGGCAGCAGGTGTTTCGGACTGCTTTACTGTAAAGTCATGGCCCAGTGCATTGGTCGTCTCTACTCTTGTCTCAGTATGCTCCGGGCTGGCAGCGCCTTTATTGCTCTCAAAGGTGCATTTGTACGTTTTGCTGCCGGGGGTAGTGCAGGTAGCGGGGGTTTCATCCACCAGCTCTTCGGTGCAGAGGTTCTTGCTATGGACGATCTTCTGCAGCACACCATTGTAGTCAGTATACCACAGCTCTGTATTATCGCCAATAGTATTTACAAGACCCCCTGCTGTGGGGTTACTTCTTTTGCCTACCTCAGCCTCGGTACCGTTCACACTGATATACTGACCAATATACTGACCATTCGTCGATGCCCATTGTTTCATTTTAAGCAGCACATTGTTGCTGATGTTGACCTCAGTAGCGGAAATTGCACCAGACTCTCCAACTATTGCACTGTTCTCGCCGAGTCTAACATTTCCGTTCTTTCCGCCGTCAATGGTTACTTTAACGGTTCTGCCCGAATTGCTGTTAATACGGCCGCCGCCGATGCCGGAGTTTACTCCTCCCGTAGCTGTATCGATTGAGGCATTGTCTTTTATATTGACTGTTACATTTCCGTTTTTACTTCCGATTGCACTGGAATTGCTTGCGCTTGCCGTCTGGATGGTCGCATGGCCCTGAATGGTGACCTTGGTATCTTTTGCGCCATTGCCAATGGCAGAGCCGTAGAACCCGGTTGCTATGATATTGACATCTTCATCCTCTGTGGTAGCCCCGGGCGTGCCAATGGTCACCTCTGCCTCGGTGTTCTTTCCACCGTGTCCGGCAGCGCCAATGGCGGCTCCATATCCACTGGCCCCATAGACACCAGTACTCTTTGCAACGACCGTTGCATGGTCACGGATCACGATGCCCGTTGCCGAGCCACCGTAATCACCCCCATAGGCACTGCCGCTGCCGATGGCAGCACCATCATAAGCCGATGCCGTCACCTTGGAATGCCCCTGGATGGTGATATTATATGCACTTCCGGAAAAACCATTGTCGGCTCCACCACCGCCGATGCCTGCAGCGACCCCGCCGCCTGTTGCGTCAACGGTTGCATAGCCCTCTATGATAATGTTTCCTGTGCTTTCGCCTGTACTTCCTCCGATGCCTGCCGAACCGTTTGAGCCTCCACCTTTTGCGGTCAGACTGCCGGAGGTACCTGATTTGGTGGCGGTGATCTTATTTCCCCTGTCATCGGTCTCGTCTGTGATGATCAGCTTTCCCGGTACCTGCTTGTGCAGTCCTGCCCGCTCGGAACTCGAACTGTCCAAAGCATTCTGGCCGTCCAGCTCAATTTTTGTCGTTCCGCCGCCGGAGACGTCCATTGCAGCTTGATATTTCCTATTCGACGCCTTAATATTCACATTACTGAGCCGGATCTTGAGTTCCTTGGCCGCTTTGTCCACCCAGTTATTGACGACATTGATGACGTTTTGGGTGGGGTTTTCGGCGCTGCCCTCTGCCGGAGGATCAGCCGCAGGGGCAGTGGGGGTGGTGGGAGCCGCCGCAGGGGCGTTGGCCTGAGTGGCCTCCCGGGTCTCTGCCGTAGGGTCTGCAGAGGTGCTGAGGGTGGGTTTCGTGGCCTGCTGCTCCGGCTCCGGGTCTGCCGGGGCGTACTCGTACACCACATCCTTCTTGGGGGCATCTTCCTCTTTCTCTTCCTCGGTGATGTCCTTGCCCTCCTTGGTCTGGGCAGGGGTCTGGGCAGAGTCCTCCTCTGCCTCGCTCAGGGTAAAGGCTGCGTCCGGGTCAGGCTGGCTCTCCCCGGCAGCGTCCGCAGACCCGGCTGCTTCCAGCTCCTGCGTGGC
>CAJMMN010000032.1 GCA_905214525.1 uncultured bacterium
ATGCCCAATTAACAACCGTCAGGGAATTGTAATTGATGGTGAAGGTTCAAAGGTAATTTGCAAAGACTAATTTGAAAATTCCAGTTTGCTGTACTCGTTCCTAGCAGGGTTAGGGGCAGGCACGCCCCAACAAGAAGCTGTCCCAAAGGGGCAAGAATGGGGACCGCGGACGATTTCTTGGACCGTTACGCGGCCCTTCCCAGCGCGGAGCGGAACTCGGCCGGCGTGCGGCCACCGAGCGCATCGCTGCGCCTCTCCGTATTGTATCGACCGATCCAGCCCCCGAGCTCCTCGATGAAGCGGGCGGGGGTCCAGTCCGACCAGTCCCTGCCGTGCCAGAACTCCTTCTTGAGCAGGCCGAAGAAGCCCTCCATCGCCGCGTTGTCCGGGCTTCAGCCCTTGGCGGACTGAATTGGCTACACTGATGTGGACAGTTCCAGGAGGGGCGCAAGAGACGGGAAGGCCGTGTGCGCGTTCCTGCGCGAGGGCCGCGGGGAGGGGCTGCCTGGGTACGGCGCCTGTCAACTCGGTCTACGTCTTTGATGACCGGGTCGTACTCAATATCAACTTCACGGATGATGCCAAAACGGTCACCCGTGAGGAAGTGTTGGGTTCGAATGCTATGGACAATGTTCCAGCATGCTGGGATCGAACTCGCTAGCCGGAATCACACGGTACCCGTGACGCAGCAGCAGATCGACAAAAACACCGTTGCCCGCGGTGAGCGTACCGCTAAAGGTGCCATCGTAGACGCGACTCGCACCGCACGAGGGGCTACGGTCCTGCAAGACGCACGCAGCGATCTCGGACGGGCCGCCCGCCTGTTCGCACATATCGAGCGCACGTTGGGCACCCAGGCGAAACTCGCGATCGACCGAGATGCCCTCGCAGGTACGGACCTCGCCGTTCACAATCTCGGACGGCTTGCGCGGTGTGGGAAGGCCGCCAAAGACCTCGGGGCATACCAACAGGACCTCGGTCCCCGTGCGCTCGCAAGCCTCGACCAGCTCGCGATGGTAGTTATCGAGCCCGTTATACTTGCAGCTCTCGCCCATCAAGCAGGCACTCACCACGATCTTCATATAACAACTCTCCTCACGCAAAATCGCCCCATTTGAGATGGACACTCAAATGGGGCGATTGACACAGCGCAACTAGTGTTACTGCTGCTTTGGCATCAGCGGATTCTCGCGCGTAAGGAGATTCATGAACTCCTCGCCCGTAATCGTCTCCTTCTTGTACAGATAACGAGCCAGCTCGTGGAGCTTAAACTTGTTCTCCTTGAGGATCTGCAGGGCACGATCGTGCGCATCCTCAATCAGCTTGGCGACAATCGCGTCCACGCGCTCGGCCGTACCGGGGGCACAGGTGAGCGACGTGTCCTGATTGAGATACGCGTTCTGCACGGTACCGAGCGCCATCATGCCAAACTCTTCGGACATACCAAAGCGCGTCACCATGTTACGGGCGAGCTTAGTGGCCTGCTCGATGTCGTTGGCCGCACCGGTCGTCATCTCGCCAAAGATGAGCTCCTCGGCAGCACGTCCGCCGCAGTAGACGGCGAGCTTGTCCAGAACCTCCTGGCGCGTGGTCAGGAAGCGCTCGTCCTCCTCGACCTGCACGGTGTAGCCCAGAGCGCCGCTCGTGCGCGGCACGATGGTGATCTTCGTAACCGGCGCAGAGCCCTTCTGGCGGGCGGCAACGATGGCATGGCCGATCTCGTGGTAAGAAACAACCTGCTTCTCGTGATCGGACAGCACCGTGGACTTGCGCTGCTGACCGGCGATGACAACCTCCACCGACTCCTCAAAATCGTCCTGAGTGGCGCGCTTGCGACCCTCGCGGACGGCACGCAGGGCGCCCTCGTTGATGATGTTGGCAAGGTCGGCGCCCGAGGCACCGGGCGTGGCGCGGGCAATCGCGGTCAGGTCGATCGGCGGCTGCGTCTTCACGCTCTTGGCATGGAGCTCAAGAATGTTCTTACGTCCGGTCAGGTCGGGCAGCTCAACGGGAATACGGCGGTCAAAGCGGCCGGGGCGCAGCAGGGCCGGGTCAAGGCTATCGGGACGGTTGGTGGCAGCGAGAACGACAATACCCTTGTGGTTATCAAAGCCGTCCATCTCGGTCAGCAGCTGGTTGAGCGTCTGCTCGCGCTCGTCGTTGCCACTAAAGCCGCCGCCATCGCGCTTCTTGCCGATGGTATCGATCTCATCGATAAAGACGATGCACGGGGCCTTTTCCTTGGCCTGCTTAAACAGATCGCGAACCTTAGCGGCGCCACGGCCGACGAACATCTCGACGAACTCAGAACCAGAAATACTAAAGAACGGAACGCCCGCCTCGCCGGCAACGGCCTTGGCAAGCAGGGTCTTACCCGTACCCGGAGGGCCGACAAGGAGGGCACCGCGCGGCAGCTTGGCGCCGATCTCCTCGTAGCGCTGCGGCTTCTCCAGAAAGTCGACGACCTCCTTGAGGGACTCCTTGGCCTCTTCCTGGCCAGCGACATCCTTAAAGGTCACGCCCACATCCTTGGAGGCGATCACGCGAGCACCGGACTTGCCCAGTCCACCGCCGCCAAAACCACCGCCGCCAAAGTTCATCGAGGGACCGTCATCACCCATGGCCTTCTTCATGCGGCGGTTGAGCCACCAGCCAATCAGGAAGAAAATCGCCATGGGAAGAATGAGGGTGAGCAGGTAGTAGGTCATCAGACCCGAGTTTTTATCGGGAACGACCGATTCCAGGGCCGCACCGGATTCAAGCACGCGATCGGTAAAGCCCGCATCGTTCGGCACACCGGTCGTCTTGTAGGCGATGTTCTCGTCCTCGCCCTTCTTGGTGTAGTAAATCGTGTAATCGTCCGTGTTGTACTCGACCTTGTCGACACTCTTCTTATCGAGCGCTTTGACAAACGTCGAGTAATCGGTCTTCGTAATCTGCTGCGTGTGACCGATGTTGGGGAACAGAACGGTCGAGAGCACGAGGTAGACGACGAAGGCGATGAGCACGTAGAGGATCATATTCCGTCTACGTTTGTTGTCATCCATCTCCATCTGCTTGAACTCCATCTACTGGGGTTGATAATGTTTTCTAGAATACCCAACCCGGACGGCGATAAACCGACGCCGGGCACGAAAGGACAGAGATGGCATCACTGGAAGTCGGCAAGGTTCAGATCTACACGGGCGACGGCAAGGGCAAGACGACGGCTGCGCTGGGGCTCGCGCTGCGCGCCACGGGCTATGGGCTTAACGTGCTCATGCTTCAGTTTGCCAAGAAGCTGCACTGCGCCGAACATGACGCAGCACCTCGATTGGGGCTACGCATCGTACAAGCCGACCGCGACACGCCCGAAGCCTGTGCCGCACAGATCATGGAGCTGGCGCGCGAGCAGATTAGCCAAGTCAACGTGCTGATCTTGGATGAACTGGGAGAAGCCATGCGACGGGGCTTTGTGACGCGCGAAGATGTCGAAGCGTTGATCGCGATGAAGCCGACCACCACGGAGCTCGTGCTCACCGGCCGCGGCTTGCTGCCCCTCGCCGACCTTGCCGACCTAGTAACCGAAATGCGCCCCGTCAAACACTACTTCGACGAAGGCCTCCTAGCCCGCCAAGGCATCGAATACTAGCCATTGCGGACGTCCCCAATGGCTAGGCAGTGGCGCGGCCTAGCCAGTTGCCGCTGTGATGGTAGACGGTGAACATCGTGGCGGTGATTACCCAGGTTACGGGGTAGACCAGCAGCAGATGCTCGAGCGAGGGGTCGAGCGGCATAATCGCGAACACCCACGCCACGCGGAGCACGACCGTGCCGAATATCGTGAGCATCATAGGCTGGAAGCTCACGCCAGCGCCGCGGATGGAGCCGGACGCGTTTTCGATAATCGAGAAGATCGCGTAGAACGGCGCGATGAAATGAAGAATCGTCGTGGTGTAGGCCGAAATTGCGGCATCGTCGATAAACAGACGCGAAAGCGGGCCCGAGAATACCAGCAGCACGGCAGACAGGCCACCGATAAGCACAAATGAAAGCACGAGCGACGTGTGGTATCCCTTTCGCATGCGATCGTAATTGCGCGCACCAAAGTTCTGCGCCGAGAACGTAGTAATCGACACACCAAGCGCCTCGGTCACCATCCAGATAATGCCGTCCAGGCGACCGGAAAGACCCCAAGCGGTCGTGACATCGGCTCCAAACGAGTTGACCGACACCTGAATCAAAACGTTGGAGATCGAATACGCCGCAGACTGAACGCCCAGCGGCAAACCGCACGAAAGCATGCTCTTGCAAATGCCGCGATCGATACCGAGTTTGGATAGCGACAACCGCCACGCCCCCGGAGCGCGCATCATGCGGATCACAATCATCGTGGCATTGGTGCAGATAGTCAGCGCCACCGCGATGCCGCAGCCCAGCGCTTCCATGTGCAGCACGGCGACAAAGAGAATGTCGAGCGCAACGTTGACGAAGCAGCCGGAGGCGATAATGACCGCCGGACCGCGCGTGTCGCCCACGGCGCGCAACAACGCCGTCCCCATATTGAGCAGCAGCGCCGCAAACATGGCGGCAAAGTAGCAACGGGCATACGCCACACCCTCGGCCAGCAGCTCATGCGGCGTATTCATCAACACAAGCATCGGCTCGACAAACACCATGCCCAGAATGGAAATGACAATGCCGCCCACCAGCGCGAGCGTCATGGCCGTATGGACCGATCGGCTCAAGCGCTCGTCATCGTGCTGACCAAAAAACTGGCCGGTAATAACGGCACAGCCAGCACCAACACCGACGCAAAAACCAATGCAGAGCTCCGTAAGCACCATCGTGGCCTGAATGCCACCCAGCGCTAGCTTGCCGCCAAACTGACCGACGATATAGGTACCGATAAGCGTGTATGCCTGCTGAAAGAACGAACTAAAGAAGATAGGGACGCACAGCGACAGCAGCTGCTGCCAAATAACGCCCTGCGTTACATCGATAGCCGTAGATTTCTTAGCCACACGCCCTCCCCACCAGCGTACGTCAAACAACAAAACGGCAATTTAAGACCAAAGCCAATACCAGCTTAGCACCGACCGACGTCGGCCGAAACGCCCCGAACCAGAGCCCGGTGCGAACTATCTGCCTAGTGATACAGACCCGGCTGGTAGTGGTACTCGTTGCTCACATGCGGGCACAGCTGCCAAAAGGCAACAGCACTTGCCGCGGCCACGTTGAGTGAATCGACCCCATGCGCCATCGGAATACGCACGGCGCGGTCGCAGCCTGCAATGGTCTTGGCGCCCAAGCCAGCACCCTCGGTGCCCATAAAGATTGCCAGGCGGTCAATCTCCTGGAGCGCGGGATCGTCCAGCGACACCGAATCATCCGTCAACGCCATAGCAGCACACGAAAAGCCGGCATCGTGCAGCGCCGCCAGCCCATCATGCGGCCATACGCGCACCTCGCTGCCAATGCGCGTCCAGGGCACCTGGAACACCGTGCCCATGCTCACGCGGGCCGAGCGACGGTACAGCGGGTCACAGCAAGTGGGGCTCACCAAAATACCGTCGACGTTCAGCGCAGCCGCCGAGCGGAAAATCGCACCGACGTTGGTGTGGTCGACAATGCCCTCGAGCACGCACAGGCGCACCGGGCGCTCCCCCGCCGCCTCGACGACGCCGCCCAAGAACTCATCAACCGGAATCTGTCGCGGGCGACGGAACGCCGCGAGCGCACCGCGCGTCACGTTAAAGCCCGTCAGCTGCTCCATGAGCTCCATCGAGGCCACGAACACGGGAACCGGACCCGCGCCCTCGCGCACAACCAGGCGCTCAAACAGCGGCATCATCTGGTCGAGCCAGCGTTCGCCCAAAAGAAAGCTCACCGGCTGGTATCCGGCACGCACCGCGCGCTCAATAACCTTGGCACTCTCGGCGATAAAGATGCCCTTCTGCGGCTCCAGCACGCAACGAAGCTCACGCTCGGTCAGTCGCACGTAGGCATCGAGCCGCTCGTCCTCGAGCGAATCGATTCGCAGCACCTCAACGGCATCAGTCATAGCAGCCAGCCCGCACCCTTCTTTACAGCACATCTATACCAAACGAGGCGACGCTAAGCGCCGCCCCATGCATTCAATCAACCCGATGATACCGTTCACGCCAGACGATTTACGCATCAACGCGACGATACGTCACGAACTCATAATCGACACCCTCGTCGCCCTCGCCTGGGGCAATCGTGGCAGCACCGCCACGCCGTGCAATCTCCCACGCGGGATCGGCGTCCAAGTCGGGAAAGCACGTGTCCACGGGATGGACGCAGTGGTTATGCGTGACCTCGGCCTCCACGCAGTACGGCAAAAACTGACGATACACCTCGCCACCGCCGATCACCCACGCAACGGGTTCATAGGCCACGGCGGCGAGCGCTTCGTCAACGCTATGCACCACGTCGACGCCCTCGGCAGCAAAGCTCTCGTCGCGGGTGAGCACGATATTGCGGCGATTCTTGAGCGGTCGTCCGCCGGGAAAACTCAACAGCGTCTTGCGACCCATAATGACCGGGCAACCCTTGGTGCATGCCACAAAATGACGCATGTCGGCACGATTGGACACGACCATGTCGCCCTCGCACCCAATACCCCAGTCATCGCACACGGCGACAATGGCAGAAAGCTTACACGTCATGCGCGTCACCTACACCGCAATGGGGATGTTCTTGACCTGCGGGCCGTGCTCATAGCCCTCGACAATCAGATCATCGGTCGTAAACGCATAGAAGTCATGCACATCGGGGTTGAGCGTTACCTTGGGCGCGGCAAACTGCGGACGCTCGATAAGCTCGCGGACAATATCGACATGACGGTCGTAAATGTGGGCATCGGCAATCACATGCAGCAGCTCGCCAGCGATCATATCGACCGACTGCGCAACCATCATCAGCAAAATGGCGTACTGGCACACATTCCAGTTGTTCGCAGCCAAAATGTCCTGGCTACGCTGGTTGAGAATCATGTTGAGCGTCGGTTTGTCATCCTGCGGGCGCTGCGTCACGTTATACGTCACGCTGTAGGCGCACGGATACAGGTGCATCTCGGACAGGTCGCTAAACACGTAGGTATTCGTCATAATGCGGCGGCTGTACGGAGTGTTCTTAAGGTCGTACAGCACGCGATCCATCTGGTCAAAGTCGCCCTCGGCATAATGGCTCTTCTGCCCAATCTGATACCCGTAGGCCTTGCCGATGGAGCCGGTCTCGTCGGCCCACTCATCCCAAATATGACTGTTGAGATCATGCACGTTATTGGACTTCTTTTGATAGATCCATAGGATCTCATCCATGGCAGATTTGAGGGCCGTACGACGCAGGGTAAGCGCCGGAAACTCCTCACGCAGGTCATAGCGTGCCGTGACACCAAAGTTTTTAATGGTATAGGCAGGGGTGCCATCCTCCCACACCGGGCGGACCTTTTGGCCCTCGGTGGTGGTGCCATGGTCCAGAATATCGCGGCACATGGTTACAAACTGTTGATCAGCCTTGCTCATTGACCCTCCTGTCAGTCGCCTATAAGCGAGATTCATTGTAGCCCAGGCGCATGCGGCCCCACAGCCCAAACATAAGCCCTCATTTTCTGACATATGCCAAAAATACCTTGCTCTGCGGAGCACACGCGTTATTCTATTGTTGACATATGTCAGATAAGGAGTGCACATGGCAGGAAGACGCGAGAAACTGCGCCGCGTCGGGATCATCCCCGAATACCGCGGCTTCACCCCCGACGGCCTTGCCAGCGGAAACGCCATCGATATGACGGTCGACGAGCTCGAAGTCCTGCGGCTGTGCGACATGGAAGGCCTTAACCAAGAGGCAGCCGCACAGCACATGGGCATTGCCCGTGCCACGGTGGCGGCTATTTGCAGCCGAGCGCATCGCAAGGTGGCAAACGCGTTGGTCAATGGTCGGGCGCTCATCATCGAAGGCGGCAATATCGCGTACTCCCCCATCACCACAACGACGGCCGTATGGCCAGCAAAGGAGATCGGTACCATGAGAGTGGCAACCACGTATGACAACGGCAACATCTTTATGCACTTTGGCCGCAGTGAGCAGTTCAAGATCTACGACATTCAGGACGGCAAGGTGCTCAACGAGCAGGTCGTGGGCACCGGCGGCACCGGCCACGGTGCCCTTGCGGGCCTGCTCGCCAACGGCGGCGTGGACACGCTCATCTGCGGCGGCATCGGCGGTGGCGCTATCAACGCGCTTGCCCAAGCCGGCATCACGGTATACGCAGGTGCCCAAGGCAGCTGCGACGCTTGCGTCAAGGCCCTTATCGCCGGAACGCTCGCACAGAACGGCGAGGCCACGTGCGGCTGCCACGGCCATGACCACGACCACGCCCACGAACATGGCGAGTCCTGCAGCTGCCACGGCCATCACGAGCACGAGGGCCACGAGGGCTGCGGCTGCCACTAACGGCACGGCACCGCGAGCTCGGGGCGCGACGCTGAACGCAGCCCAACTATCAAAGCCAACAACAAAGGCCACCCGGTAGCTTCCGAGTGGCCTTTGCCATATCAAGCTGGAATTACAGCCCTATTTCTTATTGCGCATCTGCGCTTCCATCTGGCGCAGCAGGTCCATATCGGACTTAGGACCACCCGTTCCCAGGCCGCCCATGCCGCCCAAGCCCATGGCATCCAGACCGGGAATATTGGGCATGCGCATCTTCTTGCCCTTCTTGCCCTTTTTGCCCTTCTTGCCGCCGGCCTGTGCCTGATTGGCCATCGTGCGCATGCGGCCCATCATCTTGTTCATCTCGCCCCACTGCTTCATAAGGCTATTGACCTCGGTGGGGGTCACACCGGCGCCCTTGGCGATACGCGCGCGACGCTGGCCGTTGATGATGGAGGGACGCAGACGCTCCTCCTTGGTCATCGACATGATGATGGCCTCGTTCTTGTCGAAGATGCCCTCGTCCAGGTTACCGCCCATCTGGTTGAGCGCGCGCTGGCCACCGGGGAGCATGCCCAGGATACCCTTCATGCCGCCCATCTTTTTGACGGCTTTCATCTGGTCGAGCATGTCGTTCATGGTAAAGCCCTCGCGCAGCATGCGCTCGGCAGCCTCGAGCTGTTCGGCATCGGCGGCCTCCTGGGCCTTCTCGATGATGCCGACAACGTCGCCCATGCCCAAGATTCGCTTGGCCATGCGATCGGGATAGAACGGCTCAAGCGAATCGGGTTTCTCGCCCATGCTCACAAACTTGATGGGCTTGCCGGTCACCTGACGCACCGAAAGCGCGCCACCGCCACGGGCGTCACCGTCGAGCTTGGAGATAATCACACCATCAAAGTCGGTGCGCTCAGCAAACGTCGAGACCACGTTGACGATATCCTGGCCGGTCATGGCGTCGACGACCATCAGCACCTGGTCGGGCTTGACGGCCTTCTTGATGTCGACGGCCTCCTGCATCATCTGCTCGTCGATCTGCAGGCGGCCGGCGGTATCGACGATGACCACGTCACGCAGGTGGTCGACGGCCTCCTGGATGGCGCCTTTGGCGATGTCGACCGGGTGCTCGCCGTCACCGCGGAAGACCGGCACGCCGATCTCGCCACCGAGCGTGGCAAGCTGGTCGGCAGCAGCGGGACGGTAGACGTCGCACGCGGCGAGCAGCGGCGAGCGGCCCTGCTTCTTGAGCAGGTAGGCAAGCTTTACGGCAGCCGTGGTCTTACCGGAGCCCTGCAGGCCCACGAGCATGATGACATTAGGAATGCGGTTGCTAAAAACGAGCTTGCTCTCGGTTGAGCCAAGCATCTCGGTGAGCTCGTCGAGCACGATCTTGACGACGTTTTGCGCCGGCGACAGCGACTCCATGACCTCGGCGGTCATGCAGCGCTCCTTGGTCTTAGCAACGAACTCCTTGACGACCTTAAAGTTAACGTCGGCCTCGAGCAGCGCCATGCGAATGTCGCGCATGGCCGAGGTGATATCGGCCTCGGTCAGCTTACCCTTGCCGCGCAGGCGGTCAAATGTGTCGTTGAGGCGATCGCTCAGAGAATCAAACACTGGTTACTCCTTAATTGGACTCGCCCACCAGGGCGCGGCAGAAATCTTTGGCATTGAACTCCTGCAGGTCATCGACCTGCTCGCCCACGCCCACGCGCAGGATCGGGAGCTTGAGCTTCTCAGCCACGGCCATGGCGATACCGCCTTTTGCCGTGCCGTCGAGCTTGGTCATGATAATACCGTCCAGGCCCAGCGCCTCGTTAAACTCGAGCGCCTGGTTCAGACCGTTCTGGCCGGTGGCGGCATCGATCACGAGCACGACCGAGACGGGCATGGGGCCGGCGGCCATATTGGCGGCGCGCTTACGCGTCACGTTAACCACCTTGGCAAGCTCGCGCATGAGTTCGGGGCTTGTGTGCAGACGACCGGCGGTGTCGATCAGCACCAGGTCGCTGCCGCGCTTATCGGCCTCATCGAGCACGTCGTAGCACACGCTCGCCGGGTCGGAACCGCGATCGCGCTTGATGACGGGGACGCCGGCGCGCTGACCCCACACATCGAGCTGCTCGATGGCGGCGGCGCGGAAGGTATCGGCAGAACCGATCACCACGTTCTTGCCGCGGGCAGCCATGGCGCTCGCAATCTTGCCGACCGTTGTGGTCTTGCCGGCGCCGTTGATGCCCACAAACAGCACGCAGCTCGGCGTATCGGAAAACGGATCACGCTCAACAGGCACAAAATGGCCCTCGAGCTGCTCGGCCAGAGCGCGGCGAAGCTGCGGGGCGGTCTTAAGGTTCTTCTTGGCAGCAGCATCGCGCAGGTCATCGGAGACCTGAATAGCGACCTCGGCACCCATGTCACCCATGACGAGGGTGTCCTCAAGGTCCTCCCAAAAGTCCTCGTCGACCTCGCCACCAAAGTAGAAGACCTCGTTGAGGGCCTCGCGGCTGCGCTCAAGTCCGCGCGAGAGAGCGTCAAAGAATCCCATTATGCATTCACGACCTTTCCGGTTTCGCGATCGAGTTTTTGCGAGACGACGCGGCTGACGCCGTCGGCTTGCATCGAGACGCCATAGAGAACGTCAGCGTCCTCCATAGTACGGCGCTGATGCGAAATGACCAAGAGCTGTGTATCGGAACGCAGCACATCGAGGGCTCCGATGAGCTTGGACAGGTTGGCGTCATCAAGCGCCGCCTCGACCTCGTCCAGCACATAGAACGGCACCGTGCGCGTGCGGTACACGGCAAAGAGCAGGGCGAGCGCCGTCAGACTCTTCTCGCCACCCGACATGAGCATCATCTTAGTAATGCGCTTGCCGCGCGGCTGCGCCACAACCTCAATGCCCGTCTCGGCAGGATGCTCGGGATCGGTCATCTCAAGATGAGCCTGGCCACCCGGGAACAGCATGGCGAAGATCTCACGGAAGTTCGCATCGACCTTCTCAAACGTCACCAGAAACGCCTTGCGCATCTTGCGATCAATGGCCACTGTGATCTTGGTGAGCGCCTTGCGCGCGCTCTCCAGATCGGCCAGCTGCTCCTCGATGTAATCGGCGCGGCGCTTGAGCTGCTCGTACTCCTCCATGGCAACCTGGTTCACAGGGCCCAGGTTGTTAATCTGGCGCACGAGCTGGTTGAGCTCGCGCTCGGCGGCGTCGCGGTCGGTGGGAGCAGGAAGCATGAGCGCTTCCTCGAGCACCGTAGTGCCATCGGCGGTAATGGCCTTGATGGCCGCCTCCACCTGCACCTCGAGCTTGCCGCGGGAAACCTTGAACTCGTTTTGCGTCGCCGTGGCGGCATCGACCCGCTCCTTGGCGCGGGAGACCTCGGCCTTGGCGTCTTCGATGGTCTTCTTGAGCGAGGCCGAGTCCGCCTCCTCGAGCGAAGCCTGATCACGCAGACGCGCGGCCCAATCCGATGCGCGATCCAGCAGGGCCGAATAGCGCTCGTGCATGGGGTCGACACGCAGGCGCAGCAGCTCGAGTGAGCGCGAGGCCTGGCGTGTTCCGCGGATACGGCGGTCGATGCCCTCGAGTCGATGCTCCAAGTCGGGCACACAGCCCTTCAGCGAACGCAGACGCTCGCTCGTCTGAGCCAGGCGGACCTTGGCATCGGCGAGCTTGCCGGCTGCCTCGGAATCGTCACGACGCACGCGATCGAGCTCGTCGTTGGCTTCGGCAATCTGGAGACCCAGGTCGCCTGCCTGCGCGCGGGCCTCGTCGCGCGAACGGGTGAGTTCGTCAACGCGCGGGCGCGCAGCGCGAACGGCCTCGGCGGCCTGCTCGCGGCGCTTGGAGATGCGCACGCGCTCGACCTCGGCGTTGTAGGCGCTTTGCTCCAGGCGGCCAATCTCGGAGAGCAGCGAGCGGCGCTCGCCCTCAAGACGGGCGATCTCGCCGGCGGCATCGCCCTCGGCGGCACGCGCCTCCTCAACGGCCGCATTGGCCTCGACGACCTGATCCGACACATGCTCAAACACAGCAGCTAGATCGGGCTCCAGGCCCTCCAGCTCGCGAATGCGACGCTTGCGCTCCAAGGCACCCGACGCCTCGCCAGCATCGAGGCCCACACGCACCAGGCCGCCGCAGGCGACGCGGGCGCCATCGGGGGTCACGTAAGTCACACCGTCAACGACAGGGGCAGCCAACGCGGCAGCCAAGTCATCGACCACGTAATAGCCGCCGAGAAGGGCCTCGACAACCGGGCCATAACCGGAGCGCACGGACAGACGATCGACCAGACGCGTACCGGCAGCGCCCTCGGCGGCAGCAGAGCCACTCACGCCGCGCGCCATCAGCAGCGCCTCGCCCGAGGCCTTCTTTTGGTCCAGAGCAGCACGACCGGCACGCTCAAGCGTAGCGGCGTCATCAAACAGTAGGGCATCGATATCGCCGGCAAGCAGCTGCTCGACCAGGCCCTCAAGCTCACGAGGAGCCTCGAGCACGTCGCCCAGACGGCCTGAGACATCGTCGCCCAGCGCGCCCACCAGACGGCTCACCAGCGGCGAGCTGTCTGCCATGCGGGCATCGAGCTTCTTTTGGCTGGCAAGCTCCGAGCGAACCTCGGACAGCTTGTTGCGCGCTTCGCTCTCGCGATTACGCAGGTCCTTGAGGGCAGCGCGTGCCGTCTCGGTGGCCTCGCGCGCATCGTTCTGGGCCTGACGAGCCGCCTCAAGGGCACTCTCAAGCTCCTCAGCACGGTCGCGACGGCTATCAAGCGATGCTGTAACCTCCTCGAGCTGTTCATCAATCTGCTCCAGGCGCGAGGCGTACATGTTGTCCTCGACCTCGGCGTTGCTCAGCGAGTCCTTCACCTTGGCGAGTTCGAGCGCCGCGTTATCGGCCACACGCTGCACATCGCGTTGCTCACGCGTAAGCTGCGAAATCTGATTGTCGAGCGCCACGCGCCGCTCGTGGAGCTCAGCGGCGGCAGGACCAGCGGCGTCAACGTCCTCCTGGGCCTGCATGTGCGCGCCGGTCACTTCCTCAAGCTGTGCACGCGCGTCCTCGAGCTCCTCGACCACGCGACGACGCTGATGCTCGGAGCTCGAGATCTGGCCACGCATGTCGGACAGGCGCGACACCATGTTGTGGCCCTTTTCCTCGAGCAGGCGCATATCGGAGTTAATGCGGCCGACCACGTCTTGCATATGGCGGCGCTGCTCGCCCAGGTCGCCCACAAACAGGCCCTTTTCCTCGAGCATAACCTGGAGCTTCTCGAGCTCGCGCTCCTTTTCGCCCATGCGGTACTGCGCAAGCTCCAGCTCGGCGGCGCCTTCCTTGGAGCGGCTCTCCAAGTCGTTCCACTGCGACTGCAGCGAACGAAGCTCGTCGACGGCCAGCATCTGCGTAAGTTCGTTCGCGCGCGAGGACAGCTCTTTGTACTTGCGCGCGCGATCGACCTGACGCTCCAGCGGCCGCAGCTGACGGGCGATTTCCTTATTGATGTCGCGGGCACGGGTCAAGTGCTCGTCCATCGATTTAATCTTTTTGAGCGCACGCTCCTTGCGGCGTTTGTGCTTGGAGATGCCGGCGGCCTCCTCGATGAGGGCACGGCGCTCCTCGGGGCGGCTCTGCAAAATGGCGTCGAGCTTGCCCTGGCTGATGATGGAATGCGTATCCTTACCCAGGCCCGAATCGTGCAGGATGTCCTGAATGTCCATCAGGCGGCACGGGCTCGAGTTGATGAGGTACTCGCTTTCGCCCGAGCGATACATACGACGGGTGATGGCGACCTCGTCAAAGTCGACGGGCAGCATATGGTCCGAGTTATCGAGCACCAGCGTGACCTCGACGACACCCACCGGCTTGCGCGCTGACGAGCCCGAGAAGATGACATCCTCCATGGCCTGGCCGCGCAGCTGCTTGGCGCTCTGCTCGCCCAGGACCCACAGAATCGAGTCAGAGATGTTCGATTTTCCCGAGCCGTTGGGACCGACGATGACGGTCAGGCCCGGCTCAAACGTCATATGGGCGCGGTCGGCAAACGACTTGAACCCTTTGAGCGTGAGGGACTTGAGATACACGGTTCCTCGCTTAAACAGGCTTCTTGTTGAGAATCACGCCGTTGGTGGTGTAGCCCATGCGGTCAAGTGCCTCGAGTGCAGCGGCTCCCTCGGCTTCCTTCTTTGAGGAGCCGGAGCCGCGACCCTGGCGAATACCATCGATCAACACCACGGCGGTAAAGGTGGGCGCATGCGCCGGGCCCTCGGAGCCAACGAGCTTATACGCGGGAGGCTCATGGCCGTCTGCCTGCACGCACTCCTGCAAGAACGACTTGGGGTTCGCAGGATGCTCGGCACGCTCAGAGGCCAAATGGGGCTTAAGCGTACGGTGGATAAACTCCGCCGCCGCATCCCAGCCAGCATCCAGATACAGCGCGCCCACGAGCGACTCATAGACGTTCTCGAGCGCCGAGTGCAGGCCACGCGCGCCGGTACCGGTCTCGGAGGCACCAAAGATGATGATGTCGTCGATACCCAGCTCGTGCGACACCTCGGACAGCGTAGCGCCCGAGACAAGCGACACCTTCAGGCGCGTGAGCTTGCCCTCGTCAAACTCCGGATAGGACTCAAACAGGGAGCGTGCGACCACAGCGCCCAAAATGGAATCGCCCAAGAATTCAAGGCGCTCATAGCTGGCAGAAACCGGCTGGCCCTCGACTGCCGAGGGATGCGTAAGCGCCGCGCGCAGCAGCACCTTATTATTGAACTCGTGGCCCAGGATTTCCTGGGCACGCGTAAGTCGTTCAGACAAAGCCAAGACCTAAGCCTCCCTGGCGTTTTCAATCGCGTCGACGGCGTCGGCGACAGAGTTGAGCGAGAGCAGGGTCTCGTCATCGATCTCGAGATTGAACTCGTCCTCGATAGCCGTAACCAGTTGCAGGCGCTCGAGCGAGTTGGCATCGAGGTCGTCAAAGGTGGTCTCATCGCTAATTTCGGCAACATCGACGCCCAGAACGTCAGCAGCGACCTCGGCGATCTTGTCGAAGATTTCGGAGCGGTCCATAGCGCTTCCTCTCATAGTGCATGAATACCAAAAGATTGGCACCGCGCAGACGGCACCAAAACACGGTTTTGATTCTACCCCACGACGTGCGCCGCGAGGCACATAACAACGCCCTAACTCGCTCTTATAAAACGATACCGTCCATAGAGTTGGCGACATTCTCGACCAGCCCCGCGCGCACGGCTTCGGCCGCCGCGAGCGTACCGTTTTTAACAGCCTCGACCGAGGTGGCACCGTGACCGATCAGGACTACGCCACGCAGGCCCAAAAGAATCGCGCCGCCCTTGGCATCACCAGAGAGCTTGGCCTTAATCTCGCGCATCTGCTTTTTGATGAGCAGCGCGGCGATCTTGGTGCCGAGCGAGGCCATAAAGGCGCCCTTGAGCTCCTGCAGCAAAAACTTGGCAGCGCCCTCGGTGGCCTTGAGCGCAATATTGCCCGACATGCCGTCGGCAACGACGACATCGAAATTGCCCGAGGTGAGGTCGGTGCCTTCGCAGTTGCCCACAAAGCCGGGAACGGCGGCTTTCATGGCCGGGAAGCAGGCCTTGGTAAAGTTGGAGCCCTTCTCGTCCTCGGTGCCATTGGCAAGCAGGCCCACGCGGGGATGCTCGATGCCCAGGACGACGCGGGCATAGGCGCTACCCATCTGGGCAAAACGCACCATGTCATCGACCTCGACATCGGGGTTGGCGCCCATATCGCACAGCACCGTCAGACCGCCGGCGCGATTGGGCAGCGCATTGGTCAGACAGGGACGCACCGGCTGCTTCTTGCCTTCGGCCATATATCTAAACGGTGTGACGTAGGCGGTCGCGGCAGCTGTCATGGCACCGGTCGAGCCGGCGGAGAAGAACGCGTCCGCGTTGCCCTTTTTGATGGCGCGGCAGGCAAGCACGATCGACGATTTACGCTTGGTCATCACGGCGCGAATGGGATCGTCATCCATGGCGATAACGTCGGGTGCCTCAAGAGCCTCAACACGTGCATGGGAAGCAGCAAAGGGATTGACGATTTCAGCGGGGCCAGCTGCCAAGACCTCGATATCGGGATCGGCGGCAAGCGCAGCCTCGATACCATCGAGAACAACCTGAGGTTTCTCGTCTCCGCCCACAATGTCTACACAAACGCGAACGTTACTCATATACATGCTCCTTATACAAAAATGGCCGACTCATTGAGCCGGCCATTGTGGTTCCATTTGGAACGGCATCGCATCCAGAGTATACCGTTACTCGGTAACGATAACCTCGCGGTCCTTGTAGAAACCGCAGCTGGGGCACACGTGGTGCGGAAGCTTGACAGCGCCGCAACGGGGGCACGTGGACTGAGCCGCAGCCGAGATCTTCATGTTGGCGGAACGACGGGTGTGAGTGCGGATACGACCCTGCTTTTGTTTAGGTACGGGCATAGTGACCTTCCTTATGAACTATCCAGTGTGGCGATTACGCGCAAGTAGCGATACTACCACAGTTTTACTCATCGAGCTTGAGATTCTTCAATGCTGCAAATGGATTTTCCGTGGCAGCGGCCCATTCTGCCTCTGCCTGAGCGGCACAATCGCATTGCTCGACGTTGAGATTGCAACCGCAAGTGGGACACAGACCGCGGCAATCAGGCTTGCAGAGCACCACAAACGGCGTGTCCATGACGACCGCGTCGTTGATGGGCTCACCCAGATCGACGATGCGGTCCTCACCCAGGAGCTCGTAGCCGTCCTCGTAGGCCTCGGGATCCTCGGGCTCCTCAAAGAGGTAGAACTCCTCGATCTCGCCGGCGATATCAAACGAGGCGGGCTCCAAGCAACGGTCGCACTCGCCGGTGGCGTGCGCGCGGACCATGCCCGTGAGCAAGACACCGGTACCGGCATTGGTAAAGACAACGTCGTAGTCGATGCCGTCCTGTAGCTGGTACTCCTTCTCGCCCACCGTGTAGGTGGCAACATCGACCTTGCCGGTCAGCGGATACGAATCACCAGGAAACTCGAGCTGCTCAGAAAGATCGACGGTAACGCTCGGGAACTCAGCCATTACCACTGACCATTCTGCTGGGCGGCACCCTCGTTGAGCTGCTGACGGCAACGGGTGACGGTGCCGGTCAGGCTCTTGAGGTTCTCCTCGAGGTGCGTAAAGACCTGCTCGGCGTAATCCTCGGCGGCATAGCGCGTCTCGCGCTCATACTGCTGGGCACGGTCGCGAATATCGTCGGCCTGCTGCTGCGCTAAGCGGACGATCTCCTGCTCACCGGCAATGGTGAGGGCCTGCTGCTGAGCATCGGCGATGATGGAATCGGCCTGAGCGGCGGCGGAAGCCATAAGCTCCTCGCGCTCCTTGAGGATACGGCGGGACTTCTGCCATTCCTCGGGATAGCTCATGCGGATCTCGTCGAGGATGTTAAAGAAGACGTCGGCATCGATAACCTTCATCTGGGCGTTCTTGCCGAACGGCGTCTTAGCCTCTTCGATGAGCCCCTCGAGCTCGTCGACAAGACTCACGATCCTGTCGCCAGGAAAATTCTCGCCCGGCATCCGGTCTCCTTTCATAGGTAACATATCATCGTGTTAGTTTACCACATGCCACCAGGCATTAAAAAACGTCACGAAAAGCGATGTTTGAGCGCCTTGACCACATTGGGCGGAACAAAATTAGAGACGTCACTACCGAGCGAGGCAATCTGGCGAACCACCGAGCTCGAGATATAGCCGTACTGCGGCGCACTCATGACGAAGATGGACTCCAGCTCGTTATCCAGGCGGTAGTTAAGGTCGGCCTGCTGCAGCTCGTACTCAAAGTCGGTCATGGCACGCAGACCCTTGACCACGGCTCCTGCTCCCTGTTCGCGGGCAAAATCGACCAAGAGGCCGGTGAAGGGTAGCACCTCAACGCCGTCAATATCACCGAGCGCATCACGTGCCAGCGCCACGCGCTCATCGAGCATAAAGGTGGTGCCCACGCCGTTTTTTCCCTGCGACTCGGCAACGGCCACGATCACGCTGGGAAAGATGCGGCGGGCACGGCGAATCACGTCGATGTGGCCAAACGTGATGGGATCGAAGGTGCCCGGGACGATTACGCGGTTAATGGTGTCACTCATGAGCATCCTCCGTGGGTGCGTCGCTATCGTTGCCATCATCCTCGCCGTTGCCAACCCAACGAAGCAGGTCGACCGAGGTAATGCCGTAACGCTTCTCACGCACGGTCTCAAAGCCTGCCGGATGCGCACCCGCATCGGCGGCAGCGTGCTCGAACAGCGCATAGGCACCCGGTACCAGCAAGCCTTGCTGAGCTAAGTTTTGCAGCAGCTCCTCGACCGGCTCGGCGCCAAAAGCATAGGGCGGGTCGAGCAGGACCAGGTCAAAGGGACCGCCCGGCACGCGGCCGCGCGAGGCGCTCGCCAGCATGTCGCCCGTTACCACGCGCCAACGCGCACGGTCACGGCAGAGCGACTCGATATTCTTGGTAATGAGCCGCGCGGCATTCCGATCGATCTCGAACGTCGTGAGTGAGCGGGCACCACGTGAGAGCATCTCTAACCCTAAGGCACCGGAGCCGCCAAAGGCGTCCAGCACGCGGACCTCGTCCAGATCGAAGTCGAATGCCGACATGACCATAGATGCGCACGCCTCGCGCACGCGATCGGTCGTGGGGCGGGTGACATCGCGACCACGGGGCTCCTCGATCTTACGACCGCGCCATTCGCCGCCGATGATTCTCATCCTCCGCTGACCTCCTTAAAAATGTGTCGATATCGCATGGCGACCGCATCGCGCAGGGGGCGCGTCGCCACGGAGTCAAGGTTGCAAGCATACCGCAAGAGCTCGACCGCGTCCAAATGGGCCCACTCGATCAGCTCCTCGTCGGCATCCAAGTCGACAAAGCGCAGAGTCACACCGCCATGCTGGCGGTACCCCAGGATTTCGCCCTCGTGGCGCAGACGAAGGTCCATCTGGGCGAGCGTAAAGCCGTCCGAGGTCTTTTCGAGCGACTGGAGACGGTCTTGCGCCGCCGAAGCGCCGCCGTTGCCCTTGGAGTGCGTCATGACCAGGCAGGTGCCCGACACGCTGCCGCGGCCCACGCGGCCGCGCAGCTGGTGCAGGGCCGCCAAGCCAAAGCGCTCACCGTTCTCGATGACCATGACGGTGGCGTTGGTCACGTCGACGCCCACCTCGACCACCGTAGTCGAGACGAGCACGTCAATCTCGCCGCGCTTGAAGGCATCGATAACCTGGTCCTTCTCCCCCGCTGGCATGCGGCCGTGAAGGCGCTCGATGGCAAGACCCGGCAACGCCAGACGCAGGCGATCGAGCTCGGTCGCCGTATCGTGCAGCGGCACGGGGACCGTCACGCGGCCCTCGCCGTCGCGGGCGATACCGGGCACGTCCTCCAGCTCATCGGCCGAGTCGCTCGGCTCCACGAGCGGGCAAATCACGTAGGCCTGCTGACCCTTTTCATGCGCCTCGCGGATGGCGCCATAGGCAAGGTCGCGGCTCGACTCGGTGAGCACGCGTGTCGTCACGCCAGCGCCAGGGACGGGCCGATGGCGGATGATGCTCGTGTCCAGATCGCCGTAGACCGAAAGTGCCAGCGTACGTGGGATGGGCGTTGCCGTCATAACGAGCAGATCGGCACCAGGGCCCTTCGCACGCAGGGCGTTGCGTTGGCCGACGCCAAACCGGTGCTGCTCATCGATGACCACGAGCGACAGATGCTTGAACGCAACGTTATCCGAAAGCACCGCGTGGGTGCCAAAGAGGACATCGAGCTCGCCCGATTCCAGCTGCGCATGGATCCGCTCGCGCTCGGCCGCCGGCGTGGCGCCCGTCAGGAGCGCCCAGGTCATGCCAGCCTGCGAAAGCAAGGGGCCGGTCTTATCGGCATATTGACGCGCCAGCACGCCCGTGGGCGCCATAACGCAGGCCTGTGTGCCGCTATCGGCAGCCACAGCCAGCGCGCAGGCGGCAACGGCGGTCTTACCGGTACCGACATCGCCCAGCAGCAGGCGGTTCATCACGCGCCCGCCATCGCACATATCGCGCAGGATGTCTTGGAACGCGGCCTCCTGCTCGTCGCTCAGCGAAAACGGCAGGGCCTGCTTGAGCGCGGCCAGGTGCTCGCCCGCGGCGTGGGCGTAGGGAGCGACTTCGACCAAGACACCGTCGTTGCGCAGGCGCAGCGCCAGCTGCAGGTAGAGGCACTCCTCGTAGGCAAGCCGTGCGCGCGCGATTTCGCGCTCAGCCATGCTCGAGGGAAAGTGGATCGATCGAAGGGCACGGGCATGGCTCATGAGCTTCCGCTTTGCGCGCAGCGGTGCCGGAATGGGATCAAAGGGATTGCCGACGACCTCGAGCGCGCCGCTAACGATGCGGCGCATCCACGCCTGGCTCACGCCGTCACTCACATAATGGACCGGCAGGATAGTGCCCGCGGCGCGCCCTTCCTCAAGCTTTTCAAAGTGCGGCGAGGCCATCTGCTTAAAGCCGTAGGCAAACTCGACCTTACCCATTACGGCCAGGCGGTCGCCCTGCTTAAGCTGCTGGGCAATCCAGGGCTGGCGGAAAAAGGCGACCTGCAGCACGCCCGTCTCGTCAACGAGTGAGACCTCGGTCACCTGCATGTGCGGACGAGGCTGCTTTTGGACGATACGGTCGACCGTGGCGATGATGGTACACACGGTACCGATGGGCGCCATCTCGATGGACCAGGAGCGCGTAAAGTCCAGGTATCGATGAGGGATATGGAGAAGGAGGTCCCCCACCGTCCGAATTCCCAGACGGCGAAGGGCCTCCTCACGTTTACCCGAAACATATTTGAGTCGCGCGATATCCTCGTCGAGCGCATTGCTCTGGGCAAAGCGCTCCGAGACGCGCGGCACGGAGCACAGTTCGGACATGGGCAGTTGCCTACTCGATCGAGAAGATCACGGGATAGAGCGGCTGCTCGCCACGATGGGCGTCAATCTCCAGATCGGGCTGAGCCTCCTCAATGGCATCGACAATCTCCTGGAAGGCCTCATTGGACAGTTCCTCGCCTGCCAGAATCGTCAGCGCGTCGCCCTCCTCTTCCTCCTGCATACGGTTAATGCAATCGAGCGTGACCTGCTTCACGTCGGAGCCGACCACATCAATGGAGCCGGCAATGATACCCATGACGTCACCGGAGTGAATCGGCGAGCCGTCGGAGGCGCTGGAATCGCGCACGGCACGGGTGACCTCGCCATCGCGAACCTCACTGATGGCGTCGACCATAGCGGCGACGGCATCCTCAAGCTCGGAATCGGGTAGGACCGCGAACAGCGCGGAGAAGGCCTGCGGAACGGTCTTGGTGGGAACGACGGCGACCTTCTTGTCGGTGCAGGCTGAAGCAGCGGCCTCGGCGGCCATGCGGATGTTGCCGTTGTTGGGCAGGATGATGACCGAGGTCGCGTTGACCTGGTCGACGGCGCCCAGCAGGTCTGCAGTCGAAGGGTTCATGGTCTGGCCACCCGAGACGATCACGTCAACGCCGAGAGACTTGAGGATGTCTGCCTCGCCGGAACCGGCGGCAACGGCGACAAAGCCCAGGGCCTTCGCGGGCTCGGCGGCCTTTTCCTGGTCCTCGTGGATCTTGGCAGTACGGTCGTGGGCCTCCATCTCCATGTTATGGATAAAGACTTCGTAGATCTGACCAAGCTGCAGCATGTGCTCGAGCACCAAGTTGGGGGTGTTGGAGTGCACGTGAATCTTGTAATCGGGGTAAGCACCCACGAGCAGCTCGCAGTCGCCCATGGAACCCAGGAACTTGAGGCACTCGTCCTCGTCAAAGGGAGCGTCGGCCTTAAAGAGGAACTCGTTGCAGTAGCGGAATTCCGAGCCCTCCCAGTCGTCGTTGGCCTCGATCTCAACACGACCAAGGGCCGCGTCGCGGGCAGAGCAGGCGGAATCAAACGTGGCGGAGAAATCCTCGACAACGGTGCTGCGGCCAAGAGCGGCGGCAACAAAGTTCTCAAGGAAAATAGCAAAGCCAAAGGCGCCGGAGTCGACCACGCCGTTCTCCTTCAGAACGGGCAGCAGGTCGGGCGTGCGGGCGACGGACTGGTAGGCCTCGACGACGATGGCGTCGAGCGCGTCCTCGGCCGAGAACTTCTTCTTTTCGCACTCGTCGGCCTTGGTCGAGACATCGCGCAACACCGTGAGGATCGTACCCTCGATGGGCTTACGGACGGCCTGGAAGGCAACCTTGACGGCACGACGGAAGGCGAAGGCGATGTTGGCGGACGTAATGGGCTCGTCGGCGGAGACAAGGCCCTCGGCCACGCCGCGCAAGATCTGCGAGGTGATGACGCCGGAGTTGCCGCGGGCGCCCATCAGGGAGCCGTGGGTGATGGCGCCGGCGATGGCCTCCATGTCGGCGTCGGCGGGAAGGGCAGAAAGCTCCTTGGTCACCGAGGCGAGCGTGAGCGACATGTTGGTGCCGGTGTCACCGTCGGGCACGGGAAAGACGTTGAGCTTGTTGATCTCCTCGGCCTTGTCGGAAACGGCAGCCGCAGCGATCGGAAAACAGGTGCGAATGGTCTTTGCAATCATGGGTATTTAAATCTCCGTTTTCGGATGCTAGTTCAGACGGCTCTTGAGCGCGTCGATATGGATGCCGATCTTAAGGCTGGCGGGATCGATCTGGGCGATCTCCTGCAGGGTGAAGGCAACGGAGCTCGAAAGATTGTGGCAGACGGATTTCATGTTGACGCCGTTCTCGAGCACGACGTGAAGATCGACCGTAAGGCCGTTCTCGTCGGCGGAGACAAGCACGCCCTTGCGGAGGCGCTGACCGGCAAGCAGGCGCACGCTCCCGGCGCCTTGGAGCTGCTCAGCCATACCGACGACGCCATAGCACGTCATCGCGGCATAACCGGCAATATCGGCAATAACGTCGTTCGAGACGCTCAGGCTGCCGTTAATGGTCTCAGACACAAGAATCTCCTTATCTGGTGCTCGCGGCACCATGTCGTGGGAGCAATCATTGCAATATTCTACAACGACCGCGCCATGTTGAGGTGGTGGGTCGCGGGATTACATCCTCGACACGAAATGTTGATATGGCAACGTTCGAGTCAAGTGGTCGCGGCATCAAAACCACCCCTAAAAGGGGTGGTTTGCTCTTAGGGTATAACCCTTGGATTT
>CAJMMN010000033.1 GCA_905214525.1 uncultured bacterium
GTTCTAAAAGGTTTTGCATGGTATAGCCTTTCTTGCAGATGGCTACTGCATGGTTTCGGGGGCTACAAGGTCGAGCATCTCGTGCAGCTTGTCGCGCGTGACGCCCAGGGCTTCGGCTTGGTTCGCCGCTTTCGCAAGCAGCTCTTCGATATGGCAGAGCTGGTTTTCGCGCAAGAGTTCTTGGTTGCCCTCGGCGACAAAACAGCCCTTGCCCTGCACGGTGCAGATAAAACCGAGTTGCTCCAGGTCGGCATAGGCGCGCTTGGTGGTGATGACGCTCACGCCCAGGTCGCTCGCCAGCGCGCGGATACTGGGGAGCTTGGCTCCCGCAGCGAGTGAGCCCGAAAGGATCTGGGCTTTGACCTGCGAGGTTATCTGCTCGTAGATGGGCTTGTCGCTCGAATTGGATAGGATGATGTCCACAGCGGCTCTTTAGCTGTTGGGCTACACGTGTATATAACCGGTAAGCACAGTATATATACACTATGTACAGTTACGCAAGAGACAAATTCGGATTGGGCCGGCTACCCAGGCCCCAACTGATGAATTTGTCCTGATAGGTGCCCTATGGCGGGATTTGGCGGCTACAATAATGCGGTTACAACGACGTAATGCACTCAATGCAAGAAAGGATCCGCATGGCAAGCCTGTCGGATGAAATCTCGTCGCGCCGCACATTCGCGATCATCAGCCACCCGGACGCCGGTAAGACCACGCTTACCGAGAAGCTGCTGCTCTATACCGGCAGCATCCAGACTGCCGGTTCGGTCAAGGGCAAGAGCTCGGCCAAGCACGCCGTCTCGGACTGGATGGACATCGAGAAGGAGCGCGGCATTTCCGTTACCTCCTCGGTGCTGCAGTTCACCTATAATGGCGCCTGCGTCAACATCCTCGATACCCCCGGCCACCAGGACTTCTCGGAGGATACCTACCGTACCCTTATGGCCGCCGACGCCGCAGTCATGGTCATCGACGGCGCTAAGGGCGTCGAGGCCCAGACCAAAAAGCTCTTTAAGGTCTGTACGCTGCGCCACATTCCCATCTTCACCTTTGTGAATAAGCTCGACCACGAGGCTCGCGACCCCTTTGAGCTTATGGAAGAGATCGAGAACGTCCTGGGTATCAATACGTATCCCATGAACTGGCCGATCGGCAGTGGTCGCAACTTCCGCGGCGTGTTCGACCGTCAGACCCGTCGCGTCATTGCCTTTGAGGGCGACGGTCACGCCAACGCCACCAAGAAGGTCGCCGAGGTCGAGGCCGAGCTGGGCGATCCTTCCATGGACGAGCTCATCGGCGAGGAGAACCACAAGAACCTGATGGACGACATCGAGCTGCTCGATGGCGCCGGCGACGAGCTCGACTTGGATGCCGTGGCCTGCGGCAAGCTGAGCCCGGCGTTCTTTGGCTCGGCGCTCACCAACTTTGGCGTGGAGCCCTTCCTCAAGGAGTTCCTGCGTCTGGCCCCGACGCCGCGCGCCTATACCGATACGCTCACCAGCGAACCGGTCGATCCCTGCCGCGATGACTTTAGCGGCTTTGTGTTTAAGATCCAGGCCAATATGGACAAGAACCACCGAGACCGTATCGCCTTTGTGCGCATTTGCTCGGGCAAGTTCGAGCGTGGCATGGACGCCTTCCACGTGCAGGGCAACCGTAAACTCAAGCTTGCAACGGGCACGTCGATGATGGCCGATGACCGCGCCATCGTGGACGAGGCGTACGCGGGCGATATCGTGGGCCTGTTCGACCCGGGTATCTTTAGCATCGGCGACACCGTGTGCTCCGGCAAGCGCCACGTGCAGTATCCGCAGATCCCGACGTTTGCCCCCGAGATGTTCGCTCGCATTACGCAGGTCGACACGCTCAAGCGCAAGCAGTTCGTCAAGGGTATGGAGGAGCTTGCCCAGGAGGGTGCCATCCAGATCTTCCGCGAGCTGGGTGCCGGCATGGAGAGCGTTATCGTGGGCGTGGTCGGTGTGCTGCAGTTTGAGGTACTCGAGCGCCGCCTCAAGGCCGAGTATCGTGTTGAGGTCCGTCGCCAGCCGCTGCCCTATACGGACATCCGCTGGATTCAGAACGACCCCGATACCATTGATATCCCGGGCCTTTCGCTCACGCGTGACACGCTGCGCGTCGAGGACATGCGCGGCGGTAAGCTGCTGCTGTTCACGAGCCCGTGGAACGTGGATTGGGCAACCGATCACAACCCCGATCTTATCCTGTCGGAGTTTGGCAACGTAGCCTTTTAATGCATCGGCGCGGTGGCCCTGTGGGGCTGCCGCGCCGTTTGCTTGCCTGATGCCGTGTGAGCGGCTATTATACCCATCGTCGTCTCAAGACCGTGACGTCCGAGCAGTTCGGGTCCGATATCCTGCTCGTTAAACCTAAAACCAAAGGAGTACATAATGATCAAGAAGGTCATGGAGGACTACAAGGTCCTGTTGCGGAGCATTCCCGCGGCAACGGTTTCGCTGTTTTTCGTGAGTGTCATCATGATGAACCTGCTGGCCAACAAAGAGCTTATCAGCCTGCCGTATCTGGCACTCGATTGCGGCTTTGTGGTGAGCTGGGTTTCGTTTTTGTGCCAGGACATGATCTGCAAGCGCTTTGGCGCCAAGGCATCCATCAAAATCTCTATCCTCGCGCTGCTGGTCAATCTGGCCGTGAGTCTGTGCTTTTGGGCATGCTCGCTCACGCCCGGCATGTGGGGCGCCTACTACGACACGGGTATGATCGAGGTCAACACCGCCCTTAACGCCACCATCGGCGGCACCTGGTACGTGGTGCTGGGCTCTTCGCTGGCAATGCTCGTTTCTGCCGTGGTTAACTCCACACTCAACCAGTCGCTCGGTCGTATGCTCAAAAAGAATAACTTTGCGAGCTTTGCCTTCCGCTCTTATGTGTCCACGGGTGTTGGCCAGTTTATCGACAACTTGGTCTTTGCCATTGTGGTGAGCCACACGTTCTTTGGTTGGACCTGGGTGCAGGTCCTTATGTGCTCGCTGACCGGCGCTGTTGCCGAGCTGCTGTGCGAGGTCTTCCTGAGCCCCGTGGGCTACAAGGTCGTGCGTGGCTGGGAGCGTGAGAATGTGGGCGCCGAGTACCTCGAGCGCCACGCAACCGCCTAAGGAGCAAGTATGCGGGTTTTGATCACGGGCGCTTCGGGCGGTATCGGAGCCGCGTGCGTGCAGCGCTTTTTGGACGAGGGCCACGAGGTCGTGGGCTTTGATCTGCTGCCGGCGGCGATCGAACACGAGCGCTACCGCCATCTGATCGTTGATGTCCGCGAGTCGGACTCGTTTCCAGGCGACCTTGAACCCCAGGTAATCGTGAACGTTGCCGGTGTGCAGGATTCGGCTGACGACATCGCTGCCAACCTGTGTGGCACCATCAACGTGACCGAGCGCTATGCCTTTGTGGGGGAGGGGCTTGCCGCCAAGCCGGCGCCTGCTATCCAATCCGTGGTTAATGTGGGATCGGCGAGCGGGCATACGGGATCGGAGTTTCCCGCCTATGCCGCCAGCAAGGGCGGCGTTATCGCCTACACCAAGAACCTTGCAAACCGCCTGGCACCGCAGGCCATCGCCAACAGTGTGGACCCGGGCGGCGTTATCACGCCGCTCAACCGTTGCGTGATGGAAGACGAACACCTGTGGAACCAAATTATGGAGCTCACACCGCTCAAGCGCTGGGCGAGCGCCCAAGAGATCGCCGAGTGGATCTACTTTGTGGGCGTGACCAACCGGTTTATGACCGGGCAGAGCCTGCTGATCGATGGCGGCGAGGCCGGCCGCACGCAGTTTATTTGGCCCGAATAGGAAACGCGCCCGATGGCAAGATTGCCGTCGGGCGCGTTTTTGATGTATCGATTTTTAGCCGAGGGAAGTCCAGTTGACGGGGGTCGAGCCGTGCTGTTCGAGTAACCGATTGGCAGCGGAGAAGGGGCGCGACCCCATAAAAGCGGGAAGTTCTGCCGTGGCACGGTTTGCCGAAAGCGGCGAGGGATGCGTAGAGGCTAGGCAGAACTTGTCGCCTGCCTTGCCCGCGCCGGTCGCGGCGAGCTTGCCCTCGACCATCTGCTGGGCAAAGCGGCCCCATGCCAAAAAGACGACCGGCTGGGGCAGCTGGCAGCAGCGCTCGATAACGTAGTCGGTAAGCGTGCTCCAGCCCAGCTTGGCATGCGAGTTCGCGGCATGCTCGCGCACGGTGAGCGTTGTGTTGAGGAGCAGGACGCCCTGTTGAGCCCAGGGGGTGAGGTCTCCCGTGGCGGGAATGGGGCAGTCCAGATCGGCTTTGAGCTCCTTATAGATGTTGCGCAGGCTCGGCGGCAACTTGGTTTGCGTCGCGGGGACCGAAAACGACAGCCCCATGGCCTGGTTGGGCCCGTGATAGGGGTCTTGACCCAAGATGACGACCTTGACCTGGTCGGCCGGCGTGTAGGCGAGGGCATTGAGGATGTCGTCTTGTGCCGGGTAGATGGTCTGCTCGGCACGCAAAAGGGCGATGCGCTCGAGCAGCTGGTTCGTCGTGTCACGTACCGGCTGCGGCGCATCGCCCAACCAAGTTGCTATGTTGCGGTCGCGGGTTGCGGTGTCCATGGGGCTCCTTTATGGCAGATGCTCTGTTGGTATCTATTGTAAAGGCGCACCGGTTGCCTTTATGCCACGGCTGTATGAAGAGCGGAGTCTACGAGACGTGCTCGGGCGCTCCTGCCATATGAGCGTGTCCATGTGCGCGAAGGCGCGGAAGCTCGACGGTTGCCACCATGACGCCGGTGAGGATGAGGGCGGCGCCAAAGAAGGCGATGGGGCTTAAGACCTCGCCGACCAGGAAGAACGAGAATACGGCGGAGCAGACCGGTTCGAGCGAGAAGGCGAAGCCGGTGGTCTCGGCAGGCACGTGGGGCTGCACGAGCGTCTGGGTGATAAAGCCGTAGGCAGAGCAGATGAGTGCGAGCGCAACGATAACGACGATCTCGCTCGGCGTGCTGGGAAGCGTGAAGCCGCCAAAGGTAAATGCGGCGATACCCGAGAACAAGCCGCCGAAGCCCAGCTGCCAAACGCCCAGAGCCAGCGGATCGACTTCTTCGACAAAGCGCTTGGCGATGATAATGTGGCCGGCATAGATAAAGGCCGAGAGCAGCATGATGATCGCGCCGGGATTCAGGCTGGTAAAGTCGGCGCCCGAGAGCAGCAGCATACCGCAGGTGACGATGGCGGTTCCGATGAGCACCTTGCGCTCGGGGGCGCGACGCAGCAGAGCTGCGTTGGCAAACGGCACGATTACGACCGTCAGGCTCTGCAAAAAGCCGGCGGTTGAGGCGGAGGTGAGGCTGGAGCCCAGGCACATGCAGGTGAGCTCGGTTGCCATGATGGCGCCGATGATGGCGGCGCGAACCATAAGGTCGCGGTTGATGCGCAGCGCGTGCTTGTGGAAGAGCAGCAGGCAGGCCACAAAGGCGATGATGCAGCGCAGCGCAACGATGCTCGTGGCGTTCATGCTGTCCATGCCGATCTTCATGAGGGGGTACGAAAAGCCCCATGCGACGGGAACGGAAAACGAGAGCGCGATTGCTTTTTTGCGATCCATGGGACTCCTTTTGTTACAGAACGGTTTCGCAAAAAGGATTCTGCTCCCAGATATGGATGTAGTAAAGCGAATGTATCTTCAGTATGATTAAGAAATACTAATGCTAGTAGAAAAAGCCCTGGCAAAACGTTTTACGGCTATACCGATGTGGAGGCACGATGGCATCGCGATATCAGATTGTATGTATGGTGGTCGATTGCGGCAGCCTGAAACGCGCGGCCGACGAGCTAGGCTATACGCAAAGTGCGGTGAGCCAGGCCGTCAAGGCGCTCGAGCGCGAGCTGGGTACCACGCTTATCGAGCGCGGTAAGCAGGGCGTTTCGCTTACGCGCGACGGCAAGCAGTACCTGCCGTATCTGCGCCAGATTGTAACTGCCGAGGCCGAGCTTGAGGGCAAGCGCCAGGAATTGCTGGGACTCTCCTCGACTGATATTCGTATCGCAACGTTTACCAACGTGAGCCGCACCGTGTTGCCGCGCGTGATCCGCGACTTTGGTGCCCTGCATCCGGGTGTACGCTTTACGCTCAAACAGGGCGATTACACGCGCAATGCCCAGTGGGTGCACGATGGCGTGGTTGATTTTTGCTTTACGGCACGCGGATTTACTGCTGGGCTCGAGAAGCGCGTGGTCTATCACGATGAGTTGGTGGCACTGTTGCCGGCCGCGCATCCGCTGACGGCAAAGGAAAAGGTGACGCTCGCCGACCTGGCGTCCGAGCCGTTTGTGCTGCTGGATGAGGGCGAACAGAGCCTGGTGCTCGATGCATTCGCGGCGCATGGGCTGTCGCCGCACGTGACGAGCGAGGTGACCGACGACTACACCATCATGGCGATGGTGGAGGAGGGCCTAGGCGTGAGTATGCTGTATCGCCGTACCGTCGAGGGCATGAGGACCGATATTCGCGTGCGTCCCATCGTGCACGCTCCCTCGCGTGACGTAGTGGCAGCCTGGCGCAGCTGGGACACCATGCCTATCGCCACGAGGCACTTTATCGACTATATGAGCTCGCATATTGTCAATTAATGACTGGCATGGCGTTGAGTGCGGTGTTTAGCGGGCTGTCGCTTTGGCTTGGGCGGCGCGATAGGTGCGTGCCGGGTGGCAGAGCAGTACCGCCACGACCATAAAGAACGCCGTGGTGCCCAGGCTGATGGGGTAGACCATCATGATGTTCGCAAAGGTGCGGAAATGCGGGAACACGCAGAATACCCAATAGAAGCGAATACCGCAGACGCAGATCATGGTGATGAGGGCGGGCATGAGCGAGATGCCAAAGCCGCGCAGGTAGCCGGACATGTTTTCGTAGAACATGCTAAAGGCGTAGGCAGGGAAGATCGAACACACGCGGATGTAGCCGATCGAGACGATGTTGGGGTCGCTGTTAAAGAGCGATAGGATCTCGCGCCCCAGACCGACGATAACGATAATCGTGGTGAGTGCAACGATACCGCCTTCGATCAGGCAGACCTTGAGCGTCTTGGTGCAGCGGTCGATTTGGCGGGCACCGTGGTTTTGTCCCACAAAGGTGGTGCAAGCCTGGCTAAAGCTGTTGAGCAGGTTGTAGCACACGTACTCCAAGCTCATGGCGGCGCTTGATGCCGCCATGACCTCGGTGCCCAAGCTGTTGATGGCGGACTGGATGATGATGTTGGCGACGGCAAAGACAGCGCTTTGGATGCCGGCGGGCAGGCCGATCTTGACGATGCGCTTGAGGGCGACGGGGTCTAAGCCTAAGTCGCGTGGGGTGACGCGGACGACGGAGTCGGTCTTGAGCAGGTGGACAAAGAGTGTGGCGGCGCTGACGGTGTAGGCGATGGCGGTGGCGATGGCGACGCCCGCGACGCCCCAGTGGAGCACGGGGACAAAGATGAGGTCCAGGCCAATGTTGAGGACGGTGGACACGGCGAGCGCCTGCAGCGGCATGCGGGTGATGCCGACGGAGCGGAAGATCGCGGCCTCAAAGTTGTAGAGCAAGATCGAGGGCATGCTGAGCAAAAAGACGCGCAGGTAGAGCGAAGCGAGCGGCATGGTCTCGGCAGGCACGTTGAGCGCGGCGAGCATGGGCTCGGCAAAGATCTCGCCCAGTGCGATGACGACAAAGCCCACGAGCGCCATTAAAATCGAGGTATGGACGGCGCGTTTGACCATGTTCTGATCATTGCGGCCGATAGCGTTGGCGATGACCACGTTGGAGCCAAGCGACATGCCAATAAAAAGGTTGAGCATAAGACTGGTAAGCGGAACATTGGAGCCGACCGCCGCCATGGCGAGGGTTCCCTGGTCGCCCGAGAAGTTACCGATGATGACCGTGGCGATGAGGTTCGACAGCTGCTCCAAGATGCTCGTGGCGGCTACGGGGAAGGCGAACAGGGGAATATTGCGCCACAGCGAGCCGGTAGTCATGTCAATGTGCTTAGATGCGGTGTCTGCCATACGCTCTCAATCTCTAATATGCTCTTTCGTGCTTATTTGCGCAGACGATGATACTCCTAATGCAGCCAGCCGGCACTTAGGGACGTTCCTTTTCTGCCGGCAGCTGGGGACACTCCTTGTCTCTTCTATGACTAGGTGGGGAAGGCGTGCGACAATGGTGGGCGTTGTGTTGTTCGCGCTAAGGAGTTGCCATGTTGTTGTGTCCCGTTTGCCATGAACCGTTGGCGGACGACGAGCGCGGTGCTGCATGCGCGGGCGGACACCGGTTTGACCGTGCGCGCGAGGGCTATCTATATCTGCTGCGCTCGTCCAAGAGCGGCGACTCCATGGGCGATCCCAAGTCGCAAGCGCGCAGCCGTCGTGACTTTCTGAACCGTGGATACTACGCGCCGTTGCGCGACGCAATGGTCGAGCTGGTGCGCGAGCGGGCGACTGGGCGTGCTGCGTCTGCGAACGGTCCTATGACCTTGCTCGACATTTGCTGTGGCGAGGGCTACTACACCAGCGCCATGGGCGCGGTATCGGGCGTAGATGCTTACGGGTTCGACTTGGGCAAGGAGATGGTGCGCCTGGCTGCCAAGCGCGGCGATGCGACCTACTTCGTGGCCAACATGAAGGACATCCCCGTGGCGGACGGCGCCTTCGATATGGTGACCGAGCTCTTCGCTCCCTTTAACGAGCGTGAGTTTGCCCGCGTGCTGGCGCCCGAGGGTTCGCTCTACGCCGTGGTGCCGGGTGCTCGGCATCTGTTTGGCCTCAAGGAGGTGCTCTACGACACGCCATATCTCAACGACGAAAAGCTGCCACAGACCACCGAGCTTAAACTGGTCGGAACGCAGCGGGTGACAGCTTCCATCACCCTCCAGACCCAGGCTGACATCGAGGCGGTGTTCCAGATGACGCCCTACTACTACCGCACGCGCCCCGCCGACAAAGAGCGCCTGGCAAACCTCGATACCCTTCAGACCGATATCGACTTTATCATCGCCGAGTACCGCCACTAACCTACCAAAAAGGGACAGGTTTATTTTGGCAGGTTTTATCTGGGCAAACGTAAAGGGCCGACCGCGGAGATGCGCGATCGGCCCTTTTTAGTTGCTTGGCTGCAGGGAGCTGTGGGGGCAGGTGCCTACAGACGATCCTTGTTCTCGGCCTTAACGTCGTGTGCCTGCTGAACAAAGAACAGGTCGTACACCACGATGACAAAGGCGCCATAGTTTATGGCGTCGCCGCCAAACGCGGGAAGCGTGAGCACCGCCTGGGCAAGCGTGGCGACTGCAGCAACGATACCGAGCTTAAACGCGCCGTCAACCTGCGAAGGCTTGTTGGCACCCTTGATGCCCGCAACGCCTGCGGCGAGATCGATGAGGCCCTTGGCGATAATCACGGCCGCGGCGAGCATGGCGTTCGATCCGTAGGTGGACTCGAGCTTGCCGGTCGCGATGCCGGCGATTCCAATGACGAGACTGGCGATGCCCAGAACAAAATAAATCAGGGCAAGGATTTTGAGAGTCTTGCGAGTGAAGCTCATGGCTGGTCCTTTCGATACGAGTACGCCAACCTGGCGCACCCTTTGTGCTGCACATATGGTGAAGCACATTGTAGTTCAACGCGGCGATGCATGCGCCTGAAAGCGACTCTTGCCTGTGCGGCCCAACCTTTCAAAAAGGAAAGCTGGGCGTAAGCAAAATCGATGGCAGCGTATGCGCGGCGCTGCGATGATGGGGCCATGGCAAGAGCTGGACCGAAGGAGGGGCCATGATGTACGGGGCCAAGCAAGTGCGCGAGCCGCGTTCGTTAGGAAGGCGTATGGGCGATTCCGTGATCGCTGTCGTGTGCACGGGATTGATGGCGGTGCTTTGCATTGGGATGCTGTGGACCATGTCGCATGTGGGACAATAACGGACGGTTGGGTGCCGACATGAATGGCGCCCATGTATTCGTTTTGTTTGCTAAGGAGTGTCCATGGGCGTCGTCGATCCCTTTTCTGTTGCTCGGGCTGCTGGGCTCGAGCTCGTGCGGACGTCCGAGGGCCTTACGCTCACCGACGGCACGATGGAGTTGCGTGCCGATTTTGGCCGCATGCTTCCACGGCTCAAGCAGGGTCGTCTGCAGCAAGAGCTGTTGGTAAAGGCTGCGCGCACAAAAGGCATCGAACAACCATGGGCGATTGACGCCACGGCAGGCTTTGGCGAGGATTCGCTGCTGCTGGCGGCAGCGGGCTTTACCGTCGATCTGTATGAGCAGGATTGCGTGATCGCGGCGCTGCTCCAGGATGCCCTGGATCGCGCGGCAGATGATTCGGCGCTTGCGGCCGCCGTGGCGCGCATGCACTTACATGCGGGCGAGGACAGCATTGCCGGCCTTCGCCATACGGCTGAGCTGGTCGAGCGCGATGAGCTCGCGGCTCCCGACGTGGTGTATCTGGACCCCATGTTTCCTGAGCGCACCAAGAGCGCGGCGGTCAAAAAGAAGTTCCAGCTCTTGCACCATCTGGAACAGCCGTGTGCCGATGAGGAGACGCTGGTTAAAACTGCGCTTGCAGTGCGGCCGCGCAAGGTCGTTATCAAACGGCCGGTGAAGGGCCCATTGCTTGCCGGCGTTAAGCCGAGCTATCAGCTTGCGGGCAAGGCCGTCCGCTACGATGTTTTGGTGCCGCCGCGCCCGTAGCCTGCGCGTGATGGCCGGCGATGTGTCGGTGCCGTGCCGCTGCGTGAGCGCCGCTCCGTTGCGGAGCCTATTTCCAAGGATGCGACGTCAGATGCCACCCGCCGCAGTATTCGCATTTGTAGCAGGCCAAACCACGCCGTCCACGGTTTTCGCAGTCGGCCATAACGGCCTCGGCCTCGGCGCGTGTGTCGTAGCGGTTTTTGCGCTCGCACGATTTGTAGCGCCAAGCCTCATCGCGCTCGGCGTCCAGGGCATCGCGGCGCTCGTCCTCGCGCGCAAACAGGTCGCTCATATCGCCGCCGGTGGCAGCGCCCAAAAACTCGCTTTTGGCCTTTGACCAGGCGGCTCGCTTTTTGCTTCCCATCCGCTCCTTGCCCTTTCCAAACGCTGGTATCATTGCTCAATTAAAGTGATACCAATAAACGTGAGGTCGCCGCGTGATGATCAGAAAAACCCTCGAGACCGACATTCCCGCCGTCATGGCTATCTATGATGCCGCCCGCGCCTTTATGCGCGCGCATGGCAACGCCACGCAGTGGCCCGAGGGCACGCCTTCGGCCGAGCAGCTGGCTGCCGATATCGCCGCCGGTGGCAGCTATGTGTGCGAAGTCGACGGTCGCGTGGTGGCGACGTTTGCCTTTTTGCCGGGCCCGGACGAGTGCTATGACGTCATCGAGGACGGTCAGTGGCGCAGCGACACTCCGTACGCCGTGCTGCACCGCGTGGCGTCCGACGGCACCGTGCACGGTATCGCGGCCGCGATGTTTGCCTTTGCCAAGGAGCGTGCCGACCATCTGCGTATCGATACGCACGCGGACAACCTGCCCATGCAGGGTGCGAGCCTCAAGGCAGGGTTCGAGCGCGCCGGCGTCGTGTATGTGTCCGACGGCACGCCGCGCGTTGCGTTCGACTGGCTGCGCGAGGCATAAGGGCCGAGTCACATACCAGCGTTTCATCGAAATGAAAATGGCCCCGCGTGGGGCCATTTTTGGTAAAACGCGTCGTTGTGGGACTCGCATTGTTACCGCCTCAGATGAGACCGGGCAGACAAAAGGGGAGGTGCCGGCTTTCGTAAGGCGCGAACCTACGAAAATCGCCGCGCGGCAACGCAGGGCGATGAGCTTGGTCGGGGGATAGGGCCCGCTTCGCCCGCCGGCCCGTAAATTGTATCATCCAGTGTGGAACGAGGATGCCCGTTGCCGAGTGCGACGGGCTTGCAATAAGAGGAGAGCCATGTCGAAGCAAGCGGTCGTTGGAATCTTGGCGCATGTCGATGCCGGCAAGACCACACTGGCCGAGGCCATGCTGTTCTGCGCGGGTCGCATTCGCAAGCGCGGCCGCGTGGACGATGGCGACTCGCACCTGGATACCAACGCCATCGAGCGCGAGCGCGGCATCACGATTTTCTCGTCGCAGGCCGTGTTCGACCACGGTGATACCCGCGTCATGCTCGTGGACGCTCCCGGACACGTGGATTTTTCGGCCGAGGCAGAGCGCACGTTGCGTGCGCTCGACTACGCGATTTTGGTGGTAGGTGCCAACGACGGCGTGCAGGGGCACACCGAAACCCTGTGGCGCCTGCTTGCGCGCTATGACATTCCGACGTTCATCTATATCAACAAAATCGATTTGGAGAATCCCGGCCGCGATGTTTTGCTGGCACAACTTGGGCAGCGTCTTTCCGAGGGCTGCCTCGATGCGAACGAACTGCTGGCGGGCGGCGCCGCTTGGGAGGACGCTGCCGCGTTGGACGAGGCAGCCCTCGAGGAGTTTCTTGAGACGGGTGAGCTTTCCGTTGCAACGCTTTCGCGCATGGTTGCCGAGCGCAGGCTCTTTCCCTGCTTTGCCGGCTCGGCGCTCAAGGATCAGGGCGTGGGCGAGCTGCTGGATGGTATGTGCACGCTGATGCGTGAGCAGGCGTGGCCGCCGGAGTTCGCCGCGCGTGTCTATCGTGTCAGCCGCGGTGTTCGTGGCGAGCGCTTGGCTTGGGTTAAAGTGACCGGCGGCACACTGCATGCCAAACAGATGATTGACGGGCGTTCCGGCGCCGAGGCATGGGAGCAAAAGGTCGATCAGGTGCGCATCTATAACGGAGAGAAGTACGAGCTTGCCCAGGAAGTTGCCGCTGGCGGTATTTGTGCCGTGACGGGTCTTGCGCACGTTCGCCCGGGGGATGCCTTGGGTGCGGAGCCCGGGTGCGATGCGCCCGTCATTGCGCCGGTCCTCACCTATACGGTGCTCCCGGGCGAACATGATGTCCATGCGGTGTTTAAAGCGCTGGCTGAGCTGACGGACGAAGACCCCATGCTCGGCGTAAGCTGGAATACGCATCTTGAGCAGATTCACTTGCAGTTGATGGGCGCCGTGCAACTCGAGGTCGTGCAGCGGGTGTTGGCCGATCGCTTTGACCTTTCGATTGAGTTTGAGCCCGGCGGCATTCTCTATAAGGAGACTATTTCGCGGCCGGTCGAGGGCGTGGGCCACTTTGAGCCGCTGCGCCACTATGCCGAGGTGCATCTGCGCCTGGAGCCGTTGCCGGCGGGTTCGGGTGTGCAGTTTGGCACCGTGACCTCGGCCGACGAGCTCGATCTTAACTGGCAGCGTTTGGCACTCACCAACGCTATGGAGCGCGACCACCTGGGCGTGCTGACGGGCTCGCCCATCACCGATGTGCGCATTACGCTCGCGGGCGGCCGCGCGCATGCCAAACACACCGAGGGCGGCGATTTTCGCCAGGCCACGTACCGCGCGATTCGCCAGGGTTTGATGCAGGCGCGCGAGGCCGGCGCGGCGGTGTTGTTGGAGCCGTGGTATCGCTTTGAGCTCGAGGTGCCGGGGGAGTGCGTGGGCCGGGCGCTCTCGGATGCCACGCGCATGAGTGCCGAGTACGAGCCGCCGACGATGGCGGGAGACCGGGCGAAGCTTGTGGGTCGCGTTCCGGCATCTGAGGTGCAAGATTATGCGCTGGAGGTGGCTGCCTACACGAGCGGTCGCGGGCATCTGTACCTGGAGTTCGCCGGTTATGCGGCTTGCCATGATGGCGAGCGCGTAATCGAGGCTGCCGCCTACGAGCCCGAGGCCGATCTGCCCAACACGCCCGACTCGGTCTTTTGCGCCCACGGCGCCGGCTACACGGTCAAATGGTATGACGTGCCCGCCGCAGCGCACGTAAAGATCGATCCCGCCACCTTCCGTCCCTGGCGAGCAGCAGACGCCGAGTTTTTCGGCCACATGTGACAAAGGGACAGCCCCTTTGTCACATGCTATTGGTATAACTCAGTATAAGTTGGTATAACTGTTACCAGGGTTTGCCAATCCGAGGAGGCCGATATGAATCCAAATCCCTTTAAGCCCACAGCTGGTAAGCGGCCTCCGATACTCATCGGTCGCGAGTCGGTCATCGAAGATTTTGAGGAAGGGCTCGACAACGGCGCCGGAGCGCCGGGCAGGCTCATGCTCATTACGGGAAACCGCGGCTGTGGCAAAACGGTTCTCCTGCGGGAGCTGCAACGTCTAGCCAGCGAGCGCGGATGGGCGGTTGTCTCCGATTCCGCTTCGCTTGGTTTGTGCGACCGCTTGGCCGACGCGCTTCGCTCGAATAAACCCGTTGTGACGTCAATGGAGTTTGGGCCGTCGTTTGGCCGGATGTCGGTCGAGGCGGCGCGGGCAAAAGGCGAGACATTGCGAGGGCTGGTCAACGAGCGTCTCAAGAAGCTCGGTCCGGGCAAGGGCGTCTTGTTTGCGATTGACGAGGCACAATCGGCGTCTATCGAGGAACTGGCGGCTCTTGCCGTCCTCTATCAGCAGGTGCTCGGAGACCAGGATGCCACGGGCTTGCCCGATAGCGACCAGCGCGGTCTTGCGCTGGCGTTCGCCGGCTTGCCCAGTATGGTTGACGATCTGCTCGAAGAGCCGAGCGTGACGTTTTTGCGGCGTGCCCAGCAGCGTACGTTGGGGGCAATATCTTTGCCCAAAGTGCGCGATTCGTATATCCAGACGGTCAAAGACGCTGGTCTTTACGTTGACGCGGAGACGGCGGACCTTGCGGCGCGCAAGAGCATGGGGCATCCCTATATGGTTCAGCTGGTGGGCTATTACATGTGGCGGTCTGCTGTCCGGCGTGGCTCGCAGGTCATCGAAAGGCGCGATGTCGAGAATGGCCATGCGGATGCCGTCTCCGAGTTCTACGAAGCGGTTGACGCACCTCTGTATTACGGTCTGCGCAGCCCTCAGCGCCTCTTTATCGAGGCTATGGCGGTTGACGAGGACAAGCCGACGCGCACGGCGGATATCATTGAACGCTGTGACCGTACCCAGAGCTGGGCGAGTAAATATCGTGCAAGTCTGATTCGCGAGCGCGTCGTCGAGGCTGCCGGATACGGCCTTGTCCGGTTTACCGTGCCCATGCTGGGCGAGTACATTCGCGATCGCATTTTATGGCATGAGTAGGGTGATAAAGGTGACGGAACAGAAGATGAGCCCGCAGGCTATCGAGGTGCGTGGTGCGCGCGTCCATAACCTTAAGGACATCGATATTGATATTCCGCTGGGAAAGCTCGTGGGTATTGCCGGCGTGTCGGGCTCGGGCAAGAGCTCGCTGGCGCTGGGGGTTCTTTATGCCGAGGGCTCGCGTCGCTACTTGGAAGCACTCAGCACCTATACTCGACGTCGTCTGACACAGGCCGAGCACGCCCAGGTGGATGAGGTATTGCACGTGCCGGCGGCGCTCGCGCTGCACCAGCGTCCGAGCGTGCCGGGCGTGCGCTCGACCTTTGGTACCATGACCGAGCTCAACAATAGTCTGCGTCTGCTCTTTAGCCGTTGCGCCCATCACGTGTGCCCACATTGCGGGGCGCGCGTGGAGCCGAGCCTTAACGTGGCTGCAGGCCTGTCGCTCACGTGTCCGACATGCGGCCGCGAGTTCTACGCGCCGAGTGCCGAGGATTTGGCTTTCAATAGCGGCGGTGCATGTCCCACCTGTGGCGGTACCGGCGTCATGCGCGAGGTGGACGAGGCGAGCCTGGTGCCCGACGAGTCCAAGACTATCAACGAGGGCGCGGTGCTTCCTTGGGGCACACTCATGTGGGATCTGATGAAGCAGGTGGCTGGCGAGATGGGCGTGCGCACCGACGTGCCGTTTAACCAGCTCACGCCTCAAGAGCGCGACATCGTGTTCCACGGTCCGGCGGTTAAAAAGCACATTCTCTACGTTCCCAAAAACGGCGAGGGCGCCACGCCGCTCGATTTTACCTATTACAACGCTGCCTATACCGTCGAGAATGCGCTCGCCAAGGTTAAGGACGACAAGGGCCTCAAGCGCGTGGCGCGCTTTTTGCGCGAGGGGCCATGCCGTGACTGTGGCGGCACGCGTCTCTCCGAGGCCGCACGCCATCCCCAGGTGCGCGGTATCAATCTGGCGCAGGCCGCGGCTATGACGCTGGGTGAGGCGATTGAGTGGATGCGCGGGGTGCCCGCATCCTTGCCGGCCGAGATGCAGCCCATGGCGACGGATATCTGCGATTCGTTTTTGAGCACGGCCCGTCGACTGGTCGATCTGGGCCTCGATTACCTTTCACTCGACCGCGCCGGTGCCACGCTCTCCACGGGCGAGCGTCAGCGCGTGCAGCTCGCCCGCGTGGTGCGTAACCGATCGACGGGCGTGCTCTATGTGCTGGACGAGCCCTCGATTGGCTTGCATCCTGCCAATGTCGACGGCCTGGTAGGCGTGATGCGCGATTTGGTGGATGACGGCAACACCGTGGTCGTTGTCGACCACGACACGCGCGTACTGGCGGAAGCCGATTATCTGGTCGAGATGGGCCCCGTTGCCGGAGCAGGCGGCGGTAATGTTGTCGCTGCAGGTACGGTGGACGAGGTCGAGCAATCGCAGGACAGCCGCATCGCCCCGTTTTTGCGCTCGGAGCCCAAGCGCTTGCGGCCGCAGGTGGCTGACGACGAAATGTTCGACCGGGGCCATATCCGCATGGCGACCGATGCCATCCATACCGTCAAACCGCTCGAAGTCGATATCCCGCGCGGTCGCTTGGTCGCGGTGACGGGCGTTTCGGGTTCGGGTAAGACGACGTTGGTGCTCGAGACGCTCATCCCGGCGCTCAAGGCTCAGGCAACTGGCGAGCGCCTGCCAAGCCATGTGCGTTGGGTCGATGCCGAGGGCATTGCCCGCGCAAATTTGATTGACGCTACGCCCATCGGCGCCAACGTGCGCTCGACGGTGGCGACTTATGCCGACATCCATGATGAGCTGCGTCACGCTTTCGCCCGCACGCCCGAGGCCAAAGCAGCCGGCTACAAGGCGGGCGCCTTTAGCTACAACACTGGCGCTTTGCGCTGCCCTACGTGCGATGGCACGGGCTCGATATCGCTCGACGTGCAGTTTTTGCCCGACGTCGAGATCGTCTGTCCGGCATGTCGCGGCTCACGTTATGCAGACGCGGCTTCGCATATCCATCGCGAGGGCAAGGACGGGAGCTTACTGACGTTGCCGCAGCTCATGGACATGAGTGTGGACGAGGCCCTCGACGCCACGCTGGGACTCAAAAAGGTACAGGCGCGCTTGCAGACCTTGCACGACCTGGGATTGGGTTATCTCACGCTCGGTGAGCCCACGCCGGCACTTTCGGGCGGCGAGGCGCAGCGTCTTAAGCTCGCGAGCGAGATGGGCCGCGTGCAGGATGATGCCGTGTTTGTGTTCGACGAGCCCACGATCGGCCTGCACCCGCTCGATGTTCAGGTGCTGCTGAGTGTGTTCGACGGCCTCGTCGCCAAGGGCGCCACAGTTGTCGTGATCGAACACGACCTCGACCTTATCCGCAACGCCGACTATGTGATCGACATGGGCCCGGGCGGCGGTGACGCGGGCGGGCAAATCGTCTGCGCCGGCACGCCGGGCGACATCGTGGCCTGCCCCGCAAGCATCACCGGCCGCTACCTATAACCGAATGTGACAAAGGGACCGTCCCTTTGTCACATTCCCAGAAAGCCTGTTTGGCGCAGGGCCTCGTAGAGGACGATGGCGGCGCTGTTGGAGAGGTTGAGTGCGCTGATGCGGTAGTCGTCCGGATTGACGAAGTTGCCGCAGATATCCTGCCGAAGGATGGCCTCGTGGCTGTCCTCGGTATGCCCTAGCGATTCCTCGTGGGCTTCCCATGTCTCGGCGTTGTCAAGCGAATCGCAATCGCGCAGCATCGGGATGCGCTCGCAGCGCTCGGACTCCGCGGCAAGCAGTGGCTCGGGGATGCCTGAGCTCTCGCTGCCAAAGACCAAGTAGTCGCCGTCGCGGTAGGTGCTTTGCGCATAGGTGCGGCGTGCCTTTTTGGTCAGCAGATGCAGGCGCTCGTCGGCGGGGGAGAGGCCGTTGCGCGCAAGGAAATCCTCCCAGCCGGCATAGGTCGTCACGTCCAAGTTTTGCCAGTAGCCCAGGCCGGCGCGACGCACTGTCTTGTCGTCGAGCGAAAACCCCAGCGGCTCCACCAGATGCAGGCGGGTACCGGTAACCACGCAAGTGCGGCCGATATTGCCCGTATTGGCCGGAATCTCGGGCGCATACAGCACAATGTTGAACATGAATCTCCTTGGCTCAGAACGAAAAACCACCACGAAGGGCACCTTCGTGGTGGTTTGGCGGTTACGTGGGCGGAAAACGCCCGCTTCGATAGCCTAGGCGCGGTGCCAGTCGGTCAGGCAGGCATCGAGGGCAGCGATGAGCGCATCCTTGTCCATGTGACGGCCGATGATGCACAGGCTCGTCATGCGGTCGCCCGTCTCGTCGTCCCAAATCTGCATGATCTCGGGGTTCTCGTCGATAATCTTCTGCTTCTCGCCCTCGGGCGCAGAATCGACAAACAGGCCGTTCTCCATTAGGCGCATCTGGTGGCCGGCCTGCTCGAACATGTAGCACATGTCCGGATCGCCGGTCTGCCACAGCGGGCCCTTGACGCGAATGACCTCGTCGGGCCACTCCTGCTCAACAAAATTGGTGAACTTCTGCAGGTCAAACGGCTTGCGGCGGGAGTACACAAAGGTCTCGATGTCGTACTCGAGCACCTCGGGGTCGTCGTGCTCCTCGGGATGCTCCATGGCCTCGATCCAGGCGGCGGAGTTGTAGGCGCGCATAAAGTCGAAGCGGTCGGTGTCGAGCAGCTCCTCCATGGGGACCTCGCCGTTTTGGGCCTCGACAATCACGGCGTCCTTCTGCAGGCTGCGCACGATGGCCTTGAGCTCGGCAATCTGCTCAGGCGTGACGGTATCGGTCTTGTTGAGGATCAGCGTGGAGCAAAACTCGATTTGCTGAATAAGCAGGCTCTCGATGTCGTCCTCGTCGATATCCTCGGCCAGGAGGTCGCGACCGCCGTTGAACTCGTCGTACATGCGGGCGCAGTCGACCACGGCCACGATGTTGTCGAGCGCGAGCTTGGGCTCGCCGCCCACCTTGGCCTCGTCGCAGAAGCTCGAGATGGTGTAGGCGATGGGGATGGGCTCGCAAATACCCGAGGCCTCGATGATGATGTAGTCGAACTTGCCCGAATCGGCGATGTCCTGCAGCTGGTTGGCCAGGTCGTCCGAAAGCGTGCAGCAGATGCAGCCGTTGGTGAGCGGGATAAGGTCGTCGGTCTCGGAAAGGCCGCCGTCAGCGATGAGGCTGGCGTCGACGTTGATCTCGCCGATATCGTTGACGATCACGGCGGCGCGGATGCCGCCGTCGTTTGCGAGGATGTGGTTGAGCAACGTGGTCTTGCCGGCACCGAGGTATCCGGTAAGCATGATGATCTTCACGGGTTTGTTGGGCATGTGCCCTCCTTTGTTAGACATGGCTTACAGTTGAATCTTATGCCAAACGCCTGCTCTTATACCCACGCGCCGACAAATAACACAGGCTACTCCCAGGCTCCCCATACGTCGGGACAATAGCCGACGGTGGCCTTCTTGCCGTTGCGCACGATGGGCTCGGCCAGAACCTGCTGATTCTCGAGCAGCTTATCAAAACGCTGGCTGGGGGTGAGGTGCTGGATGAGTGCGAGCGTCTCCTCGTCCTTGGCTTTGGGGTTGAGCAGCTTGTCGATGCCGCCAACCGCCTGCATCACGCTCGTGAGCTCGCCCTTGCTCATCTCCTTTTCCTTAAGGTCGATAAACTGCACCTTAATGCGGCGCTCCTTAAAATAACGCTGGGCCTTCTTGGTATCGAAGGACTTTTTGGTACCGAAGATCTGCACGTTCATTGTTTGGTTCCGCCGTTCTACCTGATGAAGTTGGTCCTAGCGCGATCGGCCTGGGGAGCTTCGATGCCGGCGGCCTTTCCCGCCTCGATGCAACGCAGTAGCCAGGCCATGTTTTTGCCGATGTTTCGCATGGTGGCAAGGCCTTCGGCGTCTTGGGCGGCCTCGCCCGGCATGGCACCGAAGACGTTGTTCCAGTAGGTGGATGCTACCACGGGCATCTGGTTGATGGTGAAGTACTTGTTGAGCACGTCGAAGGTGGTCGACGTGCCGCCGCGACGGGCAACGGCGACAGCGGCGCCCGGCTTGTGCGCAAAGGCCTTGCTGCCAGCATAGAATGCACGGTCGAGGGCAGAGAGGATGCGTCCGCTGGGATGCGCGTAGTAGACGGGCGAACCAAAGACAAAGCCGTCTGCCTGCTCGGCAGCGGCAATCAGCTCGTTGACTACATCGTCGTCAAAGGTACAGCGGCAATCGAGCTTGCCGCACTGGCCGCAACCGATGCAATCGCGAATGGGCTTAGCGCCTAGCTGAAACACCTCGGTATCGATACCCTCGGCGTTGAGCTGCTCGGCGACCTCGGCGAGTGCGCGGGCGGTGTTGCCGTTTGCCTTGGGGCTGCCATTGACCAAAAGAACCTTCATCACTAACTCCCTCTGCTGTCGGTGACTTCTGCGGAGGATTATCGCACGAGCGGGCAGATGGCGTGGGGCACGATTCCAGCCCCGAGGGCCCACGGCAGGCACGCTCACCAGGTACGAGCGGGATACGGTCCAGAGGATGTTGGAGTGCGGGGCCTCGTGCGAGCAGATTGTAAGGGGTCTGGGCAGGTCGCATTCGATGGGTTGATTTTCAATCTCAACGCAACAGCCTGAACGGACCCCGCGTTTCCGCAG
>CAJMMN010000034.1 GCA_905214525.1 uncultured bacterium
TTGAAGGACGCGCTCACTGTGGCGCTGCCCTTGTTGGATGCGGTGAACTGCTTCGTCACCGTCTTCTCGGTGCCGTCGATGCCGCGCCAGTGCAGGGTCGCGGTGCCGTTCACGTTCTCGGTCTTCGACCCGTCGGTGGACAGGCTGATCGTGTCCGAAGCGTCCTTGGTGTCACCCGACTGGCCCGACATTTCCGCAGCCTGCGTGCTCACGCTCAGATGATAGGTCGGCGGCTTCGGCTGGTACTTGTCCAGCACGATGATGATCAGGTTCGGCGTCGCACCGGCCCGCGCGATGTTGTCATACGCGATCTTGTCCACGCTGGTCGACGGATCATCATCAAAGCCATCTGAGGTCCGGTAGCTTTGTGTACCGGCATAGTTATATGTATACGGTTTGATTTGCGAGTCCCAGGACGAGTACCATTCGGACGCCGAATAGCCGCCGGACCCGTTGTACACCCATCTGCCGCCCTGCTGGCCGGCGACCGAGCCCACGCCCACGACACGGCAGTCGCCGTCGCCCTCGCCCGGATGACGCTGACGGAACCCGGCCACGCACTTCGACAACGCGCCCCGCAACGTATCGCGGATCGCCCCCGGCCCGTCGTACACGCCGTCGTTCACCACACTCACGCCGGCACGCTTGTACGCGGCCTCCACCGACGCGATGCGCGGCGAGCCGTCGGCGTTCGCGGCCGGACCGAAGCTGCCGGACGCGTCGTCCTTGTACTGCCAGAACATGCCCGCGGGAAGGCCGCCGGTCGCGCCGCCCGGACGGTTGTCTCCCGCGCCGCCCGCATACGCGGTCGACGCCACCAGGCCGCCCGTGGCCAGCGTGGCCACGGCCACCAGGCCGGCAAGCACCGTGCGTGCCGGCCCCGCCCCATGCGCGCCACGCGCGAGCGGTTCATGACTCCGCCCGGCCGACGCCCTATCATGACGAAAACCCATAAGGGTCTCCTCCCTGTGTTGATCAACAGGACGGGCCTCTCCCGCCCCTCACGGAACCGGCCCCACAGGCCGGACTCCACGACCCCCACCCGCGTACCCCGGGAAACCACACCGATATCACAGGAAAAACACAGGGAAAAGAGAACTTGGAAATAAAAAGGGTCTTGCCCGAAATTCGAGCAAGACCCTTATGGACTTTATTGATAGTCGTTAATGATGAATCAGACCGTCGCTTGATGGTGGAGGACAATCAGTAGTACATCCGTGTCCTCCGCTGATTGGTCCGCTGGGGGCGGAACCCCCACCGTTGCCGCCTCCGGTCGCGGGCGGCGTGTACGTGCCTCCTCCCGTGTAGCCGCCACCGGTGTAGCCTCCTCCCGTGTAGCCTCCTCCCGTGTAGCCTCCTCCCGTGTAGCCTCCACCGGTGTAGCCGGTGCCGCCGCCGTACGAGTAGCCGCCGCCATAGGACTGGGCCTGCTGCTGCGCCTGCGCCTGGGCCGCCGCCGCGTCGGCCGCCGCCTGGGCCTCCTGTTCGGCCTGGGCCTTCTCCTCGGCCTCCCTTCTGGCCTTCGCGTCGGCGTCGGCCTTCGCCTTGGCCTTGACCGACCCGTCCACCGCGTTCACGGCCTCGCCGATCGCGTCCGCGTCCCTGTCCTTGATGGCCTGCTCCAACATGCTACGGGTCTTCTCGTCGGCGACCCTGCCCTTCGAATCGGCGAGCAGCTTCTCCGCGTCCTCGACCGTCCTGTCGAGCCTCGAGGATTCCACCGCCTTGACGGCCTTCCCGAGCGATGCGGCATGGGTCTTGTACCAGGCGGCCTGCCTGTCGAGCTTCGACGTCGCCTCGTCCAAACCGGCCTTGGAACCGGCCAAGCACCCCTCATACTCGGGAGCCGTGGTCTTCAACGCCTTGGCCAGCGCGTCCACGGTCCTCGCGTCCTTCACCTGGTCGGCGGCGACCGCCGAGGCGTCGGCGGCCTGGCCGTTGACGAGCGCGTTGTAGTCGTTCGCCGCGCCACGCGCCCCGTCCGCCGCCACGGCGCAAGCCTCCTTCGCCTCGGCCAGTTCGCGCGCCGACCACATACGGTAGCCGGCCACACCGCCCACGGCGAGCAGCACCAGCACGCAACCCGCCGCCGCGGGCGCCAGCCACTTCGGACGCCTGCGAACCGTTTCGGGCTCGGGTTCGGGCACCACGCCCACGCCGTCCGGGGACGGCACCTTGTCCTCTTCGCTCATCCTCGTTCCTTTCCCATCATCGGACCAACCGCCGGCACCCCCTTCCGGGAGAGAGGGACGGTCCGCATGAACACATCCTATGCCACGGCCGGCGATCCCGCCGCCCGGCATGCCATCCACCCGACAATCCGCCGATATCGGGGGAGCGGAAGGGGAAGCCGGACGGCTGGCGCTCCCCTTCCCGAAATGCCAGTACACGCAAGCCGCGGCGACCAGGAGCCACAGAAGGGCGGCGTACGCTGGATCCCGTCCATGCCGGCGGCGTGAGGAATCATCGGGGCCGACGGATGGCCTTGCGATAACCTTTGGATTCCGGATCCCGTTCCACGGTGAATCGTTCCCTCAACAGATCCAGCACGGCATAGACCTTGCGGCATGCATGAGGATTGACCGGACGGATCTTTCCATGAGGCGTGGCCTCGGAGGCCGCCTGATATAAGCGAATATCCTCTTCGGTCAGCAGCCCGCTGAGATCGATGTTCGCGTGCTCCGGAGCCTTTGGAATGGGGGCGGCTTCAACCTCCGCATCGATCTCTCGCATATCCGCGCACTGGGTGCGACCGAATCCGCAATAGCTGAACATGGAATCCGCATGCCTGCGAATCGTATCCTTGCCGGCCAGCTCCCTGAACGCGGATAGTCCGATTTCATCGGATCTGAATGGCAGGAAGAAATCCCGGGAGATTCTGAGTCGTAACGTACCGTCCGGCAATGGGATACGTTCGATGTGATGCCTGGTCAGAACGGCCCGAAGTAATTGCTCCGCATCGTCCACATGATCCGGATAATCCTCCGCGGACGTCATCTGACGGACCATCCACGGGACGGGGAATTCCAGGAACGGGTCAAAGGGCGTCCCTGGGCCAAAGCCTCCAGAAGCTGCCGTGGGATGGCATCATCCCGGTTCCAGACAAGGAACAGGTCATCACGGTCAAGGTTCGTGGACGAAGCCAGCTCGTCGTCGCCCACCTCGACGGATATGTCCCTGTCCTCATCCAGATAATAGGTGATGTTGATGGTTCCTCTCGGGGAAGGGGAAACGCATGGCACGATACGGTTGACAGCGGAGACCCGGGACAGGAAGGCGCGCGCGTTCCGAATGATCATCCGGGAGGGCGCGAACGTGCCGGGGCCGGCCCAGCCGTCTTTCATGTCCAGGAAATCCACGATGGCCGACCCGCCGCCGTAGTCCGATTCCTGCGGGTATCTGTCGTCTGATGCCAGATCGAGTCGCGATTGGCTGGGATGGGGTCTGGGAAATCCGGAGGCACCAGTTGTTGCTGGCCCTCAGTAGTGAGACCGGCCTTGCGGAGCATCGCCAGAATGACACGCCTGTTGCCGTCGTATACCCTGTACTTCGGTCCGTCATCGATTCTGCATACCGTGGGCAGTTCGCTCAAATCGAATCTGTCGCCCATCTCTTTCGACAGCTTGGACAACTGCCATTGCTTCTCGTTGCGTCCGTCGGTTGCGCGACGGATGACATCGTCGTTCGTGTAATCGCCATCCAGCGGATCGCGGGGATTCTCCGTCCACAGGACCAGATCATCCAGCGGAATGTACTCCACCTGCTGGCCCTCCCATGGGCCGATATTCTTTTCCCCGAACGGATTCGCCATGTCCTCTCCTTCGCGTCAGTGCATGTGGGCTGCGGCCTTGCCCAGTGTATCGGAAAAGATCATCAGCTCGTTCGCGGTGCGCCGGGCGGAGGCGCTGTATTGCAAAGGAAACAGGCCACCGTACCGTTCCCCGTACAGCTCGCGTATCAACGCCGTATCGTCATAGGTGAGCATCCAATGGGAGTCGGCATGATTGTTCAGCAGATTTCCGAGCTCCCTGTGCCTCTCATCGTCCAAGGCGTTCATATACAGGCTGCCGCCTTTCTCCACGTAAGGCGGATCCGCATAGATGAACGCCTCAGGGAATCCGACGAATCGTTCGACCACGGCCCTGCCATCCTCGTTTCTGACCTCGATGGAGTCGGCGTGTTCCCCGAGAAATTCAAGTTTTCGTCTTAGCGAGGCCTTGTTGTACCGCGCCGAAACCTTGTATCTACCGTTCTGTTTCAATCCTCCGATCACGCCGCCGTTCAGCACGCCGGATCTGTTGGTTCTGTTGAGGAAGAAGAACGCGAACCCCCTGTCCAGCTCACTGGCAGGGTCCGCGATGATGCGTTTCTGCCTATGCCATTCCTCGATAGTGGGTTCCGCCCGGTCGAATCGTTCCAGGAACGAAGCCGAATCATTGACAGCGCTGTTCCAGAACGCGAACACGTCGGGATCGTAGTCGTTGATAACTACCTTCGATACTTTGCGGTCCTTCAACAGACGCAGAGCGACACCGGCACCCCCGGCATAGGGTTCGACATACGTGACGTCACGAATGCCGAGAACATCGATAAGCGAGGCGACGTACCCGGACAGCACGCTTTTGCCGCCGGGATATCTCAACGGCGAAGCCACATCGTGGTTGGAGACGAGAGGAACGGACAAGCTCCCCGTCTCCGCGACTGTAAGCATTGATGGCATATCCTTCTCCGGGCTTGTTCTGACGACATGACAATTATAGGGGTTTCGACGGCATGTCCGGTTCTGGTCCAGTGTGAGCCGGACGATGCAGCCCGCCGGCCGCGCAGCCGACATGCAGTGAGGCGGGACCGCCCGACGGCCAGAAAGTCCAGGGCCTTCCTCCCACACTCCGATCCAATATGGCCAATCATTCAGGATGTTTCTTCCTCATGGCGCGATCACCCGCGGCGGCACCGATTTCGGCGGGTGGACGACCATAACGTTCCCGGCCGTCATCGGACCGGGAATCGGACGTGAACATGAGCAGGGGCGTCGGACGCATACAGCGGCACATGGAACACATCGCAAACACCATCGAGGCCATGCTCGACCTCCTCGAAATCATCCAAAACCTGCCCGCCGCCCGGAACCGCGACCTGGTGGCGCTGCTCGCCATCGGCTGCCTCGTGGCGCTGTCGCTCCTGCGCGTCATGGCGGCCGCGAGAAAACTCTTGGCCCACGTTCATGCGTGGGGACGCCACACCCGCCACGGCCTCCGGGAAAACGGCGGCGGGCGAAGCCGCGCCGCACGCCATGCCCGCCGCGGCCGTACGCGGCTCAAGATCCGCTTCGAGGTGGAACACGAACGCGGACGGGAGGAATGACCGGCGGTACGCGTCACCGGTAGTCCGGGCCGGGAGCCCCGCCGTCGCCGCGCAGCAGGACCCATGCGAGGAACAGGTCCGCCAGTACCGCTCCTGTCAGGTCGAACGCCTGCCAGGGCGCGAACGGCGCGCCCCACGGCTCCCGGAACGCGAGCGAACCCAACCCCGCCTGCATCGCCTCCACCGCCAACGCCAGCATGAACAGGCGGGCGCGACGCGAACCCAGACCCTCGCGCGAGCCCTCCTCACGTGACAGGAGCGCGCAGCACATCAGTACACCCAGCAAGTACAGGGCCTCCAAGGCCACGTCCATCGGGTTCATGTCCTCGCCTTCCCCGAAAGGAGCTGCCGGCATCGGCCGCACAACCCGTCCGGCGAGCCCTTCCGCCGCGGCGCGCCGCAACGAGAACAGGATGGCAACACACGGTGCGCCCGGCACCTGCCGCACATGTCCCCGCCCTCGAGGCACCGGCACCTGCCGCATTTCGGGCACATCGGCCTGGCCTGTTCCCGGACCAGTTTCAGGCATCGGGCGCACAACCCGTCCACGGGACGGCTCGTCCGCCTCCCGCATTCCCGGCAGCGGGGCAGATCCTCCAAGTGACGGCACTGGGCGCACAACGTGTCGCCGGCACGGACCCGGCGCCTATGGCATTTCGGACAGATCACGCCCTGCTCGATCCGGCGGCGTTTCTCGGCGGCGAGCTTGAGCAGACGGATCCTCTGGGGCATGCCGGACCGGCACCACTCCACATACCACGGATCGGCCGGGGACAGGACCCGCAACCCATGCGGACCCCCGGCCTTGCCGGCACGGACCCCGGCAGGATTGTCAGCCATACGAAACCTCCCTGAACGGAAAAAGCACATGATCGCCGACGCCGACACCCACGAAGGGCGCCTATATCGTCAACGGCGCCAGCGCGGCATGACCGGCGAGCCGTCACGCAGACGGAACCGCTGCTCCATCACCACACGTCCCCCTTCCAGCCATGACAAGTGGCGTTTGACCGTGCCCACGCTGCACTTGCACCACGCGGCCAGCTTCCTGTGCGTCGGATGCGCGTTGCGCCCCTCGGCGGGAGTCTTGCAGACGTGCGCGCAGCATGGGCACGCGCGGCACGGGAACGTCGAGCATCATCGACAGGTAGAAGTCGTGGCTGCCGTCCGACGGGCAGGCCGCCAACAGGCCCGAAGCGGAACCACGGGCCGGGAAGCCGCCCTGACGCCCGGCACGCTCAAGCGTTTCATGCGCTCTCATGGCTCTCCTCACCCACGGAACCGGCCGACTCCTCACGCCAACGGGCCTCAAGCATGTCGCGGCGCGTGGCCGCGCGGCACAGGCCGAACGTCAGCAGACAGGACGCGGCGAAAACGAAAACGACGGCGATCACGAGTATGAGGTGCATCATCGGCCCGCCCCCATTGATCGCGCGAGGATGGCGCGTTCGATGAGTCCGGAACGCTCTGACCGACACGGCATGACCGATTCCTTCCTGTTTCCTGATCCGTTTGTCCGTACACGCGTGCGCCGGGCCGATAACCGTATGGCGGCCCGTCATCGCGTGCCGGAGGCGAGCGAGGCGACCATGGAGTCGATGCCCTGGGAGAGCCGGTCCATGTCCTCCGGGGACGCGGACCCGTCGTCGAGCAGCCCCGCCGCCTGTTCCGTGAGCTGTTCGAGCCGACGGTACAGGTACGGCACCTTGTACTGGTCCGCCGTGCTCCCCGCCAGCAGGCCCCGCGCGTCGGCCACGGCCCGTTCGAGCCGGCTCCTGGCCCGTGACGATTCGGCGTCGCCGACCGTCTGGCCGGCCTTCGCCACGGCCTTTTCCAGCCGTTCCGACCGTTTCGCGAGCATGTCGGCGGCCTTGGAGATGCGTTTCGCGTCCGCGTCGAGCGTTGCCATGTCGCCTCCGGCCGTGCAGCCGGCCGGCGTGGCCGGATCGGAGGAAAGCCGTTCGAGGGTGCCCGCCATATCGGGGTCCGTGGCGCGCAGCGCGTCGAGGTCGACCGATCCCATGATCCGGTCGCGGTCCCGGCCCCATGCGGCCGATCCCGCGGACCATGCCCGGGCGGATCGTTCGCACGCCGCCGACGCGTCGGCCAGCCGTTCGCGCCGGTTCGCGGAGACCATGCCCGCAGTCAGCCCGGCCCCGACCATGAGACCCGTGACGATCACCGTCGCCACGCCCACACGCACCCCGATACGGGGCCTGGTGCGGGCCTCGGCCTCGTCCCCGTCGTCCTTCCCATGCCGGCCGGGCCATGGGAATCGCCGCTTCCCACCAGGCCGCCCGTCGTCCAACCCGGGCATGACCTCGTCGAACCAGTCCTCCTGGCCGTGCGCGCCCATGGTCACAACCCCAGCGGCAGGACCGCGGTCAACGCCTGCCGCTGCTGGCCGCGCAGGCCGGACAGGCGCAGATGGTACTTGCCGACGCGCACGCGCAGGTCGCGTTCGAACACGGCCAGCGCGTCGCGGTCCGGGGCGAACAGGGCGATATACCCCTGATGGTCGGTGTCGGGCCAGTTCGCGTCCTGCTCCGCCTCTCGCTGCCGCTGCTCGCGGCGCTCACGGCGTTCGTCGCGCGACAGTTTCCGCTGGTTCTGCAACGTGTCGCGCTGCAGGATGCTGGACTCGCGGTCCCTCAGGTCCTTCTCGCTTTCCTCCATGCTCATGGGCCTCCAGATATGGGTCAGGGCGATCATCCTGCCGCCCTGCAGGATGTCGCGCGTCCAGCCCGCCGGCACGGGCCGGTCGGGCCACTGGGTCACCCACCAGGTGCGCGCCACGCACGATTCCAGGGTCACGCTCTCCCCGTCGAGGCTCTCCTCGCACCAGCCCAGCGTCGGCTCGTCACGGGTGACCGGAGGACGGTCCGCGTTGCCGGCCGGATCCGAAACCGACCGGATCAGCGTGCGCAGGTCGTCCAGTCCGCACCAGCGCACCGAACCGGGACGCGCCCCGCATTCGACCAGGGCCGGGGCGACGGTCATCTTCACCAGGTCGCCCAACGCGACCCCGACCCGATCGCGTTCCGTGAGCCGGCCCCGGGCGCGGTCCACGCCCTTGAGCCGGTCCACGTCGCAGGTCACGGACACGTAGCTCACGTTCGCCAACGGGGTCATGACCTCCGGCAGGGCCCACAATTCCGCCATATCACGGCGCATCCACTCCGGCGACCCGCCATCGTCGGGCAGATCCGGCGCGGGCGCGGCTCCCGGCAGCAGGAGCGCGGTCTCCTTGAGCTCGACCACTCCCGGCGTGTCCGCCAGACGGGCGGTCAGATCGTTCAAGGCGGCCGCACGCGACGATTTCGACGCATCCGTGCTCAACGTCCACTCCTCGACCTTCAACGCGAGCACCGCGGTCGCCCGCCGGCGTTCCGGGTCGAACAGGTAGCAGGCGCCATGGAACGGGGTTCCGACCACCTCCACGCCGGACCCCTCGACCACCTGGGCCCGGGACCCGACCTGGCCCCACACGCCCAGCACGCCCGCCGGCCGGCCCGAGGCGAGCGGGCTCGCCGACCATCGGGTCGACCCGTCGCGCACACGCCGCCGCCACGCCAGCCACACGTACGTCCACGCCATCAGGCTCAACCCCTCGTAACGGATCAGCCCGTACGCCATGACCACGCCGCCAGCGAGCATCAACGGCAGCACCATGCCCGCCGCCGCGCCGCCCACGACCATGACCAGGCCGGCCAGACCCACGCCGATCTGCGGCCATGTCCACCCGAACAAGACATTCGTGGCCGACAGGCGGCTGAACGCCGCCGTGGGCACCCTCGCCCCGCCGTCCCTGCCATCGGCATCCACCATCAGCAACCTCCGATCAAACAAGAAAAAAGGGCCGGGCGCGATCCCCGCCCATACGGGGACGCCACCCGGCAACGCATCGATAAGTCAGGCCAGGACCGGGCCCGACGGCGACTGCGGCGAGACCGGGGGCGCCGGCGTCGCATCCGGTCCGGGCATCCCGGGAAGCCCCGGATCGCCCGGAGACCCCGGAGCGCCGGACGATCCGGTCCGGCCCTCGCCGCCGGCGCCGCCCAGGCCTCCCTCGCCGCCGATCCCGTCGGCACCGTCCGAACCGTCAAGGCCCGCGACGCCCCGGCCACCGTCCCCTCCCTCGCCGCCGGGCGCGGTTCCGGCGGACGACGCGCCATCGGGCGACGGAATGGCCGAGCCATCCGGGCCCGGGGGAACGGAGACCGGCGGCTCGTACCCGTCGTCCTTCGACGGGTCGGCGGCATGGGCGCCGGAATCCCGGGCCCCGCCGCCATCATCCTTGTCCTTGCCGTCGGCCTTGGAGCCGGCGAGCATTTTTCCGGCCTGTTCGCCGACCTGCCCCCATTGGCCGGTCAGGGCGGCCAGCCCGCCCTGCGCCATGCCGGGCAACTGCACGCCCGCCGCCGCGGCCCCGCCGGTCGCCACCCCGGCGGCCGCGGTCACGACCTGCCGGGTCAGCTGGGCCGCGGTCACCAGCGCGTTCCGGCCCGCCTGGCTCGCGGCCTGCTGCATGCCCATGCTCCGGTCGTCGCCCAGGAACTGCACGACCGGCATGATCATCTTCGGCGAATAGCAGGCCATGTAGATCGCGGCGACGCCGACCAGCAGATCCCAGAAACTGCCCTCGCCCACGCCCGACGTGGTCTGCGAGGTCATCAGCGCCGACCCGACCGTGATCACCAGCGCGGCCAACGGCTTGGCCAGCATCACGCCCACCACGGCCGAAAGCCAGCGGCGCATCGCCGGCCGGGTCGCCTTCCAGCCGGCGCTCATCACCGGCAAGGGGGCGACCGCGGCCAGCAGCACCAGGCACAGGGTGCGGGCCGCGAGCATGCAGCACAGGAGGAACACGCCCACGAACAACACCAGATAGACGAGCAGCATCGTCAGCGAATGCAGGACGGACGCCTGCTCCAGGATCTTCTTGAACATGGCCGACACCATCGACTCCATGCCCCGGCCCTTGGTCGTGTCCGCGCCCACCGCGAGGATCCTCGCGGACAGGAGGCTCACGATCCCCTCGCACGTGATCATCACGCTCACGCAGATCGCGGTCAACGGCCATGCGAGCACCGCCATCGCGAACGACTTGACCGACTCCGCCGGGCTGGCCTTCACGGCCGCATGCACCGCGCCCACCGCGCATATGAGCATGTTCACGAACCCCATCACCCAGCCGATCCTGTTCGCGGCCGTGATCGCCACGTTCCACTCCGCGTACGACACGGACCCGGCGGTCGACGAGAACGCGCCCACCATCATGCCCTGCAACGCCTTGCCCATCGGATCCAGCATCCACGGGAACAGCTTCTGCAGCACCGCCTCGACGACATCGCCCACGACAGCCTCCCAACAACGGAAAAACAAGAAAAGGAAAGGGCCCGCCCCGACGGCGGGACGGGCCCGGAGGAAAAAGGGAACGGGCCCCGAGGTCAGAACAGGGCCTGCGTGGACGCGAACTTGACGATCGCCATGGCCGAGCCGAGCAGCATCATGCCCAGCGCGATCCACACGAACACGATGCCGCTGTACTGCTGCATCGTGCTGTTGTGGATCGCCTTGGACACGACCCAGGAGAACGCGGCGATGATCCACGCGGCCGTCGCCACGAAGATGCCCAAAGCCCACAGGCCGCCCACGATGTTCGACACCAGGCTCATGAACGGGAAGAACGTCCAGTTCGGGGACACGGAGAACCCGGACAGGTCGTTGTCGGTCAACGCCAGCACGATATCGGACGCGGTGGCGGCGATTGGATGAATAATGGTCATGATTCACCCTCCTTTCCCCACCGCCACCAAAGGCGGCGGACGTCTCGTGCCGATAACGGGGGCGGACGGCTCAGCCGAACAGGGACGACCACAGGTCGCCCGCCGCCCGGCCCGTCTTCTCGAACACGTTGCCCTTCCCGTCGCCGCCGGACAGCCAGTCCCAGGCCCCGGACGCGGCGTCCCCGGCCTTCTGGAACACGTTGCCCTTCCCGTCGCCGCCGGACAGCCACTGCCACGCCTTCTTGCCCGTCGACAGGGCCTTGTCGATCGCGTCGCCCGCGGCCTTGCCCACACGGTTCGCGATGTCCTCGCCCAACTGCCGGACCACGCCGCCCAGATCGTCCGACTTCTTCGCCTCGTCGTTCTTCACGCCCTTCCAGTCGGGATGACCGTTCGCGGACTGGTACGAGTCGTTCACGGCCAGCCCGTCCGTGCCGAACGCGCCCGCGCCCCACGCGAACCCGCTCGTCGCCGCGCCGATCGTCAACGGGATCATCAACGCGCACAGCAGACGCTTCCACGAGAAGGCGCGCTCCATCATGTTGTTCGTGATCAGGCCCGGCAGCAGGGTCAGCACGCCGACGATCACCATCGCGACCGCCGCGTACAGGCACACCGCTATCACGCCCCCCGCCAGGTCACGGAACCCCGCCACATCCCACGCGGGATCGGGGAACAGGTTGATCAGCGAATCATCGGCCAACACCATCCCGGACATCACAGCCTCCCTCATCACAAGCCTCCACGGCCCGAAAGCACGGGCCCGCGCATCCACCACGCGCCGGCACGGCCCACGGCCGATAACGGGCCGGAAAAAAGGAAAGGCCCCACGCCCGGGGGAGGGGCGTGGGGCCGTGAAGGAAAGCGGCCCGCCGGCGCACGGGAATAAGGAGAAGAAAAATCATGCGCCGGCCGGCCCGGGAACGCCATGAGACGACCGCTCCCGGAAAAACCACCCGAACGGACGCCGATAATCTCAGTACCAGCCCTTGGCCCTGCGTTCCGCGTACGCGGCGCACGGCGTCCCGTACCTGTCACGAATGTATTTCAGGCCCCAGTCGATCTGCGTGGCCGCGTTCGTCCGCCAATCCTGGCCGGCCGAGGCCATCTTCTCCGCCGGCAGCGACTGGGGGATGCCGTACGCGCCGCTGTCCGGGTTGGTGGCGTCCCACCGCCAGCCCGACTCCTCGGTGAAGATCGTGTCCAGACACTCGAACTGGGAACCGTCATCCCAGCCCATGTCCTTCATCTTGCGCTTCGCGATCCTCTTCGCCTCCTCCACGCTCGCCTTCTCGCCGTCCTGGTCGCCCGCCGAGCACGTCGCCGTCGACGAGGAGCCGCCGCCGGCCCCGTGGATCGGGTCCTTGGGAAGGATGAAGTTCGCGCCGCCCGCGATGGGCAGCTCGCGCGACGTGTACACCGGGCCATGCGCGTTCATCTCGCTGATCGTGAACGTGCCCTTCGACGCGTCCACCGACTCGACCACGGCCACATGCCCGGCCGCCGGGTCAGCGCCCTGCACGCCGGGCGGGAAACTCACGATCGCGCCCGGCACCGGGGCCGTCCGCGTCACCCTGTAACCCTCCGCGGCCGCGGACGAGGCCCACATGCCGCCATCGCCCCAATACTGGCCCACATGCTTCCACCCCAGACGGTAGGCGCGCAGGCACGCGCCCCACGTGCACTGGCCCTGCGGATACGAGACGCACGTATTGCCCGGACCGGCCAGGCCGCCGAACCAGGCGGCCTTCGCCTGCTCCGCGCCCATCCCGTCCCAACCGGAATCCGACGTGCCGCCCGACACCGCCTGCGAGCCCTGCGAGGCCGGCGCACGGTACACGCGCGTGTACCGCGCGTTCAACGTGGACGTCACGCCGATCTCGTCACCGGTCTGGTCGCCGGGCGTCCTGCCCTCGACCCCGTGCCTCTCGTCCCAATGCGCGCCCACGAACTCGCCATCACCCATGTAGATCTCCGTATGCCCGTCCGCCCACACGACGTCGCCCGCCTGCAGGGACGCCACATCCCTGAAATCCGACCGTTCGAAACCGGCCGCCTTCAACACCGAATCCATGCCGTCAGTGTTGAACGGGCTCGACCCCACGTCGAAACCCGCATGGCGCAACGCCGCCCACACGAACGACGAACAGTCGTAATCCGGGTCGCCCCCGCGGTTCGGCTGCGAATACCCATGTTTATCGTCCTTCGCGACCGACACCGCCCAATCCACCCACGACGAGGAACCCGTCACGCAACGCGTCCCCAGACCGTAATCCGACTGCAGTATCGCGACCACCAGGATCACCAGGCACAACAACACGACCACGACCGTGAGCAGCGGGGCCGCGACCACCATGCCGGCCACCACGAACACCTTGCCCGACGACCCCCGCTTCCCCTCGCCACCAGCCATGCAAGCCTCCCAACACACGCGACGCACAATCCGGCCATCCACGCCGCCGCCGGCCCGAATCCCGCCGATATCGGACCAAAGAAGGGATATTGGGGATAATGGGACATGTACATGCCCCAGCTGACCGAAACCGTCCGAACCGTCAGGAAAGACCATGCGGCTCATATCAAAGGAGATAGCCGACCACTGCAGACGGACCAACCAGTCCACACGATGGACGGAACATGCGCCATCCGGGGAAACGGAGAACAGATTGCCCCGCAACATCATCGAAGTGCAGCGTTACAGCCATCTGGACTGAAGACGATCGAGCGCGCCATCCACCGCCCGCCGGGCGACGGCATGACCCAAACCCGCGATGGCCGCCGCAAGCTCGGCCTCGGTCCGGGGCGGATGCGATACAAGCTCGCGCACACCGGAATCCAACGTCGAATCAAGGGCCTCCCACGCGGCCGGCACGCAATGCTCCCTGAGCCCGTCCGAAAAATCAAACGCGCGCGACAATACCAGCAGATCATGATCCGTCAACGGTTCATCGAAAACACCCCACGTCGACGGGGCGGAACGAGCCGATTCTTCCACGCCCACGCATACGCGGAAAACACCTCCGACATCATTGTCGTCGGCCGGACCGCCATGAGCCGAACCCGTCATCGCACGCCTCCTCCTGATCATTGTCATGGGTGTCACTCAAGCCATGCGACGCATGCCATCGATATGCGGACAAAACAGGGCGGCTCATCTAACCGAGACGTAATCCCGGAAGGAAGACAACGCCCGGGCGAGGGTCAGGGCGGCATCGGCGTCCATACGCGACAGCCTCCAACGCCACCAGCAGGCGGCCTCCAACGGCAACGCGACCTGACGCAGGACCAAGCCCAACAGGATGAGATCGCCACCTACCAGAATCTCGATCGTCGACTGGATCACAATGGCCGCGACGGACCGTGCCCCCATACGTCCTTGACCCGTCGCCTATTTTGTGTCACAATATTGTCGTGAACATATTCCCTTCGGCGCTCAAGCACGGCATCGAACCGGATGACGCCATGTACGTGGTGGAGCATCCGCTTCGCGACCTCGTGCTGCGTGAGGACCCCCTCAAGGTCCTGTATCTGGGTATATCACCGGATGGCCTTCCACTGGAGGTGGTGGTGGCCGACACATCGAGGGGGCCGGCGCTCATCCATGCGATGCGCATGAGGACCCAATACGTGAAACTGCTGGAAGGAGGCAGGCAATGGACCTGAACTACGACATCCTCTCCTACGACGAACTGCCGGCCGACGAGGCCGCGATGCTCAAGGCCGATGCCGAGGAGGCCGAGAGGGGCTACACCGACGAGCAGCTATCCGAGGCGCTGAAGAGAACCCCCGGCCGTCCCCTAGCCGTGGGCAGCACCCCTGCCTCCAACGTGATCCGCGTCCGTCTGGACGACGAACGCGACGCGAAGCTGGAACGGTACATGCGCAAACACCACATGAGCCGCAGCAATGCGGTGCGCACGCTCCTAGACAAGGCGCTGGCCGAGATCTGATTCTCCGCCCGAAGGCAGGCCCTCCGTCCCGCGGCGGAGGGCCTGCTGTTTTTTCCGACTTACGTTATACGGCCGATGTCCGTGTTTCTCGGCGTCCCGCGCACGAAGTGGCAGCCGCTCGTAGATGGGCGCGACGGCCGCAGCCGGACCCGTCGAGCACGTCGCCGGACCAGGCCCTACGCGGGGACGCGAACCTCATAGCCAATCGGGCTCCATGCCGATAAGGTCCCGGGCGGTCTGCGGCACCGGCCTGTCGAGGGCCTTGAGAAACTCGTCGAACGCCTTGGACGGCAGACGCGTGACGGTCTCCTCCTCGATACCGCGGTAAGCCGGTTCCATCGTGATTTCTCCCATATCCCGATTGTACGTCGTGAAGTACATGCCGGGGACGGGACGAATGATAAAAGGCCTTTCGCTGGACGGCGTGCGCATCCGATACACAGGCCGGAACCCCGATAACGGAAAGGCCCGGTCACGCCGCGCGGAACGCTCGTGCCAGTCTGGTCGCGTTCTCCAGGCTCACCTTCGACATGTCCCCATTCTTGAGCCACGCGTTCACGTTCCCGACATTCAGTCCGAGTTCACGGCAGATCGGCGCGACAGGCACGCCCCTCTCCCGTTTCGCGCGAAGACAGGCATCCCTTCTGATGGATTTCGAGCGGGCAAGAGTCTCCGGCCTGTGCCAGTCGGCATAGAAGGAGTTCAACACCTTCCGGTACCTGTCACCGGTGGAAGGGTCGTAGCCGTGCTCCAACGCATAGTCTTGGGGGGTGAGTTCCCCTAGAGAATCGGCCGCATGCTCGTATTCACCCCTCAGCTCGGAATCGTCGGTCATGGCCATCAGCTCGGGAAAACGGTCCGACTGCAGGGCGTACAGCAACAAAGGCTCGCGCAGCCGTCCTTCACTATGGCACGCCATGACGCACAGACGAGGAAAATCGAATCTCGACAACCCGGAAAGGTGCAACAGGTATCTGCGCGACCACGGCTCGAAGTTGGGGCGTCTCACGAATGATCTCCAATCATAGGGACGGATGAGGGGCATCGAGTTCTGGCGATGGCTGGTCATCGGATGAGAAGGAGGGAAATCCGAAAGTCGTACTCGTATCGGAAGAAAAGGGGTCGCGACCATCCAGAACTGCTATTCGTTGGTTGAGCAGGTTCCATTGAGCCTCTGTGATATTGATACGAACCTCGGTAATGTCCAGAAGGATGCTGTTCAAGGCGCTGTGGTTGATGGACCCATTGGACCACATATTTTCAAGGTCCCTTCGATCCTTGTCGCCTCTCCACGAAAGGAGTTTCGTTATGGCGAGATCCTCGTTTCCCAAGGTATATACGTCAAGTACCGAACCATCAAACTCCACGGGACGTATCCTGTCGTGCCAGTGAGTCGGGTACATATACCGGAAAGTGTCCACATGAGAGTTCATGTCATAGGCGGACATCAAATCGACGACTTCGTCGGGCACGGACAGCACATCGATGTCGGTGGTTACACGGGAAGGGATGAGTCCTCGAATCGATAAAGCACTGCCTCCTGAGATTACGAGTTCGAACCTGCGCGCGCCGCCGAAACGGAAATCAAGGTCTTCATCGAGAAGTCTCAGACGGGATAGTATCCCCTCTTTCCCAAAAGAGGAATCCATGATCCACCTCCTTATTATATAAAACCATTTTCTTATTATATAAAACCGACTGACATTGATGAAGATGGTCAAGGCACAGGAGCCGGATACGGAAACCGGACATCGAGGTTCCTGAACGGCGAATCTGAAATGGGAAAAGGAATCGGCCGGCGGCTCGCGGCGTGCGGGTGCCGGATGGGAAGGGGCCGAAAGACGGCCCCGCCCATCAAGGAGGACCATCATGGCCGACAATCCCCGCAGCACCACGCCAGCCTGGCAGGACCCGCATCTCAAGGACCGTGGCGACTACACCGAACAGGACATCCAAAACATCCGGGGGAAGGGCGGCATCCTGCCCGACTTCACGCTCGACGAGGCCGAGGAGACCTACCTGTTCGCGCGGGTCGCCCAGGCCCTCTCGAAGACCCTCACGCGGCAGGGCCTGGCCGTCGGGCACGAGGCGAAGGCCGCCGCCGAACCCATGGGATTCCGGCTCGACGAACACGCCATCGCGATCGACACCCGCCGTCCATGGAAGGACATCGCGCTCGACCTCGCGCACGCCCTCGGCGCCATCCAGGTCGCACGCGACGCGCTCGACCCGGCGGACCAGCCGCAAGGAGCCGCGGAATGGAACAGGTACAAGGACAAGGGCCGCATGGTGGGAGACCAGCTGCTCGCCTCCATCGGACTCCTCAACTCCCACTGGCATGAGGACCGGGGCGTCATCCGCGCCCATGCGCTCCAGGCCCGCGTCATGGCCGAGCCCGACCTGCACGCGCCCATCGGCGTCTACGACTGGAACGCCGCCTGGATCATCGGGGAAATCGCCACCAGAAACCCCGACCCCGCCCAGCCGCTCGCCGTCCAACCCATCCGCATCCCCGCCACCAAGCCGGAGGACATCCACCTCGCTCTGCCCGACGACCCCGCGAACCCGTTGCAGGTCACGGACGATCCGATCGTCACGCCCCACGACGACCTCGCAGAGACCGCGGACCGGCACCTGATCCTCGGCGCGGGCATGCCGACCATGCTCATCGTCGACATGGACCGCAGCGACGCCGCCGGCCTCGACCTGGTCCGCCGGGCCGCCACCCGCGAGAGCACGTTCCAGGGGAGTGTGAGCGAATGCATCCGCCAGGCGCAGACGACGGGCCCCGGCTACGATCCCGCACCCGACGAGGGGCCGACCGGGCTATGGCCCGCCGCGAACATGTTCCCCGACCCCGCCGTACTGCCCGGCGCGATGCGGGCATGGACGGTCCGGCCATAGGCGCGTGACCGCAGGGGCGGGCGGAAGCCGGGCTATCCGGCCGGCTGCGCGTTCCGGGCGGCGATGCCGGCCATCAGCGTCGACACCTGGCCAAGCAGCAACGCCAACGCGGCCATGTCGCCCGCATCGCCGTCCGCGTCCAGCCCGGCGGGAGCGGGAGGCAGCGAGGCGATCGCGAGCGACGGGTCCGCGGACAGCAGATAGGCGGCGGTGCGTTCCGCAGCCTCCCTCTGATGCTCCGGCACGGCACGCAGGTAATGCCGCAACGTGGTCTCCTCCCTCACATGTCCGAGGGCGTCCATCGTCTCCTTGAGACTGCTGCCATCGAGCATGAGACGGGTGGCATGGGTCACGCGCAGAGTGCGGAACTGCAGGTCGGGACGGCCCGCCGCCTTGCGGGCCTTCATGAAGTGGTTGCGCAGAGTGTTCTGACACAGGATCTCGCCGCGCTTGGCCTGGAAGAACATGTGGTTCGACTGGTCCGGACGATCCTCGAGATGCATGCGAATCAAAGGAATCAGCATGTCCGGGATAGGCACCGTACGCCGGGACCCCTTCGTCTTCAGCCTGCTGATCCGGGACGGGCCCAGATCATCCGCGCCATGGCTGACGCTGCGACGGATCATCAGCACCTTGTTCTCCAAGTCGAAGTCCGTGTCCATCAGACCGCAGACCTCGCCGATGCGCATGCCGCCCGCACAGGCCGCGAGATACACCGACAACCGCGTATAGCCCGGCATCGCATTATATATATGGTACAGTTCGTCGGGCGTGACCGGCGGAATATCCGACGACCCAGCCTCCGGCTCGGGCGGGATCGGCAGCGTGAACGGGTTCTCCGCCAACAGGGGAGGAGCGCCCTTGGAGCCCGGCGCACACGCCTCCCGCAACAGCATCTTCAACCGGATGCATTCCGAGCGGAACTGCCATTCCCCGTTCGGATGCGGCCCGTAATACCATTCGGTCACCAGCTCCTCGGTCAACTCGGCCAGTTTCACGTCGCCGAACGCCTCCTTGAGATGCTTGATGTCATTGCGCAGGTTACGCAACGTCGAGCCCGCGATCTCGGCGCCGTCCTTCCTGCGATGCCGGCGCACATACCCGTCGGCGAACACGCCGAACGTCAGCTTCGGCGTCAACGTGTTCCCGTCCCGGTCCCGTGGAGGAATCCACGTCATCATCCCACGACGGTGCAGATCGACGATCGACCTCTCGGTCTCGAGCCAATCCTCGGCATCGCCCCGCCTGCCCGGCGCGAAACGTTTCGACACACGCTGACCATTGATCGGCGAGATATAACGAGCCTCGATGCTCGTGACATCCCCTGTCGAACCCTTGCGTTCGAGAATGCACCCAAAACGCCTGCGGCGCAAGGGCCTCTTTGTCTCTTCAACCATCTTCGGCCTCCTTCAGCCAATAAAAAAACCGTCTTCGCGCAGCGCACACCCTAAAGAACACGGTCACCTTGGTAAACCCTGCATCTATGTGGACACTCCGCGAAAACGGAAACTCCATTCTCCCACACGCCGATATTTGACAGGCCGCGTCCGCAGCCGCTACTCTTGACTGCCGTACAAAACGGGAACGGTTCAGCGTGCGGGCAAAGCTCGCAGAGAAACCGCGAACAGGATGTACAGGAGGGTAAACTGAGTCAGAAGCGATTCCTGACAAGGAATTGCCCTCAGCTCGGCAGGGTATGCGAAGGTGGTGGGTTCGAGTCCCACCGAGGGCACTTTAGTTAGGAGTTCGCTGAAATTATTGT
>CAJMMN010000035.1 GCA_905214525.1 uncultured bacterium
GCTGAGTCCTGAGTCTGTTGCAATGAAGATGAGAATCAAGGGGAAAACCCGTAAGAAAAAGTTTCAACAAAAACCTCTTGCATCCCCGCAAACATTCCCCTATAGTAGTACCTCGTCACGGGGGCGTAGCTCAGCTGGGAGAGCGCTTGACTGGCAGTCAAGAGGTCAGGGGTTCGATCCCCCTCGTCTCCACCATCGTGAATGTAAGGCCACTCAATTGGGTGGCCTCTTTTATTTCCAAACTCTCAGACTCCCATCTGGGGATTAGCTTCCGCTGTGCGTGTTCGAAACCACCACATCGATGTTTGCCTCCAAGTGGAAGATTATGCGTCGACGTCCTGTCTACTCCAAAAAGTTCATAACCAGGGAGACCATAGATTCTTTTTCTTCAGGTCTAGACTCGGCTATCATGAGCGCGACAGCAACAAGCGTGCTGTCTGCGATTCGTTTGTCTAAGCCTCGAAAAAGCAGTTTGTTGCGATCTAGATAGTAGAGAAAGAGGCTGCATCCGATGCACTTGTTTCCGTCGAGAAATGAATGGTTTTTGATGATGAGGTACAACAGATTTGCTGCCTTTTCCTGAACGGATGGGTAGAGTTCTTGGCCCCCAAACGACTGATTGATTACCGAGATGCTGCTGCGGAAGGACTCGTCTTTTTCTAGGCCAAACAGGTCGCTCGCAAATCGTGCTCGCATTTGGGAGATTAAATTCATGCAGAGCTCGTATTCGAGTGTATATATCCCTGTTTGCCCTTTGGGTCGATCGATAGATTCACGATCGTACTCATCGAGCAGTTTAAAGACATCTATATAGCTCTCAACAATATCGAGTATCTCGCGAGAACCGAGGTCCTCGGGTAAACGTTCAATAATCTGCGCGATTGTCCCTAACTGCTCGAGTCTGCGCTCGTTTTCGACATGGCCTTGAATAATATACCTATGGAGCACATTGGTTGCCCAACGGCGGAATTCAACGCCACGTTGGGATTTAACGCGGTATCCAATGGACAATATCATGTCTAAACTGTAATGATCAGTTTGATATTTTTTGCCGTCAGCGGCAGTTGTCGCAAATTTTGCGACAACTGAATCATCGTCGCTTAATTCCTCCTTTAAAGCGTTGTTGATATGCTTGCCGATTGTTTTGACATCCCTATCAAACAGCGCTGCCATCTCATTTCGGGTCAGCCATACAGTTTCGCTTCCTTTGTCAATTACAACGGGAATCGTGACCTCTCGGTCGTTGGATTCGAAAAGAACAATCTGATTGCCATTCATTTTCGCGCTCCTCATCAATCCATTGGGCACATGCATGTCCAATTCGATACTCGATTGTCTGCCGAACTTTATGGGTGCCGGCCAGCAGGGGCGCGTACCTGCCTAAGGGTCCAGAGTGACGATCGCCGTAAATACAGCATCCGTCTCGCCGATACGTACCATTGGGGGCCTCCGCACCGGCTCACGTTGCCCGTATACCCTGACTCTATTCTATCAGATATAGAACGCATGTTCTATATGTTATCTCTTCTATTTTTGGAGAACCTCGCACTGGGAGACGCGATCGTCAACCTCCTCCCATAAACAGTACGCCCACATCTAGCTGCACCCCAAAAGTTATCCAACAAATCGCCTCAAAAGGCGTTGACTCTGTAGCCAGACGTGTCTAATGTGAGATTAGCATCTTCGCAATGCAACGCCCATACCCACACGCCCTCAAGATGTTGTGCAATTTATTTCCCAGTTCTGTACATTATTCGTAAGAACCACGTAATTTCTTTGGCGTATTAAAGCCTAGGTTTGCCTGCATTTACTCGGGCGCCCGTTGCGGCACCCCATTAACCTGCGTCAACGTGAACAACTTAGGCAAACAACCCCCTCAAGCACGGATTTGTCGCATATGTTGTCCAACGCAACCCAAATCAGTTTCGCGACCAGCTTGTGCTAGGATACCTTACGTTACATGAGTTTAACTGTGCTCGCGGCTCCAGCAAGCCATAAAGCGCAGGGTCGATCGGCATCCGGCCGTAACGGCGGTGTTAGAAAAACCACGAGCTCCAATAAAGAAGTCATGCGACGTTATTTGCATTGAGTTAATTCTAAGATGCATTTAATAGCTTGCGTGTCAATGCGTAGCAGCCCTTCAGCTGTTTGCGTGCGGTCCAGTTTTGTACCCGCTTGACTGGTTCGCACGCAGCCAGCTGGGGACGCGGTCATTTTGCGATACACGTCCGCGTCTCTAGCAACTGCACTCATACATACCGTTCACGGTGGGGCAGAGCCACGTGCTTGTCTGACTGGGCTCAGGGTTTGAATATGGAGCGCCTTCGCGCACAAGCGCCCTGGCGAAGCCATACCCAAACCCCATGAGCTACACGTAAGACAGCAAAGGGGGTGGTGCTCGTGTGGTATGTGATCCAGGTCATTAACGGTCGCGAAGACGTAATGCGCGAGCGCATCGAGCGAGTGGTGCCGGCGAGTGCCATGCAAGAGCTCTTTTATCCCCAATATCAAACCGAGATCAAAGTTCGCGGCGAATGGGTCAATACGACCAAGTCGCTCTTTCCCGGTTATCTTATCTGCGACACGGCAGATCCCCGTACCGTGCAACAGTATCTGCTACGCATGGACGACTTTGCCCGGATGCTTTCCCAGGACGGTCAGTTTGTGCCGCTGGCAAATGAAGAGGTCCGGCTTATTGGCGGCTTTACGCATAGGGGAGACCGCGTTGTGCCCATGAGCGAAGCCCTAAAAGACGGCGATCAGGTCGTAGTAACGGCAGGTCCGCTGCTGGGCCACGAAGGCCTTATCAAAACAATTAACAGACGCAAGAGTACTGCTTATTTGGAGCTCGATCTGTGCGGCCGACGCGTGACTACCCGCGTTGGCCTTGCCGTGCTTTCAGCCGAGCAGCGCGTAATGCGAAACCTAAAAAAGGCGATCGCCTAGCTGCAGACGGCCGCTACACAGAACAGGGAGGATCCCCGACTTGGGGACGAAGTGTTGGAAGAGAACGTGACGGATAAAACAGAATATGCAACGGATGCGCCTGCGGGGGCGGCGCTGATTGCTCAGGCCATGGATCGGCGCGAGGGAGCCGGTCGCTACAGGGCCATGCAATCCATCATGGACTGGGACCGCTCGCGCCTGTTCTACCGGGCCATAAAGCGCGCGTTCGACATCGTGTTCAGCGGTGCCGTGCTCGTCGTCATCGCGATCCCCAGTCTGGTGCTCGCCGCGGCCATCCGCCTGGAGAGCGAGGGCAACCCGTTCTACAGCCAGATCCGCGTGGGACAGACCCACCGTGACGGCAGCCTGTCAACCTTCCGCATGTGGAAGTTCCGCTCCATGTACAAGGACGCCGACGAGCGCCTCTCCGAGCTCAAGGAACAGAACGAGATCGCCGGCGCCATGTTCAAGATGAAGGAGGACCCGCGCGTCACCAAGATCGGCAGGTTCATCCGCAAGCACTCCATCGACGAGTTCCCGCAGTTCCTGAACGTGTTCCTGGGTCAGATGTCCGTCGTGGGCCCGCGCCCGCCTCTGCCGAACGAGGTTGCCGAGTACACCGAGTACGACCTGCAGCGCCTTGCCGTCAAGCCCGGTATCACCGGCTGGTGGCAGGTTACGGACCGCAACGACACCGACTTTGACGGCATGGTCCGCCGCGATTTGGAGTATATCGCGAAGCGTGGCGTGGCCACCGACTTGAAGATCGTGGCGCTCACGGTCGTCGAAATGATAACGGGGGGGGGTGCCTGCTAGAGGCATTTCCGGAGACTTTTCCGTTGGCGGGGTGCTAGCCCATGCCTAGGAAACCTACCGGGACCCTCTTCTACCGCATATGCAAGAGAACGTTCGATATAGCCTTCAGCGCCGGGTGTGCCGCGGTGTTGGCGATTCCCATGGCCTGTGTCTGCGCCGCGATCTGCGTGGAGTCCCCGGGCTGCCCGGTCTACACGCAGGAGCGCGTGGGCAGGGGAGGCAGGGTGATTCGAGTGCTTAAGCTCCGCAGCATGGTCGCCGATGCAAACGACGTGCGCAAGTACCTGAGCCCTGAGCAGCTGCACCAGTGGGAGGTGGAGCGCAAGGTCGACGACGACCCGCGTATCACCAAGATGGGCCGGTTCATTCGCAAATGCTCGATTGACGAAGTGCCGCAGTTCCTCAACGTGCTCAAGGGTGATCTGTCCGTGATCGGTCCGCGCCCCATCACGCGCGACGAGCTCGAACAGCACTTCTCAGATGAGGAGAAGGCGGAGCTGCTGAGCGTTACCCCGGGCATCACGGGCCTGTGGCAGGCCACCGACCGCAACGCCGCGACCTTCGAGAGCGGCTTGCGTCAACAGATTGAGCTTTGCTACGTGCGCAATCGCTGTTTCCGCATGGATTGGAAGTGCTTCGTAGGCACTTTTGGAGCCATGTTCGGCAATTCCAAAACCGGTCGTTGATTTCTGGAACGCTAATATTTGAAAGGTGTAAATAATGTCTCGCAACAAAACAGTACCGTTTAATGTTCCTCCTTGTGTGGGAGATGAAATTCAGTTTGTCCAGCAGGCAGTTGAGGTCAACCACAAGATTGCAGGCGATGGTGTATTTACGAAGAAGTGCAACGAATGGCTTGAAGGACGGTTTGATTCCAACAAGATTCTGCTGACCACGAGTGGTACTAGTGCCCTCGAGATGGCCGCAATTCTTTGCGATTTAAAACCTGGCGATGAGGTTATTCTCCCCTCGTTTACATTCACTTCAACAGCAACGGCATTTGTGCTTGCTGGCGCGAGGCTCGTTTTCGTCGACATTCGCCCCGATACTATGAATATCGATGAGACAAAGATCGAGTCCGCCATAACCGATCGTACTCGTGTTATTGTGCCCGTGCATTATGCCGGCGTCGCATGCGAGATGGACACCATCATGGACATCGCCCGCCGCCATAACCTGCTGGTTGTGGAGGATGCCGCCCAGGGTGTCATCGCAACGTACAAAGGGCGTGCCCTAGGCACCATCGGCGACTTCGGATGTTACAGCTTCCATGAGACTAAGAACTATTCGATGGGCGAAGGCGGTGCCATCTCAATAAACAATTCCGCTTACTGCGATCGCGCGGAGATTATCCGTGAGAAGGGCACCAACCGCGCTCAGTTCTTCCGCGGCCAGGTAGCCAAATATAACTGGGTTGATTTCGGCTCAAGCTACCTGCCCTCTGAGCTCAACGCGGCTTATCTGTGGGCGCAACTCCAGCACGCAGACGAAATCAACGAGAATCGTCTAGCTACATGGCGTGCTTATTATGCTGCATTTGAGCCCCTTGCTGAGAGGGGTTTTTTGGAGCTCCCCTACGTCCCCGAGGGCTGTGAGCACAATGCGCACATGTTCTATATTAAACTGCGCGATCTGCAGGCTCGTACTTCCTTCATTTCTTTTATGAAGGAGCATGGCGTGGGGTGCGTGTTCCATTATGTTCCTCTGCATTCCGCTCCGGCGGGTGAGCGATTCGGCCGCTTCAGCGGAACGGATGAGCATACCACACTCGATTCCGATCGCTTGGTTCGCCTACCAATGTATTACGGCATGTCGCTTGAAGACTTCGAGTATGTCGTTTCCTGCGCCAAAAAGTTCTTCCTTGAGAATGCGGGGGCTTAGGAATGGGTGAAAAGCATCCCATCAAGGTTGCGTTCATCGAGGGCAAGATGAATTCGGGTGGTAAGAAAACGCTGTCTATGCAGTATTTCCTGAATTTCGACCCGGCAGAGGTCGAGGTTCACTTCATCTGCGACTCCGACTCCAACGCCGTGCCGACCGAGGAGATCGAGGCTCATGGCGGGCGCGTTCATATCATCTCGCCCTACCAGAACATAGTTAAGAACATGTCCGACATGATTAAGAACATGTCCGACATGACCGACGTGTTCAAACGAGAGCGGTTCGACGTGTTGCATGCTTATAACAGCACAATGAACCTGTTTCCGTTGCGGGTGGGAAAGAAGTGCGGCATCCCCGTTCGCATCTCCGAGAGCCTCTCTATGGCCAACGAGCGTGAGCCCAAGACTGTTCTCAAACTAATTCTTCGCAGGTTCTCTAAGCTTTACGCAACGCACTTCATGTCCTGCGGCGAGGACTGCGGCCGTTGGCAGTTTGGCGACACACTATTCGACGCGGGTAAGGTTGATGTCTTCAAGACAGCCATCGATTCGCGCAAAAACTCTTTCGATCCCGCGCTTCGGACTAGGACGCGAACAGAACTGGGCGTTGCCGACGATGAATTACTGGCGGGGTTTATCGGACGATTCGCTGCGCAGAAGAACCCCATGTTCCTGTTGGAGATCGTTGGGGAGCTGTGCAAGCTCAACTGCAAGGCAAAGTTTCTGCTCATAGGCGATGGCGAGTACAGGGAACAGATGCTCGCCTACATGGACAGTAACGGCTTCGCCGATCGCGTAATTTACCTTGGTCGCAAGGAGGATATCGTCGGGTTTTACCAAGCGATGGATTGCTTCCTGCTGCCGAGCCTATACGAAGGACTGCCCGTGGTGGGTCTGGAGGCCCAGTGCGCTGGCGCCGACGTGTTCTTCTCAAGTGAAATCACGCCCGAGGCATCGTTCTGCGAGCTTGGGCACTTTCTGCCTCTGGCCGATGGCGCCGAGGAGTGGGCCAAGAAGATAAACGCTTCCTTCATCTGTATGAAGGAGCGCACTTCGCGCAGTGACGAGTGCATTGCTGCTGACTTTGATTCTCGTGCCGAGGCGTTGCGGCTACAGGACTACTACGCCAGAGCCCTGGCGGAGATGGGATGCTAAGTGAAAACCGATTCGTTCGCCTCAATCAAGCTGCCCCTGATTTCGGTCGTTGTGCCCGTCTACAACGTCGAGGAGTGTCTCGAGGAATGCGTGGAGAGCATTCTGGCTCAGACCTATCCCAACATCGAGGTGGTCCTAGTCGACGACGGCTCGACGGACGGCTGTCCGGAGATATGCGACCGATACGCAGCCGAGATTAACCGCGTGAAGTCCGTTCATCGCGATAACGGCGGGCTTAGCGCTGCCCGAAACACAGGCGTCAGAGCTTGCGACGGGGACTACGTAGGGTTCATCGACAGCGACGACTATATCTCACCCGTTTTCTACGAGGCGTTGTACCGAGCCATCGAGCAGAGTGGGGCAGAGATGGCGGCTATGAGGTACGGCGTCGACTTTTTTGACGGTGAGGAGCCCGAGCTGGGACGGGACATTGAGACAGCGAGCGAGTATGAGCTCCTGTCCGAGGTACAGTACCAGGAAGAGGTTCTGTACCAGAAGAGTTGGGCCGGCGCTGTTTGGCGACTCTATACGCGAGATCTCGCCGAAAAAGTCTACTTCCCTGAGGGACTTTACTACGAGGATGATGAGACTGCCTATCGGTTCGTTCACGAGTGCGGGAAGGTCGCCGTACTGAAGGCGACCGATCTTTATGCTTATCGGCAGCGCCCTACCAGCATCATGCGAGGTGCTTTTAATCCTAAGAAGATGGCGAGCTGCCTGGAGATTACCCGACGCATGCGCATCAAAATGGGCGAATGGTACCCACAGCTCTCTGACGCGACATGCTCGCGCTGTTTTGCTATCTGTCGTGTCGTTTTCTCCCAGATTCCCAAGGGGGACAAGGCGGCTCAGATAACGATGTGGGAGGAATTGCAGAAATATTCTGCAACGGTGATTCGCGACCCGAAGGCGCGCAAGAAGGAAAAACTGGCGGCTTCAATATCGAAGATGGGACGCTTTCCTTTTCGTGTCTTTTGCGATGCTTATCGACGACTGCTTCACGCCCAGTAGATTGCGACGTTAAAGGCTTTTTATGTTTCCATATATTGCAATAGTTGTCACAATTATTTTTTTCCTGCTCCTCTCCTCGGCGCATGTTGTTGATAGCGGGAAAGTTGGGCTTGTGGTCGTTGCCGCGGCTCTCAGCACTGTTGCTGGTTTTCGAGCGATGAGTGTTGGCACCGATACGAGAACCTACAGTACCATGTTCTACTGGATTGCAGGTTGCTCTGATTTAAGCAGCGCTTTCACCGTGTCCACTATCAATGCTCCTGTATATGTCTTTTACGCATGGGTTCTAGGTCGACTTGGGCTTTCTCATCAAGCTTTGCTTTTATTTAACGCGATTGTCACAAATGTCGGTATCGCTATTTTTGCTAAGAGAACTTCGAACAATCCCCTTATTCCAATTCTCATTTACTTCTGCTTGGGTATGTATTTCCAAAGTCTCAACGGGATGAGACAATACGTTGCGGTAGCTCTAGCAATTAACTCGTACCTTGATTTTTATTATTATGGACTTCGAAAATCAAGAGCATGGGTTTTATTCCTCCTGGCGTCTGGAATCCACAACACAGTTTTTATTTTGCTCCCTGGAATCGGAGCAGCTCTTTACCTTCGAAGTCAAGGTCATAAACGAAAAGGCCTTTGCTTTGTCAGTGCGATTGCCGCTCTATTCAGCCTGTCACTAGTTGCCCTTTCGAACGTATTCATGGACTTGTTCCCGATATATTCTATGTATGACGGTGTACAGAACATCGCATTATTCTCTGGGGCATACCAAGGACGAATTCGATATCTATACGCAGTCCTTCTTGTTATCTGTGTCTTCGGATTTCTCTCTCTTGATAAGAACGACGGACGCAAGACTGATACAGAGGAAATTAATCTGATATTCGCACTCTTCCCCCTTTGCATCATTGCCGGAATTGTCGGACTCGTATATGGAACTAGCTCTTTGATTAACAGGCTTCTTTGGTTTTATATGCCTGGCTATATTGCTTTCATACCCGCCGTTGTAAATAACACTGAGAAGGGGTGGGCCATTCTATTGAGATTCGGAATTGCGTCCGTTCTTCTAATTTGGCTCATAGCACAGTTCGTTGAGAACCAGGATGACATGCTGCCATATGTGCTTGGCATGGGACTCTTCTAGCGACTATTGACTTCAAAGAAAGGGCACAACTTGATTCCGAAAATAATTCATTATGTTTGGTTCGGCGGTAAGCCGCTTGGCGAGAAGGAGCTTGCATGCATCGACTCCTGGAAGAAGTATTGCCCCGATTACGAGATTAGGCGTTGGGATGAGGATGACTTCGATCTGGACGTCAACTCTTATTGCAAGGAAGCCTATGCGGCGAAGAAATGGGCGTTCGTTAGCGATTATGTAAGATTATGGGCACTTGTAAATAACGGCGGCGTCTATATGGATACCGATGTCGAGGTTACCAGGCCTCTCGACTCTTTTCTTGAGCTTGAGGCGTTTTCTGGATTTGAGTCCGATGGGGATATTCCAACGGGGATAATGGGATGCCGCAAGGGTTTCCCGCTATTCCAGGCTTTGTTGGATGATTATGAAACTCGGCGCTTTCTCAAACAAGATGGGTCTTTCAATATGACAACGAACGTTGTGTACATTACTGAAGCCTGTCTCGATAAGGGCCTTATCCGCAACGGACAACTTCAAACTGTCGATGGCTTTACGCTGTATCCCAAAGATTGGTTTTGTCCAAAAAGTCACGAGACCGGACGCATCTTTATTACCGAAAATACCCACGCGATACACCATTTCGCCGGATCGTGGGAGAACGAGAGTACAAAAGAGATCGTTACTCTGAAAAAAGAACTTTTAAACCAGCATCCCTGGATAAATATCAAGGTTGCCGCCGTGATCGCGAAATTGAAATACGCATTTTGCCACGGTGATTACAAGCCGTTGCTTGACGGTTTCCGTAACGCTTTTAAGCAAGCCGGCAAGTGATAGGCGAGGCGAAGACATGCAGTACATTTCAGGATTGGCTTTTGAATAATATGACTTCTACATCCCGATCAAATAGAATCGCAATCATGACGTGGTTCAGCTACCACAACTATGGATCTGCTCTTCAGGTGACGGCGCTTCGGTATGTTGTAAGGAGCCTCGGCTATGACGTTGACATCGTCGATTATGCACCCTACGGGAAATATATCAAGCGTCCGACTTTCAAGAGTTCTTTTGATGTCTACAGGGGTCTCCTCGACAAAGCAAAAGACAGGCTTTCAAACATAGACTATCAACCGAAAGAGAGGGAGCGACTCTTCGATGCATTTCTCGACGAGCATTTAAATCTGACCGAAAACTGCCCTACGATGGCTGAACTTGAAGGGCTAAACGATTCTTACGATGCTTTCATCTGCGGCAGCGATCAGATTTGGGCTCCGAGTGTATATGACCCTCACTACTTTCTCGACTTCGTCGCAGACGACCGACTCAAGATCGCCTATGCGCCGAGCATCGGATTACCGAAAGTACAAGACTCCGATGTGGCAAGGCATATGGCTGGACTATGCGGCAGGCTGGATGCTTTATCTACTCGTGAGGAGTCCGGCAGCAGCATCATTAGTCGCCTTACCGGGAGGAATGTAGCGACTGTTGTCGACCCCACTCTCCTAATTGAAGGTGAGAAATGGCCTGAGCTGGTACATGCGAAAGCCATTCGTCGCGACAAGCCCTACTTGCTTGCTTACATGCTTGGAACCAATGAGCGACATTGGAAAAGAATATACAAATTGGGAGACCTTCTGGGCTTAGAGGTTCGGGTTGTGCCGGTGTTCAAGAAAGACCTGAAGCGGTCTGGGTGTATAACCGACCCTATTGGCCCTGCCGAGTTCGTTTCCCTCGTTGGCGGGGCCTCCTACGTCTGCACTGATTCGTTCCATGGTGTCGCGTTCTCCATCAATATGAACCGCAATTTCTGCGCCTTCGAGCGCTTCAAGCGTGGCGATTCGGGGAGCCAGAACTCACGTGTCTACAACATACTCGATAAGGCAGGTCTCAAGTCGCGACTTGCATCGGATGAAGCTAGAGACGAGGAGCTGGCCGCCTCTATTGATTGGTCCGCTCCTAACGACAAAATGGCTGCCGAGAGGAATCGCTCGCTCACTTGGCTCGAAGCCGCGCTAAAGATGGATTCCAGGCCTCCCGCCCATAAGAACAATGTTTGTCGGAGCCGCACGCTCTGCTGCGGGTGTACTGCATGCTCCAGTGTTTGTCCAGTTGACGCCATCGATGTCTCTCTGGATAAAGAGGGCTTCTGGCGGGCTTTTGTGGATGAGAATGCCTGCATCTCTTGCGGTAAATGTCGCAATGTTTGTCCTTTCATTAAACATAACGAAGCCTTGGCCGTCGATGAAGGTCGTCTCTTCTCCTTCAAGTCGTCTGACTGTGAGCAGCTGCTCCACTCGTCCAGTGGCGGCGCTGGTGCGTCCATTGCCAAGATGTCATCCGCCGACGGCGCGGCCCTACTAGGCTGTTCCTACGAGGATGGTCATGGAGCCGTGGGCCGCCTCGTCGAGGCCAGCGACACAGGGGGCGTGGCCTCGCTTGCGGGCAGTAAATACACCCAAGAAGAGGTTGGTACCGCTCTCTCTCGAGCGGCCCGTCACGACGGCCCGCTCGTTGTCTTTGGCACGCCGTGCCAAATTCAAGCGGCGAAGAATCTCATGTGCGGTCGAAGCGACGTCACCTACGTCGACTTCGTATGTCACGGTGTGCCCACCAGATACCTGCTAGACCGTTATGCTGACTGGCTTTCTACTGAGTACTCCATGAGGCCTGAAAATCTACATGTGGACTTCCGCCACAAGCCGCGTGGTTGGAGAGAGATATACATGTATACGAGTGATGGCGTTCATGAGCACTGTGAACACCAGCGCAAAGACCCGTATTTTCTTATGTTTGAGGCTGGGCAGTGCTATGCAAGCTGTTGCTACGAGTGCCCTTGGAGGACTGCGAGTGCCGCGGATGTTAGGATGGCGGACTACTGGGGGCCGAGATTCGTGGACGATAAGACCGGTGTAAGCATGGTACTGGTCTTGACGGCTCGTGGCCACGAAGTCATGGATGGGCTGCGCAAGTACGGCGATATCGCGGAGCGACCATTTGATGATTACAGGAAGTATCAACAGTGCGAAAACATGCCCGCTCCCGCATTCCGCGACGAGCTTATCGCGGAACTTTCCGATTCCGCATCGAGCGTGAAGGCTTTAAGCGATGAGTATGCAGAGCCCGTCGCCTCGACCCGCGATGCATTGAAACGCCTTGACCCGCTGAAGTCTGTTGTTAAGCGCATGATCGGAAGGCGATGAATTTGACGAGAGGGCGCGCGCGTGAGCTGGCGGTGAACACCGGGCTATTCGCTATCAGCTCTTTTGGATCGAAAATCATATCTTTTCTCCTGCTGCCTCTTTACACAGCCGTCCTATCGACTGGTGATTACGGCACCGTCGACCTGATAAACAGTACCGTTGGTCTTCTTGTGCCCTTGTTGACGCTTAACATACAAGATGCGGTGCTTCGGTTCGGCTTGGGCGGAGATGCAGAACCAGAGGAGATTCTCTCTATAGGACTTCGCATGACTGCGGGCGGCAGCTGTGTGCTGTTTTTGATTGTCACCATCCTTCTTGCTTATCACATCGCCCCGTTCGACAGTGCCTATTGCGTGTTTCTCGTTGCAATGTTCGTTTTTACGGCTCTCTCCAACGTACTAACCATGTATGCGAAGTCGCAAGACCATGTCACGTCGCTCGTAGTGAGCGGCATCGGGAACACTTTGATTATGAGCGTTTCTGCCATACTTTTGCTCGTTGTGGCCAAGGCGGGCGTAGTTGGCTACATGGCTTCTATGATTCTCGGTTGCCTCTTTTCCACGGTATATCTCTTTTTCGTTTGCAAAGCTTGGAGAGGCGTCTCCGTGAAAGTCCAACGCGGACTATTGGGTTCAATGATTGCGTTGAGTGCGCCTTTGGTCGCTAATAGCCTCGCATGGTGGATTAACGATGTAAGTGACCGTTATGTCGTAACTTTCGTATGTGGTGCCGCGTCAAACGGGATTTACGCCGTTGCTTACAAGATTCCGACAATCCTTTCGACCCTGCAGACGATTTTTTACAATGCTTGGGCCATTTCCGCCGTGAAGGAATTCGATCCCAAGGACGCCGATGGCTATTTAGGCCGAATGTATGAATTGTATTCCGGTGCCATGTCGATCGCATGCTCGGTGATTATGCTGCTTGATGTGCCGCTCGCCATGGTCCTTTACTCGAGTGACTTCTTCGAAGCTTGGCGATTTGTTCCCCTGCTGTTGGTAGGCGTTTTTCTCAACGGGCTTGCTTTGTTCGAGGGCTGTCTCTTTACTGCGGCTCGTAAAACGAAAGCAGTTTCCTGGACAACAATTGCGGGAGCGTGCGTGGGCATTGTTTCCTGTGTTGGACTCACCTGCGCGATAGGGCCCCTCGGTGCGGCGGTTGCTACCGTAGTCGGCTACGTTGTTACATGGGCTACTAGGACGGCAGTTATGATTCGAAGCGTAGTTCAATTGAGGGTCTCCTGGGGTAATGAGGCAGCGACCCTGACTTTACTTCTGGTTCAGGCGGTTGTGGCCATGCAGTGGGGCATGCAGCCCCTACAACTTTTGCTTTTCTTTTTTGTTCTGTTCTTGCGACGCGGGCAGATTGCCGGAATTTCAACCATTGTTATATCGAAGATCAAGAACGGGCGAAGTGAATAGTCCATTTTCGCTGCGAGAAGGAAGTAAATGAGATGAAGGGCATTATCCTCGCGGGCGGGTCAGGAACCCGGCTGCACCCCATAACCAAGGCTGTGAACAAGCAGCTGCTTCCGATTTACGACAAACCGTTGGTGTACTATCCATTGAGCGTGCTGATGCTCGCCGGTATTCGCGAAGTGCTTGTCATCTCGACACCACGTGACCTGCCGGCGTTCAAGGAACTTCTCGGGGACGGATCCGAGTTAGGCATGCGCCTAGAGTACGCAGAACAGGCCAAACCTCACGGTCTAGCCGAAGCTTTTACCATCGGGCGCGATTTTCTTGCCGGCGAACCGTGTGCGCTGGTTCTGGGCGACAACATGTTCCATGGTCAAGACCTCACTCGCGTGCTTACACGCGCAAAGGAGAAGGTCGAATGCCATGGTGGGGCCGTTGTGTTTGGATACCCCGTGCAGGACGCTAGAGCCTTCGGTGTGGTGGAGTTCGACCAGAACCATCGTGTGGTTGGCATCGAGGAAAAACCCGAGGTTCCAAAGTCGAACTATGCAGTGCCGGGACTGTACTTCTATGATGGACAGGTTTCCGATATCGCAGCAAACGTTAAGCCAAGCGCGCGTGGAGAGCTGGAGATCACGAGCATCAACAATGCCTACCTAGATCAAGGCCAACTATCGGTTGAGCTGATGGGGCGAGGCATGGCGTGGCTAGATACGGGCACGCCCGAGGGTCTTTTGAAGGCCGCAGAATACGTAGAGGCCGTGCAGAGCCGCCAGGGGTATTACATTGCGTGCCTTGAAGAAATCGCTTATCGCCGCGGTTTCATCGACCATAATCAGTTACACGAACTGGGCGAAGCGCTGAAGAAGACTGCGTATGGTAAGTATCTTTTGAATGTCGCAAACGAGGCAAAGAGGGGGTAACTATGTCTGAGATTTTTGAACCCAAGAACATCATCGTCACGGGCGGCTGCGGCTTCATCGGCAGCAACTTCGTGCACTACGTGGTCAACAACCACCCGGGCGTCCACGTGACCGTCCTGGACAAGCTGACCTACGCCGGCAACCCCGAAAACATCGCCGGCCTGCCGGCGGACCGCGCGGAGCTCGTCGTGGGCGACATCTGCGACGCCGGGCTGCTCGACCGCATCGTCCCGGGCCACGACGCGATCGTGCACTACGCGGCCGAGAGCCACAACGACAACTCCATCGCCGACCCCGAGCCCTTCCTGCGCACGAACGTCGAGGGCACCTTCCGCCTGCTGGAGGCCGTCCGCAAGTACGGCGTCCGCTACCACCACGTCTCCACCGACGAGGTCTACGGCGACCTCGCGCTCGACGACCCCGCCAAGTTCACCGAGG
>CAJMMN010000036.1 GCA_905214525.1 uncultured bacterium
GACTTGCAGCGACGGACCTCGGGACGCTCTTACACCACGTCTGCGCGCGCCACCTTAAGCAACGCCTCTTGCTTCTTCCTGCGGGCATCGACACGATTCCGGTACCGCTTTCGCATACGCTGGTGCATGCGCCATGCGAGCGCTTCCATCGCTTCCATGTCACAGAGCATTTCGTTGTTGACCGTCGCGACCTCGATTCCCATAGTAATCAAGCCCGTGTTGCGCTTTTCATCATGGATACGTCCCCTCCGAGAGGAATGGCCCAGCTCACCGTTGTATTCCAGGTCAAACCGGGCTGCCTCCTAATATGCATCGCAAACTGCATGGGGCATCCCCGAGATTGCCTGCGCACGGTCATCGAACTCGATCTTGTAGTCGGTCTTAAAAGGACCGCAGGCAAATCCGCCATAGGAAAACGGAAGCGAAAACAGAGCGAGCATGATGCACTCCATGGGCGAGCGCAGGTTTTCCGAAAGATAGGGACACAGACGCTGCAGCTGTTTGGCCGCGGTCCCCTTGCATACCGCGAGATAATCTGCCAGACGATCGGGCATCAGCACCGGCTCAACCTCAAAGTAGCCCACATCTGCTGGCTGGTCCTTGTCCTTTGCAAGTTTATTCGTAACAGGCGAGGTGTAGGGAGGCAGATACTTCCCGCGGTCACTCAGCGAAATCTTAGAGCACAGCTCCTGGGCCAGGGCAAATGCCTGGATACAACCGACCTCGTGGGCGACGGCAACACAAAGGGCCTCGGGAGATAGACTGTACACCCCCGGTTCCACCTCTAGAATCGAGCCGGCGGGCAACCCAGAGCATACGGACCAGCCCACGCCAGGCATGCGGCGGCGCTGCGCCGCAGATCCCACCAGCAAGCAAAGATCTTCTTGCACCTCGCCGCTTGCGGCCCCAATCCGCACCAAGTCGGGAAGATAGATGTCCTCGGTCGAGGGCGACGACGTGCACAGCACACGGCGCTCTTCATCGGGATCGAGGTCCCTCCAGCTGATGTAACCCATTTGTCGGCGCTCGGCGCGCATCATGCGTAGCGCCGAGGCGCCTGTTAGGATTACGGAAGCCGCTAGCTGTTCGCCTGTCGGCTCGTTGCACCGCTCAATCTTTACTGCCACAAAACCACCCCTACCAAACGCGTGCGATAGCGAGGCCATCGACTGCTGCGGCGCCGGCGCGCTTGAGTTCCGCCGAAGCCGCGGCCATCGTCGCACCCGTGGTGATAACGTCGTCGATAAGCAGCAGGCACTTGCCCCGCACATCCTCAACCGTCTCGTACATGCCTTGGGCACGCTCGCGGCGCTCCTCACGACCGAGTTCGCGCTGGTCGCCATGCCCGTACTTGACGAGAGCATCGAGCAGGAGAACACCCGACAGCTCGCAAAATGGGCGCGCAATAGCCTCCATATGATCGAAACCACGCCGCCGAAACGCTGCCGCCGTCGCAGGCACAAACACCACCGCATCCGCACCGGACAGCACACCTCCATAGCGATCGGGCGCTACGACCTGGGCATGCAGGGCGGTGTCGTAGAGCAGCTCCGCCAGATACGGAGCCAGACGTCGCTCGCCCGCATCCTTGTACGCTTTAATGATACGCGGCAGCGGATGCGCATAGACGGCGCACGCCAGGCAGCGGTCGAGCGCCTCCGCCATTGCCGAAGACGTGCCCTCGACCGAACACTCAGTGCACAGCAAATCCCCAAACGGGGCGCCGCATCGGGTACAGCTATGACGTGGGTCGATGAGCGTGAGCGCGGCCAGGCAGTCTTGGCAAATAAGCGCACCGGCGCGCTCGCAGCCGGCACATCGTGTTGGCGACAATGCCTCGAGCGCCTCGCGTGCCACCCGCTCGGCAAACGGTAGCAATTCGTCCGCAAACGGTAGGGCACCGGCACCCTGCAGACGGCTCGATATGTTCAGATGGCTCTTCAAGACACAACCCTCCCTACATTCGGTCGCAGGGAGGGTTGTTGATTCGGCGCTATGATACCCCGATGCGCTCGGGGCAAGGCGGGCTAAATCCGCTCGCGGGCGTTATTCGCCGGCGGGCGGTTGTGGTGCGGACGAAGACGGGGTCGAGCCCTCGCCACCATCCTGGCGCGGCTTGCGGGAACGGCGCCGGCGACGGCGCTTTTGACCCTGGTCGGCCGAGCCCTCGCCACCGCGATCCTCGCGCGGCTCGCGCTCGTCGCGAGCGGCGCCACGCGAAGCCTTAGCAGCCGCTCCCCCGCCATCTCCGGGACGACGGCGCGTGACCTTGACCTCGCCATCCGAGACCTGATCGGCCACGGAGGGCACTGAGGGCTTCTGTTGCGCGCCCGAGGAATGGCGACGGCGCGGACGCGGCGCGCGCTCATCCTCGCCACGTGACTTGCCGCCCTTGTCGGCAGGCGCATCGGAGGCCGAGGCGCCCTTGGAAGCGGCACCAGCCTCGCGAGCAGCTGCGGCGCGGAAGGCATCCTCGCGCTCCTCGCTCGACAGGTGACGGCGGCGACGGCGCGTGGGGTTCATGCCACCGCCGCGGTTTTGCTGCTGAGGCTGCTGAGTCTCGCGCTCGCGGGAGGAGTTCTTGCCTGCAGCTGCAGCCTCGCCGACATCGCCCGAGCCCGCGCGCTTGCGACGACGACGGCCACCGGCGGCCTCCTCGGCCTCAGGCGTTGCAGCATTGCCACGGCCCTTTCCGCGGCCACGACCCTCGCCCTGCCCCTGACCGGCGCGAGCATCGGATTCAGCATCGCGACGACGGCGCTTGGGCATCGACGTGCCAGCAAGACGGTCGGCGCTCGACAGGCCATCGCCCACGTCGACGCCGTTCTCGCGATCGAGCTCCATGAGCGCCAGGCGCATCTCGGGCGACTCGATGCGCTCGAGCACGTCGCGCGTCACGCAGTCGGGGCGGCAGTTGCAGCCCTGCTCGGCGGCCTTCTTTTTGCAGCCCTCCGAGCAGGTCATATCGGCCAGGTTGACCTTAAAGACCTTGCCGTTCTCCAGGCGCAGCACCAGCTGCTCACGCGGCGTGTCATATTCCTGAATACGCGCCTTGCCAAGCGGCGTATCGATGAGCGTCTTCTTTTTGGGCGCACGGCTCTTAAAGTCCTTGTACGCCTCGAACTCATAGCGCAAGCAGCACATCAGGCGGCCGCACACGCCGCTGATTTTGGACGAGTTGAGCGGCAGGTCCTGCTCTTTTGCCATGCGGATCGAGACGGGCTCAAACTGTCCGCCAAAGCGCGTGCAGCAGAGCTCCTGTCCGCATTGGGCATAGCCGCCCACCAGGCGGGTCTCGTCGCGCACGCCGATCTGGCGCATATCGACGCGAATGTGCAGCGTCGAGGACAGGTCCTTGACGAGCTGACGAAAATCGACGCGCTCCTCGGCCGCAAAGTAGAACACGGCCTTCTCGCCGCCAAACAGGTACTCGACGCCGACCGGCTTCATCTCGAGGTCGAGCTCCTTGACCAGGCGGCGGAAGTCGACCATGGCCTCGTCGCCCTGGATGGCCAGGTCGTCGGCAAGCTGCAGGTCGATGTCGCTCGCCACGCGCAGCACGGGCTTGAGCGGCTGACCGATCTCGTCTTGCGACACCTCGAAGGGATCGGCCGTGACCAGGCCGATCTCGGTTCCGCGCTCGGTGGAGCAAATGGCATAATCGGCCTCGAGGATATCCAAATCCTGCGGATCGAACCACAGGTCGCGCGAGGCGTAGGTAAACTTAACGGGTACGACTAACGGCATTTCAGTGCCTTCCTGATATCGAACAGCATGACCTCGATGGCCAGCTGGGGAGTAACGTTTCTGGCAATGTTGCGCTCGGCGGTCGCGACTGCCTCGAGCGCCCGCGTGGCACCCGCAACATTGGTCGCGGCGGCAAGCCGCCCGATCGTGTCGCGCACGTCCTCGTTCACTACGTCGGCTGCCTCGTCCTGAAGCGTCAGCAGCACGTCGCGCATAAGCGTCCGCGCGCTCGCCAGCGCTTCCATGATACCCGAACGCTCGCGCGCGTTGAGTTCGCGCTTGTTGCGGTCCTCAAGCTGCTTCAATGCTCCACGCGACAGGTAGTCGGCATTTTGCTCGAGCACCTTTTCCTGCGTGGACTTGACCTCGGCGAGCGGCGCCTTAACGGCGACGATGAGCGACTTGGCGCGGCTGAGCACGTCGGCCTCGTCGGCGGCGATGAGCGAATCGATGGCGCGAACCATCTGACGGCGGGCGTCCTGGCGCTCGGCGCTCTTGAGGAACTCGATGCCACGCGTGGGGCTTCCCGCTACGGCGACGGCCATGCGGCAACGCGCAGGGTCCTGACCGGTGGCGCGGCTCACGGCACGCGCGGCCACGGCGGGCGACACCAGCCGAAACGGCACGCACTGGCAGCGGCTCACGATGGTGGGCAACATCACGTCTGCCGAGGTGCCCAGCAAGATAAACATAACGCCCTCGGGCGGCTCCTCGAGTGTTTTGAGCAGCGCGTTGGCGGTGTTGGCGCGCAGCTGCTCGGCACGGTCGATGATGTAGACCTTGGCCTTGGCACGGATGGGCGCCAGAGGCACGTCATCGAGCAGCTCGCGGGTCTGGGCGATGAGGTAGCCCGTGGCGCTCTCGGGCGTGTAATAGTGCACGTCGGGGTGCGTATGGCGAGCAACGCGCACACAACTGTCGCATGCGCCGCAGCCATCCTGCTCGCACAGGAAGGCTTGGGCGAGCGCCCACGCGGCGTCGAGCTTGCCCGCGCCGGGCGCACCCAAAAACAGGTAGGCGTGCGATGCGCGACCGCTGGCGACGGCACTGGTCAAAAAGTCGCGCACACGCTCTTGGGTGTCGAGCTTGGCCAGCAGGCTTGCCTGAGCGGGGGCCATGTTACTCGGCCTCCTGGGCAAGCGCGGCGGTGACGGCGTCCTGGGAAATATCGAGGCCGTAGGCGCGAACCTGCTCGACCGTCTTCTCGAAGACTTCCTCGATGGTCGCGGTGGCGTCGATGAGCTTTACGCGGTTTGGCTCCTCGGCGGCAATTGCGCAAAAGCCCTGGTAGACACGCTCTTGGAATGCCATGCCCTTTGCCTCCATGCGATCTGCCGCACCACGGGCTGCCATACGCAGCGCCGCCTGCTCGGGCGTGATGTGGTAGACGAGCGTGAGCGCCGGGTGCGCACCCGCGACGGCCAGGTTGTTGGCATCTCGCACCATCTGGCGATCAAGGCCGTCGGCAAATGCCTGATAGCAGGTTGTGGAATCGTAGAAGCGGTCGCACAGGACCACCTTGCCGACAGCAAGGGCGGGCGCGATGACCTCGTGCACCAACTGAGCGCGTGCCGCCTCGTAGAGCAACAACTCGCAGGTGTCGCCCATCGCTGTATTGGCGGGGTCGAGCAGCAGAGCACGGATCTTTTCGCTGATGGCGGTACCGCCCGGCTCGCGCAGGCTCACAACCTGGTGGCCAGCGAGTTCGAGCGCGCGGGCAAGCAGGCGCGCCTGCGTGGACTTGCCGGCGCCATCGACGCCCTCGAGCGTGATAAAGCTATGTTGAGCGGGCTCAAAAGCCATGGGCGCAGCCCCTTCCTACAAGGCGCGTAAATGCGAGTTATAGCAACCAAGCCATGATACCCCAGTGCCCGGCGCGTCCCCAATGGCTAAAGGTGCCTTTCCAAAGTTGCGGTGAAATAGGGACTGATTGAAGCTCTGAGACCGCCAAACAGTCCCTATTTCACCGCAACTTATGATGGGGAATTTTGGACGCTGGGTATAATCGTCGTATTGCATTGAAATGTGGCGAAAGGAGTGGCAATGTCTCGGTATTGCGCCTCGTGTGGCAAGCTTCTTGCAGATGATGCCAAGTTCTGCACCTCGTGCGGTGCACCCGTTGAGCAAACAACCGCGAGCGATAGCCAGCCCGCTTTTGAGCAGACCGGTTCCCTCGATACGCCGCAAGCCAAGGCGGACGACCCCCTCGCCTATCGCCCCGACCCCGCCGCAGGCCCCGCGGCCGTCGAGACCACGCAGCGCATACCCGTCGCGAGCGGCTCGCCCCAACAGCAGCCGGCTCCCGCATACGCGCCCGCTTCGCCACAGACCCCCGCTCCCAAAAAGAGCGGCACCGGGCCGCTTATCGCCGTTATCGTTGTGCTGGTGGCGATCATCATCGCCCTGGTCGTTTTCTTTGTGATCAAACCTTTCGACAACGCCGTCACGCAGACGACTACCGAGGTAGCTAAGCTGCACCATGACGTCGACGACGATGACCTAAAGCCTCTCGGCGATCCCAACAGCCTGTACGACGATGATGACGATGACGACGAGGATGGCGGCGAAGCAACGCTCTCCGAACAGAACCTCTACCGCCGACTGAGCGAATACTACGACTTGCTCGAAGACCTCGACAACTACGTCCGCGGCGACGCGCAGAACTTCAACGGCAGCTATCTGGAAGAGGATCGAACCACCCGTCAAAATCTCGCCGACGTCGCCGAGCGCACGGAGGACACCATCGAGCAGTATTACGACATCGTCGAGGACCTGGACGTCCCGGCGAGCTCTAAGAACTACAGCTCCTGGAAAGACATCGTTGCCCTGTATGACGACCTGGACCACCGCATTGACGCGATCTGCGATGCCTGGGAGATCAGCCTGAAGTACGCAAAGCCCGCGGACCACAAGAATGAGATCGTGGCGCCGCTGTCACGCGACAACGTGGTGGGCACCAATGACAATAAGTACCGCCTAGACTTTGAGGAGCGCTATCCCGGCGCCAAACCTGTCGAGGTGAACTAGCACTTTGTCGTTCCCGAGCCGGCAGTTAGGGACGTTCCTAAACTGCTGGCAGAAAAGGAACGTCCCTAACTGCCGGTCAAAAAAACGAGCGAGGATCGCGGGGTCCTCGCTCGTTTTTGTTTTGGTCAATGTTTCGGCTGCGTTGTTACTTGTCGGCGGCTGCTTTCTTGGCAGTCGACTTCTTCGCGGTCGTCTTCTTGGCGGCAGTGGCTTTCTTAGCCGTCGTCTTCTTGGCCGTGCTCGCCTTAGTCGTGGTCTTGCGGCCGCGGGCGGGCTTCTTCTCCTTGGTCGGGCAGTCCATGTTCACGCAGATGCGCCACGGACCGCGCGCCGTGTTGACCACCACGATGGGGGCGCCGCACTCGGGGCAGGTCTCACCCGTCGCCTCGAGCTTACCGCGCGCCGGCAGAGGATAGCTCACGCCGCAGTCATCGTAGTTGGTGCAGCGGATAAAGCGCTTGCCGCTCTTCTCGCTCTTGTGCGCAATCAGGTCGCCATGGCGTCCGGCCTCGGCGCACACCTTGCACTCGCCCACCTTAAGGTCAGGCTCGTAGTTGGTGGGGCACGTGGGGTTCACGCAAATCTCGAAGGCCTTCTGGCGGAACGGCTGGCACTTAATGCGCGGCGCGCCGCACTCGGGGCACACGGCCGCCTCGCCCTCGAGCGGGCTCACCTTGACGCCGCTCGGCACCGGATAGGTCACATCGCAGTCGGGCCAGCCCATGCAGCCGATAAAGCTGCCGCGGGTCTTGGCGCTCGTCTTCATAACCAGGTCCTTGCCGCACTTGGGGCAAGCGCCCACACGTGCATCGGCCGTGACGGCGTCGCTGATGGCGTCGCCCAGCTCCTGCGTGTGCTTGAGCAGCTCGTCGAGCACGCCGGCCAGCAGCGCGCGCGAGTGCGTCACGACATGCTCTTCGGTGTCCTCGCCGCGCTCCACACGGGTCATATCGCCATCGAGCTCGCTGGTCATATCGGGGCTCGTGATGCGCGGGGCAAACTGCGTCAGCGCGTCGATGATGGCGATGCCCAACTGGCTCGGCTCAACGGGATCGTTTTTGAGATAGCGCACGGCATACAGGCGCTCGATGATGCTCGCGCGCGTGGACTTGGTGCCCAGGCCACGCTTTTCCATCTCTTGCACGAGCTTGCCCTGGCTGTAGCGCGCGGGCGGCTCGGTCTGCTTGGCCTCGAGCTTAATGTCAAACACATCGACCGTGTCGCCCTGCTCAAGCGGCGGCATCTGCTCGTCGCGTTTAAGACCGTACGGATAGGCCTCGCGGAAACCCGGGGTCACGAGCACGTCGCCCGAGGCCACGAACGGCTCGCCGTTGACGTCGAGCTCGAGCTTGGTGTTCTCGATGGTCGCAGGACCCATAAGCGTCGCCAGGAAGCGACGGGCGATGAGGTCGTAGAGCTTACGCTGGCCGCCGTCGAGCGTGGACGGATCGCCCTCGCCCGTGGGATAGATAGGCGGGTGGTCGGTGGTCTCGACCTTGCCGCGCGTGGGCTTCATGGGACCGGTGAGCACCTTTTTGCACACGGGCGCCAGCGCCGGGTTGATCTTTGCCAGGTCGCTCACCACGGCGCCCAGATCGAGCGTCGCAGGGTAAACGGTGTTGTCGACACGCGGGTAGCTGATGAGACCGGCCATGTAGAGGGACTCGGCGATGCGCATCGTACGCGCAGGCGAGATGCCCTCTGCCGCGGCGGCAGCCTGCAGCGAAGTCGTCGCAAACGGCGTGGGCGGCTGCTGCTTACGCGAGCGCTTGGTCACCGCGGCGACGGTCGCCGTCGTAGCGCCGTCGACGTGACCATACGCTGTTTCGGCAGCGTCCTTGTCGGTAAAGCGCGCTGTCTTGTGCGCGATCTTAAAGCGGTCGTCCTCGGCAGCGCCCTGCGCGGCGCCCATGCCACGAATCTGCCAATAGTCCTCGGGCACAAACGCCATGCGCTCGCGCTCGCGCTCGACCACCAGAGCGAGCGTCGGCGTCTGCACGCGGCCGGCGGAACGCACGTTGCCAAAGCCGCCAAACTTGGCGAGCGTCAGATAGCGCGTGAGCACCGCGCCCCAGATAAGGTCGATGTGCTGACGGCTCTCGCCGGCGTCGGCCAGATTCTGGTCGAGCGAGACGAGATTATCGAAGGCCTGCGTGATCTCGGCCTTGGTAAACGAAGAGTACTGGGCGCGGGCAACCGGCAAGTCGGGTGCCACCTCACGCACCTTGTTGAGGGCGTCCGAACCGATCAGCTCGCCCTCACGGTCGAAGTCCGTGGCGATGATGACGCTGTCGGACTTTTTAGCAAGGTTCTTGAGCGAACGAATGAGTTCCTTCTCGGCCGGTAGCTTAATGACGGGCGCCCAGGTGAGGTAAGGCAGGCTCTCGAGCTTCCAGCCCTTGATGGAAATGCCATCGGCAAGGAACGGCTTGCGCTTGGTGTCGTACGGCGGACGAGCCAGGCCATCGGGCATGTCGGCCGGCAACATCTCACCGTCCTCGGTCACCGAATACCAGCCCAGCTTTTTATCGAACAGCACGCTGTCGCAAAAATCGGGCGCAAGGATGTGACCGGCAAGGCCGATGGTCACGCACTCCTCGCCCTTCCACTCAAAACGGTAGATGGCGGTGTTGTACACCTTGTCCTTTTTGGGTTTGCCCGTGGACAGACGCTCGGCGATTTGACGCGCGGCGTCGTTTTTCTCGGCGATGATGAGCTTCAAAAGAGGCTCCTATCTCGTATCTCTGCGGCTACGCCCGCCCGTATGGCGGCCGACTTACGCCCTTGCTTGCTCAATCTGCCCGATGAGCCAATCGCACCAGGCATCCATGCCCTCGCCCTTGCGCGCGCTCACGGCAAACCGCGGCGCCTGCGGATTGAGGTCATCGAGTGTCTTAGTATACCTATCCATGTCAAAATCGAAAGCCGGAGCCACGTCGACCTTGTTGAGCAGCTGTGCGCCGGCGTGCTGGAAGATACCCGGATACTTGATAGGCTTGTCGTCGCCCTCGGGCACCGAGAGGATCATGATGGACAGGTTCTCGCCCAGGTCAAAGTCGACCGGGCAGACCAGGTTGCCCACATTTTCGATAAAGATGACGTCAATGTTTTCCAGGCCCACAGCCTGGTCGAACGCGTCAACGGCCTCCATGATCATGTTGCCCTCGAGATGGCACAGGCCGCCCGTATTGATCTGGATGGCGGGCATGCCGGCTTCCTTCATGGTGATGGCGTCGACATCCGAAGCGATATCGCCCTCGATGACGGCACAGCGCAGGCCGGCCTTGTCGCGCAGGCGTTCGTTGGTGCCCAGAATCGTAGTGGTCTTACCCGAACCGGGGCTCGACAGCACATTGATCACATAGGTGCCTGCCTCATTAAATCGCTGACGCAGCTGATCTGCCAGGCGCTCATTGCGCGACAGGATCGGCGACGCGATATCAATCGTTTTCTCAGCCATACTCAGCGCTCCTTACTTTGGCCCCTTTTTACCCCATCGCCAGATGGCTAGCGGGCTAATCGTCGGGGGTTTCGATCTCGATGCTGGCGATGTCGAGTTCGCGGCCGTGCAGCAGGCGCACGTTGGCGCCGCCACACTGAGGACAGCGACAATGAAAGCGGTCGTGGTCGAAGACCTCGCCGCAGTCCAGGCACTCGCTTTGTGGATGGACTTCCTCCACGGCAAGCTCGCAGCCGCGCGTGAGCGGGTCCTCGTCGCGAAACGTCTCCCACGCAAAGTCGAGCGCCTCGCGCACAACCTCGGTCATATCCCCGATACGCAGCGTCACCAAAACGGCGCGCGAGGCCCCCGCCCCACGCGCCGCGCGAATCACTGTATCGAGTATGCCGTTGACAATGCCAACCTCGTGCATACCGATTTACTCCTCGTCGTCCTCGTCGTCCGAGAACAGGTCCAGACGGCTCACGAACAGGCCCTCCTTGCCCTCGCGCGCGGTAATGACCACGCGGGCGATGGCGAGCGAGATCTCGTAGAGCGAAAGCAGGGCACCGTACATAAGGCCCAGCGTGACGGGCGAGCCGTCGGGCGTAATCACAGCCGAGCCCACAAGCAGGCCAACATATACATAACGCCAGGCACTGCGGAAAGCAGCGTAGGACACGATGTGGAAGACGGACAGGTAGAAGATGATGAGCGGCAGCTCAAACGCCACGCCAAAGCCGATCATAAAGAGCAGTTCCATGTTGACGTAGTTCTCCAGGTCGGGCCACGCCGTGGCGACGGCCGAGGTCTCGCCGATGAGCCACTCAAAGCCTGCCGGGATAATGATGAAGTAGCAGAAGATAGCGCCCAGGAAGAACAGCACCGTCGAGGCGAGCACCGTGGGCACGACCCATTTGCGCTCGTTGGGACGCAGCGCCGGCAGGAAAAATGCCAGGATCTGCCAGATGATCATGGGCGTGCACATGACCACGGCCATCTTGATGGCCAGCGAGAAGCGCAGGCCAAAGCCGCCGAGCGTGGTGGTGATGTAGAACTTACCGTCCGGCACAAAGGAGCGGATGGGGTCTTTCAAGATGTCGAGCACCACGGGCGTGGCGAAATACAGCACGATAGCGGCGGCAAACACCGACACGACCACGATGGTCAGGCGGCGACGAAGCTCTCCCAGGTGATCGAAGAGCGGCATACGCGCAGGTCCGATAGGCATTACTCATCGCCTCCCTTCGGGGCGTCGGCGGCAGCAGCGTCGTCCTCGGCCTCGAGCTCGCGAGCGAGCTGGTCGACGACGGCCTTGCGCTTGCGGGGACGACGGGCGTAGAGGTCAGCCGTCGTGGGCTCTGCCGGCTCGGGCTCCGGCTCTGCAGCAGGTTCGGACTCCGCGGGCGCATCGGCAGTGGCGGCCTCGGACTCAGCCGCAGCGGCAGTACCCTCGGCACTGGTATCCTCGGCAGCGACCTCGCCCTCAGCAGCACCCTCGCTTGCGGCCTTCTCGGCAGCAAGACGGGCGCGACGCTCGGCAAAGGTCTCCTTCTTGGCGGGCGCTGCCGTCTCGGTGGCATCCTCGTCCGCATCGGAATCGTCGTCGGTCGCAGCAGCCTTCTTGGGCTTGACCGGCGCCGACGCGGCCTCACTCACCGGATCGATAATCTCGGACTGAACAACGGCCGTCATCTTTTCCTGCGTCTCGCGGAACTGACGGATGGCACGGCCGATCGTACGGCCCATCTGCGGGAGCTTATCCGGGCCAAACAGCAAAAAGCCGAAGACCACGATGATCGCGAGCTCACCCTCTCCAATACCAAACACACATACCTCCAAGGCTCGATGTGAGTCGAGCCCGCGCCGCGCCATTCGGCCGGAACTCGTCTATTCATTCGGTCAAGTATAGCGCCCGGACGCCAAAACGTCCGAGCGCATCACAAACATATGCCAAACGGCACGCCCTTTTGGGGGCAAAGATTATGCAGCGGTGATCGAAATCTCCCGGTCGACGCCCAACAGCTGAACCACGCGCATCACCGGGGGCTGCACGTTGACGCAGCTAAAACGCTTACCATGATCAGCTGCGTGGTGTGCGGCGCCCACAAGCACGCCAATGCCCGTCGAATCGATGTAGCTCACCTGGGCAAAATCGAGCTCAACGGCCTCAGTGGGCTGCTCGAGCGCCAGGTCGATGGCATTGCGCAGGCTATCGGCGTTAGAGATATCGATCTCACCGGTCACCTTAATGGTGTAGAGCTCTGGCGTGGGGTTGGTGGAAATACCCAAATCCATGTATACGCTCCTTTACGTATCGAAAGTGCGGATAGTACAGGAAGCCGCGCGTTAGGCGCGCTCGGCACGCGCAAGCTCGGCAGCGACAAGCTTAACTGCCAGCACCAGCACATCGAGCGCGGCCTCCAGGTCCTCGACCGTGGGATAGCTCGGCGCGATGCGGATGTTGGTGTCGCGCGGATCCTTGCCATAAGGCCAGGTGGCACCAGCCGGCGTGAGCTTGACGCCAAGGTCGGCACAAAGCGCAGCGACCTTTTGGGCCGAGCCCTCGGGACCATCAAAGCTCACAAAGTAGCCACCGCGGGGATGCGTCCAGGTGGCACAGCCCGTGTCGCCCAGGCCCTCGGTGAGCTTGCGCTCAACGGCCTCAAAGCGCGGACGCAGGAACTCGGCATGCTTTTTCATGTGCTCCTTGACCGCCTCGATGGTGGGAAGGAAACGCACGTGGCGCAGTTGGTTGAGCTTATCGGCGCTGATGAGGCCGGCCTTCAGGCGCTTGGAGAACTCGGCGATGACCGCAGGGCTCGCGCCGATAAAGCCGATGCCGGCGCCCGGGAAGGTAATCTTGGACGTCGAGGCAAAGGCCACCACGCGATCCTCGGTGCCCGCCGCGCGAGCGAGGTCAAAGATATTTGCGAGCTCGTCGGTCTCGTCGTACAGGTCGTGCACGCAGTAAGCGTTGTCCCAAAAGATGCGGAAATCGGGCGCGGCCGTGGGCATCTCGACCAGGCGGCGCACAGTGTCCTCGCTAAAGGTGATGCCCGTGGGGTTGGAATACTTGGGCACGCACCAGATGCCCTTGATGGAATCGTCGGCGGCAACCAGGCGCTCAACCTCGTCCATGTCGAGGCCGTTGTCGGTCATCGCGACGGGGACGTTCTCGATGCCCAAGTCGGCGGTGATGCCAAAGTGGCGATCGTAGCCGGGAACAGGGCACAGGAACTTGACCTTCTTGCCGTCGTGCGCTGCCTCGTAAGCCTCCCAAGGGTCGCTGCCGCACGAGCCGCAACGCCAGAACATACCGGCGATATCGTGCTCGATCAGCAGGCTCGATGAGCCCAGTACGAGCGTCTGCTCGGCAGGACAACCCAGGAACTCCCCCGCCAGCTTGCGTGCCGAGGGAATGCCCTCAAAGCAGCCGTAGTTGGAGCAGTCGACGTTGCCGTCATGCAGATCGGCATCGGCATTGAGGATATCGAGCATGGGTCGAGAGATGTCCACCTGGGAGGGCGACGGCTTGCCGCGGGCCATGTCGAGCGCCAGGCCCTTGGCCTTGACCTCGGCGACCTCGGCTTTGAGCGCCTCGATGGCGGCATCGAGTTCGGTGGTTTCCATCTTCTGGTAGATCGTCTGCATGGGTGCGACCTTTCGCGAAGCGGTACGTTGCAGTTCGTCTAAGTATAGACCGCCACCGCCGCAACGGTATGAAGCCGTGATAGATTAAGTCCATCGCAATGAATTACGAATCGCCGCGCATGCCGGCGTGGGGCGCCCAAGGAGGCACTATGGAGTACGGATCGTTCCAAGCCGAGGAATTCGGCGACCTGCAGCGCCTGGTCGACGGACTGTTTTACGACCGCCACGCCATCGACCGCCTGGATCTGATCGTACAGGCCGAAATCTTGGACCTGGCGCCCGATCTCATGGAAATCGTCAACCTGCTACCGCCCGGCTATTACGACCGCCAGTCACTTTGCGACCAGCTCAACTCCGCCTTGGCCGCCCACGGCTGGGGCGCCGTCTACGGCACCGTGGAATAAGCCTCGAGGCCGGCGATTTGGCCCGCTTCCCGACCTTGGCGGGTGGCGCGCGCAGACGTGGTGTAAGAGCGTCCCGAGGTCCGTCGCTGCAAGT
>CAJMMN010000037.1 GCA_905214525.1 uncultured bacterium
CTGCGGAAACGCGGGGTCCGTTCAGGCTGTTGCGTTGAGATTGAAAATCAACCCGCGTGTCACAGCGGAGCTGATTCAGTTGAGATTGCCTGAACATTCCGCCCCTCTTTACGCCCTCGGGTATACTCAAAAGCTACTGATTCGATTTGATGCCCAGCAACAGCAGAGGGGATAGTATATGTGCGGTTTTGTCGGTTTTGTCGGTGGGACGGATAACCAATCCGAGGTGCTCACCAAGATGATGGACCGCATTGTCCATCGCGGTCCCGACATGGGCGGTCAGTTTATCGACGGCCGCGTTGCCCTGGGCTTCCGCCGCCTGTCGATCCTCGACCTGACCGAGGCCGGCGCTCAGCCCATGGCCAATGAGGACGGCAGCGTCGTTATCGTCTTCAACGGCGAGATCTACAACTTCCAAGAACTCCGTTCCGAGCTCGAGGCCAAGGGCTACAAGTTCCACTGCGGCGCCGACACCGAGAGCCTCCTGCACGGCTACGAGGAGTGGGGCGAGGCCGTCCTCGATCGCCTGCGCGGTATGTACGCCTTCGTCATCTGGGACAAGAAGAAGAACAAGCTTTTTGGCGCCCGCGATATCTTTGGCATCAAGCCGCTCTACTACTATCCCATGGCCGATGCGGGCGACGGCGCTCCGGGCGTGCTTTTTGGTTCCGAGATCAAGAGCTTCCTGGACTACCCGCACTTCCACAAGGCGGTCAACAAAAAGGCTCTGCGTCCGTACATGACGTTGCAGTATTCGGCAACCGAGGAGACCTTCTTCGAGGGTGTCTACAAGCTGCCGCCGGCGCATTACTTTACCGTAGACATCCCGACCGGCAAGATGAACATCGAGCGCTACTGGGATTGCGATTACTCTGCCGTCGAGAAGCCGTTCGAGGAGTACGTCGACGAGCTGGACGAGGTCGTGCACGAGAGCGTCGAGGCCCATCGCATCGCCGACGTCAAGGTCGCGTCGTTCCTCTCCGGCGGCGTCGACTCCAGCTACATCGCCGCTTGCCTCATGCCCGACAAGACCTTCTCGGTGGGCTTTGACTACAAGAACTTCAACGAGACCAACTACGCCAAGGAGCTTTCCGATAAGCTCGGCGTCGAGAATGTCCGCAAGATGATTACCGCCGACGAGTTCTTCGGTGCGCTCGAGGACATCCAGTATCACATGGACGAGCCGCAGTCCAACCTGTCTTCCGTGCCGCTATGGTTCTTGGCCGAGATGGCCCGCAAGGACGTCACCGTCGTGCTTTCGGGCGAAGGTGCCGACGAGCTCTTTGGCGGCTACGCCTACTACGAGGACACGGTCCCGGTGCGCAAGTACAAAAAGATGGTGCCGCTGCCCATCCGTCGCGCGCTCGGTAACCTGGCGCTGCATATGCCGTACTTCAAGGGGCATAACTTCCTGGTCAAGGGTGCCGAGATCCCCGAGAAGTCGTTCCTGGGACAGGCTCTGGTATGGCCGGAGCGCGAGGTCGACGGCGTGCTCAAGCCCGAGTACAACACCGGCGATGGCGCCTTCGAGCTCGCCGCTCCCATCTATGCGCGCGTGAAGGGTCAGCCCGAGCTGGTCAAGAAGCAGTACCTGGACATGAACATGTGGCTCCCGGGCGACATTCTGCTCAAGGCCGACAAGATGTGCATGGCACATTCGCTGGAGCTGCGCGTGCCCTTCCTGGACCGCAAAGTCATGGAGTTCGCCGAGCACATTCCCGACCGCTACCGCATCAACGAGAACGGCAACAAGCAGGTACTCCGCCACGCTGCCAACAAGTCGCTGCCCGATGAGTGGGCCACCCGTCCCAAGGTGGGCTTCCCGGTGCCGATTGTCTACTGGCTGCGCGAGCAAAAGTGGTACGACTATGTCAAGGAGTACTTCACCGCGCCGTGGGCAAGCGAGTTCTTCGATACCGACGAGCTCATGCACCTGCTCGATCTGCACTTTGCGGGCAAGGGCGATTTCCAGCGCAAGATCTATACGCCGCTCGTGTTCCTGGTGTGGTACAAGCGCTTCTTTATCGACGAGGACCAGCCCGCTGTTCAGGCTGCCTAGCCTCGGCTTACGAACGCCTGCGCGTAACGGCTCCTCCGGGAGCCGTTTTTGCATGGCGCGTTTCAGTTACTATAAAAGCCGTCCCTGCCAATGGCTGAGAAAGGTGAAAGATGCACCATTCGGATTCCGCAACCGTGACCACGGTCGATACGCTCGCCAAGCTACTCGATGCGTGCGGCGAGCTGCGCGCATCGGAGCAGGTTGACGAGCGCGCGGTGACCGGCTGCTCGTTTGATTCGCGCGCGGTCTCGGCAGGTGACGTGTTCTTTTGCAAAGGCGCTGCCTTTAAGCCCGCGTTTTTGAGCATGGCGCTCGATGCGGGCGCTGTCGCATTTGTGTGCGAGGAGTCGCTGGTCGAGTCTCTGGAGCCGCTGGCGCAGGAGAGCGGTGCTGCGATGCTGGTTGTTGATAGCGTTCGCACGGCCATGGCCCTGTTGCCGCCGGAGGTCTACGACCGTCCCGACCACGACGTCAAGATCGTGGGTATCACCGGTACCAAGGGAAAGACCACGGCCGCTTTTATGCTCCAGTCCATCATCAAAGCGGCGGGCGAGTCCTGCGGCATGATCGGCTCGGTGAGTACCGACGATGGCATCGAGTGCTATGAGAGCACCAATACTACGCCCGAGGCCCCCGAGGTCTGGCGCCATATCGCCAACTGCCGCACTTCCGGTCGCCAGTCCATGGTCATGGAGGTCTCGAGCCAGGCGCTCAAGTACCAGCGCGTCGAGAATCTGCCGTTTGACGTGGCGTGCTTCCTCAACATCGGCCGCGACCATATCTCGCCGATCGAACACCCTACGTTTGAGGATTATTTTGAGAGCAAACTCAGGATCTTTGACCAGGCAAAGACCGCCGTGGTGAATCTGGGCACCGAAGAGGTTGACCGTGTGTTGGAGGCAGCGTCGACGGCCGAGCGCTTGGTGACCGTTGGCGTCGAGCATCCCGAGGCAAGCCTGTGGGCGAGCGATGTGCGCATGGTCGGCTTTAACATCGAGTTTAACCTGCATGGCCTGTGTGCCGACGAGTCCGAGGCGGGGGAGAAGGTCCTGCTGGGCATCGCGGGCGACTTTAACGTGGAAAACGCGCTGGTCGCTATCGCCGCTGCGCGCGAGATCGGCATCGGTATCGAGGCTATCAAGAAGGGCCTCTCCAAACTGCGTGTGCCGGGCCGTATGGAGGTCGTGGAGTCGAAGGACGGCCGCGTGATCTGCGTCGTTGACTATGCGCACAACCAGCTTTCGTTCCGTTCGCTTTTCTCGTCGGTCAAGCGCGCGTTTCCCGCTAGTCCAGTCATTGCAGTGTTTGGCGCTGCCGGCGGCAAGGCGCAGGAGCGCCGCGAGCAGCTTCCGCGCGAGGCCGCACCATATTCCGACCTGATGATCTTTGCCAACGAGGACCCGGCTCACGAGGACCCGATGAAGGTCTGTCGCGAGCTTGCCGAGCATGTTCCCGACGATACGCCGAACAAGATCATCCTCGACCGCGAAGCCGCTGTGCATGCGGCGTTCAAGGCGGCGCGCGAGGAGTACGTCAACCCCGATGCTCCCACCATTGTCTTGCTGCTGGCAAAGGGTGACGAGGAGCTCATGCACGTGGGCGACGAGTTCGTGCCCATCGAGAGCGACCTTTCGCTGGCCAATCGCCTGATCGATGTTACCCAGTTTGACTAATGAACCATGATGGCGGCGGCACCCTGAGTGCGCTGTCGCCATAAGCGTGTTCCCTCAATCAAAACATGCCGTCCAAGTCCAAACCCTTCTACGTAAACGGAGTAACCATGTCCCACAACACCCTGCCGACCGTTGCCGAGCTTTCGGGCGAGATGCGCGAGCGTCTTGCCAAGGTTAAGTACGTCTTTACCGACCTGGACGCCACCATGCTCGCGCCCGGCTCGTGCGTGCTGCGCGACAACGACGGCAATCCCTCGACCAAGCTCGTCGAGGCTGTCGTGGCACTTGCCCGCGCTGGTATTCAGGTGGTTCCCACCTCGGGCCGCAACCGTACCATGATCCACGAGGACGCGCGCGTGCTCGGCCTCAACTCCTACATTGGTGAGATGGGCGGCCTGGTCATGTACGACCTCAAGGCCAACGATTGGGAGTATCTGACCGGCGACATGCCTTACGACCCCGCCTGCGGCCTTACTCCGCACCAGGTGATCGAGCAGACCGGCGTGTGCGAGAAGATCCTTGCTCACTGGCCGCACAAGATCGAGTACCACAACGACATGTCGACCGGCTACAAATACCGTGAGGTCACCGTCGGCATGCGCGGCGATGTGCCCGACGACGAGGTCCAGGCCATTCTTGACGAGGCCGGCTGCGGCTTGGTCTGGGCCTGCAACGGCCACCTGACACATCTGTCCAAGCCGACGACGCTCGAGCTCGAACGCGTCGAGGATGGCCGCGCGTTTAACATCAATCCCGCCGGCCTCAACAAGGGCGTTGCCATCGCGCGTTTCTGCGAGCACCTAGGGATCGAGCGCGAGGAGACGCTCGCGCTCGGCGATTCCGAGTCCGACTTCTACATGGCTGACCACGTGGGCACGTTCTGCCTGGTCGAGAACGGTTTGACCAGCGCCGGCGCGCCCGAGTTCCTGGATACCTGCGATAACGCCTACGTCACGCGCGGCAAGATTGTCGACGGCTGGGCGGCAACGGCAGAGCTGCTCGTCGCGGCTCGTTCGTAGCGCGGTCCTATCGTTCTGAGCCATATCTTTTCGAGAGAGAATCTGGTGAGGTAATGTCCGATATCGAGAATCTGGCCGGGGACACGCGCCCCATTGGCGTGTTCGACTCGGGCCTGGGCGGTCTGACGGTTGCGCGTGCGATTGCGACGGCGTTGCCGCACGAGTCCGTCTACTACTTTGGCGACACCAAACGCTGCCCGTATGGCACCCGCACCGAGGACGAGGTGCGTTCGTTTGCACTGCAGGCGGGCCGTTGGCTGTCGAAGCACGACGTCAAGATCATGGTCATCGCCTGCAATACAGCGACCGCTGCGGCCTTGCGTTTGGCCCAGCAGGTGCTCGACGTCCCCGTCATCGGTGTGATCGCACCGGGCGCACGCGCGGCAATCAACAGCACCCGCACGCGCCGGGTGGGCGTGCTCGCCACCAACCTCACCATTCGCTCGGGTGCTTACACGCGCGCCATTCAGGACCTGGATGCCGGTGTTGACGTATACGGCTGCCCTGCCTCGAGCTTTGTCGAGGTCGTTGAGCACGAGCTCGCCTCGGGTGCGCATCTGCAGGAGCAGTGGCTTGAGAACGAGGACATCTTCGATACGCCTGCCGTGCGTGCGCTGGTGGGTGCCACGGTTGAGCCGCTGCGCGACCACGGTATCGATACCGTGGTGCTCGGCTGTACGCATTTTCCGCTGTTGGTGGGACCTATCCGCCATGCGCTGGGGCCTGGGGTGCGCGTCGTGAGTTCCGCCGAGGAGACCACGCGCGAGCTGACCGATATCCTCACGCGCCGCGAGCAGCTGGCGGGCGACGCCGCCGAGCCGCAGCATCGTTTTGCAACGACGGCCGATAACATTGCCGAGTTTGCGGTGGCGGGCAGCTTTATCTTTGGTCAGCCGCTCAAGAGCATCGAACATATCGATATCGATGAGCTGAAATAGATGTAAGGCAGCCGCCAAAGCCTTCGCCACATCTTTTGCCGAAAGGATATTTCTATGGAGTACATGCAGGTTAACCGCGCCAACGGCCGCGCCGCCGATGAGCTGCGCCCCATCAAGCTTACTCGCGGCGTTATGAAGCACGCCCACGGTTCGTGCCTGGCCGAGTTTGGCGATACGCGCGTGCTGTGCGCTGCCACCATCGAGGAGGGCGTGCCGGGCTGGCGCAAGGGCGCCAAGGCCGGTTGGGTAACGGCGGAGTACGCCATGCTGCCGGCATCGACCGGCAAGCGCTGCAAGCGCGAGTACGCCAACCGCAAAGGCCGCTCCATGGAGATCGAGCGCCTCATTGGTCGCAGCCTGCGTACCGTCGTCAACATGAAGGCGCTCGGCGAGTACACCGTCACCGTCGACTGCGACGTGATCCAGGCCGATGGCGGTACGCGTACGGCGAGCATTACCGGCGCCTGGGTGGCGCTGCACGACGCCCTCGCCATGTGGGTCGAGGCAGGCAAGATCGAGCGCATCCCGCTTACCGGCCAGGTGGCTGCCATCTCCATGGGCGTTGTCGACGGCAATACACTGCTTGACCTCGATTATTCCGAGGACAGCCACGCCGAGGTCGACATGAACCTCGTCGCTACCGACACCGGCGAGATGATCGAGCTCCAGGGTACCGGCGAGCAGGCGCCCTTTGACCGTACGCGCCTCAACGCCTTGCTCGACCTGGGCGACAAAGGCATCGCCGAGCTCATCGAGCTCCAGCGCCAAGCCCTCGCCTAACCTGCCAAAAAGGGACAGGTTTATTTTGGCAGGTTTTATCTGGGAAAACGTCGAAGTATAAGACTGCCGTTGATTGAGAGGGGAGAGGCGGAGGCCCTCGTCGCCCTCGGCGCGGCATTGCTATAGAGACAAGGAGACCACTCATGGCACTTGAGAAGATCGACATCGACACCCTCGACCCGGCGGCGACCATTGTCGTGGCAACGGGCAACGCCCATAAGCTCACCGAGATCGAGGCCATTTTAGGCAAGGTCATGCCCGAGGTTCGCTTTGTGGCGCTCGGCCAGCTGGGCGATTTTGAGGACCCCGAGGAAAACGGCACGACGTTTTTGGAGAACGCCATCATCAAGGCGCAGGCTGCCGTCGAAGAGATGGGGCTCATGGCCATCGCCGACGATTCTGGCTTGGTCGTCGACGCGCTTGACGGCGAGCCGGGCGTGTATAGCGCGCGCTATGCGGGCGTGCACGGAGACGATGCCGCCAACAACGCCAAGCTTCTCGTTAACCTGGAAGGCGTGGCGGACGAGGACCGCACCGCGCGCTTTATGAGCGTCGTTGCGCTTATCGACACGGATGGTCTGGTCACCTATGGCGAGGGCGCCTGCGAGGGCGTTATCGCACACGAGGGCCGCGGCGATCACGGCTTTGGCTATGACCCGCTGTTCCTGCCGGTCGACACGCCGGGCAAGACCATGGCCGAGCTGACGGCGGACGAGAAGAACTCCATCAGCCATCGTTTCCACGCGCTCGAGCATCTGTCCGCCAAACTGACGGGCGAGGAGTAGGCCGTGCGTGCGGTGGTGCAGCGCGTACTCAACGCCGGCGTGACGGTCGACGGCGAGTGCGTGGGCAAAATTGGGCGCGGCTATCTGGTGCTGCTGGGCGTGGGCCACGGCGACACGCGCGCCGAGGCCGATAAGCTGTGGGGCAAGCTCCGCGGCTTGCGCATTAACGAGGACGAGAACGGCAAGACCAACCTGGCACTTGCCGATGTCGACGGAGAGGTGCTCGTGGTCTCGCAGTTCACGCTGTTCGCCGACTGCCGCCACGGCCGCCGTCCGTCGTTTACCGATGCAGGCGCCCCCGATGTTGCCAACGAGCTCTACGAGTACTTCCTGACGCTCGTTCGTCAAGATGTCGAACACGTGGCGCACGGCATCTTTGGCGCCGATATGAAAGTCGACCTCGTCAACGACGGCCCATTCACCATCGTCCTCGATACCGACAATCTGTAAGTAGCCAAATTAGCTACTTGCGCGTGGTCGCAACAGGGTGCTATAGTATTAGAGTTTTGTCTATCTTAGGGGTATTATCCCCTTTTTGAATTGCACCTTCTGGAGGCCCTGTTCATGGAAGAGATGGAAGTCAATCACGTCGACGACATCCACGAGAAGCTGACCGATATGGTGGGCGATCGCGTCAAGGTGAAGGCCAACATGGGCCGCACCCGCGTCGTCGAGCGCATGGGCACCATCAAGAGCGTCCACCCCGCCGTCTTTATCGTCGAGGTTGACGAACGTCGCGGCCGCAAGTCGCGTCAGTCCTACCAGTATATCGATGTCCTCACCGGGCAGGTCGAGCTGTTCGACCCCGAGAGCGGTGAGCACATTTTTACCCCGCTCGGCAATCAGCTCGAGGAGCACTAACGGTGACCGATCGGTCCCTGACTCTTTCCGCGCCGGCAAAGATTAACCTCTACCTGGGGGTTCATACCGAGCGCGATGACCGCGGCTACCACAGGGTCGATTCCCTGATGGCAGCCGTCGGTCTTTCCGATTCCGTGACGGTCGCGCCGGCGCAGGCGCTGACCGTCCAGACGGTTCCGGCATCAGATTTTCCCATGCAAAAGAATACGGCGTATCGGGCTGCGGTTGCTATGGCCGAGCATTATGGTCGCGAGGCAAACATCTGCGTGACGATTGAGAAGCGCATTCCATTGTGCGCCGGCTTGGGCGGCCCCTCGACGGATGCGGCCGCGGTCATTGTCGCCTTGGCGGAGCTCTGGGGAATTGATCGCACCGACCCCGCGCTCGACGACATTGCGCGGGGTATTGGCGCCGACGTCCCGTTCTTTTTGCACGCGAGCCTTGCGTTCTACGTAGGTGGGGGAGACGTGCTGGCAACTGAGTATCCCGCGCTGCCCGCAACGCCCGTCGTGTTGGTCAAGCCGCGCGAGGCAAGCGTTTCAACAATTGAAGCCTATCGACGTTTTGACGAGGCTCCGGTGCCTGCGGACAAGCCCGGCGCGATAGCTTCTGCCTTGCGTGCTGGTGATGCCGAGACGGCATATGCGCTCATCCATAACAACCTGGGTGCCATTTCCGCACAGATGGAGCCGCAGATTCAAATGGTTCTCGATTGGCTGCGTAAACAGGACGGCACCGTTGCTGTAGATGTGTGCGGATCGGGTGCCTGCTCATTTGCCATTTGCGACACCGCCGCCACGGCCGAAAGGCTTGCCGACGCTGCCCAGCAAAACGGCTGGTGGTCCTGCGCGACGGAGCTCATTCCCAACACGGTTCAAATCGACGCGCCAAAGAAATAAAATTTTCTCTAGCACGCGGCGAAAATCTTTGTTACTATAGTCGAGCTAACGGGTTGTGGCTCAGTTTGGTAGAGCACTGCGTTCGGGACGCAGGGGTCGCTGGTTCAAATCCAGTCAACCCGACCAGAGCATGAGGAGGGACCGCTTCTTGCGGTCCCTTTTTTTAGCTATTGTTGTGATACCGCGATACCCGCGGTATACTCATTCGAGCTTGTCTCGCTGTATTGTGGAGGTCTAAATGTTTGGACTGAGGGCTCCTGAGCTCATCATTATTCTCGTCGTTGTCCTGATTATCTTCGGGCCCAAGAACCTGCCGAAGCTCGGCAAGTCCCTCGGCTCTACCGTCAAGAATATCCGTGAGGGTATGGAGGGCGACGATAAGGCCGAGACCAAGCAGGCCGAGGAGGTCGTGGTCGAGCAGTCCGAGGAGGACAAGGAGATCGCTGAGCTCGAGGCCAAGCTCGCTGCTGCCAAGAAGAAGCAGGCAGAGGACAGCGACGCGGACGCAGAGTAGTCCCATCCCTTTGGGGTGAGCACCTGACCGGCTTGCCCGCAGGCTAGCCGGTCTTTTTCGTTTTGTTGACAGTTGATTGTTTGATCAGAGTTGGGGAGATATCCGTATGGACGCAAGCCAGATCGTACTGACCGCTGAGGGCCGCCAGAAGCTCGTCGAGGAGCTCGCTTGGCGTGAGGGCGATTACGCCAAGGAGATCGTCGAGGACATCAAGGAAGCCCGCGCGTTCGGCGACCTTTCGGAGAACTCCGAGTACGATGCCGCCAAGGACAAGCAGGCCCAGAACGCCGCTCGTATTGCCGAGATCCAGGCCATCCTCGCCAACGCTCAGGTTGCTGCCACCACAGGTGATCTGACCGTCTCCATCGGTTCCACCGTTTCTCTGATTGATCCCAACGGTGAGGTCATGGAAGTCACGCTCGTCGGTACCACCGAGACCAACTCGCTCGAGCACAAGATTTCCAACGAGTCTCCGGTCGGCCACGCCATCATCGGTCACGGCGAGGGCGACTCCGTCGAGGTCGTTACGCCTTCCGGCAAGACTCGCGTCTACACCATCGCCAAGATTGCACGCTAGACCACGGTCCCGCGTAAAGGTATGTTTTCGCTCCCTGGGACCGAATCCTGGGGAGCGTTTTAGTTTGAGGAGCTAACTTATGGCAGAGAACCAGAACGCCGCAGATCAGGCATCGACGCTCAACGACGAGCGCGCCACCCGCCTGGCCAAGCGCGCCGCCCTGTTCGAGGCGGGCCAGAACCCCTATCCCGAGCACTCTGAGCTTGAGGACTACGTTGCCGATATCGAGGCTAAGTATGCCGAGCTTGCCGATGGCGAGGACACCGAGGACGTCGTGAAGATCGCCGGCCGTGTGGTCGCCAAGCGCGGTCAGGGCAAGATCATGTTCATCGTCGTGCGCGATGCGACTGCCGAGATTCAGCTGTTCTGCCGCATCAACGACATGGACGAGGCTGCCTGGAATACGCTCAAGTCCCTCGACCTGGGCGACATCCTGGGCGTGACCGGCGTGGTTGTGCGCACCCAGCGCGGTCAGCTTTCCGTTGCCCCTAAGAGCGCGACCCTGCTTGCCAAGGCCGTTCGTCCGCTGCCCGAGAAGTTCCACGGTCTTTCCGACAAGGAGACCCGCTATCGCCAGCGCTATGTTGACCTGATCGCCAACGACGACGTTCGCGAGACGTTCCGTAAGCGTTCGCAGATTCTCTCCACCTTCCGTCGCTTTATGGAGTCCGACGGCTACATGGAGGTCGAGACCCCCATCCTGCAGACCATCCAGGGCGGCGCTACTGCCAAGCCGTTCATCACGCACTTCAACGCGCTCGATCAGGAGTGCTACCTGCGTATTGCCACCGAGCTGCACCTCAAGCGCTGCATCGTCGGTGGTTTTGAGCGCGTGTTCGAGATCGGCCGCATCTTCCGTAACGAGGGCATGGACCTTACCCACAACCCCGAGTTCACCACGATGGAGGCCTACCGTGCCTTCTCCGACCTCGAGGGCATGAAGGCGCTCGCCCAGGGTGTCATCAAGGCGGCTAACAAGGCCATCGGCAACCCCGAGGTCATCGAGTACCAGGGCCAGACCATCGACCTTTCTGGTGAGTGGGCCAGCCGTCCCATGACCGACATCGTCTCCGACGTGCTCGGCAAGCAGGTCACCATCGACACGCCGGTCGAGGAGCTTGCTGCCGCCGCACGCGAGAAGGGCCTGGAGATTAAGCCCGAGTGGACCGCCGGCAAGATTATCGCCGAGATCTACGATGAGCTGGGCGAGGACACCATCGTCAACCCCACGTTCGTGTGCGATTACCCCATCGAGGTCAGCCCGCTTGCCAAGCGCTTTGAGGACGACCCGCGCCTGACGCACCGCTTTGAGCTGGTCATTGCCGGTCACGAGTACGCCAACGCATTCTCTGAGCTCAACGACCCGGTCGACCAGGCCGAGCGCTTTGCCGCCCAGATGGCCGAGAAGGCTGGCGGCGACGACGAGGCCATGGAGTACGACGAGGATTACGTGCGCGCCCTCGAGTACGGTATGCCTCCCGCGGGCGGCATCGGCATCGGTATCGACCGCGTGGTCATGCTGCTCACCAACCAGGCTTCCATCCGCGACGTGCTACTGTTCCCGCACATGAAGCCCGAGAAGGGTTTCCAGTCCGGTGCCGCTGCCGCCAAGGCTGCCGAGGCCGGCAACACCGCGAGCCCGTTCGTCAAGCCGCTCAAGCCCACGGTTGATTACTCCAAGATCGCCGTCGAGCCGCTGTTTGAGGAGTTCGTCGACTTTGATACCTTCTCCAAGAGCGATTTCCGCGCTGTGAAGGTCAAGGCGTGCGAGGCCGTCAAGAAGTCCAAGAAGCTGCTGAACTTTACGCTCGACGACGGCACTGGCACCGACCGCACCATCCTCTCCGGCATTCACGGTTATTATGAGCCCGAGGATCTGGTCGGCAAGACCCTGCTCGCCATCACCAACCTGCCTCCGCGCAAGATGATGGGCATCCCCAGCTGCGGTATGCTCATCAGCGCCATCCACGAGGAGGAGGGCGAGGAGCGTCTCAACCTGATTCAGCTCGACGCTTCCATCCCTGCCGGCGCGAAGATGTACTAACTAGTTACGCGGTTCTACGAACCGCGTAACGGCTCGACGCTGCGCGGGCCGCATTTGGACAATCTGACGTTCAACTTCAAGGGCGCGACCAGAAGGTCAGCGCCCTTTCGTTTCACGTCACCTTGTCTCAAATGCAGCCCGCTCGCTGACTTATGCTCAACCTGCGGCGCCATTTTGCTTGAAGGCACCTTGCTCACTCTGGCGGGCTTTCGCTGTCCGTCCTCTACCTGTGGCGTTGCCCTGGTTGGCACTTGGGGACGTTCCTCTTGTGCCGGCACTTGGGGACGGTCCTAGCCGCCTGGGGTCTACCGGCGCATTGGGGGTTTACGCCTTCCATGCATGACAGTCGTCTCTTTTATGTTTCCTTTAGCCGTTGCTGCCTAGGATGGGGGTTAGTCGGTAGGAAGGGAGCGTCTATATGGACGACGCGAGCGAGCGTGCAATCGAAGAGGACATGCTCGATCAGTTCAACTATTTTGATGATGAGGACGAGGAATTGATCGATCGTCGCGAGCCGGCGGCGCTCGATGCTTTCGACCTTGTTGATGAAGGGCCCGACGAGGACGAGGTCGAATCGACGGAACCCCCACAGCCTTCGCGCCATGATTCGTTGCTCTCAAGAGTCCCTCTGCACCACGGTGTTCGTGCCGGCGCCCTCCATATGAAAACCGACTGGTGCCAGATCGTGACGGCAGGCGGTGAGCTTGCCGTCGATGCGCCGCTCACCGATAAATCATCCATCATTTGCCGCACCGGTATGCTTATGCTCGCGAGCGGAACGGGTGCCTGGCGTGTACGCGATACCATGAATCGCGTCGCCGCTGTACTCGGTGTCACCATCCACGTTGACTTAAGTCTCCTGTCGTTTGAGTGTACTTGTATCGAAGACGGTCACTGCTTTAACGAGGTCGTCAGCCTACCCACAACGGGGGTCAATACTCATCGCATTTGGATGATGGAGAGCTTCTTAAAGGAAATCGAGATTTACGGGCGCCGGTTTACCGTGCACGAGTACCACGAGATGCTCAAGACCGTTGAAAGCTCAAAGCCCGATTACTCTCCCTGGCAACAGGGCCTTGCGGCAGCCTGTGCTTGCGGCGCCTTCGTCTTTTTGCTCGGCGGCGGCCCTATCGAGATGGCCTGTGCATTTGTGGGCGCTGGTGTCGGCAACTTTGCGCGCTCCCATATTCTCAAGCAGGGCCTTGGCCAGTTTAGCGCGCTGACGATCGGCGTTGCACTCGCTTGCGTCTCATATCTGCTGGCATTGCTTGGCCTTGGCCAGGTCATACCGGGGGCAATGTCGCACCAAGAAGGCTATATCGGCGCCATGCTCTTTGTGATCCCCGGCTTTCCTCTCATTACGGCAGGCCTCGACATCGCTAAGCTCGACATGCGAAGCGGCATTGAGCGTCTTTCGTATGCTGTGTCGATTATTGTGATGGCGACCCTCGTAGGCTGGATGGTTGCCGAGTGTGTGGGGCTGGCACCGGATGACTTTGCCCCGCTCGGGCTCTCACCGTTGGCTCTTACACTCTTGCGTGTGGTGATGAGCTTTGTCGGAGTATTTGGCTTCTCGGTTATGTTCAACAGTCCGATAAAGATGGCCGCGGCGGCAGGGCTCATCGGCGCCGTGTCTAATACCTTGCGCCTTACGCTCGTTGATGCGCCGACGCTGTTTCCCTTCCTGGGTCTGAGCGTGGGTATGCCTCCCGAGGCAGCAGCGTTTATCGGCGCGCTGGTATCGGGACTGCTCGCGAGCTTAGCTGAAATCAAACTCACCTACCCACGCATCGCCCTCACGGTGCCGTCGATTGTCATTATGGTGCCGGGCTTGTATCTGTATCGCTCGATGTATTACATGTGCACCTTCGACACGGTCAATATGCTCGGCTGGTTTGTGCGTGCAGTGCTCATCGTGGCGTTTCTGCCCGTTGGCCTGGGCGTGGCGCGTACGCTCACCGACCCTCGCTGGCGCCACACCAGCTAATTGGCGCAAGTGAAACTGATCCGCATAACATGAACGTGGATAATCTCCCGTTTTTGGCCTGTTTACGGGCTCAAAACGGGAGATTATCCACGTTCATGGGTAGCGCGCAGAGATGTGGTGTAAGAGGCGGGGAATGCCCCGCCTCCGCCCTT
>CAJMMN010000038.1 GCA_905214525.1 uncultured bacterium
TGCGGAAACGCGGGGTCCGTTCAGGCTGTTGCGTTGAGATTGAAAATCAACCATTCCGAGGAAGACGCGGAGCAACGGCCCACTTTAGAAGGCAAAAGCGAGTCAGATAGTATAAACTCTCATGCACCATATATACACGGCTCGCGATGCGGGCCGTTTTTGCAAGGGTTATCCATCGAGGTGAGAGGCACACCATGATTGCAATTCTAAAGCAAAGCGCCAGCGACGAGGCCGTCAGCCATATCGTCAGCTGGATTGAGAAAAAGGGTCTGAAGACCGATGTCTCGCGCGGCGAGAATGAGACGATCATCGGCCTGGTGGGCGATACGACCAAGATCGACCCGTTCCTGCTCGAGTCCATGGATGTCGTCGAGCGCGTGCAGCGCGTCTCCGAGCCGTTCAAGCGCGCCAACCGCAAGTTCCACCCCGAGGACTCCGTCATCGACTGCGGCCACGGGGTCAAGATCGGCGGCGACCAGTTCCAGGTCATCGCCGGCCCCTGCTCCGTCGAGGGCGAGAACCTCATCCGCATCGCCCGCCGCGTGAAGGCCGCCGGTGCCACGATGCTGCGCGGCGGTGCCTACAAGCCCCGCACCTCCCCCTACGCCTACCAGGGCATGGGCCCCGCCGGCCTCGACCTGCTGTGCGAGGCGTCTGCCGAGCTCGACATGCCGATCGTCACCGAGATCATGGATCCACGCGACGTGCAGGTCTTCTTGGACAAGAAGATTGACGTCATGCAGATCGGCGCCCGCAACGCCCAGAACTTCCCCCTGCTCAAGGAGGTCGGCAAGACCCAGACCCCGATTCTGCTCAAGCGCGGCATGTCCGGCACGATCGACGAGCTGCTTATGGCAGCCGAGTACATCATGAGCGAGGGCAACGACAACGTCATCCTGTGCGAGCGCGGTATCCGCACCTTCGAGACCCGCACCCGCAATACCTTCGACCTCAACGCCGTGCCGGTGCTGCACCACCTGTCGCACCTGCCCGTCGTCGCCGACCCCAGCCACGCCACCGGCTACACCCGCTACGTTGAGCCCATGGCGCTCGCCGCGACCGCCTGCGGTGCCAACGGCCTGGAGATCGAGGTCCACGACGAGCCGAGCCGCGCCTGGTCCGACGGCGCCCAGGCCCTCACCCCCGATCAGTTCGACGACACCATGCGCCGCATCCGGGCCATCCGCGAGGTTGTCTGCCAAGAGACCATGGAGTAGCCCATGGGTACGGTGAGAAACGCGCGCGTTAACCAGGGCGGCCCCAAGTGCGCCGGCATCGTCGGCCTTGGCCTCATCGGCGGTAGCTTTGCCCGCGGCTATGCACAGGCGGGCGTCCGCGTACTGGCCTGGGACCCCGATGACGACGTCATGACGGCCGCCAGCATGGGCACTGTCGCCGGAGAGCTCAACGACAAGACACTCGGCGAATGCGACATCATCGTCCTGGCTTGCTACCCCGAGGCCTGCATCGAGTGGCTCGAGGCGCACGCCCAGGCGCTCGCCGACGCCACCGACACCGAGGCCATCATGGGCCCCGTGGTGATCGACACGGTGGGCGTCAAAGGCATCGTGTGCGAGCGCGCCTTTGAGCTTGCCCGCGAGCACGGCTTTTACTTTGTGGGTGCGCACCCCATGGCGGGCACGCAGTTCTCGGGCTACGCGCACTCCCGCGCCGACCTGTTCCAGGGCGCACCGCTCGTGCTTGTACCGCCCGCAGTGGACGACGCGCTTAAGCTGGAGCTTTTGGGCCAGGTGCGCGAGATGGTGCGCCCCTTGGGCTTTGGCAAGTTCAGCGTGACCAGCGCCGCCGAGCACGACCGCGTCATCGCCTTCACGAGCCAGCTTGCGCACGTGGTGTCCAACGCCTACGTAAAGAGCCCGACCGCCCAGGTCCACCACGGCTTTTCGGCCGGTAGCTACCGCGATCTCACCCGCGTGGCGCACCTCAACCCGCAAATGTGGTCCGAGCTCATGATCGACGACGCCGACGCGCTTGCCTTCGAGATCGACCACCTGATCGACTCGCTCGGCGCCTACAGCCGTGCGCTCAAGGACCGCGACCAGCGCTATCTGGAGAATCTCCTTGCCGAGGGCGACCGCATTAAGCGCGCACTCGACGACGAGGCCTCCCACTAGACCACCTATCACGCCAGGTCGAAAGGACCGAAGCTTATGGCGATTACCATCGATATCGACACCGCACGCCCCTACCAGGTGCATGTTGGCACGTTTTTGCTGGAGCAGGCGGGACCGCTCGTGCGCGCCACTGCCGGCGGCACCAAGGCCGTCATCGTGACGGACACCAACGTGGGCCCGCTCTACCAGATGCCCGTTAAGCAGAGCCTGGAGGCGTCAGGCTACGAGGTGAGCATCTGCACCTTCGAGGCCGGCGAGGCCCATAAGCGCGCCGAAACCTATGTTGCCATTTTGGAGTTTGTGGCCGAGCACGAGCTTTCGCGCTCCGACGTGATCGTGGCACTCGGTGGTGGCGTCGTGGGCGACGTGGCGGGCTTTGTGGCCGCCACCTACATGCGCGGCTGTAAGTTTGTGCAGATCCCCACGAGTCTGCTCGCCATGGTGGATTCGTCGGTGGGCGGCAAGACCGCCATCGACCTGGCTGCCGGCAAAAACCTCGCGGGCGCCTTCTGGCAGCCGAGTGTTGTTATCGCCGATGTTGGATGCCTTGCCACCCTCACGCCCGAGCAGTTCGCCGACGGCTGCGGCGAGGTCGTCAAGCACGCTGTGATCGCTGATCCGGAGCTCTTTGCCGAGCTCGAGAAGACCCCGCTCACGCTGGAGCTGCTCAACCGCGATGTGGCCCGCGTAGCGCTCATCATCGCCCGCAACATCGACATCAAGCGCGCCGTGGTCGTTGCCGACGAACGCGAAACCAACCAGCGCAAGCTCCTCAACTTTGGACACAGCGCCGGGCACGCCGTCGAGGCCTGCGAGCACTTTGAGCTTGGACACGGCAACTGTGTATCGATCGGCATGGGCATCATCACGCGCGCCGCGGCGCTGCACGGCGTTTGCGATGCTGCACTGCCCGATCGTATTGAGGAGCTCTGCGCCCGCCATGGCCTCAAGACCCGCTGCGAGCTTTCGGCCGACGCCGTCTTTGCCGAGGCGCTGCACGACAAAAAACGCACCGGTGATACGATCGACCTGGTGATTCCGCACGGCATTGGCCGCTGCAGCATCGACCGCACGCCGCTTTCCACCTTCCACGATTTAATTGCCGAGGGCCTCGGCCAGAAGGGAGACGCTTCCGCATGCTAGCCCGCATCACCCCGTCCCCGCTCAAGGGCGCTGTTCCCGCCATCGCGTCCAAGTCGATGGCGCACCGCCTGATCATCTGCGCCGCGCTTGCCAACGGCGAGACGCACGTTGCCTGCAACACGACCTGTGCCGATATCGAGGCCACGGTCCGCTGCCTTACGGCACTCGGCGCCCGCATTGAAACCGTCGAGGACGGATTCCAGGTCCATCCAACCATGAAAAGCGTTGAATTTGGCCTGCTCAAGGCCCTTGCCGGCAGCACGCTCGACTGTGGAGAGAGCGGCTCCACTCTCCGCTTTATGCTGCCCGTCGCTTGCGCGCTGGGAGCAGAGGCCACGTTTGTGGGCCAGGGCCGTCTGGGCGCCCGCCCCCTCTCCCCGCTCTCGGACGAGATCATCGCCGCCGGCTGCGACCTACAGGGTCTGGGCGGTTTTCCGCTCAAGACGAGCGGACGCATGCGCCCGGGCACCTTTGTGCTGCCGGGCAACGTAAGCTCGCAGTATATCTCCGGCCTGCTGTTGGCAGCCCCGTTGCTCGCCCAGCCCTCCTGCGTGCAGGTGACCGGCCTCATTGAGAGCCGCCCCTACATCAACCTGACGATCCAGGCCATGAAGGCCTTTGGCGTCGAGGTCAACGTCGAGCGTATTCCCGCCAGGGACGGCCAGCCCGAAGTCACAAACTTCCGCGTGAGCAGTGGCTCGTATCGCACGCCCGGCAGCGTTGCTGTCGAAGGCGACTGGTCCAACGCTGCCTTTTGGCTGTGTGCCGGCGCCATCGGTACCGACCCCATCACCGTCGAGGGCGTGTCGCTGAGCTCTGCACAGGGCGACCGCAACGTGCTCGCCGCGCTTTCGCGCTTTGGGGCCCGCATCGTGCGCTCAACCAACGCCGCCACCGTGCAGTCCGACAAACTCGCCGGCTTTGAGATGAGCGCCCACGACATTCCCGACCTCGTGCCCGTTATCTCGGCCGTGGCCTCACTGGCACAGGGCCGCACCTTTATCCGCGATTGCGCCCGTCTGCGCATCAAGGAATCCGACCGTCTGGCCACCACCACCCGCGAGCTCACCGCGCTGGGCGCGCAGGTGCGCATTGCCGGCGATGACCTCATCATCAAGGGCGTCGATGCCTTCACCGGCGGCGAGGTCGATTCGCACAACGACCACCGCATCGCCATGATGGCCGCCATCGCCGCGAGCCGCGCCACCGGCGAGGTCGTGATCCACGGCGCCGAGGCCGTCAACAAGTCCTATCCCGATTTCTTCGACCACTACCGCCTGCTGGGCGGCAAGGTCACACTCGAGGAGGAATAGCATGTCCTCGACCTTTGGCAACGTTTTGCATCTGAGCATTTTCGGCCAGTCGCACTCCCCTGCTATCGGCTGCTCACTCGACGGCATCCCGGCGGGCATCGCCGTGGACCAGGAGAAGCTGCAGGCCTTCCTCGACCGTCGCGCCCCCGGTCGCGACGAGACCGCAACCAAGCGCCGCGAGGCCGACGCCGCTCACATCATCGCCGGTGTTGTCGATGGACATACCACCGGCGCGCCCATCGCCGCGATTATCGAGAACACCAACACGCGCTCCAAGGATTACTCCGAGCTGCGCCGCAAGCCCCGTCCGGGACATGCGGACTTCCCTGCGCGCGTGAAGTATCACAACATGCACGATGTCGCCGGTGGCGGGCATTTTTCCGGCCGCCTAACGGCCCCCTTATGCATCGCTGGCGGCATTGCGCTGCAGGCACTCGAGGCCCGCGGTATTCGGGTGATGGCTCACGTGGCGCAGATCGGCGGCATCTCCGACCTGCCGATGGACGATATGGTCTATCGCGAGGCCGACCGCAAGGCGATCCTTACGAACGATCTGCCGTGCATTGACGCCGCCGCAGCCGGCCGTATGCGCGAGGAGATCCTAGCCGCGCGCGACGAACTCGACAGCATCGGCGGCATCGTGGAGTGTGGCATCTACGGCCTGCCTGCAGGCATCGGCGACCCCATGTTCGACGGCATCGAGAACCGCATCGCGCAAATCGCGTTTGGCATTCCCGCCGTAAAGGGTGTGGAGTTTGGCATGGGCTTTGCCGTGGCCGCCATGCGCGGCAGCGAGAACAACGATCCGTATCGCATCGATGCCGAGACCGGCGAGATCGAGGTCGAGTCCAATAACGCCGGCGGCATCCTGGGCGGCATTTCGACCGGCGCGCCCGTCATGTGGCGCATGGCCGTAAAGCCGACGCCCTCTATTGGCCTCGAGCAGCAGACCGTGGACATGGACGCCATGGAAAATGCCGAGCTCTCGGTCCACGGCCGTCACGATCCCTGCATCGTCCCCAGAGCCGTCCCCGTAGCCGAAGCAGCCGCCGCCCTCGCCATCTGGGACGCCCTCCTCGAGGACGCAGGCCAGTTCTAACCCGACTCACCTGAGTTGCCCATCAACTCTGTCATTACGTGAAAGGGGCCTCCATGGACCTTGCCGATATTCGCCAGACCATCGATGGCATCGACACCACGCTCCTCAACAGCTTTGTCGAGCGCATGGACATTGCCACCGAGGTAGCCAAGTCAAAAATCGAGATGGGCAAGGCCGTCTTTGACCCCGCCCGCGAGCGCTCCAAACTCAACAACCTCGCCAGCCGCGCACCCGAGCGCTACGAGGCGCAGACCATCACCCTGTTCCGTCTCCTCATGAGCATGAGCAAGGCCGAGCAGCAGCGCTACATCAACGAACTCAAGGGCATCGCCGTCTCGCAAAAGGCCCACGCCACGGCTGTGGCCTTTGACACGCCCTTCCCCCAGACGGCCACCGTCGCCTGCCAGGGCGTGGAAGGTGCCTATAGTCAGATAGCCGCGTGCAAGCTCTTCGATGTGCCCGACATTGCGTTTTTCGAGACCTTCGAAGGCGTTATGCGCGCCGTGCGCGACGGGTTCTGCGAGTTTGGCGTGCTGCCCATCGAGAACTCCACTGCCGGCTCGGTCAACGCCGTCTACGACCTGCTCGCCCAGTTCGACTTCCATATCGTGCGCTCGCTGCGCCTCAAGATCGACCACAACTTACTCGTCAAGCCCGGCACCAAGCTGCAGGATGTTCGTGAGGTCTATAGCCACGGTCAGGCCATCGCGCAGTGCGCTAGCTTTATCGAGGCGCACGACCTGCACGCCACCAAGTACCCCAACACGGCCATGTCGGCCGAGATGGTCGCCAGCTCCGAACGCACCGACGTTGCCGCCATCGCCTCGCGCAGCTGCGCGGCGCTCTATGGTCTGGAGGTGCTGGAGCCCAATATCCAGGACTCGGACAACAACTACACGCGCTTCGTCGTCATCAGTCGCGAGCCGCGCGTCTACCCCGGCGCCAACCGTACCTCGCTCATGATCACCACGGCCAACGAACCGGGCGCCCTCTATCGCGTACTCGAGCGCTTCTACGCACTCAACATCAACCTTATCAAGCTCGAGAGCCGCCCCATCCCCGGGCGCGACTTTGAGTTTATGTTCTACTTCGATCTGGACTGTCCCTTTGGCAGCAAAGCCCTCGACGACCTGCTCGACTCGATTGACGAGGTGTGCGAGAGCTTCACCTACTTTGGCAGCTACACGGAGGTGCTCTAGATGACTGACGTCGCCACAACCCGCCCCTACGGCGTGCTGGGCCGCGTGCTGGGCCACAGCTACACCCCGACCATCTACAAGGAGCTCGCGGGGCTTGAGTACGTGCGTTTTGAGCGCGAGCCCGAGGACCTCGCGGCCTTTATGACGGGCGACGAGTGGGAAGGCACCAACGTGACCATTCCCTACAAGCGCGCCGTCATGGACTACCTGGACGAGCTGAGCCCGCTCGCCGAACGCATGGGCAACGTCAACACGATCACGCGTCTGCCCGATGGCCGTCTGCGCGGCGACAACACCGACTACTTCGGTTTCCAGTGCCTGGTCGAGGAGCTGGGTGTGGAGATTGCCGGCAAGAAGGTCCTCGTGCTCGGAGCCACCGGAGGCGCCGGCACCACGGCCAGCATGGTGCTGGGCGACCTGGGCGCGCTCGTGGTGCCCGTGGGACGCGCGAGCGAGGTCAACTACGGCAACATCGCACAGCAGTCCGACGCCGCGTTGCTCGTCAACTGCACGCCTGCCGGTATGTTCCCCCACTGCCCCGACGCGCCTTGCACGCTCGAGGGCCTCGACGCGCTCGAGGGCGTCATCGATATCGTTTACAACCCCGCTCGCACGGGACTCATGCTCGAGGCCGAGCGTCGCGGCATCCCCTGCATCGGCGGTCTGCTCATGCTTGTAGCCCAGGCGGCGCAAGCCGTCGAGCGCTATACCGGCCAGGTCACCCCGCGCGGGCGCATCCTGGACGTGACGGAGCGCCTGTCTCACCGCGAGCAGAACATCGCCCTGATCGGCATGCCGGGCTCGGGCAAAACCCGCGTGGGTGAGCAGATCGCCCTGCTCACCGGCCGCGAGCACATCGACCTGGACCGCGCCCTCGAGGAGCGCCTGGGCATGCCCTGCGCCGACTTTATCGTCGAGCGCGGCGAGGCGGCGTTCCGCGAACAGGAGACGGCGGCGCTGGCCGACATCTCCAAGCGCAGCGGCCTGGTGCTTTCCACCGGCGGCGGCGTGGTCACGCGCGACGAGAACTACCCGCTGCTGCACCAGAACAGCCAGATTGTGATGCTCAACCGCAAGCTCGACGAACTCGCCCACAAGGGCCGCCCCATCACCGCCCGCGACGGTATCGACAAGCTCGCCGAGCAGCGCATGCCGCGCTACTGCGCTTGGGCCGACTACATCATCGACTCACGCGACTGCGCCGCCAAAACCGCGGCCGCCATCGTCGAGACCCTCTAACCTGCCAAAAAGGGACAGGTTTATTTTGGCAGGTTTTATCTCGGCAAACGCCGAAGATCGCAAGACCAGCCACGCCAACCAACTGCAAAGGAAGCAACCATGAAGGCACTCGTCATCAACGGCCCCAACCTCAACATGCTCGGCATTCGCGAACCGGGCATCTACGGCAGCGACAACTACGACCGTCTGGTCCAGATCTGCCAGGAGGCAGGCGCCTCACAGGGCTTCGACGAGGTCGAGGTTTTCCAGTCCAACCACGAGGGCAGCATCGTCGACAAGATCCAGGAAGCCTACAGCAAGGTCGACGGCATCGTCATCAACCCGGCGGCTTACACGCACACGAGCGTCGCGATCCTCGACGCCCTCAAGGCCGTCGCCATCCCGGCTGTGGAGGTCCACATAAGCGCCGTCGAGACCCGCGAGGACTTCCGCCAGGTAAGCTACGCCCGCCTGGCCTGCTTCGCCACCATCACCGGCGAAGGCCTGCAGGGGTATGCCCACGCGTTGGAGCTGCTGAAAGAGCGTCTCGAAAAGTAGCCTCGCGAGCAAATCCATCAACGCCGATTCGCACGCTAATATAGCCAGCGCCGCCAGCAGCAACCTCGCTACTGGCGGCACTTTATTACTGGCATATAATCGTTGCAGTCACACAACGTCTGGAGACGCGCATGTTAAGCATCCATCTGGGAGATTATCCCGGTTCCATCTACGATACCGAAACCTATTTTAGGAACTCATACTTGGACTCATGGTTCGAAGACCCTATGGCCGCACAAATCATTAAAAGCGTGGACGGATCAGAGCTCATCGGTCCCCACAACATCGTAAGCAAACAACTAGGCTCAATCACCCCACTCGAACTGTCCGGCGGCGTCAAGACGCTGCTGTTAGTACGCAATCTCCCAAATATGGTGTTCAACGCATCGACCTGCGGAGACAACTGTGCCCGCTGGCTACTCAAGATCGGCAAAGAGCAGGATGTGCTGGTGACCCTTTACCACATCATGAAGTTCCCCTGGAAGAACTTTGAAATCCGCATTGAAAACGATGACCGCATCGTCAGAAACATGCAGGAGTTTGTCGGCGCCACGAATGACTTTTTGGATGTTGATGAGTAATGAAGGGAACGCATACCGTTGTCGTAGAGCGTGCAAAGGTCAAATACACACTCACCTTTAAACGCAACATTTCCTTCATTCGCGGTAACAGCGGCACGGGCAAAACGACGCTCATCTCGATGATTCGCGACTACAACGACCGAGGACCGGAAAGCGGCGTTACACTCAGCTGCGACGTGCCCTGCGAAACGCTTTCCGGCAGACGCTGGGAGCGCGAGCTGTCGATCATCGAAGATTCGATCGTCTTTCTAGATGAGGGCAACGAGTTTATCTACTCAAAGGACTTCGCCAAAGCCATCAACGGATCGTCCAACTATTTTGTTCTGATATCTCGTCGCGACGCCAACGAACTCCCCTACAGCGTCGACGAGATCCTAAAGCTAGTCAACACCACAAGCAAGACAATTAATGGCCGCAAGAGCGACAGACGCTTCTACTCGGTGACCAAGCCGCTATATGACCACACGGCAAGCATGTTGTATCAGGATCTAAATGTTGGATTCGAGATACCCGACGCCGTAGTTGTCGAGGACAGCAAATCGGGTTATCAATTCTACAGCGTCCTTTGCAACCGACTGGGAATCCCCTGCTATTCCGACACCGGCGTTGCGAATCTAAAACGAACAATTCACGAGTGCCCCGAGCAAAACATTCTTGCCATAGGAGACGGCGCAGCGTTTGGTCCCTACATCGAAAAGGTGCTGGGACAGCGCGTTTACAAGAACGTTCGCTTGTTCCTCCCGGAATCATTTGAGTGGACACTTCTGCAATCTGGCCTCATTCCCAGCAACGATATCCCAAAGATTCTCGAGGACCCCTCGAACTACATCGAGAGCCGCGACTACCTGAGCTGGGAGCGGTTCTTCACCGATGTATTGATCAAGTACTCGGCAGACACTCGCTACGTCTACAGAAAGGCACGGCTCAACCAGCAGTACCTAAAGCCGCAGGCGATGGATGCAGTTGCAAGCGTCTTGCCCGAGTGTCTGAAGGCATAATGGCAGTGGGGAGGACCAACTTGGTCCTCCCCACTGCCATGGAAACCCAGCACACGCAATAGCTGCCGGCAAGAGCGGCAACTGTCGCAACCACAAACCCATCCACGCGACGGCTCGAAAGCTCAAGCCCACTCAGCGCTGCAAGGACAAGCCGAGCGACACCGGCTCCAATAAACAGCAGGGGCTTGCTCACGCTCGGCTCGAGCCCCCTTTGGCGCGCCGTATAGCCAATCCACATCAGCAGCACAACAGCAGCTCGCACCACAGCTTCGGCCTAAACGTATACCCGGCAAGAATAAAGAACACCTGCATGTGAAAAAAGCCCAGACCACCTAGCGGTCCGGGCTTAATAAACGATGGTGCTCCATGGCGGATTCGAACCGTCGACCTTGGGATTAGAAGTCCCCTGCTCTATCCAACTGAGCTAATGGAGCAAATAACCGCACGCCCAAGCAAGCGCAAGCCTGTCAGGCGCAAGTAATTATAACCTAGTTGAACTGCTCGCGATACGCCTTGCAGACCTCATCGACCGGGCCGTCCATGCGAAGGTCACCCTTCTCGATCCAAACGGCACGCTGGCAGATGCGCTCAACCTGCTCCATGGAGTGCGAAACGAACAGAACCGTCACGTCACCGCTCTGGATAAAGTGCTGGATGCGGGCCTCGCACTTCTGCTGGAAGAACACATCACCGACGGACAGCGTCTCGTCAACGATCAGAATATCGGGCTCGGTAATCGTCGCGATTGCAAAGGCGATACGCGCCACCATGCCCGAGGAGAAGTTCTTAAGCGGCATATCGACAAAGTTCTGCAGCTCAGCGAACTCGATAATGCCGTCAAAGTTGGCGTCGATGAACTCCTTGGTATAGCCGAGCAGGGCACCGTTCAGATAGATGTTCTCGCGGGCGGTCAGCTCGGGGTCAAAGCCGGCACCAAGCTCAATCAGAGGCGCAATATTACCGTGCACCTTAACGCTGCCCTCGCTAGGCTCAAGCACGCCAGCGATAATCTTGAGCATCGTAGACTTGCCGGAGCCATTGGTGCCGACCAGACCCACAACCTCGCCGCGATGAATATCAAACGAGATGTGCTTAAGCGCCCTAAACTCCTCAAAGAACAGCTCGTGCTTGGCAAGCTTAATGAAGTACTCCTTGAGGTTGGTCAGCGACTCGGACGCCATGTTAAAGATCATGGTGACGTCGTCGACCTCGACAGCCAGAGGCTGCTCGCTGTAATCAACAACAGATTCAGTCATCACAGCACTCCTTAGATGTAGAGGATAAATTTGCGCTCGGACTTATGGAACACGGTATAGCCAATAATAAGCGCAAGAACCGCCCAAGCGACGCACATACCAAACGTCATAAGCGAGGGCGTAGTCTGGAACAGGAAGATATCGCGCATAAACTGCAGGTAGTTGAACATGGGGTTCGCATACATCAAGATACGCACGAGATGCGGCATTTGCGCAATATAGTCAGTCGTCCAGAAGATGGGCGTAATGTAAGTCCACGCCGTAATGACGACGCTCCACAGATGCATAACGTCGCGGAAGAAGACCGTAAGGGCAGAGAGCATCATGCCCAGGCCCATGCAGAAGCACATAAGCAGCAGCAGGCAAACCGGCAACAGAATCAGGTGCCAAGAAGGCATAACGCGGAACCACAGCATGACGATGGCGACGGCGACCAGCGAGAAGGCAAAGTTGACCAGCGAGAAGAGCACCTTCTGCACCGGGAAAACCCAGCGGTGCACCTTAACCTTCTTGAGCAGAGGGGCAGCGCCCACGATCGACGTCAGGGCCTGGTTAGTAGACTCAGACATGACGGCAAAGGTGATGTTACCCACGATCAAGTACAGCGGGTACATCTCGGGCGTCATTGAGCCATTGCGGCCCTGGCCAAAAATCGTCGAGAACACGATGGCCATGACGATCATCATCAGCAGCGGGTTGAGCACCGACCATGCGACGCCCAGAACGCTACGGCGATACTTGATCTTAAAATCCTTGGTAACCAGCTGACGAAGGATAAACGCGTCCTTCTCAAATTCGTTCTTAGCAAACGTCGCAGGCAGACTGCGAGTTTCTTGTTGCTTTGTCTGATCCGACACGGATGCAACTCCTTTACTCGTAATCGTTGACAAACGAACAGTATAGACCCGACGGCCATGCAAACGATTCGCGCAACAAAACTGGAGAACTAACCCACATCTTAGGATGCCAGGCCCAAACGGCTATACTTTCTAGGATTGAATGTATAAGGAGCATTAAGTGAATTCTGAATCCATCGCCGTCATCATCCCTTGCTACAACGAAGCGCTCACGATCGGCAAAGTCATCGACGACTTTCACCGCGAGCTTCCGCAGGCGACGGTCTATGTCTATGACAACAACTCGTCGGACGATACCTCACGCATTGCCACCGAGCACGGCGCCACAGTCCGCTTTGAGCCCCGTCAGGGAAAGGGCAACGTGTGCCGCCAGATGTTTCGCGATATCGACGCCGATTGCTACCTGATGGTCGACGGAGACGACACCTACCCCGCCGAGGCGGCCAAGGCCCTCTGCGAGCCCATCCTTAACGGCACGGCCGACATGACCGTAGGCGATCGCCTTTCCAACGGCACCTACGCCGAGGAGAACAAGCGTGCCTTCCACGGCTTTGGCAATAATCTGGTCCGCGCCATGATCAAGTGGATCTATGGCTACAGCTTCGATGACGTCATGACAGGCTACCGCGCCATGAGCCGCCCGTTCGTTAAAACCTTCCCCGTGCTTTCCGAGGGCTTTCAGATCGAAACCGAGCTCTCGATCCACGCGGTCGACCACCGCTGGCGCATCAAAGATGTGCCCATCGAGTACCGCGACCGTCCCGAGGGTTCCGAGTCCAAACTCAACACCGTGAGCGACGGCATTAAAGTCGTTGCGATGATCGGCACGCTGTTCAAGGACTACCGCCCGCTGAAGTTCTTCAGCCTCGTTGCGCTTCTGTTCGCGGTATTCGGCCTCGCCCTGGGCATGCCCATCGTTGTCGAATATTTCCAGACCGGCCTCGTCCCGCGCTTCCCCACCGCTGTGCTCGCCGCCTCGTTTATGTTCCTGTGCGGCCTGAGCCTTGCGACCGGCTTCATCCTTGATTCTGTAGCAAAGGTCGAAAAAAAGCAGTGGGAGGTCAACGTGTACAGCAAATACGCCTACGACGACCAGCCCGGCCACCCTACTTCCATGCCAAGCGAGAGGTAGATCTTCCGCAAAATACTATTGGCACCACTGCGCAGATAGCCACCAATCAGAACCACCCTTAAAAAGGGTGGTTTGCTCTTAGGGTATAACCCACGGGCC
>CAJMMN010000039.1 GCA_905214525.1 uncultured bacterium
CTGCGGAAACGCGGGGTCCGTTCAGGCTGTTGCGTTGAGATTGAAAATCAACCCAAATGGTATGAACGTTGCCGCGCCGCGCGCCAAGCGTCACGGCAACAGGTATTCAAAAGCAGACAAGATGAAAGCGTCCAAGACGAATGACGTCTTCCGCCGTTCGTCCCAAAAACGGCGCCGCTCGTTTTGCAGTTCTGCCTTCGGTCGAGCTACAAGCGGCGCTGCTGTGCCAAGGCCGTATCTTAAAGCCATGGAATAAAAGCGCGCGGCAAAACGGACCGCGCAAGGGGTGACGCCAAGGGGCGTCAAAAAGGAAAGGAGGGGAACAATGGCGGACAAGAATGCAGAAGTTGCAGTCGAGGACAACGGCGGCATGAAGAAAACGCTTTCGCTCTGGAACTTCTTCACCATCGGTTTCGGTGCCATCATCGGTACCGGTTGGGTTCTGCAGGTCGGCGACTGGATGGTCGTGGGCGGCGGTCCCGTTCCCGCTATGATTGCATTCCTCTTGGGCGCAATCTTCCTCGTGCCCGTCGGAGCTGTTTTCGGTGAGCTCACGGCTGCTATCCCCATTTCGGGCGGCATCGTCGAGTATGTCGATCGTAGCTTTGGCCGTACGATGAGCTACATCACCGGCTGGCTCCTGGCCCTGGGCAACGGCATCCTGTGCCCGTGGGAGGCCATCGCCATTTCGACCCTCGTGTCCGAGATGTTCGGCAGCCTGCCCGGTCTTGAGTGGCTGCGCGCCGTCAAGCTCTACACCATCTTGGGCGCCGACGTTTACCTGTTCCCGACGCTGATCGCGCTCGGCTTTGCAGTCTACGTCATCTTCCTCAACTTCCGCGGTGCCAGCTCGGCCGCCAAGCTCCAGGCCTTCCTGACCAAGGCCCTGCTCTGCGGCATGCTGCTCGCCATGGGCGTCTCGCTGTTCACCGGTTCGCCGGAACACGCCATGCCCGTGTTCTCCCAGGTCACCGGTGCTGGCGGCGGCAAGCCCGCTACCGAGGGCACCAGCCTGTTCGCCGGCATCGTGTCGGTCCTGGTTTTGACCCCGTTCTTCTACGCCGGCTTCGATACCATTCCTCAGCAGGCTGAGGAAGCAGCCGAGGGCCTCAACTGGAACAAGTTCGGCAAGATCATCTCCCTGGCCCTGCTGGCCGCCGGCGGCTTCTACATGGTCTGCATCTACTCGTTCGGCACCATCCTCGACTGGCATGAGTTTGTTAAGAGCCCGGTTCCCGCGCTTGCCTGCCTCAAGGGCATCAACATGCTCCTGTACCTGGCCATGCTCGTCATCGCCACGCTTGGACCCATGGGCCCGATGAACTCCTTCTACGGCGCCACGAGCCGCATCATGCTCGCCATGGGCCGCAAGGGCCAGCTGCCCGAGAAGTTCGCCGAGGTCGATCCCAAGTCCGGCGCTCCCAAGCTCGCCTGCGCCGTTCTGGGCGTCATCACCGTCATCGGTCCGTTCCTGGGCAAGAACATGCTCATCCCTCTGACCAACGTGTCGGCTCTCGCCTTCATCTTCTCCTGCGGCATGGTCGCCCTCGCTTGCCTGCGCATGCGCTTCACCGAGCCCGACCTGCCTCGTCCCTACGAGGTGCCCGGCGGCAAGTTTGGCATCAGCCTCGCTGTCGCTGCCTGCGCCGTCATCATTGGCCTGCTCGTGGTCCCGTTCTCTCCCGCCTCCCTCAACATGGTGGAGTGGAGCATCGTGATCGGCTGGCTGGCCGTTGGCCTGGCCCTCATGGCCTTCACCAATTCCCGCAAAAAATAACGCCTAGCCGGGGCGGATCGGGTGCGCGGACCCCTCTCTTCCGCGCACCGAACCCGGCACCACTTGGGTAGCTTTGTGAGGCCATAACCCAACATGGCCTCGCCCACTATATGGATCCATAAGGAGGAACCATGTCCACTAAGTACGCAATCGTTGGCGGCAAGCTCATCGACGGTACCGGTGCCGAGCCGGTCGAGAACTCCCTCGTTCTCGTCGACGACAACGGCAAGATCGAGTATGCCGGTGCTATGCAGGACCTTCCCGAGGGCGTTGAGGTTATCGACGCCGCCGGCAAGACCGTCCTTCCCGGCCTGATCGACACCCACCTGCACTTCTCGGGCAACCTGACCGACGATGACACCGACTGGGTCATGCAGCCGCTCCTCGAGAAGCAGGCCGTCGCCGTCAAGCAGGCCTACGACTGCCTCACCCACGGCCTTACCACCGTCTGCGAGATCGGCCGCTTTGGTATCCAGATCCGTGACTGCATCGACAAGGGCGTCTTCAAGGGCCCGCGCGTTTTGGCAACCGGTCTGGGCTTCTGCCGCGTTGCCGGTCACGGCGACTCCCACCACTGCACCCAGGAGCTCAACAAGGAATCGCACCCCTGGGGCGATCAGGTCGACGGTCCTTGGGATCTGCGCAAGGCCGTCCGTCGTCGCCTGCGCGAGAACCCAGATGCCATCAAGATCTGGGCTACCGGTGGCGGCATCTGGCGCTGGGACTCCGGCCGCGACCAGCACTACTGCTCCGAGGAGATCCAGGCTGTGGTCGAAGAGGCCAAGATGGTCGGCATCCCCGTGTGGAGCCACTGCTACAACAACCACGCCGCTGCCTACGATTCCGTTCGCTTTGGCTGCGAGCAGCTGATTCACGGCTTCGATATCGATGAGCGAACCATGGACCTCATGGCCGAGCAGGGCACCTTCTTCACCCCGACGATCGCCTTCCTGCCCACCTGGTACGCCACCTATCCGCCCGTCTACGTCCCCGAGCTGCACGACAAGTACGAGGGCACCCTGGTCGAGAAGGAGCTGCAGCGCAACTACGACTGCCTGCGCGAGGCCAAGAAGCGCGGCGTCGTCATGACGATCGGCTCCGACTCCTTCTCCTTCGTCACCCCGTACGGCACCTGCTCCATCGAGGAGATGTACGAGTTCGTCGACAAGATCGGCTTCACTCCGGTCGAGACCATCACCTGCGCCACCCTCAACGGTGCCAAGATGTGCCACATCGAGGACGAGACCGGTTCCATCGAGGCCGGCAAGTGCGCCGACCTGCTGGTTGTCAACGGTGACGTCGCCGCCGACATCCACGTGCTCAACACCGACAACATGGACGTCATCATGAAGGATGGCTGGATCGTCGAGGCTGGCACTTTTGGTGAGGCTAACAAATACAGCGCCTAAGATACCGTTTGTCGATGGCTTGATGTAAAACACAGTTTTTGATTGCATAATGCAATGGAGGGGGTCGCTTGCGGCCCTCTTTATTGCTATGGGTGCTAAGGACAAGAGGGGATGACGGTGGATTTAAACAGGCTGATTCTGGGCAAGAGCTACAACTCTACCAAGGTCTTTCGTACGGCCCAGCATGTGGTTCAGGCCATCCTGCTCGGTATTGTCGTTCCGGCGCTTATCCTGCTGCTTATCTGGGATTTAACCGATAATCCCAATCCCGTTCCGGGCGTTGTCGTTATTGCCGGTCTGGTCATGCTGTGCTTCTTTTTCTCGTATGTCTTTGTGGTCCCCGACGACCTCACATCGAGCGCAACCGACCGTACGCTCGCCATCGCATCAAAAATATTCGCCTACACGTCGCGCGGCCTTACGCCCGAAGCGGCCCTGGGCGCCTCTAAAATTATCCTGTCCGAGACCATCGCCTCTGCCATCTGCTTTACCGATGGCAAACAGGTGTTGGCAAGCTGGGGCGAGGACTCGGCAAAGTGCCCTGCCGGCACCCCGGTTGTGCTCAAGACCACGCTCAACGTGATCGAGTCCGGCGAGCAGAGTGTATTTTCGCGCGACGCCTCCAATGAGACGGGCGGCTATTTTCCCCGCCTGCGCGCCGGCATTGTCGCGCCGCTTACCGTGCGCGGGCATTGCGTGGGTACGCTCGAGCTGTACTATCCCCGCCTGAGCAGCATCGATATGCGCCAGACGGCGTTGGCCTCGGGTTTTGCCGATCTCATCTCCACGCAGCTCGCCAGCTTTGAGCTCGAGCGCCAGGACGAGCTCACAGCCCGCGTGGAGCTGCGCGCCCTGCAGTCGCAGATCGACCCGCATTTTCTATTCAATACCATTAGCACGATTGTGTCGCTCGTTCGAACCGAGCCCGACAAGGCACGATCGCTGCTGATCGACTTCTCCAACTACTATCGTCAGACGCTTTCTGACTCCGATACACTCACCACGCTCGAGCACGAGGTGGAACAGGGCACCCGTTATATCAATCTTATGCAGGCCCGGTATGGTGATGGCCGTCTGCGCGTTTCGGTCGACATCGACTTTGAGGTGCGCGACAGCCTGGTGCCGCCGTTTATCTTGCAGCCGCTGCTCGAAAACTGCATCAAGCATGCGCAGCGCGAGACCGAGCCGCTTTCTATTCGTGTTAGGGCTTTTGAGACCGATGACGGCTTGGAGATCATCGTCGAAGATGACGGCATCGGTATGAGCGAAGAAGTCTGCGCGCATCTGTTTGAGCAGCATCGCCGAGAGGAGCCCGAGAGCATTACCGCCGACGGATCCATCAAGCGAGGTTGCGGCCTGGCGCTCTTCAACGTGCTTCAGCGCATCCATTTCTTTTACGGAGAAGATTCCGGCATGCGCGTGAAGTCCCAGGAAGGCGTGGGAGCACAGGTCATCGTTGAATTGAACGGCGAGCCGCATGAACCGGCGCCGTTGACGGTGTAGCACGCGGTTGGATTGAGAAAAAAGAGGGGAAGCACATATGTCCGAAGGCTGGAACATCTTGGTGGTTGATGACGAGCCTCCAATTAGGGCTGAGCTACGCTATCTGTTGGAAAAGGATGCACGTGTGGGACAGATTGCCGAGGCGGGCAATGTCACCGAGGCCGTGGAGTCGATTCTGTCGAACAAGCCCGACGTGCTGTTTTTGGATATCACGATGCCCGGCCGCTCGGGAATTGAGCTTGCCGAGACGCTGCAGAACCTAAAAACGCCGCCGGTCGTGGTGTTTGTGACGGCATTTGCCGAGTATGCGGCCGATGCCTATAACCTTGATGCGGTCGACTATGTCGTCAAGCCGGTCGAGGACGCACGCCTGTCAAAGGCACTCGACAAGATCGAGGCAGCCTTGGGTGCCCGTCGTGTTATCCACGCTCCGCGCCAGCCTTTGCGTCTGACGGTGGACCGCGGGGGCAAAAAGGTGTTCATTCCCGCCGCAGACGTCTGCTACTTTGAGGCGCGCGCCGATTTTTGCAACGCCATCTGCGCCGAGGGAACGTACCTGATCAATGAGTCGATCTCTTCGCTCGAGCGTCGCTTGGACTCCGAGGGCTTTATTCGCGTTCATCGCAGCTACCTGGTCAATTTGGAAGACGTGCACAATGTTGAGATTGGCTCCACGGGGCTGATGGAGCTCAGGCTCGACCGCGTGAGCTCGACGGTGCCCGTGTCCCGCCGTCGCGCTGCCGAGGTTAAAGCACACTTGGGGCTTGCGTAGACGGTCTGCGTGCTGTCGTTTACCATCGCAGGTTTGGCATGGGCGCGCGGTGGGCATAATGGGTGGCATCGAATGAAATCGAAAGGATCATTATGCCCGCGCTTATCACCCATCATCTGTTTGGCGAGGAAAGCATCGACCGTCTTCCGCAGGGCGTCATAACGTCCGATGAAGAGCGCATTGCCTTTATCTTGGGCAACCAAGGCCCCGACCCGTTTTTCTTTCACATTCTGACACCGCGTGTTTCCGACTGCACGCTGCTGGCGCAGGTCATGCATCGGTCGCGCATGTCTCGCCAGTTCGCGTGCCTGCGCGACGGCGTGTCGCATCTGCTGCCGCGCGACGCCAGCTTGGGTCGTGCCTTTGCGCTGGGCCTGCTGTCTCATTACGTGCTCGACCGCAACGCCCACCCCTTTGTCTATGAGCAGCAGTTTGGCATCGTGGAGTCCGATTCAGAGCTTGAGGATTCGAGCAGTCAGGTCCATGCCGTGATCGAGAGCGACCTGGATGTGCTGATGCTGCAGCTTAAACGCGATGGCGCTACGGTCGACGATTACCCGCCGGCGGGCGAGATCGTCACCACCGATCGCATCAATCGCGTGGCCGGCGTGCTGATGAGCTATGTTGCCGGACGCGTGTACGGCATTGACATTCCGGCGGGGGAGTACGGTGCCGCCGTTGCCAATATGCAGCGACTTTACCGCGCGATTGAGCCGGCCGGCTCCGCAAAGACGCGCGCGATCTCGCTGGTTGAGGGCTTGGTGCACGACTACTCGCTGCTCGACGGCCTTGCCCATCGCGTGACGACGGAGCTGCCCGAGCGCACCGGTAACCTGGGCCATCTGACATGGAAGAATCCCTTTACCGACGAGGTCTCGAACGAGAGTTTCCCCGAGGTTTTTGATCGTGCGCTGGTCGATTACGAATGCACGGTCGCACGTTTTATCGAGACCGGTGACATGGATGCCGTTACCAGTCACGTCAACTACAGCGGTCGCGTGCTCAATGCCGATGAGGAGTTCGACCGCGAGGAGTAGGGCTCGTGCGTGCCCCTTTGCCGAATCCTTACCGGCGGTTCTGGACAATTGGGGTACGATGAACTAACTGCATATCGGGCGAATACGAAGGGTCCCTGTCCATGAAATACACCAAGCTCGAGCGTAACTGGGTCATGTACGATGTGGGAAACTCGGCCCTCGTGCTGCTCAATACCTCGGTGGTGCCCATCTACTTTAACGCCATCAATACCGGTGCTTCCTCGGCAGACCTGGTGGTCGCTTGGGGCAACGCGCAGACGATTGCCTCGCTGGTCATTGCCATGCTCATGCCCATTCTGGGCGCGCTTGCCGATTACGCCGGCAACAAGATCAAGTTCTTCTTGGGCTTCTTCCTCACGGGCCTGGTGCTTTGCCTGGCGCAGGCTATCCCAATGTCCGCCATGGCATTTTTGACCGTGTACGTGCTGTGCACCATCGGCCTTAACTCTTCTATGACGTTCTACGACGCCATGCTGCCCGACATTACCACCGACGAGCGCATGGACGCCGTGTCCAGCTCGGGCTATGCCTGGGGCTACATCGGTTCCACCGTGCCGTTCGTCATCTGCCTTGCGCTCATCATGGGTGGCCCCGCTCTTGGCGTCCCCACCATGCTGGCAACGCGTCTGTCGTTTATCATCACTGGTGCCTGGTGGCTCATCTTTACCCTGCCGCTCATTCGCACCTATAAGCAAAAGTACGGTCGCGAGCGCGGTCCCGAGGACACCATCGGCCACATCGTGGGCGGTGTGTTCTCCGAGGTCGGACACACCATGCGCGAGATCGCCCACAACAAGACCGTGCTGGTCTACATGATCGCGTTCTTCTTCTATATCGACGGTGTGCACACGGTCATTTCTATGGCCACCAGTTACGGATCGGCCTTGGGCATCGATTCGACGCAGCTGGTCCTGGCGCTGCTCGTCACGCAGTTTGTTGCTTTTCCGTCTGCCATCATTTACGGCAAGCTCGCCGGCCGCGTGGGCACGCTCAACATGATCTTGGTGGCAGTCGCCGCCTATATGGGCATCGTGCTCTTTGCCGCGTTCTTCCTCAAGACCGCCTTTGAATTCTGGGTGCTTGCCATTTTGGTCGGCCTGTTCCAGGGCGGTGTGCAGGCGCTCAGCCGTAGCTACTTTGGCCGCATTATTCCCAAGGAAAAGTCCAACGAGTACTACGGCTTCTTTGACATCTTTGGTCGTTATGCAAGCGTTATGGGCACCTTCCTGGTGTCGGTCGTCACCTCGCTGACCGGCAACCCGTCGCTGGGCGTCCTTTCCATTGGTGTGCTGCTGGTCGTTGGCTTTATGCTGCTGGTCCGCCTGTCCCGCATGACTCGGGCGGCAGAGCATGCCGCATAGGAGCGAGCGGCTATTGTGCCTGTCCACGGTACTCTTTTGGGGTTATCCGCAATAAACATTGCGACTTGCGAGCAATGATTTGCCCAAGTGGGTATGATGGAATCAGCTAGGTCGCGGGGCGTCGCCTGTGTTTGGCGGCGTCCCGTTTTTGTGTTGCAGGGAGGGTAAGGCATGAACGCCACGGTCGTGATTCCAACGTATTGGGCGGGCGATGACGCTTGCGCAAACGCCCCTGGCACCTATGACCATTCGACGCGACTCAACGCCGACAATCCCGAACTCGACCGCTGCCTGGCCTCGCTTGAGCAGGTACGTGACATCCCGCGCATCATCCTTTTGGTGGTCTGTCCCGTTTCTGCCACAGCCGATGTGTCGCTGCGCGTGCACGAGATTGTCGACGCGCATCCCACGCTCAAGGTCACCGTTGTCACCAACACCCAGGCCTCGCGCATCGCAGATCGGGTTGCTCAGATCGCGCCCAAGGGTTCGGGCGAGTGCGTGAGCCTGCGAGGCTACGGTGCCATCCGCAACATGGGGCTGGCCTGTGCCGCTGTGCTGGGGCATGACGCGGTTATCTTTTTGGATGACGATGAGACTGTCATCGACGCCGACTTTATGAAGCGCGCGACCTATGCGTTGGGGCAGCAGACGCGTCAGGGCTTGCCTATCTTGGTCAAGAGCGGCTATTTCTACGATCGCGACGGCTCGCCGCTGGCTCCCACGGACAAGGCAGGCATCTGCCATCGTTGGTGGACCAAGCGCATCGAGTTCAACCGTTGGATGAAAAAGGCGCTCTCGGGCACCCGCATCTCGCGCTCCAACTACGTGTGCGGCGGCCTGATGGCCCTGCACGCCCGCGCCTTTACGCGTGTGGCCTTTGACCCGTTTATCACCCGCGGCGAGGACTTGGATTACCTCTTTAACATGCGCATGTTTGGCTACGACGTGTGGTTTGATAACGAGTGGACCGTGCGCCATCTGCCTCCGGAGTCCGAAAAGCGCTCACCGCGCTTTATGCAGGATGTATACCGTTGGTACTACGAACGGGCCAAGTTGACATTCGCCGCGCATCAAAAGGAGCTCATTCCCGTTACGGCGGCATCGCTCATGCCCTACCCGGGCCCGTGGATTTCGCGCGAGCTCGACGACCGCGTGCGCAAGACCGCTATGGTCCGCAGCGTGTTTACCCGCGAGCATGAGGGCTACCTGCGCATCTGGCGCCATGGTATCGACGAGGCAAAGGCCTATGCACGCCAAAACGCTGCAAGCTACCTGCGTTTCCAGAGCTTTTGGCCCAAGATCATGGACGGGCTTTGGCGTGACGCACAACTGATCAGTATCCTGGAGGGGACCGAATGATCGACCGCCGCGCCCAGCGCGATAGTTCATTATCAATCTTTCGCATCATTGCCGTTGCCTGCGCCATTTGCGTGCTGGTGTACTTTATTTTTGCCCTGGTGACCGGTATCGAGCCGATCGCCACGGTGATTGCCTGCGCGCTGCTGTGCATCTTTCTGTGCATCTTTATCTTTTTGACGCTCAATCCCGATTCGGTGCGCTCCCAGTACACCGAGGAGACGCTCTCGGTGGCCTCGGCCATGCTCGAGGACATTAAGGGCGGTCTGACGCAGGAGTCGGCGCGTTTGGTGTGCCAGCGCATTTTGCCCGAGACGCGCGCCATGACGGTGGCCATCACCGACGAGGACAACGTGCTTGCCTGCGCGGGCGAGTTTGAGGAAAAGCTACTGCCAGATTCTCCCATCCACACGCTTGCCACACGCTACGTTATCGAACATGGCATCGTGCAATCGTTCAACCGTATGGTGGATGTCGTGGGCTCGGACGGCTCGCACAACCAAGTCCCCGCCGGCATTATCGCCCCCATCAAGGTGGGCGATCGTACCGTCGGCACGCTCAAGTTCTACTACAAGACCCCGCGCGCCGTCGACCGTACCCAGTACGCGCTTGCCTCGGGCTTTGCCGAGATCTTGTCCACGCAGCTCGCCATCCACGAGCTCGAGGTGCAAAAGGAACTCACAGCGCGCGCCGAGGTGCGTGCGCTGCAGGCGCAGATTAACCCGCACTTCCTGTTCAACACGCTGAACACCATTGCATCGTTTACGCGCACCGACCCGCTGCGGGCCCGCGAACTGCTTCGTGAGTTCTCATCGTTCTATCGCGCCACGCTCGACAACTCGGGATCGCTTATTCCGGTCTCGCGTGAGGTCGCACAGACCAAGCGCTACCTTACCTTTGAGAAGGCCCGCTTTGGCGAGGACCGCGTGCTTGCGACGTTCGATGTGTCCGAGGACGTGGAAGATACGCTGGTGCCGGCGTTCGTGATCCAGCCGATTGTCGAGAACGCCGTGCGTCATGGTATGGGCGATGACGACGCCCTGAGGATCGACGTGACCGTTCACCAAGACGGCGAGGATGCAATCTTGATTGCTGTGGCCGATAATGGCGTGGGCATGGATGAGGGTACCGCCGCCAGACTGTTTGACGAGCGCTCTGCCCGTCCCGACGCCAGCTCTCCCCAGGGTGGCGGCGCCGGTGTGGCCATGCACAATATTTCGGAGCGCATCCATCGCTTTTTTGGGCCGCACTCCTATACGCGTGTCGAATCGGCGCCGGGCAAGGGCACCAAAGTGCTCCTTCATCTTGATTTGTCAGAGAGCATCTTTGACATTCAAGAGTAAAATAAAAAGCTACGGGCTCAACGTCATGCGACGGACGCCCGGCGTAGTTAGTTGACGAAAGGTTTTATCCCTATGCTGCGTGCGATGATTGTGGATGATGAGGCGCCGGCTCGCTCGGAGCTTCGCTTCCTGCTCGAGCAAACGGGCAAGATCGGCACGATCACGGAGGCGTCGAGCGTCCGCTCCGCCATCGAGATGCTTATGGAAAGTCGCGTGGATGTCGTGTTTCTCGATATCTCGATGCCCGGTGCCTCGGGCCTGCAACTTGCCGAGGCGCTGCATAAGCTCAAAAATCCGCCGGCGATCGTGTTTGTGACTGCGTATAGCGACCATGCGGTCGAGGCATTCGACGTGGATGCCGTCGATTATCTGATGAAGCCGGTCGAGGAAGCTCGCTTGGATCGTGCGATCGAGAAGGTCATGCAACGCGCCAAGCCGGTTACGGACAGCAAGGTGACCATCGAGCGTATCCCGGTGGAAAAGGGCGGCCGCAAGGTGCTCATTCCCGTGGACGACATTCGCTTTATCATGGCCAAGGACGATTACTCCTGCATCTATACCGTCGATGATCGCTTTTTGTCGACGACCTCGCTGGCGCAGTTTGAGGCCAAGCTCTGCGACTTTGGCTTCTTCCGTGTTCACCGCCGCTATATCGTCAACCTAGCGTGCGTCACGGACGTTGAGACGGTGCCCTCGGGCGCCATCCAACTGGGCATTACGGGCGTCGACGAACGCGTGCCGGTTTCGCGCCGCCGCGTCATGCCGCTCAAGAAGGCCTTGAGTCTCTAGCGCACTGGCCCCGCAGCCCTGTAGACCCATCGTCTGCGGAGCCGTGGGGCCTTTTTTGTATGTATCTGCCGAATCGTTTTTTGCGGAAGGGATCCCATGAACAGTGCAAGCGCCAAGCGTATCGACATCATCTCGGACACCCACGGCTATTTATCGCCTGCGCTCTTGGATGAGCTTGAGGGCGCAGACCTGATCATCCACGCCGGCGACCTCACGTCAGAGATGGACTACGAGCACCTATGCACCATCGCCCCCGTGCGGGCCGTACTGGGCAACAACGATTACTACCGCGACTACGGCCCCGATGTAGACCGTCTTGCGCTCTTTACCTACGAAGGCCTCAAATTCGCCGTAGCCCACTACCGCGAAGACCTTCCGGTGGGATCCGTAGACGTAGCCATCAACGGTCACACCCACGTAACCAAAGAAGCCCAAGTGGGCCGCTGCCTAGTCCTCAACCCGGGCAGCGCCAGCTATCCCAGAGGCACCCGAGGCCCCACCATGGCCAGAATGCTAGTAAAAGACGGCAAGATCCTAAGCACCAAGTTTATTGACCTAGACTAACCGCAACAAAAACGGGGGATGCAGATTGCATCTCCCGTTTTTTATGAGCCAAAGGCCGAGCTTCAACAAAAACCTTAGACAACCCCGCCGCGGAGAACGGGGTCGCCGAGCCGCGAAGCGGCGAGCAACAACAACGGCTCGAACAATGTGACGGCAGGGAGGGTCTCCGGGGCCGGCGGGCGCGGGTTAAGTTTGTCGCGAGTTCCGCACGCAAAGGAAAGCACTTAATGTGCTTTCCGTCTTGCGCAGGACTGTAGAGCAGCAAACTTAACCCGCGCCCGCCGGCCCCGGAGACCCTCCCGGAGGGACCGAAAAATTTGGTTGATTTTCAATCTCAACGCAACAGCCTGAACGGACCCCGCGTTTCCGCA
>CAJMMN010000040.1 GCA_905214525.1 uncultured bacterium
TCCAAGGGTTATACCCTAAGAGCAAACCACCCCTTTTAGGGGTGGTTTTGATTTGGGCGCGGTGGCAGGCAGCGTGATCTGCGTCACGTAGGTTATGGGGCCGTCGCTGATGATGTCGTCGATAAGGGCGATTTTGCGTCGCCCCGCTACGCTGCCAATTTGTCAAAAGCCCCGCGCCGGTTGAGCACGGTAAATGCAATCACACAGATGACCGCCGACAGAATTGACCCGCACGGCGAGGCGATGCCCATGGGGAACAGCGTGTCGGAATAGGCGTTCGACAGCAGCCAAGCGCCCGGCACGCGAATGAGTGCCACAGCCAGCACGTTATGCGCAAAGCCGATGTAGCTCTTGCCATACGCAGCGAAAAAGCCACTAAAGCAAATGTGGATGCCGGCAAAAATCGCGTCGAAAATATAACTGTGTATATAGCCGGTACCGGCTGCGACCACCGCGGCGTCCTTGGCAAAAAAGCCAATAAACGCCGGCGCCACTAGCCACATCAGCACCGTGATTAGGCAGCCGTATACTACCGAGATGGTCATGGCATCCTTGAGCACCTGACGCGCGCGGTCGCCCTTGCCCGCGCCGGCGTTTTGCGCCGTGAGCGCGCTGACGGTGGCGCCCATGGAGCTTGGCACAATGAACAAAAAGCTGATCATCTTCTCGACCAGGCCTACGGCGGCGGCGTCGACCAGACCGCGGTGGTTGGCGATGACGGTGATGAACATAAACGCCACCTGGATGCAGCCGTCCTGCACGGCCACGGGCACGCCGATCTTAAGAATGCTACCGAGCACCTCGGGCTGGGGGCGCAGGTCGCTGCGCTTAACGTGGATGTTCGTGCGGCGGCTCTTGAGCCACACGAGCGCGAGGGCAACGCTGGCCGTCTGCGCGGTCACCGTGCCGAGCGCCGCGCCCACGGGGCCGAGCCCCATGTGGCCGATAAACAGAAAATCGAGCGCGATGTTGATGATGCATGCCACGCCAATCACGTACATGGGCGAGCGCGAATCGCCCAGGCCGCGAAAGATGGCCGAAAGAATGTTGTACGCGGCGATAAAGGGAATGCCGATAAAGCAAATGCGCAGGTAGGCGGCGGTGCTCTCGACCGCCTCGGCCGGCGTGCCAATGAGTGCCACGATCTGCGGGCACAGCGCGAGCAAGATGCCTGCCAGTACCACCGAGACACCCATAAACAGCGTGATGGTGTTGCCGATGGCGGTCTCGGCGCGGTCAAACCGGCGCGAGCCCACGGCGTGGCCGACGATAACCGTCGTTCCCATGGCCAGGCCCACGAGCGTCACGGTAATGATATAGAGCGTCTGCGCGCCATTGCCTACGGCGGTGATGCCGGCGGCGCCGCTGAACTGCCCCATCATGTACAGGTCGGCCATGCCGTAGAGCATCTGCAAAAAGTACGAGAGCATATAAGGCAGGGCAAAGACCGCGATGGTCTTAAGGACGTTGCCGCGTGTGAGGTCGTGTTCCATGGGCGGGGCACTTTCTGGCTTAGATCGTTTACGTACCAGTGTAGTGAAAACCCTACAACGATTGTAGAGTCAAGGTTTGTGTTGGCGGCAGGGCGAAAAAGTCACGCTCGCGTTTATTTCTAATTGAATACGGACGTGCACCCTGTGAGCATGGCGCCTGTACTAGCCTTGCAGAAATCGATTTCGGAACACTTGACACCGCTGCACGGCGCGCCATAATACGTGGGTTTGCGAACGACGTTTGATGGGGGATGAACCTGTGTGCGCAATCTCAAGATTCTGTTTTCCTATCTGGGGGCATACCGCCGCGATGCCATACTCGGCGTGTTCTTTGTGACGGCCGAGACGGCGCTCGAGCTGTTTATCCCGGTCATCATGGCAAATATCATCGATGTGGGCGTGCCCGCGGGCGACATCAACTACATGCTGTTGCAGGGCACGTATATGTTGGTATGCGCCGCATGTTCGCTGGTACTTGGCTTGGGCTATGCACGCACGTCCGCCCGCGTTGCCTCGGGGCTGGGCGCTAACCTGCGCGAGGCCGAGTATCGCAAGATCCAGACGCTCGCTTTTGGCAATCTGGACAACTACGACGCCAGCTCGCTTGTCACACGCATGACCACCGACATCACCGTGATTCAAAACGCCGTAGGTAACGGCTTCCGCCCCATGGTGCGCGGTCCCGTGACGCTCATCGTCGGCTTGGTCTATGCGTTGGTGCTGTCTCGTCCGCTCGCTACGGTATTCGCGATCATCCTGCCGGTGCTGGCGATCGTACTGGGCGTTATCACCTATCGCGTCAGTCCGCTCTACCGCCAGCTACAGACCTCGATGGACCATCTCAACGGTGTGGTGCAGGAGGACCTCACCGCCGTGCGCGCCGTCAAGGCGTACGTGCGTGCCGAGCACGAGGAGGCCAAGTTCGATGCCGTCAATACCGAGCTTGCGCGCACCGCGACGAAGACCTTTGGCAACGCCGTGCTCAACCTGCCGGTGTTTCAGCTGTCGATGTACGTGGCAGCGCTTTCCATTCTGTGGATCGGCGGGCGCATGATTCTTGCCGGCGAGCTCGGCGTGGGCTCGCTCACGGGCTTTATGAGCTATGTGCTGCTGATCATGAACTCGCTCATGATGATTTCCAACGTGTTTTTGCTGCTCACCCGCGCACTTGCCAGCGTGGAGCGCATCTCACGGGTGCTCGACGAGCGTTCGCTTATCCAAGCGCCCGACGCTGCCGCTGCCGTGCACGGGGTGGCCGACGGAAGCATCGAGTTTCGCGACGTGTCGTTTAAGTACCGCGCGGATGCTGCCGAGGATGTGCTCGAGCATATTGACCTTTGCATTGAGGCAGGCTCCACGGTGGGCGTGCTCGGCGGCACGGGCTCGGGCAAGAGTTCGCTTGTGCAGCTGATCGCGCGCCTGTGCGACGCCACCGAAGGCGCCGTACTCGTGGGCGGGCGCGATGTGCGCGATTACGACCTGGTTGCCCTGCGCGACGCCGTGGGTATCGTGCTGCAAAAGAACGTGCTGTTTACGGGTACCGTGCGCGAGAACCTGCAGTGGGGCGCGCCCGATGCCACCGACGAGGAGCTCCTGCGTGCCTGCCGGGCGGCATGCGTGGACGAGTTCCTGGATCGCATCGGCGGCCTTGACGGCTATCTGGGCCAGGGCGGTGCCGGTGTCTCGGGCGGGCAGAAGCAGCGCCTGTGCATCGCGCGTACATTGCTCAAGCATCCGCGTGTGCTCATCTTTGACGATTCGACCAGCGCGGTCGATATGGCGACCGACGCCAAGATCCGCGAGCATATCGCTCAGATTCCCAACACGACGGTGATTGTCATTGCGCAGCGCATTGCGAGCGTCATGGATGCCGCCCGCATTATTGTGTTGGACGACGGCCGTGTCCACGGCGTGGGCACGCATGAGGAGCTGCTGGCGGGCGATAGCATCTACCAGGAGATTTACGCCTCGCAGATGGAATTTGCAGGGGATGCGGACGTCGCAGACGGCGCAAATGCCCCGTCTTCGTCTGGCCCCAGCGGATCACTTCAAGCCACGGAAGGGGGTGAGCGCCATGCCTAAGACATCCGCTCAGGCCCGTCCCGCCAATCTGGCGCAGACGCTCCGCCGCCTGCTCTCCTACATGGGCCACGCCAAGTTCTCGCTGCTCGCAGTGGGTGTGCTTGCCTCTGTTGCGGCCATCGCAAGCCTTGCCGGTACCTACATGGTGCGCCCCATCGTCAACGGTTTGGCAACGGGCGGCGAGGAACTGCTCGCTAAGCAGGTTATCTTTACCGCTGCCATCTACGCCGCGGGCGTGCTCTCGGCTCTGGGCTACTCGCAGATTATGGTGCGCGCGGCCCAGCGCGTGGTCTCCGATATCCGCCGCGACCTGTTTGCGCACATCCAGATGCTGCCGCTGAGCTACTTCGACAGCACGCGCTCGGGCGACATCATGAGCTTTTTCACCAACGATGTCGGCACTGTCTCCGAGGCGCTCAACAACAGCTTTGCCAACGTGATTCAGGCCGCCATTCAGGTTGTGGGCACCACGGCCATGCTCATCATCCTTAACTGGCAGCTCACGATTATCACGCTCGTGTGCGATGCGGCCATTGTGCTGTATGCGCGCTACTCGGGCGCGCGCTCTAAGCGCTTCTTTGCCGCCCAGCAGGCATCGCTGGGCGATTTGGACGGATATATCGAGGAGATGGTCTCGGGCCAAAAGGTCATCAAGGTCTTTAATCACGAACAGGCCAACGTGGCTGGTTTTGACGTGCGCAACCAAGAACTGCGCCGCACCGGTGGCGCCGCGCAAGCCTACGCCAACTCGATGGTGCCCATGACCGTCGTGATTGGCTACGTCAACTATGCCATCGTCGCCGTGGCGGGCGGCATGCTCTGCATCAAGGGACTCGCCGACGTAGGTGCGCTCGCAAGCTACCTGGTCTTTGTACGCCAGGCCGCCATGCCCATCAACCAGTTTACGCAGCTGGGCAACTTTTTGCTCAACGCGCTGGCCGGTGCCGAGCGCCTGTTTGCCGCCATGGACCTTAAGCCCGAGGTGGATGAGGGCCGCGTGCAGCTGGTGCAGACGGGCGACGCCTCGTGGGCGTGGAAGATTCCCGAGGGCCAGGGCGTGGGCGCGTACGGGCACTTGCATGATGTGGCTGCCGTTGATGAGTCGGGCCGTGCGGTGGCTGCCGACGGTACCGAGCTCACGTGCGGCTTGGTCCCGCTTGCCGGCGACGTGCGCTTCCATGCCGTGGACTTTTCCTACGTGCCGGGCACCCGTGTGCTCACGGACCTCAACCTGTTTGCCAAGCCGGGGCAAAAAATCGCGTTTGTGGGCTCGACGGGCGCCGGAAAGACGACCATCACCAACCTCATCAACCGCTTTTACGAGGTCGATGACGGCGAGATCACGTACGACGGCATCGATGTCAAGCACATTGCCAAGGCCAGTCTGCGTGGGTCGCTCGGCATTGTGCTGCAGGACACGCACCTGTTTAGCGGCACCATTGCGCAGAACATCCGCTTTGGCAAGCTCGACGCGACCGACGAGGAGGTGCGCGCCGCTGCCGAGGCAGCCTGCGCGGATTCGTTTATCCGCCGCCTGCCTAGAGGGTACGACACGCCGGTCACGGCCGACGGCGCCAACCTGTCGCAGGGCCAGCGCCAACTGCTCGCCATCGCGCGCGTGGCCGTTGCCGACCCGCCGGTGCTCATCTTGGACGAGGCCACGAGCTCCATCGACACGCGTACCGAAAAGCTCATCGAGCGCGGTATGGACCGCATCATGCGCGGACGCACCACGTTTATGATCGCGCACCGCCTGTCCACCGTCCGCGACGCCGATGCCATCATGGTCCTCGAACACGGCCGCATCATCGAGCGCGGCACGCACGAAGAGCTGCTCGCTCAGCACGGCGAATACTGGCAGCTCGCGCATGGCTTAAAAGAGCTGGATTAACCCGTTCGAGCACGATGCTTTGAGCCCTCCGTGCCCCCTCACCTAGCCTCAAACCATCACAACATTCGACGTTTTTCGCCAAAATCGAGAAAAGCATCGAATGTTGTGATGGTTTTTCTGCCACTCGGCCGGGTGGAATCGCTTTCTTGTGCACGAAGGTGTGCGGACCCGTGGGCAGGGGAATAAGGTTGGTTATCCGACTCCATTGGAGGGCTCATGGACCTGCCGATCGTCTTGTCCCATAAGACTGCCTGGCTGTACCACAACGTGGCGCGCCCGTCCGAGCCGCTCTCGCGAGCAAGCAGCCTATACGATGAGGACTCGCTTGCTAGCGAGGCGGAGCCGACTGCGAGCCTGCCCAAATTGGGACTCGATGCCAAGGGACTGAGGGCTTCAACGGCAGTTGGGATCGTTACCGACTATCTGGTTTCGCTTGGTATTCCACGAGAAGAGCTCGATCATATCGACACGCTCGTCAACTTCGATTTTGAGCGCTCGACGCCGGCTGGATTTAGGTGCCACGTGTTTGGGGCGCCGGTACCTCCAGGCCATCTTATCGAGGTGGCAGAGGGCCTTCTGGTGGTTGATGAGGCCATGTGCTTTGTCCAGGCGGGTTCGTGGATGAGTGAGCCCGAGCAGCTGGAATATGGCTACGAAATCTGCGCCCGATACCATTTGAATCATCTGTCGACAGGCGATTATATCGAGATGGGGCAGAGGTATACCGTTGCCGACTTGATTGCCTATTGCAATGAGAACCGATCTCGTCAGGGGGCTATACGCGCGGCCGCCGTGCTCAAGCGCGTGCACGATGGCGCGCGGTCGCCCATGGAGACGGCCACCGCAATCATGGTCGTAGCAAAACGTTTCCAGGGCGGGCTGGGATACGCCAAAATCGAGCTCAACCATAGGGTCGATGTTCCCAACGAGTTCAAGTGTCTCGCAAAGGCCGGGTATTTCGAGATTGACGTATATGCGCCTGCGAGCGGTACGGGGATTGAATACAACGGCTCGGACCATCTTGATAAACAGCGCAGCGCGTCGGATGCGGAGCGCATGACTGTGCTGAGCGCGCTGGGCTTTAGGATGATCGTCCTCACCGGGACTCAGTTTGCCCATCAGCTGCAATTGCACCGGGCGATGAACGCCATTGCGCTCGCTATGGGCCTCAAGTGCGACCGAAGCGAAGCGTTCCAAAAGCGGCAGAACGACCTTCGAGAATTCGTGATTCGCCACTGGGACGGCGGCCTCTAGGGGCGCTTTGGTCTTTCTACGGGGTGCCGTGGGCAGGCAAACCATCACAACATTCGACGTTTTTTGCCAAAAACGGGAAAAGCATCGAATGTTGTGATGGTCTGTGTGTTGAGGATGGGCTTGGGAAGTCCGTTTTGCTCGAAGCGACCTGTCCTGTCGTACGGGTGTCGGCATGATTCTCTCGTGGGGTATTATGTTTTCCGAAGAATAAAACGCCGCGTGAGGGGAGGGCTGCGTGGACGGGCACGTGCAACATGACGGCTTTGGCCGCGATATCAACTACCTGCGCATTGCCGTTACCGACAAGTGCAATTTCCGCTGCATTTACTGCATGCCGGCCGATGGCGTGGCGCCCCGTGCACACGACGAGCTACTCAGCGCCGAGGAAATCGCCCACTTTGTGCGCTTGGTGGCGGGGGAGGGCATTCGCCGCGTACGCCTGACGGGCGGCGAGCCGCTGGTCAGCCGCCGTATCATCCCGCTCATTCGCGACATCCGCGCGATTCCGCGGATCGAGGACATCTCGCTCACCACCAACGGAGCCCTGCTGCCCAAGCTGGCGCCGCAGCTCAAGGACGCGGGGCTTAACCGCGTCAACATTTCGCTCGACACGCTCGACCCTACGCTCTTTGGAAAGATCACGCGCCTGGGTCGACTCGAGCAGACCATGGCTGGCATCGACGCGGCGCTGGCTTGGGGCTTTGAGCCCGTTAAGGTCAACTGCGTTGTTGTGCGCCGGCTCAACCAGGATGTGGCGGCCCTCGCACGACTGACCGTCGACCGCCCCATCCACCTGCGCTTTATCGAATACATGCCCATCGGCGACGAGCGCACGAGCTCGCATTGCGCCGTGGACCCTCACGCACCCACGCTCAACTCCGAGTTGTGGGATGCGAGCGACAGCGTGCCGAGCGACGAGCTGCGGGCGCGCGTCAATGCCGGGGCCACCGCGATGGGTCTGGGCGAGCTCGAACCGCTTGACATCACCGACGCTCCTGCCGGCGCGGGCCCCGCGCGCTATTGGCGCTTTCCGGGCGCGGCGGGAACGGTCGGCTTCATCAGCGCCATGTCCAACCATTTTTGCGCGAGCTGCAACCGCCTGCGCCTGACGGCCGATGGCAACGTGCGTCCGTGCCTGTTCAGCGATGCCGAGTATTCGGTGCGCGAGGCGTTGCGCCGTGGTGATGATATGCAGGTACTTTCGATTTGGCGCGATGCCGTGGCCCACAAACCGCAGGAACACGCGATAATTGAGGGCACGCAACGATTTATGTCCCAAATCGGAGGATGATCATATGGCCAAGAGCAGGTACGCCGATGCCACCAAGGCCGCTCGCAGGGCCGCGATGTCTGCCCATAAAGCCACGGCTGCTGCCAGCAACACCGCTGGGTCCGCGGCGGTACAGCCGTCCGCCGGCACTGCTGCCGAGCCCGCCCGCGACGCCCGCCGCGACGAGCTGACGCACGTGGATGCCAAGGGCGAGGTGCGCATGGTCGACGTGTCCGACAAGGCCGAGACCCATCGCATTGCCATCGCCGAGGGCACGATTCTTATGCACCCCGAGACGCAGGCCATGGTGCTGCAGGATGGCGCTAAAAAGGGCGACGTGCTCGCTTGCGCACGCGTTGCGGGCATCATGGCCATCAAACGCACGAGTGACATCATCCCCATGTGTCACCCGTTGCTCATTACCAAGAGTAAGTGCGATATCGAGCCTATCGCGCCGGTGGGGACGCCTGCCGAGGACGTGCCCGAGGGCTGGGCGCCGGCGCGCGCAGACGGGCAAGTTGGCTTTCACGTACTGGTTACGGCTGGCGTGACGGGCAAGACGGGTATTGAGATGGAGGCCCTGACCGGCGCGAGTGCCGCGTGCTTAACGATCTATGACATGTGCAAGGCGGTCGACCGCGGTATGGAGATCGTCGACGTGCGCCTGCTGCACAAGGAGGGCGGCCGCTCGGGCGTGTGGGATCGCGCAGGGCGTCAGGCCGCTGCTGTTGAAGCCGTGGCCGCTGACGGTGCCGCGCCCGCGAGCGCATCCGTCGCCGTCGCGCCCGCAGCTCCGACACCGGCCGTCCCCGCGATCGCGTTTATCGGCTACCAAAACTCGGGCAAGACCACGCTCGTCGAGAAGGTCATTGCCGAGCTCACCCGCCGCGGCCTGCGCGTGGGTTCGCTCAAGCATCATGGGCATCATGGCTTTGATATCGACGTGCCCGCTAAGGATACGTGGCGCCATCATCAAGCCGGATCCAAACACGTGGGGCTCATCTGCGCCACGCGCTGGGCGGAGTACGCCGACACGCGCGAGGAGGACGAGATGCCTGCGCGCGAGCTGCTGTCGCGCTACAACGATGTCGACGTGGTGATCATCGAGGGCTACAAGACCGAGGGCTTCGACAACATCGTGGTCGCGCGCTCGGGTGTCGACCGTCTGCGCGGCAAGAGCTCGCTCGACCTGGTCGACGGCCACACGCTGGCCCTTGCCTGCAACGAGGCTCTGGCGCGTCAGGCCTTCGACGCCGGCTTTGCGACCCGAGCCATCAGCATCAACGACGCCCGAGCCATCTGCGACCTCATCCAAGACCATCTGGCCTAAAACCTGCCAAAAAGGGACAGGTTTGTTTTGGCAGGTTTTATCTTGGCAAACGTCACTTCCACCACAAAGGTGCCGGCACCTTTGTGGTGGATTTTGCTTTGGTAGATGTGCGGGGCATGCCTTACAATCTACCAAGTAGTTCATGACGGGCGAAAAACGGAGAAAAGGGGCTTGATGCGTCCTTAATGTTTCATGCGGATAGATTGATTGGTAGCGCGCAGAGATGTGGTGTAAGAGGCGGGGAATGCCCCGCCTCCGCCCTTT
>CAJMMN010000041.1 GCA_905214525.1 uncultured bacterium
ACTTGCAGCGACGGACCTCGGGACGCTCTTACACCACGTCTGCGCGCGCCACCCACGAGCGTGGATTATCGGACGTTTGAATAATGAGCGTGGATAATCTCCCGTTTTTTGCCCCCGAACAGGCCCAAAGTGGGAAATTTTCCACGCTCATTTTTGTGGGGTGCAGCGTGCCAGCCGTTAGGCGCTGATGATGTGGGGCAGCGGCAGATCGTGGGCGTCGGTGGGGATGTGGTCGACGCGCTGTTCGTCAAAGGCGATGCCGACGATTTGACATACGGGCGAGAGCATGGGCAGGTAGCGGTCATAGCAGCCGCCGCCGTAGCCTAGGCGCGTGCCGGTGCGGTCGAATGCTACGAGCGGCACGACGATCATGTCGAGAGCTTCGGCAGGCACGATAGGGAAGCGGCTGCTGTCGATGTCCGTGGCCGCAAAGGCCCGCGTGGGGTGGGCGATAAACGTAGCCGCGTCCGCGTCGCCGGCAGCAACTGCCCGCATACACATGCGCTGGCCACAAGCTGCGGCGTCTGTTGCCGAGAGCATGCACGGATAGGCCACGCGCCAGCCACGTTTGGAGGCAGCTGCGGCAAACGCGGCTGAGTCGACTTCGGAACCCATCGCGGCATAGACGGCAACGGTGTGCGGCGCCGCGGCATCCAAGCGGCCCAGCAGCTCAACCAGCCGCGCACAGATATCAGCAGACTTCGCCGCCCGCAAGTCCAAATCAAGAGCATCGCGCCGAGCAATCACCGCCCGCCGCAACTCAGCCTTGTCCATCCCGGCTTCCTCTCCCAAACCTACCAAAAAGGGACAGGTTTATTTTGGCAGGTTTTATCTGGGCAAATGTCGAAACCACCACAAAGGTGCCTGTCCCCTTTGTGGTGGTTTTGGCCCATGCGTTAACGCTATAACGCCGCGGCGATTGCTTCGGTCACAAACTTATTGAGTGACTCGCCCTTCTTTGCCGCCGCCAGTGCTGCCTGCTTGTGAAGCTCGGAGCCTGTTCTCACATTGAACGAGCCCTTAAAAGCCCGCTCGGGTTCCTTGCCCTTCTCGGTGCAAAACTCAAGGTAATCGTCGACGGCGTCGTGGAAGCATTGCTCCACTTCTTCAGCCGTGGAGCCTTCAAATACGATTGCGTCTCTAATGCCGGCGACCATACCTGTTAGTACACGCTGCTCGGCATCGAACTCGACTGGGGCGAAATAGCCCTTGTATGCCAAAACGTTACTCATGACTGCCTCCGACATCCTGCAGAAATCGAACGATGTTTCGAATTGTCCCCGCTGTCAATTCGTCAGATGGATGAGGCGCGTGCATCACGAACATCCTGCCATCTGAGGGCCTGTAGAAGCGAACGCGCGATCCGGAAGTCTTGCCTTTGCTGTCCATTTCAAAGCCATATGAGACCATGACTTTTAAAAAATCGGCATACCGATACGTCGAAGGGCAGCTAAACAGTTGGGCGATGAGTTTATCGGCTCGAGTCATCCCGCCTCACATTCTGCAACTATATTCTAGTTGCAATTTAAGTCCGATGCAAACACTCATAATATAGAACATGTGTACGTATAGAACAAGTGTTCGAATCACCACTGAGAAAGGGGACAGGCACCTTTGTGGTGGTCTGTGCTGTGGAGTGGGCGTCTGCGGCAGTTCGTCTCGATCTGTAACAGTAACTCGGCAAAATTGGACCCAGTTGTTACAGATTGAGACAAAGGGTCGGCGTCATCCGGAAACGTCTCGATCTGTAACATCTGGAGCCAATATTGCCGCCTAGATGTTACAGATTTAGACAAACTGGTGGGACGGGCTGAGCTGCCCCGCCCAAGCTGAGGCAAAAGAAAAAAGGTAGATTTTCAGGCATGTCCCAAAAATCTACCTTTGTGGTTAGCCGAGCAGGTCGATGACGTTGAAGCCGGCGTTGCTCTTGGCGATGACTTCGCGGCCGCCAAAGACGCAGGTGGGCGACTCGGCTGCGATGCGCGTCACGTCGGCGCCGAGCGAGCGCAGTTCACTGGGCGTGGCGGCGAGCATCTGGGCGCGGCGCTTCTCGCGCGCGTCGGGATCGAGGCCGGCCAGGTAGGTCGTGTTGCGGCGCTTGGTGAGCGCGTAGGGCTTCACCGGCGCGTCCATGCCGCTCACGCAGCTTACGATAAAGCCCTCAAAGGCGGCCTCGTCGGGCTCAAAGCTGCCGAGCCATTCGCCTGCGCGCGCCACGCGCTCAATCGAGGGATCGATCGCCGGGTCGCGGTAGGTGTAGAACGCCGCCTGACGCTCGCCAGCCGCGCGGAATCCGCAACCGTACGCGCCGCCCTTCACGCGGATCTCGTTCCACAGGTAGTCGTAGGAGAGCGCGTTGGCGGCAACCGCCCAGGCGCCCGTCACGTCGAGCCCCAAGCGACGCGGGTCGCACGCGCTTGCCGCAAAGCAGATGTCGCTGCTGGGGATGACAAAAGCCTCGTGGCGGTCGCGCGGCGTCGGCACCACGAGCGCGTTGCGGCCGGCATCGGTGCTGTCGCCCGCGCCAAGCCCCAGGTCGCGCGCGGCATCCCAGTACGCGTCAAAGTCCTCATCGCTGCCGGTAAAGCTCGCCAGGCAGCCATCGACCACAAAGATGCGCTCCGCCAGCTTGGCAAGCTTGGTACGCAGCTCGTCCACGCGCTCGTCAAAGTGCTCGAGCAGATCGCGCAGGAACAGGTAGAAGTCCACGCCCGAAAGCTGCTCGCGCACCACGGCCGAAGGCGAGCTGTAGCTCATCGCGCGACCCAGCGCCGCCGAGTGGCCGTTGTTGATAAAGCCTTGCTCAAGCCCAATGCGAATCTGCGTGAGCACGTCGCGCACGCGGTCGGCGTCAGCATCGAGCAACAGCGTGCTCGACCACACCTCGCGCGGCAGGCTCGCCAGCGCGTCGATCTTCTCGGACAGGGCGCCGGCGCTCACCAGCAGGTAGGGGCGCACGCCGTCCACGTCGGGCTGGGTCATGACCTCGGTCGTAAAGCTCAAAAAGCCCAGCTTGCCGGCGAGCAAGTTGTCGAGTTCCTCGGCTGAGTGCTCGCTCGTGGGCAGCTGTTTGAGCAGGCGGCAGAGCAGCGTCACGTAGGGCAGGTCCTCAAACGCGACGCAGCTCAGGTCGAAGTACTGCATGGCGTAGGCCAGACGGTTGGTGGGGATGCCGTGACGCAGGCAGGGGATGGGCGCAGTCGTGTCCACGACCAGCGGCGGCTCGGGGCGCGCCTCGCCAATGTCGGACACGCGCAGGCGCGGCAGCGTGTCCTTGGCCTCGGGTGTGTCTTCCGCCTCCTGCGCGGCACGCAGCGCGGCCGTGCGCTCGACCACGTCGGCCAGCTCGACATCGGTCATGGCATCGCGCCTGGCTGCCAGCTCTGCGGCCTCGGCGCTCTCCGAACCCTCGGCGGCGTCCACCGGCACCAGCTCGACCAGCGCCATATGGTCGTTTTCCAGCACCAGCTCGCGCAGCAGGTCCTCAAAGTAGCTGCCGTCCAGCTCGCCACGCAGCTCCTCGTACACCGGGCCGTACTTGAGCGCCAGCGTCGCTGCGTCGTCATCGTAGAGCCAGGTGCTCAGCGCGTCGCACGCAATGGCCACGCCGTCGGCGATACCGTAGTCACGCTGGCGCAGGTCGTATTCGTTGCTACTGATGATGGCTTCCAGGCGCTCGCGCGGAACGCCATGCTCGCACAGGTCGCGGCAGGCGTCCTGGAACACGCGGCGCAGCTCGCGCGCCACGCCGGGCTGCGCGTTTTGCAACATGATGAGCTCGTAGGGCTGCAGGCTCTCGGCCGCGGTGTAGCTCACCACGTTGCCGCCCAGGCCGGCGGCCAGAATGGCCTTCTTAACCGGTGCTTCGTTGGAGCCCAGCAGTGCCTCGAACAGGATATCCGCCGCGATCGTGCGCTTGCGGTCGAGTGCGCTGCCCAGCACAAGGCCCAGGCCCACCAGGGCGTTCTCGGGCGTGGTGGCCATCTCGACGCGCTTGTACTCGCAGGTCACGGGCGTCTGCACGCCCAGCGGATTGGGTGCCAGCGCGGACGGGTCCTCGCCGGCGGCAACGGCAGCGTCCATGCGGCGGCTCGCAGCGCTCGGCTGCGACAGATAACGCTCGTCCAAAAACGCCAGCGCGCGGTCCACATCTAGGTCGCCGTAGAGCGTTATATAAGAGTTGGAAGGATTGTAGTGGCGCGCGTGCGTATCCAGGAACTGCTCGTAGGTGAGCGCGGGAATCGCGCGTGGGTCGCCGCCGCTCTCGTGCGCATAGGCGGTGTCGGGGTAGAGCGCGGCGTTGACGGCGTCGTCCAGCACGCTCATGGGGTCGGACAGCGCGCCCTTCATCTCGTTGAACACCACGCCGTTATAGCGCAGCGTGCCCTCGCGCAGGCTCGCGGAGCTGTCGCCGCCCTCGCCCTCGACGCCCTCCGGCAGGTCCAGCTCGTAGTGCCAGCCCTCCTGCTCAAAAATGGTGGGCTTGGTATAGATGGCCGGGTTGAACACCGCGTCCAGGTACACGTCCATCAGGTTGTACAGGTCCTGCTCGTTGGTGGTGGCAACGGGGTAGATGGTCTTGTCGGGGTAGGTCATGGCGTTGAGGAACGTCTGCATGGAGCTCTTGATCAGATCGACAAACGGCTCCTTGACGGGGAACTTGGCCGATCCGCACAGCACCGAGTGCTCAAGAATATGGAACACGCCGGTGGAATCGGCCGGCGGCGTCTTAAAGCCAATGGCAAAGGCCTTGTTTTCGTCGTCGCACGCTAGGTGCAGCAGGCGAGCGCCCGAGGCGGTGTGGCGCAGCACGTAAGCGTCTGCGTCGAGCTCGGGCACGGTCTCGCGGCGTTCGACGGTAAAGCCGTGGCAGGTGGTTCCGGGCACCAGCAGCGCGGCGGCAGCGGCGCGCGGGTCGGTTGAGGTAGTGGACATATGCAGTCTCCTTTGACGCCCCAACGGGGGCGAATCGAGTCGAATCTCCGAGAGTATACCCATATGGGGCCTTCGACCAATCTGCCGGATGAGCGTGGATTTTCTGGCACACGAGCGTGGAAATTCGGACGTCTGCCGCACGAGCGTGGATTTTCGGACGAAATCGGCCGCCAAAAGCCCAAAAACCGTCCAAATATCCACGCTCGCGCGTCAAGTACGTATCTCTCACCTCACATTCATCTCTACGACGAGGGATGAATGTGAGACAGGTATAAGATAAAAATCAATCGGCTTATCGGATGCATATACCGCCATCAGATTGAAGCTGTATGCGGAAATGGATGGACTCTACACCGCTTACGCAAAAAACCCCTCGTTTGCTAAAACATTATAGGAAATGGCGTGGAGTGCTAAAAAGTTCTAATACAATATAAGTCATTTATCTATAGGCTGCTGATTCCTTGTAAAGGTATGGTTGATATGGTTGAGGCAAATAGCGTTATCCCCCTGTACAAACAGATTGTTCGTGCGCTTTCTGATTCAATCGCCAACGGCACGTACCGCCCGGGAGATAAGCTTCCGACCGAGGCGGAGCTTATCGAGCAATTTGGCGTGAGCCGAATAACGGTTCGCTCCGCAATTAAAGAAATGGAAGATGCTGGGCTTGTTGAGAGGGCCCGCGGCAAGGGCACGTTCGTTTCGTCGGACACGCAGATGTATGCCGCGGACGACCGTGAGAGCTTTACCCATTCGTGCCAGCTTGCGGGCAAACAGGCGTCTACCAGGGTTCTCGAAATGGGCTGGGACTTCCCAAGTCTGCGAGACGCGAAGTTCCTGGGCGTAGACGATACCCAAAAGGTATTGCGTAGCCGTCGTCTGCGCCTTGTGGATGGCAAGCCCACGATGCTGGAAACCAATAGCTATTCCGCTGCGCTTTCTTTTTTGGAGCATGAGTCCCTCGATGATTCGCTGATGGCGGTACTCGATCGCCAGGGGATCAAGATGGGTCCCAACACGCGTACGCTCGAGGTCTGCTATGCGAGCGAGCTCGAGGCGGCATACCTTAACGTGGAGCTGGACTCTTCGCTGCTTCTGTTTGTCGATAGACGTTATGCCCCAAGTGGCGAGCCGCTTTTCATCTCCCGTCAGGTGTACTGCACCGAGCGACTGAAGTTCTATTTGTAAATTAGCGATAGATTGGTCGATTTACCGACCAATTGTTACCGTTCGCGGATTTGGAAAATAGACACACCACGTAGGGTAGATTGCTAATATACTTTGTTATGACAATATAGTACGTCCTATTGGTATTGGAGAACTATGAATAAGATATTGCTAGCGAGTCATGGTTATCTCGCCCAAGGCATGAAAAGCTCTCTGGAGATTCTGATGGGCACCAACGACCGAATCGAGTGCCTGTGCGCCTATGTCGATGACGATTCAAGGGACGTCGCGGCGTTGATTGATGCATGGATGGAGACGAGGGACCCTGCCGACTCTTGGTTTGTCGTGACTGACATCTTTGGCGGCTCTGTAAACAACGAATTCATTCAGAGGCAGACCGACGGATCGTTTACGTTAATCGCTGGAATGAACTTGCCGCTGCTGGTGGAAATGGTTACACAGATGGACTCCCTGGATGCGGACAAGGCCAAAGCCGCGGTCGAGGGATCGCGTTCGTTTATTCAGCTTTGCGAGGCGGCGGACATGCTTGCCGGCGCCGAGGAAGAAGAGTTCTAGTTAGTTCTGGTTCGAGCCCTAGCTAGGGGCCACACCTGTCATTCCCTTTATCACGTGCGGAGATGATAACGATGATTAAGCTTACGAGAGTTGATTACCGACTGATTCACGGCCAAGTTGCCATGTCCTGGACTCACGCTTTGGATGTAGATTGCATCTTGCTTGCCAGCGATGCTGTGGCAAAAGACGACATGAGGAAGGCGGCCTTGAGGCTCGCCCGCCCCAACGGCGTTAAACTCGTCATCAAGGATGTTGACGCTGCTATCGAGGCGCTCAACAGCGGCGTTACCGACAAGTATTCGCTGTTTATCATCACTGAGACGATTGAAGATGTCTATCGTCTCGCTAAGGGTTGCAAAGACATCAAAGAGATCAATCTGGGCGGAACCCGAAAGACCCCTGAGACCACGCTTCATCCGACCCCTGCGATCTTTGCGACCGAGAAAGATGCCGAGCATATCCAAGAGCTCCTGGGCGATGGCGTGGCCATCGAAATCCGTCAGGTCCCCAATGACGCTAAGGTGTTTGCCAAGGACGTTTTCTAGCCGGAAACACGTTGATGCTCGGCATTTATTGAACCAATGCTCTATGCCTATGCCCGTCGATCATTTGATCGGCGGGCTTTTTATTAAAGGCTTTAGCCTGTGCGGGGCGCGCAGCGCGCCGCATCAGAAACC
>CAJMMN010000042.1 GCA_905214525.1 uncultured bacterium
CGCTGCATCAGGCTGCGGGAGTTTTTCTCTGCCTCTGAAAAGTCGTAGTCGATCTGGCCGAGCAGACGAACCGCTGTTTCATCCTTGTAAAGGTTCGGGTACAACTCCGTACACAGCTTCCGGGAATACAGCGGGAGGATCAGCGTCTCCTGCACGGTGTTTTTCTCAATTTTACATTTCATAGGTTTCTTCCTCAGTGAATAAAAACTGTCATAATTGCCGCCAGCACAGCCGCTATGACCGGCATGCCTAACTCATGTGCAGGATGGATGCAAAAATGCCCGTGCTTGATGCCCTTACTTCCGCGCCGTGATGCAGAGCCACTTTTTCTTTTTGCGTATCTGCACCTCGTGAAAACCCGCCTGCTCCAGATACGCCTTTAATTCAATGTCCTTGTAGATGGTCATGCCGCCGATGATCTGCGTCCACCTCTCGTCCTTGTCCGTATCGCCATTGCTCTCGTTGCAGATGAGAATTGTCCCGCCTGGCTTCAGCGTCCGCCAGACCTCACGGAGGCATCGGGGCAAATCAGGCCAAAAATAGACGGTCTCAAAGGCCGTGGCGGCATCGAAGTAGCTATCCTCAAACACCATATCCGCCACACTGCCTTGCAGAACGGCGCAACGCCCCTCCTGAATTGCAATTCGGTTGAGCTTTCTAGTCTTCTCCACGCTGACGGGCGAATAGTCGACGCCCTTGACGACGCCATGCGGGCATTTTTTCAGCAGCCGTTTTATATTCGCCCCGCCGCCGCAGCCGCAATCCAGCACCTTGGCATTTGGCGCAAGTCGTAGAAATCGAAGTCCCCACCGCGCCACAGGGCTGTGGCCCAGGTTCATCATGGCAACCATAAGTTTTCCGCCGAGGCCCACGGGCTTGCGGGTGTTTTCAAAGAACGACATCTGGCCCCTCCGATTTCGTGCATTCCGCATAGGTCAACGGGAACGAGGCCTTCAGCACCGCGCTTTTCCGCACCGCCCAGCCGTTTTGACGCAGGAAACGCAGGTATTCCTCGCTTGTCCACCCGCTGTGGAGGGGGAATCCCGCCATACTCATGAAAAAGGCTTTTGCCTTGCCGGAAACCGAGTTCCCCGCGTGGGTGAAGGTTGGCGCGATGAGCACGCCGTCGTCCTTCAGCACCCGCCTGATTTCTTGCAGGGCCTTTTCCGGATGCGGCACTATGTGAAGTGCGTTGGACACGATCACCACTTCGAAGGACTTCTGTGCATAGGGCAGGCGGAACATATCTTGTACGGAAAAGTGCAGCTTTGCGGATTGATTGTCCCGCTTTGCTTCAAGGATCATCTTTGCAGAGGCGTCCGTAGCCTCGATGCGCGCCGCCGCATCCACGACGCTCTTTGCGATGAGCCCCGTGCCGGTGGCAACCTCCAGCACGGTCTTTGCTTTCACCACCGGCCGGATCAGCCCATACATCTTCTCATACGCCGCCCGGTCGTTTCGCATGAAACGGTCGTACCGACCAGCATTCCTGTCCCAGAAGTCCTTGCGTTCGTGCATGGCCATCGCCCCCAAACAGTTAGAGCCATCTAACTATAACACACGAATCATGCAGTAAGATGAGGCTAACCTTCTTTTCTTGGCTAAGACGCATCTCTTCGGTTTTCGCTTATAACGGCGCGAATCAGATACTAGGCTGGAGCTGAAGAAAGAGCTCGGCGGACAGGTAGGTCGATACCGGTTCCCGGAACGGTGATCCAGCCAATTACACCAGGGCCCTAGTCATTGAGTGGGAGTAAGCCGATAGGGCTTTGACCTGCACTTTTAGTCGCTTCCTAGTACCGCTTGGTGCTGTTTCGGCAGCACAGCAGGGCGAGGCCATCAGCGAAATGGTGAAGGTTCCCAGGAGCAACACCACGAGGAAAACCCAGTCGGTGCGGGGTGCTGGCCCTCCTATTCGCCGTTGCTTGGCGCGATGCCCTCATCGACTTTCGGAAGGACGCACTCCGAGATCAGGCGCGCCACGCACCCCACATCATCCTCGCAGCCGTTTCTCACCCATTCCTGCACTATGGCGTTGATCCCCGTGAGGTAGAAGACCGCCCGATAGCGTCTTTCTCTTTCTGGCACCCCGAACCTTGCCAGGACAGGGCTTATTACGTCTTCGTAGAGGCGCTGGAATACCAAGTCGGTCCTCATCGTATGAGGACGTTCGACATACGCCCGGAAGACGGGGAGGTTTTCTTTGACGAAGGAGAGGTAGGGGACCACGAACTCAGGCGCCATGGTGATGAGGCTGCCGCGGGGGCTCGTGCCGATCTCGGCTGCGAAATCGGGCCTGACTCCGTCGAAGGACGAGAGGAAGTCTCGCACGGCGCCCTCCTTGCACTCGTCGAGCAGGTCGCCCGTCGTGCGGTAGTGCAGGTAGAACGTCGAGCGGCTCACCTCCGCGCGTTCGCAGATCTCCTTGATGGTCACGAACTCGAAGTCCTTCTCGACGAGGAGACCGACGAGCGCCTCGTCCATCCGCTGCGCCGTTCTGAAGTACTTGCTTTGAGACCTGTCCAATCCTGGCCCTCCCCGTGCGTCCTAGTTGCCTTCCGCGATGTCGCGTGCGAGCTCGAGGATCTCGAACGCGTACTTCTCCTTGCCCTTCGCCAAGTTGCGCTTGTACAGCGGGTAGTTGACGGAGACCATCGCGATCCCCAGCAGCCCGATGACGATGCCTCCCGCCATCGCCGCGGTGCCCGAGGCGAGCACGCCCATGGCGAGGCACATACCCGTTCCCAAGACGAGCGAGCCCACAATGCCCAGACTGAATGCGGTCACAATGGCGGGGCGCTTCGCCATAGCATCGAGCTTCTTGAGGGAGGCAGCCTTCGACGTGTTCTTCAGAGTCTACTCGTTAATGAGGGACTCTGCGTAGATCTTGTCTGCGTTCATTTGGAAATTCTCCTTTCGGTGTTTTGTCCGTCCACTTTATTGAACGATGCGGGAAAGGGAATTTGAATGACACTCGAAGGCCCTTGTGTCCATTTCTGAACGCATGGAAGATGCCCTGAATTTGAAAATGTTATTGAAGTTGCCCCAGCTTTTGTCCCCGAAGCTGACGAAGCACGACAACGCCGCGGCTTTTAGAGTACGCTTACGTATACGTTTAACCTCCGTGGGCGACGGGGTGCCGCAAGGCGTAGAGTATCGCCCACCTGTAGGGGCCTTCCGCGATGCGGGCCCCACTCCGCCGTCGACATCGACCGCATCGTGGGTCTTTTGGAGGGCGAGAAGTAGGGTTTCTCGGCGTCATCCGCGTTCCCGACGTTCACGAGCCCCGTTGCCCCCACGTCGCCCGCGCCAGGGACAACGCCGCCTGCGTTCGCAATCGCGAGTAAACTTCTTAAACTGGCGATTCACAGGCAGCCAGCTATCCTCCGACGATTTTTACGCGCCCCTCTCTACGGGGCTTCGCCTGCGGGTATGGCCCCTCGCGGTATCCCAATGCAAGGAAAGCGCGGCAAATGTAATTGTCGGGGACGCTGAAGGCGAAATCCTTTTGGCAGAACGCGCCGACGGCAGTCGGCGCGCCATAGAAGCCGTTCTTGATGGAGGGGTCATCGATGACACATTTCACTTAATGGTGCATGCAAAAGCGAGTGCGTACTTATTTTAACTGCGTACCTTTTTGCGAAACCAGTGCGATCAAGGAGGAGGGTTTCCCGTGATGGCGATAGGACGGAGGGGTTTCTGTAGGCGTGTAACCAGTAGGAGCTACTTATCGAAGCCCGCCGCCGCTGAGCTGCTCCTTGTAGTTCTCGCCCCAAGCTCTCATTGCGTCAAGAACGGGTCTGAGTGTCTGTCCCAGGTCGGTGAGCGAGTACTCCACCCGTGGGGGCACCTCTGCGAACGCTTCACGATGAACGAGCCCCGTTTCCTCCATGGTTCGTAGGTTGCTGGTCAGAACTTTCTGCGAAATCTTGCCGATCGAGCGTTGCAGCTCCTTAAAGCGCATCGTGCCTTTGAGCGAGAGTTCGCGCAGGATGAGCACCTGCCACTTGTTGCCGATGAGCAAAAGCGTTGTCTCCACTGGGCAGGCAGGCAGGTTCTCCAAAGTCGGTGTTGTCATATTCGTGAAACCTCCGTCTGCAATCATGCACGTCATTTACATTAGTTTCCTTTTGGTGCTTACAGCACTTTTATGTGCCTACTTTCCATTATATACCTTTGACGCGTATCGTATGAGCCGCAAGGAAAGCGGCGGCGAGTGCCGCAGGTCGAAAGGAAAGTATGATGACCAAGAAAATCGCAGTTGTAGCAGCGAACGGCAGGGCCGGCAGCCTCATCGTTGAGGAGGCCGTGCGTCGCGGATTCGACGTGACCGCCATCGTGCGCGGCGAGAATAGGACCGCCGCTCAGAACTCCGTCATCAAAGATGCACTCGAGCTCACGACGGAAGACCTCGAAGGATTCGACGCCGTGGTGGACGCCGTGGGCGGCTGGACGCCCGAGACCATCCCCGGTATCACCGACGCTGGCATCCACTTGGCTAATGTGCTGGTCGGCACCGATGTGCGCCTGCTCATAGTGGGTGGCGCGGGCTCGCTGTTCGTCAACCCCGAGCATACGGTCACCGTCGATATGGGCCCGGACTTCCCCGATGACTGGAAGCCGCTGTCCGCCGCGGCCGGCAAAGTCCTTGCTCACCTTCGCGAAACGGACGGCCTCAAGTGGACCTTCATTTCCCCTGCTGCTGACTTCCAGGCCGACGGCGAGCGCACCGGTGAGTATATCTTGGCGGACGAGGAGTTCACGCTCAACAGCCGCGGCGAGTCAACGCTCTCGTACGCTGACTATGCGATTGCCATGGTCGATGAGATCGAGTCCGGTAACCACGTCGCCCAGCGCATCTCGGTTGTGAGCAAGTAGCTTTATGCCGTTTGGGAAATGGGAGGGTCGATGCCAGCCGCGTCGACCCTCCCGTTGCGTACCGGGGCAAGCAGTCTTGTTGCCTAAGTTGTGACATCTTAAACAATGGTTGAGTTTAAAAAGGGGCGTTTTTGGTACTACCGAGCGTGAGCGTTCTCGTAGGCCTCTTTGATATCTTCTGGCAAACCGTCGGGAATCATGGCCCTCAGCTCAGTCTCATTCTCGCCCTGATTCAGCTGCCCGTAGAACCAGCATTTGTACTTCAGCATGTCCAGCGCGCGGTTCATGTTCGCGATCTCTAGCTCCATGTGGGCCTTCCGCTCCTCGAACATGGCCTTGCGTTTGGGGTATGTCGATGGACCCTCCGCGCACCATTCCATGAATAGGCGGATGTCCTTGATCTCCATCCCCGCTTTCTTGAGGCATTCGATGACCCGAAGCGCCTCGAGTTCCGTATCGCCGAATTGCCGAATGCCGGACGTCCGCTCCAATGCCGGGAACAATCCCTGCTTGTCGTAATAGCGCAGCGTTGAGGCGGGCAAGCCGAACATCTCCGACACCTGTCCGATTGTGTACATGGTTCCTCCGAATCAATCTCGAATTCATTCCTTGACCTAAAGTCAGGTTTAGGTATTACCTTCATTCTCGTCATTAGAACAGGGATTGCAAAGGGTGTTCCGTAATGCGGAAACAGATTTGCACCTAAACCATCGACAGGGGGAGATCGATCATGGCAATTAAACAGACGGCAGGCAGAGATGCCCTAGGGGACTTTGCCCCCAAATTCGCACAGCTCAATGACGATGTACTGTGTGGCGAGGTGTGGAGCCGAGAGGGCGAGCTTTCCCTTCGAGACCGCAGCGTGGTGACGGTGGTGGCGCTGATGGCGCAGGGACTGACGGATTCCTCGTTCCAATACCATCTGATGTCCGCAAAGAATAACGGTGTAACCAGGGCGGAGATAGCGGAAATCCTTACCCACGCCGCGTTTTACGCGGGGTGGCCCAAGGCATGGGCGGCCTTTCGCATGGCGAAGGAGGTCTGGGCGGATGACGATGCCGCTGATGCAAAAGCCGAGCACCAAAACGAGATGGCCTTTCCCATCGGTGCCCCCAACGACGCATTCGCGAAGTACTTTATCGGGCAAAGCTACCTCGCGCCTCTATCAACCGAGCAGGTTGGCGTCTACAACGTGACGTTCGAGCCCGGCTGCCGCAACAACTGGCACGTGCACCACGCCAAAAACGGCGGCGGACAGATTCTCATCTGCGTGGCTGGTCGAGGGTTCTACCAGGAATGGGGTAAACCGGCACAGGAGCTGCGCCCTGGCGATGTGGTCAACATCGCCCCGGGTGTGAAACATTGGCACGGAGCCGCGCCCGAGAGCTGGTTCTCCCATCTCGCGCTGGAGGTTCCGGGCGAGGAGGCCTCCAACGAGTGGTTAGAGCCCGTGGGAGACGGGGAATATCTCAAAGAGACTAACAAGGAGGCTTAAATACCTTCGCCGTCCGCGCCGCCGAGAGCAGGGCGCCCAAATCGGCCTGGATCGCCCCTGCCTTGCTTCCAAGCTG
>CAJMMN010000043.1 GCA_905214525.1 uncultured bacterium
AGATCGACTACGACTTTTCAGAGGCAGAGAAAAACTCCCGCAGCCTGATGCAGCGCTTTGGTGCGCTGGAGGTGGCCATGCGGCAGGGTGATCTTGCTTTCGAGGTGCGGGATTACCTGAAAGACCACCCCAATGCGGCGGTGGTCAATCTGGGCTGCGGGCTGGACAACACCGGCAGAACCTGCGACAACGGTAGATGCAAGATCTACAATCTGGACTTCCCGGATGTGATTGCCTTGCGGCAGCAGCTGCTGCCCGCCGGGGATCGAGAACAAAATATCCCCTGCGACCTGAAAGACACCGCATGGTTTGGCAAAATCGATGCCTCCGGCGGGGCGGTGTTCTTTGCCTCCGGAGTGTTCTATTACTTTCTGACCCAGCAGGTCCGGGAACTGGTGCGGGGGATGGCGGACGCTTTCCCCGGCGGTGTGCTGGTCTTTGATGCTGCCAATCGGACGGCAGTAAAGATGATCGCAAAAACATGGCTTAAGACTGCAAAAATCAAGGATGTGGGGGCATATTTTGCGGTTTCGGATGCCGCCAAGGAAATCGGCACGTGGAACAGCCGTCTGCAGGTCACAAGTCGCGGCTATATGCTGGGTTACAACGATTTGAGAGACCCTTCTGTCAGCGGCTTTTTCCGGTTTCTCGCAAGGGTCGGTGACAACGGGATGAAAATGCAAATCGTGAAAATTAGATTTTAAAAGGCAAAAATGAAGCCCATTCACTTTGACGTTGAAGAAGACGGCTTTTACGGCACATATTGGGCGTGCAAGGACACACATACAGCAGCGGACACGAATTCGATTGAAACCGTGCCCGCTATCTTATACTATATTTTTTATCGAACGTCTGTTCTATTCCCACTCGATGGTCGCGGGCGGCTTGGACGTAATGTCGTAGCATACGCGGTTGGCGCCAGGGACCTCGGCAACGATGCGGCCGGAGATGCGGGCCAGGACGTCGTAGGGTAGCTTGGCCCAGTCGGCGGTCATGGCGTCGCTGGACTCCACGGCGCGCAGGATAATGGGGCGCTGATAGGTACGCTCGTCGCCCATAACGCCGACGGACTTAATGTCGGGCAGGACCGCGAAATACTGCCAGCAGCTGTGCTCGGAGTTGCGCTCGCCGGTCTGCTCAAACAGGCGCTGATTGTAGGCGTCGAGCTCCTCGCGCACGATGGCGTCGGCGTTCTTGAGGATCTCGAGCTTCTCCTTGTCGACCGCGCCGATGATGCGGATGGCCAGACCCGGGCCCGGGAAAGGCTGGCGGAACACGATGTTGCCCGGCAGGCCCAGCGCCAGACCAAGTGCACGGACCTCGTCCTTAAAGAAGTGGTCGAGCGGCTCAATAAGGTCGAAGTGCACGCCCTCGGGGAACGGGATCAGGTTGTGATGGCTCTTGATGGTGGCCGTCTTGCCGCCCGTCTTGCGAGCGCCGGACTCGATGATGTCGGGGTAGATGGTGCCCTGAGCCAGGTACTTGACCGGCTTGCCATCGGTCTCGAGCTGCTGCGCCACGGCAAAGAACTCTTTCCAGAACTGCGTGCCGATGATGCGGCGCTTCTCCTCGGGCTCAGTCACACCAGCCAGAAGCTCGGCATAGCGGTCCTCGGCGTGGACGTGGATAAAGTCGACGTCAAACTGCTTGGTGAAGACCTCCTCCACCTGCTCGGGCTCGCCCTTGCGCAGCAGGCCGTGGTTGATGAACACACAGGTCATCTGCTTGCCCACGGCGCGAGCGCCCAGCGCAGCCACGACGGAGGAGTCGACGCCACCGGACAGGGCCAGAATCACGCGGTCGTCGCCAACCTTCTCGCGGAACTCGGCCGTCATGGTCTCGACCAGGTTGTCCATGCTCCAGTTGGGCTCCAGGCCGCAGATCTCAAACAGGAAGTTGCTCAGCAGCTGCTGACCGTACTCGGAGTGCTTGACCTCGGGGTGGAACTGCGTGGTGAAAATCTTGCGCTCGACGCACTCCATGGCGGCAACCGGGCATACGTCGGTGCTGGCGGTAACGGTAAAGCCCTCGGGCACCTCGGACACGGCGTCGCGGTGGCTCATCCACACGGTCTGCTCCATGGGCGTGGAGTTAAAGAGCTTGGCGCCAGCCGTGCGCGTGATGGTGGCGCGGCCGTACTCGCCCACCTCGGAGTGGCCGACCTTGCCGCCGAGCGTCACGGCCGTGATCTGATGGCCGTAGCAAAAGCCCAGGACGGGAAGGCCAAGGTCAAAGATGGCGGGATCGATGGACGGAGCGTCCTCGGCGTACACGGAGGCCGGGCCGCCGGAAAGGATGAGCGCAGAGGCGTTCATCTCGCGAATCTCATCGGCCGAGATGTCGCAGGGAACGATCTCGGAATACACGTTGAGGTCGCGGACGCGACGGGCAATGAGCTGACCGTACTGCGCACCAAAGTCGAGTACGAGGACCTTTGCGGAAGCCTTTTGATCCATGGTTTCCCCCTCTTGTTGGCGGGGAGCCGGTGCCCACCCGCGTGAATGAACGAAAATAACTTCCATAGTGTACACGTTATATGGGGTTTCTCGTCCCTCGCGGCCATCAGCGCACGGCAAACGCACGACCTGGGCCCTTATTTGACGGCAATTGAAGTATTACTAAACATTACAGATGATGTATTACGTTTGAACATTGGACGCCCTGTGCCACAATACTGCCGAACGACTCCGCCCTTGCGGCGACAAAACCGATAGGAATACCAGCATGAAGCGCATCCTTCTCATCGCCACGGGCGGCACCATCGCATCGACCGAGGACGGCAACGGCCTCTCCCCCGCCCTGACCGGTGAGGAGCTCGCCCAGAGCGTCCCCGAGATCTCGGGCCTCTGCGAGCTCGACGTCGTGCAGCCCATGAACATCGACAGCACCAATATGCGCCCGAGCGACTGGATGCGTATCCGCGACGTCATCGTCGAGGGTTATGCCGACCACGACGGCTTCGTGATTCTGCACGGCACCGACACCATGAGCTACACCGCGGCGGCGCTTTCCTATCTGATTCAGGACAGCCCCAAGCCTATCGTACTCACCGGCTCGCAAAAGCCCATGGGCAATCCCTTTACCGACGCCAAGCTCAACCTGTACCAGAGCCTGCTCTATGCGCTCGACGAGCACTCGCACGACGTCTCAATCGTGTTTGGCGGCGTAGCCATTGCCGGTACGCGCGCCCGCAAACAGCGCACCATGAGCTTTAACGCGTTCATTAGCGTCAACTATCCGCCCATCGCCTATATCCGCAACGACCGCATCGTGCGCAACGGGCTTCACGGCACGCATCAGGGCGAAAACCCGGTGCGTTTCTACGACAGCATCGACCCGCGCGTATTTGTACTCAAGCTCACGCCCGGCGTAAACCCGGGCATCCTCGACGCCCTTGCCGATAGCTACGACGCTGTAATCCTTGAGACCTTTGGCATTGGCGGTATCCCCGAGTTTGGCGAGTCGGGCGAGTCGTTCCAAGAGGCGATTTTCCGCTGGGTCGATTCGGGCCGCACCGTCGTTATGACCACGCAGGTCCCCGAAGAGGGCCTTGACCTGGGTGTTTATGAGGTCGGCCGTGCCTACGCCGATCATCCGGGCATTTTGCGCGGCGACGACATGACCACCGAGACGCTCGTGGCCAAGACCATGTGGGCGCTCGGCCAGTCACGCGATGCCGCCGAGATCCAGCGCCTGTTCTACAGCCAAGTCAACCACGACCGCATCCCGATGGCGTAATCCCTAAGGCAGCTCCACTTATCGCAGCCTTAAACGACAGGTGGTCCCCCTCGGGCCGTGCAAAAATCGGAGTATTCTGCAATTTCTCCTCCGGAGGCATAGAATCGGCCGATTATTAGACGAACTTTTAGGACGAAGGGTCCGTCTAGTAAATATTTATTCCTCATTTTTATTTAGAGTGTGGATTATCTACTGTCAAAAAGGCAAAGCCAGCCGCTCGAGCTACCATCTACGGCCGAACTGGTGCTGAATACTCGCGATTTTGCACATCGCAACCAGGGGGACCCGCCCAAAGAGCGTCAAATACAGCGGGGGGAACGCCCTATTCGATCCCCTCGAGAAGCTCTGACACCGTCATGCCGAGTGCGGGCGCGATCTTAAATAGAACCTTGAGCGTGAAATTTGCCGTCCCATCTTCGATTCGGTCGAGGTAGGGTCGGCTGATTCCTGTCGCCACACAAAAATCAACCTTGGAGATACCAAGGTCCCTGCGTGTCTCTTCGACCCGCCTGCCAAGAATCTGTTTCGCACGTTCGTCCATGCAGCCGAGTTTGAAATGGAGCTGAATCAAAACCACCCCTAAAAGGGGTGGTTTGCTCTTAGGGTATAACCCTTGGATT
>CAJMMN010000044.1 GCA_905214525.1 uncultured bacterium
AGCGGGTGGTTTCTGATGCGGCGCGCTGCGCGCCCCGCACAGGCTAAAGCCTTTAGTAAAAAGCGGGCGAGTATCGGCGTTAGCCGATACTCGCCCGCTCTCGATGCAGTTAACCTAGCGAATGACTAAAGCAGCCCAACTTGGGAAAGTCCCCTCTCCCCTAGTCCCTCTTAAACAGATCCCTCGTGTACGCCTTGTCTGCGACGTCCGCGAGCTCGTCGCTCCAGCGGTTGGCGACGATCACGTCGCAGCCGGCCTTGAAGGCCTCCAGGTCGTGGGTCACCTCGGAGCCGAAGAACTCCGGCGCGTCCAGCGTGCGCTCGTAGACCACCACGGGCACGCCCTTGGCCTTCACGCGCTTCATGACGCCCTGGATGGATAAAGGGTCGACGGCGTAAGGACTCCAAGTAACATGCAATCCGGGCATTCGCCCAGCATCGAGTGGTGCGTTGCCGGCCCATGCTTCCATGGTGCGTAGTGTCCGTAATCTGTTTTAACTTGTCCGGTGCTCCACTACTCATCCCAGACCACGACCTCGCTCGTTCGCCTCGACCGTTGGACCCTGGAACAGTTTATCCTGCTTTGACAGTTCGAGGATACACATGGAATCCTGCGCATTCTGGGGTATCTGCGAGGAGTCAAGCTTCTCTTTGAGCACAGCAACAATGAACTGGCAGTTTATGCTATTTGCAATGTCGACAATTTTCTTCAGGTCTTCACCTTCGACGTTCTCGACTACGTCTTGAACCACGAAGCGAGGCGCCTCGATTTTGTTGGCGATTGCGAACTCCTGATACGAAAGGTCGTAAACCGCCAAAAGGGACTTGCGTGTGCCGGTACTTGATCCATTGAGGTCGGTAATGGCCACCGGGAACTTGTCCGTAGCGGTCGAATAAGTCAATATGGGCCTCTCTCCGTTAACGGCATTTGCCATCGGTGTAAAGTAGTAATTGAAGGAGTTCATCATATCCTGATGGGACGAGTTTGAGGACTCACGTTCCTCCCCACCATCGGAGAGACTTGCAATTTGGCTTTCCAAGGTCTTTATGCGCTCGTCGTAGCCTTGTAGTGTGCTGAGAACCTCGGTGTTTCTGCCCATCTCCTGGCGCAGGCGCATGCACTCTCCGAGAAGATTCTCGTACTCGCTCATCGCATCGCCATCAATGAGTGAGAGGTACCGTGAGTTCTCAACCGAAAAGGCTGCGAGTTTGGCCTGGATGCCCACCCTCTCCGACTCAAGTTCGGCCCCGACCTCCTGGAAGTACGCAATCTCGTTCTCGCAAAACGCACGGTTGAACGCGACCATGTCCTCGAATGTCTTGTTTACCGAGGGAATGAGGGAGCAGACCTCATCGTAGAAGCTACGCGAAAGCGACAGGTCGGCCTGCTTTACAATTTCCTTCTTAGCACGCTCGATAGACTCGGCGTTGCGCTCCATCCTGAACTCGATTTCGGCCAATTCGGAGCACAGTCTGGCATATTGGCTCCTTGCTTCCTCGATCGCCTCCCTGTTAGCCTTGAACTCATCGGCGTCAAGCACGTCATTGAGCCTGGACTCCGCGCGTTGGCACTCGCGGTCTAGAGCCACGCCCACTTAGGTAAGCTGCTCCTCGTCCTCGATGCCGGCAAGACGTCTGTACTGCTTGGCAGACTCCTTGAGCTTGTTCAGCTCCCTGTTAAGCTCCGCCAACCTAGCGTCAAGTTCAGCGTCCGAGATGTCGAACAAGTAATTATAAACGGCCCTATAATCGGCGATAGAGGCTCTGGGCAACGTTCTGAGGAATGAATAGTCGTCTCCGCTTAGGGAAATACGAACGAAGGATTTGATGAGCTGACGGAACGTGGGCTTGTTAGAACTAACCGCAAATAGGGTTTCACCCAACAGCTCCCTGTATTGTTTTGCACTAACCTTCTCGCCATCGAAGAAATACTTACCTCTCGGGAACAGCTCTACCTTGAGCTCGACGTTGTGGTCTGAGAGCCTTTCAAACGAGTTCACGAGGGTCATCTCGCCCACAACACGCTTCTCATTGATAATGTCACGCAGCTCTTCATTGACGCTATTCGTTTCGTCGTCCTTGTATAGGCCGACTTTACCGCTTGCGCCGAGCAGTACGTCTATGAGCTTGAGAAATGTCGTCTTCCCGACCTTATTGTGTCTATCTGATTCAAAAGTGTCGGAGATGAGGTTGGCCCCTTTGTGAAATACAACCTCACGCATGACACAACCGGTCATTGAATTCCGAAGCCTAACCGATCCTATGAACACGGAGCCTCCCTTCACTTGTAGCTTCTAAGCCCGCAACGAGGAATAAGAAATCGATGGCCATAAGAAAGAACTCATGGGGGACCACACCACATCGTGCGGAGTCGCAAACCCATCTGTATAAATCGGCCGACTCGACTTCACCTGCAACGGAAATTATCGAGTACGACAATGCGGCGATATAGTACACCGTCTTCACTGGGTCATTGTTCCTGTCGATGAGTAACACGACTCCCTAGCCTTCTTCCGGTTCAGGCTTCACCAAGACGATACACCGCGAGACCCCACATGCCACAAGCGCAATGCAAAAGCTCTCGACGTCCTCCGTCGAATGAGTGTGGGCATCGTAATCCATATCATGCACGAGAGCGTCTACGAGACGTTCCTTTATAGCGTCGAGCTGCGCATCCCCATTACCGACAATGAGCTCGCCGCCATCGTCGTAATCGGCGACGTCATAGAATAAGTCGCCGAGCTTTTTGATTATTTTCTCGCTGTCTGGGAATTCCCTTATGGCATCACGAACCATGGCATAATCGCCTGAATGGTTGCGTATAACATTCATGTATTTATTTGCGTTGTTGAACTGTAATTTTTCGTTCATGCCAACGGGGGTATCGAGCGAGAGTTCTGATTCAGCACATAGCGGTCCATTGTAGACAAGGGCGAGCAGGTCATGAACCACGCTGTGAGTGAGCCCCTCCCTGCCGCCAAGCAGCACCTTAATGTTCTGGATGTTGTTGTCGCCCACGATCTGACCTGTTCCAGTCCCAAACGAAGAAAGCGCGGTCGAACGAGAGCTACCAATTTGCATGCACGTCCGCCTTGTTGTCCGAACCCATGACTTGGCTGTTGCCGGTACCGGAGACGCTCATGATGTTGCCCTGAAAAGAATCTCGCATCTTCTTGACATCTGACTTGACGGAGAGGGATATGACGGCAGCGACTATTGACGCGCCCGAGGCAACTATCCCAAGGATTAGGTTCAGCGTTTCCATTCTTTGACAATCCTTTTAGCCGATGGTTAAATCCTAAACTAGCCTTCAAGACTGAAGTTTCGGCGAGAATAAAAACGAACTCGCAACCTCATATATTCGGCAGGAGATTGGCCGCAATTCTCACTAGGCATGTTAATCTCTCTTGACGAATTTAACAACCATTGCGAAGACATCGAGAAGCGTCTTGCCTGGCCCTTGATTGGCGACCTCATCCGAGAAACATTGCGGTGCTGGAATGTAACCTGCTGGATCAAAATCGAGTTTAAGACAGTCAAACTTGCGGCTTGGGATCAAAAACATGTGAGTTTGTTCGAACGGCGATGGTGGCATGTAAATTGCGAGTGTAGACGCTAAGTGATTATGGCTACTAATAGTCAAGCCATTTTGGCCAATTCCGGTCACCGGATAATGGGCACCGCGCCTCCCCGCCGTCATTACGCCGGTGGTATCAACACTGTGGCGTCAGAAGGGCCATTGAGGTGAACAAGAGACAATATAGCCTTGAAGAGATTATAGACGCGGGGCTCCGGGAGACGGCGCGGGAAAGGGCGACGAATTCGACTCGCAGACATGCGGCCTCGCGGAATTCTGTGATGTCCGGGTGCGACGGGTAGTGCGGACCACACAGGGGTATGGCGACCTCGTCGGGAGCGAAAGCACTCAAGCGTAGACCGACGAGGAAATCAAGGAAGCCGTTTCGCGCTGGTGAAGAACTCGGAGGACCTCGGTAAGGCAGTAAATCCTCGGTTGATTTTCAATCTCAACGCAACAGCCTGAACGGACCCCGCGTTTCCGCAG
>CAJMMN010000045.1 GCA_905214525.1 uncultured bacterium
TGCGGAAACGCGGGGTCCGTTCAGGCTGTTGCGTTGAGATTGAAAATCAACCATAAATCGGCGGGCGGATGCGTTGGGGCGCTTGTCTATTTGTGGTGCTACCGCGCTGGGGGTGGTTTTGCCGCCCGGCACCCTCGCGTTCGCCGGCTATCGGCATAAGAAAGGGAGGGCCGGCGATCCGATCCTCCCTTGGTGCGAAGCGCTGGGGTATCGTCGCTTGTTTGCACTGTGCTCGTGTTTCCCGCTGCGCTCGCCAGTCGTTTAGCGCTTGATCTCGATATCGTCGAGCTTGACGTCCATGGCTTCGGTCTTGGCCTTGGCGATATCATCGGCAAACTCCAGAGACCTCATCATGGTCTCGACGGCATCCTTGTGCTCCTCGACATTGTCGATGCGCACGTACACGCTGCCGCCGTCAACGTCGGTGAAGTACTCGGTCGTCACGCCGCCCGAGTGCGTAAAGTAGGCGCTGCGCCAGGTCTTGCCGTTGTACTTAACGGGATCGCTCTCGGTCCATCCAGAGCTGGCCTTCCACTTTGCCTCGTAGTCGAACAGCTCATCGGCGTTCTTGTCAGGATCGAAGACGGGGATGAAGCGGTCGCTGGCGTGCTCGCTCTCGGTGAACTTAAACTGGGCCCTGTCGGCGGTGTCGCCGGCGACGTCGGCGATCTCGACGCCCTCGGGGACCTCGACCTTAAACCAAATGAAGTCGGTCCTCATATCCACGGCTGGTTTTTCTGCTCCGCCGCCACCACCACTGCCGGTAGCGTCGCCGCTGCCACCGCAGCCCACCAGAGCAACTGCGGCAAAGAGACTGATGCAGAGGGTGAGAATCGCAAAGGCCTTCTTTTTCATGGTCGTGTCCTCCTCGATCTGTAACCGCCCATGGATTACCTGCCTTTACTGTACGCGTGGACGGCTCGCTAGGGTGGGCCATGTGTCCCATTCTGAGGGCTGGAATTGCGCCGACAAGTGGCAATATGCGCGGGCCCAAAAGAGGGGAGGGCCGATGCTGTCGGCCCTCCCCGGGGCTGGGTGCCCGTTGCTTTAATGGGGCGCATATGCGCAGGTGCGCGTAGGCGCGTGCGGGTGTTCCGTTACTTGAGCTCGATGCTCGAAATCTCGACTTCGCGCGCCTCGGAAACTGCCTCTGCCATGTCATCGGGGAATTCGATGGAGTTGAGGAGCGCCTCGGCTTCTTTCTTGTGCAGGTCGAAGTTCGAGATAAGGACATAGATGCTTCCCGGTTCAACGTCGGTAAATAGGAGTGTTGAGACGCCGCTGTTGTCCTCGTACGTTCCGACGAGCCACGTCCTGCCGTTATACTCGACGGACCCGCCATCCTTCCACTGGAACGTATCCCCCTTCTTTTCCGCCTGGTCGGCGTGGGATTCCTCAGCTGTCAGCGCTTTTTTCCAAACGGGGATAAAACGATCGGCCGAGGCGTTCTCGTCTTCGGGGAAGGTGAGCTGGACCCTGTCGGCATTCTTGCCGGCGGAGTCGCTTACGCCGACGCCCTCGGGCATCTCGACCTTAAACCAAATGAAGTCAGTCTTCTTGGCGACGGGAGCTTTTTCCTTGCTCTCGCTCTTGGAGGCGCTGCCGCCGCCCGATGCGCTCCCGCCGCAGCCGACAAGGGCAAACGCGGCAAAGAGGGCGATGCAAAGGGAAAGGATCGATAGGGTCTTTTTCTTCATGGTGGCGTCCTCCTTGTCTGCCAGGGACATCATGTGCCGCGGATCGCTGGGGCAGCGGTGACGCATGCACATGATGCCTTTGTTTACTGTGCGGTTATTCCTCCATTCGTCGTCCGGTGCCGTGATGAGCTTGCCTCAACATAGGGCTCCTTACCTATATGTATGCCCCAGTTGCCGCTGCCCGGAAGTCTCGAAAGGTGGGCCATGTGTCCCATGTTTGCGGTGCCGACGCCTATCGTTCGTCATAGTAATCCGCGATGGCCAGGTGCGCTGACGCTCGAGTACTTATGGGCTAGACTTAGCAGCATTATGTGATCGATGCGGTCGGTCGGCGGTTGCCACCCGACCGATGTATATGACTTGAAGGTGCATGCGTATGAGCCAAGAGATGATGGACAAGACCTGCCGCGGGTTTGCCGAGGCGCTGGCTGCGCGCGAGCCGGTTCCCGGCGGTGGCAGCGCGAGCGCCTTTGTGGGCGCGCTGGGCGCCTCGCTGTGCGGAATGGTTGCCCGCTACGGTGCGACCAATCCCGCGCTTGCTGATCGTGCGGATGACCTGACGCGTGCGTTTGCCCAGGCTGATGAGCTGGCCCAGGAGCTTGTCGAGTTGGTTGCCGAGGACGTTCGTGCCTATGGGCAGGTGTCCGCGGCGTACGCTATTCCGCGTGACGATCCAGCTCGAGCGACCGCGATTCAGGATGCGCTGCATGTGGCCGCTATGCCGCCGTATCGCATTATGGATGCCTGCGGGCGTGCACTGGCGCTGCTCGAGGACATGGCCGACAAGGGTTCGCGTCAGCTGCTGTCCGATGTGGCGTGCGGCGCCGTGTTCTGCCGTTCTGCTATGCAGGGCGCGAGCTTGACGCTCTTTGCGAACACCACGTCTATGAAGGATCGTGCACGCGCCGAGGAGCTCGAGGCAGCGTGCGATGAGCTGCTGGATACGTGGTTGCCGCGCGCCGATGCGCTGGCGCGCCGCGCCGCCGACGCTGCAAGGAAGAGAGGATAGCCATGGCTGAACTGCTGAAGGGTGCTCCCGTTGCTCGCGCTTTGACTGAGGAACTTGCTGCTCGTTGCGTGGCTTTGCGCGAGCGCGGCGTTGTGCCGACGCTGGCCATCGTTCGTGTGGGCGAGCGCGAGGACGACCTATCCTACGAGCGCGGTGCGCTCAAGCGCTGCGAGAAGGTTGGCATTGAGGCTCGCCGCATTTTGCTTCCCGCCGATGTTTCGCAGGACGAGCTGTTGACGGCCATCGAGGACATCAATACCGATTCGGCTGTCCATGGCTGTCTGGTGTTCCGCCCGCTGCCCGCCGGCCTTGACGAGAACACCGTCGCCACAGCGCTCGATCCCGCCAAGGACGTTGACTCCATGACGCCCGCTTCGCTGCTCACCACGCTTTCGGGGCGCGGCGAGGGTTTTGCTCCTTGCACGGCTGAGGCCGTGTTGGCGCTACTGGATCATTACGGCGTTGAGCTGGATGGGGCCAAGGTCGCGGTCGTTGGTCGGTCGCTGGTGATCGGGCGTCCTGTTGCCGCCATGCTTACGGCGCGCAATGCGACCGTGACGACGTGTCATACGCATACGCGCGACCTTGCTGCCGAGTGCCGTGCGGCTGATATTGTGGTTGCGGCCGTTGGACGCGCGCGCACGATTGGCGCGGATGCGGTTCGCGAGGGCCAGACGATCATCGATGTGGGCATTGACTGGGACGAGGCCGCCGGCAAGCTGGTCGGCGACGTCGATTTTGATGCTGCAGAGCCGATCGTTGGCTCAATTACTCCCGTGCCGGGTGGCGTGGGCGCTGTAACGACGGCGATTCTCGCCAAACACGTGATCGAGGCGGCGGAGCGCGCATCGAAATAGGCGTTTTGGGCTGTTTGAGGGGTTAGACATATACCACGTGGCCAAAAAACGCCAAATATGAGTACTGTTGCGGTAGCGCGCAGAGATGTGGTGTAAGAGGCGGGGAATGCCCCGCCTCCGCCCTTT
>CAJMMN010000046.1 GCA_905214525.1 uncultured bacterium
CAACGCGTTGCGCTGAGTCCTGAGTCTGTTGCAATGAAGATGAGAATCAAGGGTTACGTGTTTCTACTGTCCGTTTTAAAGAGAATGAGGAGGAAGCCGCTGCTGGCGCATATAATTTTAATAAATATGTTTGTCTAATCGTTGTTTGCAATTAGCAGCTTTTGCCTAACGATTGTCAACTGAGAGGAATTCTATGAAAGGCATCATCCTCGCCGGCGGGTCCGGCACCCGCCTGTACCCGCTCACGCTCGTGACCTCAAAGCAGCTGCTGCCGGTCTACGACAAGCCCATGATCTACTACCCGCTGTCCACCCTCATGCTGGCGGGCATCCGGGACATCCTGGTCATCTCCACGCCGACGGACCTCCCCAACTTCGAGCGCCTGCTCGGGGACGGCTCGCGCTACGGCGTGAACCTGTCCTACGCCGAGCAGCCGAGCCCCGACGGCCTGGCCCAGGCCTTCACCATCGGCGAGGACTTCATCGCCGGCGAGCCGTGCGCCCTGGTGCTCGGCGACAACATCTTCTACGGCAACGGCCTGTCCCGCCACCTGACGCGCGCCGTCCAGAACGCCGAGTCGGGGAGGGCCACGGTCTTCGGCTACCACGTGGACGACCCCGAGCGCTTCGGCGTCGTGGAGTTCGACCGCGAGGGGAGGGCCGTCTCCATCGAGGAGAAGCCCGAGCGCCCCAAGAGCTCCTACGCCGTCACCGGCCTGTACTTCTACCCGGGCGACGTGGCCGCCAAGGCGCATAAGGTCGAGCCGTCGGCCCGCGGCGAGCTCGAGATCACCGACCTCAACCAGATGTACCTGGAGGAGGGGACGCTGTCCGTCGTGACCCTCGGCCGCGGCTACGCGTGGCTGGACACCGGCACCATGGAGAGCCTGCATGAGGCCGCGGAGTTCGTCCGCGCCGTGGAGCACTCCCAGGACCTTCCCGTGTCCGTGCCCGAGGAGATCGCCTGGGAGAACGGCTGGATCACGACCGCGGAGCTTGAGGAGGCCGCCGAGGCCTACGGCAAGTCGGTCTACGGCCGGCACCTGAAGAAGGTCGCCGCCGGCGAGATCGTCAACAGCCCGCGCGAGTACTAGCGCCAGCTTGTTTTCTTTTAGGGGTCACCGTTTATCTGGTGGCCCCTTTCGTTATGATTACGTGGACCATAAAGACAATATGATTGGGAGTGGATGTGTTAAGCGTCTACTTTGGCGATATGCCAGAAGCGATTTACAACACAGCGACATATTTCAAAAACTCTTACCGGTCTTCTTGGATTACGGATCCCTATGCAGTTTCGATAATTAAAGATGTCGATCGATCGGTTGTTGTCTCCGAAAACGTCATCGAAAGCCCTGTGCTTGGATCCATCTCCCCACTCCAGCTTTCTGGTGGCGTGAAAACGCTGCTGCTTATGAGATTTGATCGTAAGCATATTTTTAACGCTTCTACCTGTGGTGACAACTGTGCCAAGTGGATTCTCGACATGGCGAAAGGCCGCAAGCTCGTTGTGAATCTCTATCATGTGATGGACTTTGGTCGCGAGGATTTTAAAATTAAAGTCGTGAATAGCGGCCGAATCGTTCACAACATGGCCGAATTGATTCACGAGTCGATTCCGTATCTGTAGGTACTGCTTATGAACGGTTCGCATCTCGTTAAGATTTTCCGCCGTAGGGGAACTAAGTACACATTTACCATCAAGCGGAACATCACTATTGTGCGTGGCGATAGCGGCACGGGTAAGACGACACTGTTTGACATGGTCGCAGACTACATGCGAACGGGCGAGCAGTCGGGTGTTTCCTTGCAATGTGATTGTCCCTGTGTCGCTTTGACCGATTATGATTGGCGAAACCAGCTTTCGTCCGTTCATGACTCGATTGTATTTGTCGATGAGGGCTTAAAAGAGATCCATTCTGATGAGTTTGCTCATCATGTACTGTATTCCTCGAATTATTTCGTGCTGATCTCAAGGGCTGATTTCCCCAATCTTCCGTATAGCGTGGATGAGATTTACAAGATTAAGACGAGCGGAAAATACCATTCTTTCGTCCCTGTTTATCAAGATCGCGGGAATCATCGTTATGCCATTTCCCGATCGGCGCCAAAACAGGACTTTTCTATCCTTCTATGCGAGGACAGTAAGTCTGGTTTCCAGTTCTTTGAACGGCATTTCGCTGATAGTGAGCTTACCTGTGCTTCGGCCATGACGAACAGCGCGATTTTGGGCTGGTTGGATCAGCATTTCGACGATCGCGTGTTTGTTGTTGCGGACGGAGCGGCATTTGGGTGCTATGCGGACCGCGTCCTTAAGCTGCAAGACATTCACCGCGATACTGTTACGGTTTGTCTTCCCGAGTCGTTCGAATGGCTTCTGCTGAGCTCCGGCGTAATTTCAGGGCTAGATGTTAAGACGGTTTTGGAAACCCCAGAAGCCTTTGTAAACAGTGAGAAGTTTAAAAGCTGGGAGGATTTCTTCTATAAGTACTTACGTGAAATAACTGGGGATTCGGTTTTTCACTACGACAAAGACTGCATTCCGGAGGCGTTTTGTACGGGAGGTAATTCTGCGAAGGTTATGGCTCTTATCGCATGCCGAAATGTCCGATAGTTTTGTTGAATAGTGTCGCGTCGTCACTTCCTGCGGCATACTAAAGAAGCTGTACATGCTTCAGATTGGATTTTCATGTCTGAGATCTTTGAACCTAAGAACATCATCGTCACGGGCGGCTGCGGCTTCATCGGCAGCAACTTCGTGGACTACGTCGTGAACAACCACCCGGGCGTCCACGTGACCGTCCTGGACAAGCTGACCTACGCCGGCAACCCCGAGAACATCGCCGGGCTGCCCTCGGACCGCGTGGAGCTCGTCGTGGGCGACATCTGCGACGCGGAGTTGCTGGACAGGATCGTCCCGGGCCACGACGCCATCGTGCACTACGCCGCCGAGAGCCACAACGACAACTCCATCGCCGACCCGGAGCCGTTCCTTCGCACCAATGTGGAGGGCACCTTCCGCCTGCTGGAGGCCGTGAGGAAGTATGGCATCCGCTACCACCACGTCTCTACCGACGAGGTCTACGGCGACCTCGCGCTCGACGACCCCGCCAAGTTCACCGAGG
>CAJMMN010000047.1 GCA_905214525.1 uncultured bacterium
GCAACGCGTTGCGCTGAGTCCTGAGTCTGTTGCAATGAAGATGAGAATCAAGGGTCGCATTCGATGGCGAACTCTGAGGTCTTAGAAGGCGGGCTGCTGTGCGGCTATGGTTTATACTAAGGCGGTTGCTATCGAGTAATTCATACTTGGTTTGATTCGATTGTGAATGCGTAACTAGGATGGAAAGCAAAGGAAACTCTATGGAAACAGAGGATGCTGTTTGCTTGATGACTTCGATTGCCTTGATTGTCCTTTCAATCCAATACCGAAGAGGAAGATGGCTCTGCTCAATTGCTGGATATGATGTCACAAAAAGGGAGAGCGAGATTGATATACGCCCTTACGCAAAGCTGATTTCTTCTGTGACGTTATGGATGGGGCTGCTGTTTTTCTTGTGGGCGGTAGAGGGCTGGGTACGTGATTGGAATACCAGCGTTTTTGAAGTTTTGGTTCTACTTCTGTTCAGCTTGGCTTCTTTGTCGTTCGTGCGGCTCGTTAGGTTTGTGTTTATGAGGCGATAGCCAGCGGAAGTGGCTGGACGACAAAATGGACCAATGCAGCCAATTGTCAATAGAATTTGATAGGCTTGGCTTAACAGATTTGCTCGAGGGCATATCCGTGGCGGGGGATAGGTTCTATCTTGTTGAGCACTTATTTGCATCAGGCAAAGTAAACCAAGAGTATCGAAACGGTGCCCCCGGGCCCCGGGAGGGACTGCGGGGACGTTCGGCTAACTGCGGGTACGACCTATTTGCCCAATGTGTTCGGTTGAGATCGGAAATTAACCATCATGCGCCCCATAACGCTAGTCCAGCTTGGTGCCCGGTACCTGCGGCGCCTCTTTAATCAGCGCATTGAGTTCGTTCAAAATGGAAACGGGCTGTCGGTCGACGGCGTCCAGATGAAGCGTCGCCACGCGAAGGGGCGGCTGATATTCAAATGAGCCAAGGAGCACGGGCGATCCCAAGAACCGTTCGATTTCGTCTGCAACCGCGTCGGTCTCTTCGGGATCAAGCTCGTCAAAGAGCGCCACGAACATCGGTCCGGTCGAGCGGAACAGACGACCCTTGCCGCGCGAGCAATCCATGAGGCAGGCGGCGCTTTCTGCCAAAACGCGGTCGCCTGCATCAAAGCCAAAGCGGGCATTGACCTGTGCGATTTCGTCGATTTTAATGGCGATCAAGCCCGCGTTTCGTGCCACGCGACGCATCTCGCCAATGGCGTTGACCAGGGCGTGGATATCGCCCAGACCGGTCACGGAATCGGTCGTATCTGCCAAGCTTCGGTTGGTGACAATGCCCACATACATGTTGGGCTCGGTATCGGTGCCGTCCAGGCGGTAACCCGTGCAGTCGCAAAGCGCGTATTTTCCGGCGGTATTCATGACGCGATACTGCATGCAGTGGAAGTGCCACGTGCCGTTTACCACCATATCGAGCTCGGCACGTACGTTGTCGCGGTCCTCGGGGTGAACACGGGCAAGCCATATATCGAGCGAGTTGTAGGGATGCTGGGAAGGTAGGTCAAAATCGCGCACGGCATTAACCGACCATTGCGATTCGCCGGTGTCGAGGTTAATGATGAACGGATAGCGTGTCTCGGAGCTCATGGAGATCGCTTGGAACACTCGGTCGTTGCAGGGGGGGGGTTGTTCGGTGACCGGGCGTTGCGGCGCATCGCCTTCTTCCGGTTGTTGCACACGGTACATGAGCTTGTAGCGATACATTTTGCGGTCGGCGTCCTTTGTCATCTGGCGACGCGTATCGCCTGCAAGCGGGTCGACGCGCGAGCAGCCAAAACTAAAGCTGGCGATCATGGGCGCCTTGCCGTCCGATGTTGCCTCGATAAGATTGGCACGCGTCCGCTCCAGGCGCTGCTCGAGCTCGGCTTCGTCTGTCGTGGGGGATATAAGTACAAATTCGTCTCCACCGATACGGAACAGCAGCTCATCGTGCTCCATGGTCTCGGTGAGTGCGCGGCAGATGCTCAGAATGTAGCGATTGCCCTCGGCGTGGCCAAACTTATCGTTGCAATGCTTGAGGCGATCGATGTCAATATAGGCACAGGTGAAGGGGGTGCCTTTGCGCCAGAGCTGATCGACATGGCGGTCGAGCCCGCCACGGTTGCCAAGATTGGTGAGCGAGTCGATATAGGCGCCGTGCTCAAGCAGCTCGCGTTCTTGTTGCAGGATGGCGAGCGTTTTCTGCAGTTGCTCACCAATGGCACGCAACTCCGGGGGCAGCGCGGCAACATCGAGCTCGGTGGTTGAGGCCCCGTTCGCAAGTCGCTGAAGATGAGCGATGATTGATTGCTCGCCCAGGCGATACGACTCGTTCATGATGGATGACCTCCTTGGATGGAACAATGGTTTGTATCTTACTCCCAATTCGGTTTAGATTGGGGTATTAGTTAGCTCATGGGAACAAACGCTCCCTCGACGGTGGCGTTTGCGCGCGAGCGTACTAGTCGCTGTCGCCACCATCGAGCAATGCCTCAAAATCCTTTGCCGGCATGGGGCGGTAGTAGAGAAAGCCCTGAGCGTAGCGGGCGCCCATTTGGCGTAGCATGCTTGCCTGCTCTTTGGTCTCGATGCCTTCGACCACGACGGGCAGATGGAGCGACTGCGCCATCTCGAGCATCGATGAAATGATTTGCACACTGCGGCCTTGATCGCCGTCGACGGGCACAAACGTGCGGTCGAGCTTGATGACGTCGACGTTGACGTTCTTGAGCATCGCGAGCGTGGACTGGCCGGTGCCAAAATCGTCCATGTAGGTCGAGAAACCGCGGGTGTGCAGGTCGGCCGTCAGTTTGTCCACGGCCTCGGACTCTCCCGTATAGGCTGTCTCGGTGATCTCGATGCGCATGAGCTCGGGCGGCAGATTGTATTGGTCGGCGAGCGCCCCCATATGCTCGGCAAC
>CAJMMN010000048.1 GCA_905214525.1 uncultured bacterium
AACGCGTTGCGCTGAGTCCTGAGTCTGTTGCAATGAAGATGAGAATCAAGGGTTCAAGGGGGTCAAGGTCCCTTTTTCGTGTACGTAATGTGATAACGCGCTGTACGTGTTATTATTCGCAAGGCGTTGTTCCCACAATGCCCTAAAGAGGAACCTGAGGGTTCCCACCTTTTGGCGCCAATGAGCAGCTGACTGGTCATACAACTTAGATTCCCTTCCTCAAATCGAGGAAGTCTATGTGTACGACCTGGTTGCTGAGAAGCGCCGGGTTATTTTTTTATGAATGGAGGTAGGGAAAATAGCTAAGTCTGATGACACCCGCATCAACGACGAGATCACTGCATCTTCGTGTCGTTTGATTGGCGTCGATGGCTCTCAGCTCGGCCTGTTCGCCATCCGCGATGCCCAGCGCGTCGCCGACGATCAGGGTCTCGACCTGGTCGAGATCGCTCCCAACGCGGAGCCGCCGGTCTGCAAGGTCATGGACTACGGTAAGTTCAAGTACCAGCAGGCCATGAAGGCCAAGGCTGCTCGTAAGAACCAGTCCAAGGTCGAGGTCAAGGAAATGAAGTTCCGACCCAAGATCGACGTTGGCGACTACGAGACCAAGAAGGGCCACGTTCTGCGTTTCCTCAAGAAGGGCGCACGCGTTAAGATCACCATCATGTTCCGCGGCCGTGAGATGGCTCACCCGGAGCAGGGCCTTAACGTTCTCGAGCGTCTCGCCGAGGATCTCAAGCCTTACGCTACGGTCGAGTCCAAGCCTAAGATGGAAGGCCGTAACATGCTTATGCTGCTCGCCCCGATTAAGGGCGCCTTCGATGAGGATAAAGCGGCAAGCGATAGCAAGTAACTAGTGTTCTGTAACCGATTAAGGAGTATTTCATGCCTAAGATGAAGTCCCACAGCGGCACCAAGAAGCGTTTCCGCAAGACTGGTACCGGCAAGCTTATGCGCGCCAAGGCTTTCAAGAGCCACATCCTGAGCAAGAAGTCCACCAAGCGTAAGCGTGGCTTCCGTCAGGAGACCGAGATCGCCGCTGCCGACCGCAAGGTCATCAAGTCGCGTCTCGCCTAAGTTCGCGTTCCCGTTTTTCGTTTTACCGTCTAGGAGTTGATAGAACATGGCACGTATTAAGCGCGCTGTTGCCGCCAAGAAGAAGCGCCGTACCGTTATGCACCGTGCGAAGGGTTACTACGGTGCCGCTTCGCGTACTTACAAGCATGCTAAAGAGCAGGTCCAGCACTCCCTGCAGTATCAGTATCGTGATCGCCGCAACAAGAAGCGCGAGATCCGTTCTCTCTGGATCACTCGTATCAACGCTGCTGCTTGCCTGAACGATATTTCTTACTCTCAGTTCATGCACGGCCTGAAGGTTGCCGGCATCGAGCTCGACCGCAAGGTCCTGGCTCAGATGGCTTACGAGGACATCGAGTCCTTCAACGAGCTGGCTACCATCGCCAAGAAGGCTCTCGAGGCCTAATAGATTCTCTTGAATCGCTAGGGGAGTGTCGCGTTGTGCGCGGCGCTCCCTCTTTTTATCTGAAGCGCGGTTTACATTGCTAAAAGCGCGGGTAGATAGACACTTACAGGTGACCGATCTCTATATATTCCTGAACCAAAGGGTCATCATCTGATACGTGCGGAAGATCCGCACCAGTCTTTCTATTAGCTATAGAAAGCGATATGTTGTGTAGGACTTGTGAAGAGTGGAATTGACGTCCCACAGGGCTTCGCGGTCTGGCAATATATCTCCTTGCCGCGCGGCCCGGTCGGACCGGATCAGCCGCGGGGCGTGCACCTTGAGAACCGGATACTGCGAGGATGGACACACATGATGTGTCGCATCCGGGCAGACATCGAACCATTTGAAATGGTCTAACTTGGATTT
>CAJMMN010000049.1 GCA_905214525.1 uncultured bacterium
AATCCAAGGGTTATACCCTAAGAGCAAACCACCCCTTTTAGGGGTGGTTTTGATTGCCTGCATGTCCTCGGCAGCATTTGCCCAAATGGTGAATGCTGGTGCCGGCAGGTTGCCGAGCGTGTATCGCGGGTATACCTCATGCGTACCATGATCCAAACACTGTGAGGTGTCTGCGCGTGTGCGCGATAATTCATTTTGGAACTGACGGTTGGCGCGCTCGCGTCGATGAGGACTTCACTGCCGATAACGTTGCCCGTATCGCCGATGCCGTCGGCGAGTTGTGGCAAAAGACCAATCCGGGCAAAACGGTATATATAGGGTTCGACACTCGGCCCCTGGCGCGCGAGTTCGCTGAGCTTGCGGCGGGTGTGCTAGCAGCGCACGGGCTAGACGCCGTGCTCGCTTCGCGACCTGTTCCGACCCCTGCCCTTACGTGGGCGGCGGCTTATGACGGTGAGGCGTGCGGCGCGCTCATGGTGACGGGGTCCCATCATCCGCAGGGTTATCTGTGTCTCAAGATTCGCATGGGTGACGGCTCGACCGCCAACCAGGATGTCATCGAAGAGCTCGAAGAGACCATGGCTCCCGAGCCAATGGGGATCGAGGGGCAATATCGCACCGCGGATATCATTCCTGACTATATGCAAGCGGTGGCATCGTTTGTCGATGCCGAAGCCATCCGCGCCGCGCACCTGCGCGTGGTTGTTGACCCCATGGGCGGCGCAGCCCAGGGCTATCTAGCCGACTTGCTGCGCGAGCTTGGCGTTGAGGTGCACGAGATTCACGCCGGGCAGGCGCCTGACCAAGAAGATATCTGCCCCGACCCCGTTGAGCCGTGGGTGGACGCTTGCGAGCATACGGTTATCGAGGACGGAGCTTGCGCTGGCCTGGTGACCGACGGCGACGCCGACCGTATCGGCGCGGTTGACGAGCGCGGCAGATATATACATCCGCATCAGATCATGGCGCTCGTTTTGGGCGACTTGGTTCAATTTCGTAATTTGGAGGGACGCGTCGTCGTCAATCTTTCGTGCTCGACGCTCGTGCGTCGCATTGCCGAGGCGCTTGGCTGCCGCGTGACCGTCAAACCAGTCGGTTTCAAATATATAGCGGCAGAGATGAAGAAGGGTGGCGTCCTCATAGGCGGCGAGGAAGCCGGTGGTATCGGCATCGCCGCGCATATGCCCGAGCGCGATGGAATCCTCGCCTGTCTGATTCTGTGTGAGCTTATGGCAAAGACGGACGCGCCTTTGGGCGTTCTGGTCGACCAACTCGAGGACAGTTTTGGTAAGACGAGTTACGGTCGACGCGATTTGCGCCTTGAGGCCGAAGATGCCGAAACGTTACGAACCCTGCTGCCGGGCGTAAACCCCAAGTCGATTTGTGGCAAGGTGCCGCAAAACGTTAGTCATATGGATGGCTTGCGTTTAGCATTCGAGGATGACACGTGGCTGCTGGTCCGTCCTAGCGGGACCGAACCAGTGGTGCGCGTCTACGCCGAGGGGTTCTCGGTGGAAGAACGTGATGAGTTGCTCGATGCTGGCTGTGCTTTAGCTAGGGGAACGTATCCGCTTTAACCATGAGACTGCCTTATATAAAGAGATGCTCGGTGAGCGGTAGTTAACGGCTGGCAAACGTTAGTCGGATCCCAAATTGTGTAGGAAATGTGTACGCCCAGATTCCCGCCCCCGGCGCCCCTCCGGTCTGGCAATATATCTCCTTGCCGCGCGGC
>CAJMMN010000050.1 GCA_905214525.1 uncultured bacterium
GGACTGCCGCCGACGCAGAGAATGCACACAGTGGTGTTGGTCTGCCAGCGTGTGGGGCGGATTCTAGTGGTGGTTGCAACACCTGAGGTTTGAGCGGCCTTCCATGGTCACGTTGTCGGTTGTTGAGGTTATCACGCGGCGTCGAGCAGTTCGATGATCTTCTCGCTTGGTTTCATGAACCCGAGGGTTTTGCGTGGCCGGTCGTTGAGTTCCTCGGCGACCGCGTCGAGGTAGTCCTCCGGGTAGACGGATAGGTCGGTGCCTTTGGGGAAGTACTGGCGCAGGAGCCCGTTGGTGTTCTCGTTGGTGCCGCGCTGCCACGGGGAGTGCGGGTCGCAGAAGTAGACGGCCATGTCCAGCGAGGCGCCGATCCGTTTGTGCAGGGCGAGTTCCGCTCCCTGGTCCCAGGTCAGGCTGTTGCGCAGGAGTTTGGGCAGGTGCTGCATCTTGTCGATGATGGCCTGCTGGACGTGTTCGGCGTCGTGCCCGTCGGGCAGGTGCAGCAGGATCGTGAACCTGGTGGTGCGCTCGACGAGCGTGCCGATGGCGCTTTTGTTGCGGCTGCCGGTGATGAGATCGCCCTCCCAGTGGCCCGGGACCGCCCGGTCCTCGATCTCCGGGGGTCGCTCCGAGATCATGGCCATGGGTTCGCGGAAACGGGGTTTGCGGCCTTGGCCGCCTTGGGGTCTGCGGGCGGTTCGCCCCTGCCTCATGGCGCGTTTCAGCTCCTGCTTGAGTTCGCCCCTGGCCTGCAGGTAGATGGCCTGGTAGATCGTCTCGACGCTCGCGTGCATATCCCCATTATCCGGGAAGTCCAGCCTCAGCCGGTTGGCTATCTGCTCCGGGCTCCAATGCCTGCGCAACCCGGCGGCGATCTCGTCCCACAGTCGCGTGCCCTCGGCCGCCTTGCGCGGTTTGGGGCGTTTGAGCCGGTCCGCGGCCTTCTGCTGGGCGCGGTAAGGCTCGTAACCGCCGGACTCGGGATTCCTGTTGCGCTCGACCTCGCGGCTGACCGTGCCGGGGTCGCGGCCCAGCAGGCGGGCGATGGCGCGGATCGAATCGCCCAGACGCAGACGGTCCGCGATCTGGATGCGCTCCTCCTGGCTCAGGTAGCGCGGATGGAGGGTCTTGGGTTTGTCCATGGTGGAACGATACCAGTCCACCAGGGGTTTCTCGTTCCTTCCCGTGGCGCGCGTCCTGCCGTTGCGCCACGCCTTGCCGGTGCGTTTCGAGACGCCGACCGCGTGCGCGGCCTGGGTGAAGTTCATGCCTTCCTCGTCCAGCAGGCGCACGTACTCGGCGCGTCTCGCCTCGCACATCAGCTTCCTCGTCGGATATTCGACGCCGTTGAACGTCCAACGGTGTTCCCCGCCACGGTCTTCGTTTCGGTGGCTTCTGGTCACCTGACCCTCCTTGCGGTAGGTCAGGTGTTGCAACGATCACTAGAACCCGCCCCATAGCGGAATCGCGGCGGGGGGGGGAGCACCAAAGTCGGCCGGAAATTCAAGGCGTGACAATACAGTACATAAC
>CAJMMN010000051.1 GCA_905214525.1 uncultured bacterium
CCCGAGCTCGCCGTACAGCTCGACCAAGGCGTCCTCCGACATGCTCGTGCGCGCCTGGACCCGCACCTACGGTCTGCGCACCACGATCTCCAACTGCTCCAACAACTACGGCCCCTACCAGCACGTGGAGAAGTTCATCCCGCGCCAGATCACGAACATCATCGACGGCGTGCGCCCCAAGCTCTACGGCCGCGGCGAGAACGTCCGCGACTGGATCCACACCGAGGACCACTCCTCGGCCGTCTGGGACATCCTCACCAAGGGCCGCATGGGGGAGACCTACCTCATCGGCGCCGACGGCGAGAGGAACAACATCACGGTCCTGCGCATGATCCTCGAGGCGATGGGGAAGGACCCCGAGGACTTCGACTGGGTCGCCGACCGCCCCGGCCACGACCGCCGCTACGCCATCGACAGCACCAAGCTCCAGCGCGAGCTGGGCTGGAGGCCGGCGCACACCGACTTCGCCGGGGGCCTGAAGCAGACCATCGACTGGTACGTCGAGAACGAGCCCTGGTGGCGCCCGGCCAAGGAGGCCACCGAGGCCCGCTACCGCGCGCAGGGGCAGTAAGACCGCGTCCCGGCGAACCGCACCGCGGGGCGCCCGCGCGGGGCCGCAGGGCATGGGGATGATCCTGCGTCCCCGCGCGGGCGCCCCCGGTTATCCAACCTCTTCGATAGGAGCTTTTCCCACATGGTTGACATCGCATTCGAGAAGGACCTCTCCGTCACCGAGACCGGCATAGAGGGCCTGATGGTCGTCGACCTCGCCGTCCACGGCGACTCGCGCGGCTGGTTCAAGGAGAACTGGCAGCGCGCCAAGATGACCGCCCTGGGCATCCCGGACCTCAGGGTCGTCCAGAACAACATCTCCTACAACGACAAGAAGGGCGTCACCCGCGGCATCCACGCGGAGCCCTGGGACAAGTTCATCTCCGTCGCCCGCGGCTCGGTCTTCGGCGCATGGGTCGACCTGCGCGAGGGCAGCGCCACCTACGGGAAGGTGTTCACCTGCACCCTGGACCCGTCCAGGGCCATCTACGTCCCGCGCGGCGTTGGCAACTCCTTCCAGGCCCTGGAGGACGGCACCGCCTACACCTACCTGGTGGACGCCCACTGGTCGCTCGAGCTCAAGAGGACCTGCACGTTCGTGAACCTCGCCGATCCCGAGCTCGCCATCGGGTGGCCCATCCCGCTGGAGGAGGCCACCGTATCCGAGGCCGACCTCAACCACCCGATGCTCAGGGACGTCGTCCCGATGGCGCCGAAACGCACGCTCGTCACCGGCTGCAACGGCCAGCTGGGCCATGCGGTGCGCGCGCTCGCCGAGGGGCGCGGCATCGCCAAGGACTTCGACTTCTGCGACATCGACACCTTCGACATGTCCGACCCGGAGGCCTATTCGCGGTACGACTGGTCGCTCTACGGCACCGTGATCAACTGCGGCGCCTACACGGCCGTGGA
>CAJMMN010000052.1 GCA_905214525.1 uncultured bacterium
AGATCCTGCTCATCACGCTGCTGGTCATCGCGCTGATCTTCGGCGGTGCGTTCGCGCTCATCATGGGGGCCATCACCCCGGCGGGCGGCAACATCAAGCTGAACCAGCTCATCAACACGCCCAAGGAATTCCAGGGCAAGGAGTTCAACATCCTTGTCACCGGTGTTGACCGTTCGTCCACCGGCGACCTGTCCGCAGGTGCGGCCAATGACTCCAACGTCAACGACGGCATGACCGATATGATTTTGTACGTCCATTTCAACAATGAGACGGGCGAGATGAAGATGCTGCAGATCCCGCGTGATACAATGGTCACGACGGACGCGAGCGTCTCCGGCAACTACCGCATCAACGGTGTGGCCAAGACCCAGGGCAGCGACAGCAACAACAACATGGCCGCCCTGTGTGAGCTGGTCGCAGACCAGTACAAGCTGCCCATCGACGGCTTTATCACGATCCGTCTGGAAATGCTGACCGAGCTGGTAGACCTGTTCGGCGGCGTGGAGATCAACGTCCCCATGGATGTAGACTACGCCGCGCTGGGGCTGGGAGACAGCGTCATTCACGCCGGCTACCAGACGTTGAACGGTGCGTCGATGGAGTTCCTGCTGCGTGCGCGTAAAATTTACCCCGACGGCGATATTGGCCGCCTGAACATGCAGCGCCAGTTCTACGCGGCGCTGTTCCGCAAGCTCAAGAGCATCGGCAACATCTGGGATGTCGCCAAGCTGACCCCCGCCGTGCTGAACTATATGGAGACGAACCTCAGCGCGTCCGACCTCATCAGCTTTGCCATCAGTATGCTGAAAATTGATTCCAGCAAGATCATGATCTGCCAGATGCCGGTCATCAGCGGCCCGCAGTACAACGGCCAGTCGCTTTTGTACCCCGCGCGGCAGGCGGATGCGGACCTGCTGAACCAGTACTTCCGCGAGAACACCGGTCCCGTCGATGCCAGCCAGCTGAACCTGTGCGACAATGTCATTGACCTGTCCGGCTACACGGCCACCGACCCGAACATCCAGCAGATGGGCGGCCTGATGGCCGAGGCGGACGACGCGCAGAAGAACGAGAACCTCGACGGCTCCAACCAGGTCACCGACATCATGGCGTCCGAGTCCACGGCGGAGAGCGAGAGCACCGACACGGATTCCACCGATACCGAGAGCCAGCCGGCAGCATAATACAGAAAAACTTCGGGTAAAGGCGAAGCTCTCTCCCTCAGCCGCCTGCGGGCGGCAGCTCCCTCTGCGAGACAGACTCCCCCGGGACGGGGGAGGTGGCGCTTGCGCCAGAGGGGGAGTGGTGGCCCGCAGGGCCGGAGGGAGAGAACCTCCCGCAGCCCGAAACCTACCCCTTTAAGGAGAACATCTATGGAAAGCAAAGAACTTGCCATTCGTCTGGCGCGTGCGCTGGACGCAAAGAAG
>CAJMMN010000053.1 GCA_905214525.1 uncultured bacterium
TGAGATGAGGGTGCTTTTTCCGGACTTGTTAACGAGGGCGAAATAGGTCACGATACCTTCCCCCCCCCCTGTTAGGAGTCCTTCTCATGGCTGCACCTCGCCGCAAATACACCAACGAAATGAAGCTCAATGCCGTCCACCTCGTTCAAAATGAGGGACGTCGAGCCTGCGATGTCGCTGACGAACTCGGCATTGACCGCAACACCCTCTACGCCTGGCTGCGCGATGCTCGCAACGGTAAACTCTCCACTGATGATCCTGCCCGCAAGGTCACGCCCGAGCAGGCTGAAATTTCTCGCCTGCGAGCTGAGCTCGCGCGCTCCCGTCAGGAGTGTGCGCTGCTAAAAAAATTCGCGGCGTACCTCAGCACGACCGGCCTCAAGTGAGGTACGCCTTCATTCGTGAGACCCTCGCGGATCGCGAGCTCTATGGCATGCCACTCTCTGAACGGTGCCGCATCCTTGGCGTCAGCACCAGCGGGTATTACGAATGGCTGCACCGCCGGAATGGCCGACCTCGAAAGAAACTTCATGTTCCCAAGCGAGTAATGCTCAGCGACGAGACCGTGCTTGCAAGCGTCCGCCGCCTGCGCGGACTGCTCGGCTACACGCCCGGATACCGTCAGTTCCATGAACTCCTGCGCAAGCGGGGGATCCGGGTCGGCGTTACCCGCCTTCAGCGCCTGCTTAGAACCAACGGCTTCATCGGATATCGACACAGCAAGCGCCCCTACAAGACAACGGACAGCAACCACGACATGACGGTGTATCCCAACCTTCTCAACCGCGACTTCAGCCCTGGAAAGCTCAATCGCGCTTGGGTTTCGGACATTACATACCTGCCGACGCCGAACGGAACTTCGTACTTGGCGACCTTCATGGATCTGGGCAGCCGGAGAATCTTGGGGTGGGCGATCGATACGAAGATGACAACGGAGCTCATCTTGAAGGCCCTGGACATGGCTGTGCAGACACGCAGGCAGGAGAGACTTTCCGTGGTCGGCACGATTGTGCACTCGGATCGAGGTTCGCAGTACTGCTCTCAGAAGTTTCAGGGCCGCCTGGCTCAGCTGAACATGCGGCCGTCGATGAGCCGGTCGGGGAACTGCTGGGACAACGCGCCCGGCGAGTCGATTTGGAGCTCGCTAAAGCGCGAGGTGCTCATTGGCTGGAAAAGGTTTGCCGGCCACGAAGCAGCGGTCACCGCCGTGACTCACTGGATCCATGTTTATAATCATGTCCGTCCTCATTCCTCCATTGCAATGAAGACGCCGCTTGAATACGAAGAGGACTTGGCAACGAGCAAGTCCGTCAAGCCTAGCGCTTAAGCGCTTCACGCCTATCTCACCGGCTTAACAAGTCCGGATTTCGCGCCCCACCCCA
>CAJMMN010000054.1 GCA_905214525.1 uncultured bacterium
GATAACGCCCGAGATTTTGCGCAAATTGGTTGAGGGCCTGAGATAGAGACATGGCCCGTGTCCTGTGTACGATTTTCTGTCGCCAAACAAAACAAACCGCGATTGGAAACGAGGGCACGAAGCCATGTCACAGCAGATTCTACAGGTCGACCAGGCCATGTTGGAGACCACCCTGGACCGGATGGTCCGCAAAAGCGTCGAGGAGACCCTGAACGCGATGCTCGACGCGGAGGCCGACGAGATCACCGGCGCCGCGCGCTACGAGCGCAGCGGGGAGCGGAAGGCCTACCGGGCCGGCCACTACGAGCGCGACCTGACCGTCAAGGCCGGCAAGATGAGTCTCAAGGTGCCGAAACTGAAAGGGGCGGTGTTCGAGTCGGCGGTGATCGAACGATACCGTCGGCGCGAGGAGAGCGTCGAGGAGGCGCTGATCGACATGTATTTGGCCGGCGTCTCCACCCGGCAGGTCGACGATGTCAGCCAGCTGCTGTGGGGCGACCGCATGCCCTCGCAGACCCTGAGCGACAAGCTCAAGAAGGTATACGCCGACATCGACGAATGGCGTGGCAGGCCCCTCGAACAGGATTACCCGTACCTGTTCATGGACGGCGTGTGGCACAAAAGGTGCTGGGGCGGGTCCGTGGAGAACGTGAGCATCCTGGTGGCCGTCGGCGTCGGTATGGACGGGCGGCGCGAGGTGCTTTCGGTGGCCGAGGGCATGAAGGAGGACTCGGAAAGCTGGCGCGAATTCATCAAAGGCATGCTCGCGCGCGGCCTCAAGGGCGTGAGGCTGGTGACGGGCGACCGGTGCGCCGGACTGGTGGCGGCTGTGAACGAATTGCTGCCCGGCGCCCGCTACCAGCGGTGCATGGTCCACTTCGAACGCAACATCCTCGCCAAGGTCAACCCCAAAAACAGGGACTGGGCCGCCGACGCGCTGAAGGCCATATTCTCCATGGAATCGAGGGACAAGGCGCTGGAGAAGGCGGAATCCGTCGCCAAGGACATGGAGGCGCGGAAACTGAGGGAGGCCGCCAAATGCCTCAGGGAGGGCATCGGCGAGACCACGACCTACCTGCTCGACGACTACCCCCGCGAGCATCGCCGCCGCATCCGAACGAACAACATGATCGAACGGCTGAACCGCGAGATCCGCCGGCGCACGCGCGTGGTCGGCAGCTTCCCGGACGGGCGCAGCGCGTTGATGCTCATCTGCGCGAGAGTCCGCTACGTAACTTCCAGCGAGTGGTCGACGCGACGCTACCTCGACATGTCAAGGCTCGGTGAGAACGTACAGTCAGCGAACTGATCATCGCCACGGGGACGGGCGAAGACCAAAGTGCGCAAAAACTCGGGCACTACC